>CADEDU010000003.1:151532-170373 GCA_902826155.1 uncultured beta proteobacterium
ATGTCGTTGAAGTTGACCTGCAGCGACGCGATCTCGTAGCCGCCGCTCTGCTCGATCGAGGCTTCGATCTGCCGCGCGATCGAATCGGGCGTACCCACCCACGCCGCGCTCTTGGCCACCTGGCTCTCGAATGTTTCCTTGTCGAGCGCGGCAATGAGCTTGTCGTAGCCGGGGTAATCCTTCGAGCGTGCGCCCTCGGTCCAATCCGAGGCTGATCGCACCAGCGACTTGAGATAACGATTGAGCGGCTCGCGCGCCAGCTGCACCGCCTGGTTCGCATCCTCGTGGCACAGCATGTGGAATGCGAGCATCACGCGACCGTTGCCCGGATGCCCCGCCGCGCGCCAGGCGTTGCGATACGTGCCGAGCAGCTCTTTCATGTGTCCGCCCGCCATCGGGATCGCCATGATCGCGTGGCCCATGCGGCCGGCCTTCTCGAAGCTCTCCGGTGTGTTGATGGCCGCCACCCAGAACGGCGGACGCGGCTGCTGCACCGGCCGCGGCAACGAGCGCACATTCGCGAATCGGTGGAATTTGCCCTCGAACGACACATTGTCGTGCTCGAGCAATTGGCGCACGGCCTCCATGCCTTCGTCGAAGCGCGCACGGCTTTCGTCCATGCTCACCCCGAAGCGCACGAACTCATGCGGCAGGAACGCGCGCGCGAATCCACACTCGAGCCGGCCACCCGACATCGCATCGAGCATGCCGATCTCGCCCGCCATTTTGAGCGGATGGTTGAACGCCGGCAGCACCGCACCGGTGATCAGGCGGGCCTTGCGTGCCCGTTGCGCGGCGGCGGCGAGAAAGATGTGCGGATTGGGCGAATAGCCACCGTACGAAATGAAATAGTGCTCGACCGTGCGAACGTTGGTGTAGCCCAGCGCGTCGACGTGCTCGCACAGACGCAGGCACTCGTCCCAATAGAGGTCTGCGGCCTTCTGCTCGGGGGTCACGTCGGGAAAGAACTGCAGACCGAACTCCATGCTGGGCGCTCCCTGATCAGCGAAGGGTGGATCGCGATGGGAGGCCGCTCCGCGCCGGCGGTGTTTGATCCAGATCAAATTCGAGCGCATGCCGCTGCGCGACAGTGGTTGAAGCGCCACAACCGCAATAGGCGCAGCGCCACGTTGGGCACCGAAGTGGCACGAAACCCCAACCAGCAACCCGAGGAGACGCGCCCATGGCGATCCGCCACATTCAGCACTTTCTCGTCGCGGCCGATGACATGGCGGTCACGCGCGACTGGTATGCCGATGTGCTCGGCCTGAAGGAAGGCCCGCATCCTGAGTTCGGCATCCCGGTGCACTGGATGTACGACGCCGGCGGCAACGATGTGATTCATATCGGGCCGAGTGCGGCCGATGCCAACGAGATCCAGAAGCAGTATCTCGGGCGCACCTCGCAGAACGCCGGCGCCGGCACCGGGGCAGTGGATCACATCGCGTTTCGCGCCGATGGGCTGCGGCAAATGCTCACGCACCTGAAAAGCCGCAACGTCGCGTTCACGCAGCGCCGCGCCAACAACCAGGCGCTGTTCCAGTTGTTCCTGTACGACCCCAACGGCATCAAGATCGAACTGAATTTCGACGCCCACGAGGCCGAAGGCATCGAGCCCGAACTGATGGCGTCTGACCTGATCAAGCAGGCCGCCGCCGCGAACGCCTGAACCCACCAGGAGACCGTGCCATGAACGCCCCGCTCGGCCGCATTGAAGATCTGCCGCCCGAATACGTCGCCGCCGTGGCGGCGCAGAACGCGAAGCCGCTGTGGCCGAGCATGCGCACGATTCTGCCTTACGACCGGCCGATCCATCGCACGGTGCCGCACAAGTGGTCGTATCGCGCGTTGCGGCCGTTGCTGCTGCGCGCAGGCGAACTCACACCGATCGAGCGCGCCGAGCGGCGCGTGCTGATGCTCGCCAACCCCGGACTGGAAGGCGAGCCGTTCGCCACCGCGAGCATCTTTTTCGGGCTGCAGCTGATCCTGCCCAATGAGGTGGCGCCGAATCACCGCCACAGCCCGAGCGCGGTGCGCATGATTCTCGAAGGCGACGGCGGCTTCACCACGGTCGAAGGCGAGCGCTGTCCGATGGCGCGCGGCGACGTCCTCCTCACGCCTGCATTGTTGTGGCACGAACACGAGCATCGCGGCAGCGGCCCGATGGTGTGGCTCGATGCGCTCGACGCGCCGCTAGTGGTGAAGATGGAGGCGGCGTATGCGATCGAAGGGCCGCCGCAACGCCCCGCCGACAAGCCCGACTCCTCGCAGACGCGCTATCGCCGCGCCGGCCTGCTGCCTTACGCGAAGCTCGAGCGCATCGCGCGGCGTTATCCGCAGTTCCGCTATCCGTGGGCCGAGGTGCGCACCGCGCTGGGCGAGCTCGCGCGCGACACCGCACGCGATGAAGCCGTGCAACTCGCCTACGTCAATCCGGAGACCGGCGAAGAGTGCATGCCGGTGCTGGGCTTCTCGGCGATCATGCTGCGCCCGGGCGAAACGCTCACCCTGCCGCGCCGCTCCGCATCGTGCGGCTATCTCGTGCTCGAAGGCGCGGGCGAATCGGAGATCGACGGCACGTCGCTGCAATGGGAAGAGAACGACGTACTCGCAGCGCCGACGCACGCGACCATCCGCCATCGCAACGCGTCGGGCAAACAACCGGCGTTCCTGCTGCAGATCGACGACGCGCCGATGCAGCGACGGCTGGGTTACTACGAGGTATTCGGGCACTAAGGCCACGACCTGCAGTGAAGTAGTGCTGCGCCCTAACGCGGCGCGCCGTAACCGCAATCGTCCTCCACCTGACGGCGATCCGTCGCGATCGTCGCGTTCCATCACGTTCCAAGGCATTGATCCACCGGCCGATGACGAATTCGCCCGCGCCGTCGCTCACGTGCGCGCAGTGTCGGGCCGATAACAGTTCCGATGGGTAGGCAACGCGGGCGCGGTCGGGGCGCGCCGGGTTGCCGCCCAGCGCCGGCGGAGGGAACGAAGTGCGAACGATGTGGAATTTTTCTCGTGGCCTGGGGGTTGTCGTGGGCATGGTGATCGCCACCGCGGCGATGGCCCAGCACACGCCCGAATCGCTTGCGGGCGCAAAAGTCGTCACGGCACACCAGGTGCAGACCATGGCGGGTACCGGCGCGCTAATCGTCGACACGCGCACCAAGGCCGAGTTCGCCGAAGCGCACATCAAAGGCGCAAGCAATATTCCCTACGTCGAAAAGAGCGCCAAGCGCGCCGATTTCGATGCAGCCCAGGATCGGTTCGATCTGTCCAAGCTGCCCGGCGACAAGAACGCGGCGGTGATCTTCTACTGCAATGCCGGTGAGTGCTGGAAGAGCTACAAGGCCTCGAAGCTCGCGGTGAGCGCCGGGTTCCGCAACGTGCACTGGTTCCGCGGCGGGATCCCCGAGTGGAAGGCCAATGCGTTGCCGGTGGAATAGCGGCCGCGCGCGCAACGCCTTGCGGCTCACCCTCCACGATCACGCCATCCTCGCGAGCCGATACTCACCATGATCTCCGTGCGCGCAAGACTGGCGCTGTTGGCAATCGTGGCGGCCGCCACGGTGCTGGCGCTCGCGGGTATCGCCGCCTGGGAAAGCCGCAAGAGCGACGCCGGCTTCCAGCGTCTGTACACGCACGGGCTGCAACCGGTGCTCGCGCTGCAGGCGATGGATACCCCATTGCGCGAGATTCGATTTCGCGTCGCGGCGGTGTTGCTCGAGCACTTGCCGGTACAGGGTTCGCGAGACCATCTGGCCGAAGCCGACACGAAGATCCAGCAAGCGTGGCGGGCATTCCGTGAGGCCACCCAATCGCGTCCGGTGACCGCTGAGATCGCCGAACTGGTCAGCCAGATCGATAGCGGGCTGCCGATGCTGCGCACGGTTCTCGATGGCTTGGCCGTCGCGTACGCGAGCAACGATCGCAAACGCCTGGAAAAGGTGCTCGAAGACGAGTGGCCCGGCGTCCACACCGCGGTGGTCAAACCGCTAGCCCGGCTGCTGCCCGCCATGGAGCGCGACGCCGGCGCGTTTGCCGAGGCGGCCGCCGCCGAGCGCAGCAAGGGCCGCACCATCGTCCTGGCCGGAGCGCTCGCGCTCGCGTTCGTGCTGCTGGGATTCACGCTGCTGGTTGCGCGCTCGGTGCTGCACGCGCTGCGCAGCGCCGCGGCGGTCGCTCAGGATGTCGCGGCGGGCCGGTTCGACCGGGACATTGCGGTGAGGAGCAACGATGAAATCGGCGTGCTGCTCAACGCGCTCACCGACATGAAGCAGCGGATCCAGGCCTCGATGGCCGCACGTCGTCAGGCCGAACAGGTTGCGCGCGAGAGCGAGCAGCGTCTGCTGACCGCCATTGATGCCCTCGAAGAGGGGTTCGTGCTGTTCGACGCGGACGATCGTCTGGTCATCTGCAACGAACGCTACCGGCAGTTCTATCCACGCTCGTCCCAACTCATGGTGCCCGGTGCGCACTTCGCGGACATCATCCGCACCAGCGCCATGAGCGGCCAGCAGCTCGAGGCGATCGGACGCGAAGAGGCGTGGATCGAGGAGCGGCTGGCCGAGCATCTCGCCGCGCGCGGCACGCGCGAGCAACGGCTGGCCGATGGCCGCCATATCAACGTGACCGAGCGCCGCACCGCGGCCGGCGGCACGGTGGGCACACGCATCGACGTCACCGCGCTCAAGCGCGCACAGGAACACGCCGAGGCCGCGAGCCGCGCCAAGTCGCAGTTCCTGGCCAACATGAGCCACGAGATCCGCACGCCGATGAACGGGGTGCTGGGCATGACCGAACTGCTGCTCGACACGCAGCTCTCCGAGGAGCAACGCCGCTTCGCGCTGATGACGCATCGCTCGGCCGAGGCGCTGCTGGGCATCATCAACGACATTCTCGATTTCTCCAAGATCGAGGCCGGCAAGCTCGAGCTCGAGTCGATTCCGTTCGATGTCTGGGGCGTGGTGGAAGACGTGGCCGAGCTGCTCGCCGAGCGCGCGCACGGCAAAGGGCTGGAGCTGCTGTGCCAGATCGAGGAAGACGTGCCGATCAACGCGCTGGGCGATCCGGGCCGATTGCGACAGATCCTCACCAACCTGGTGAGCAACGCCATCAAGTTCACTGCTGCAGGCGAAGTGCGCATCACGGTGCAACGCGCCGATGAAGGAGCGCAGGGCGACGACGGCAGCTGCCTGCTTCGATTCGGCGTCCTCGACACCGGGATAGGCATGACCGAGGACGCACTGGCGCGGCTGTTTCAACCGTTCTCGCAAGCCGACAGCTCGACCACGCGCAAGTACGGCGGCACCGGGCTGGGTCTGGCGATCTCCAAGCAGCTCGTCGAAGCGATGGGCGGTGCGATCGAAGTCGACAGCACGCCGGGCCGCGGCTCGATCTTCCGCTTCACCACGCGGCTGCGCCCCACGGAGTCGACGCAGCGCTGGCCGCAGAGCCACGCCCAGCTTGCCGGGCGCAGAGTGCTGGTGGTCGACGACAACGCCACCAACCGCGACATCGTGCGCCGACAGGTGATTGCGCTGGGCATGCAGGCCGAAACGGCTGCCGACGGCAATCAGGCGTTGGCGGTGTTGCGCGAAGCCAAGCCCGAGGCGCGCTATCACGCCGCTGTCGTCGATATGAAGATGCCGGGCATGAGCGGGCTGGAGCTCGCGCAGGCGATCCAGTCGGATCGTCGCATCGAACCGCCGCGGCTGATCATGCTGAGCTCGATGATGGCCTCCGAAGGCGCGAAGCTCGCGCGCGAAGCAGGCATCCTCGCCTACCTCAACAAGCCGGTGCGTCGCACTGAACTGGCGCGGGTGCTGCGCGATCTGCTCGACGAAGGCGAAGCCGCGCCGGCCGCCAACAGCAATGCGATCGCGACGCCGCACGCGCAACTGCGCGGCAAGGTGCTGCTTGCCGAAGACAACCCGGTCAACCGCACCGTCGCGACCTCGATGCTCAAACAGCTCGGCATCGAGGTGGAGATCGCCCGCAACGGCGCCGAGGCGGTCGAAGCGGTGCGGCAAACACGCTACGACGTGATCCTGATGGATTGCCAGATGCCAGAGATGGACGGGTTCGAGGCCACCGCCGCGATCCGCGATGCGGAGCGATCCGCGGGCGAACGCTCGCCGATGGTGATTGTGGCGCTGACAGCAAACGCGGTGCAGGGCGATCGCGAGCGCTGTCTCGCGGCCGGCATGTCCGATTACCTCGCCAAGCCGTTCCGCAAGGAGCAGCTGCAAAGCACGCTCGAGAAATATCTGGGTGCCGAAAAATCCACCGCTGCCGGGCGAGCCACCGAGCTGATCGAGTCGGGGCAGTAAGCGCGATTTTTTCTACGGCGTCAGCGCGCCATCAGATCGTCCGCGCTGATCGGCAGCTTTACCGGCCGCTTCAGTCGCGCCGACAGATCGATCGCCTTGGTGAGCATCAGGCGGTTGTGCGCCTCGGCCGCCGTGGCGTGCTGCGTGGCCACCGCCATCGAGATGCGCGTCAACCACGAGTTGGTTTCCTCGCGCATCGGGCCGTGCAACTCGCCGAAGGCCATGTCGCCTGGCGGATAGCTGCCCATGAAATCCACGAGGCGCGATTTGTCCGGTGCGTAGCCTTCGGCCTGCGGCGCACTCACCGCGAGCACGATGTCGCGATGCGTGTCATCGATCGTGAGCACACCTTCGGTGCCGACGATGCCGACTTCCAGGCTGTACACCGCTCCAGGCCACACCACCGGCAGCGCCCAGGAAATCAGGCCGTTGTAGATGGAACCGTCCTCGAAGGTGAACATCGCCGAGGTGCCGTCGATGCCCTTCCAACTGGCCCCGAGCGTCTTGTCGACCGAGCGTGCGTACACCTCGGCCGGCTTCTTCGCCTCCATCATCCACATCACGACATCGAGCGCGTGCGTGCCCGAGATCACCATCGGCGAGATCTCGGCCGGATTCTTGGTGCGCTTGTAGTTGTCGATCGCCACCAGCCGGTTCATGAAAGCGCGTGAGGTCACCATCGTCACATCGCCGAGCGCGTTGGTGCGCACCTTCTCCTTCGCGGCGATCCAGCGGCGGCGAAAGCGCTGCGTGTAGCCGACGACCGCATCGACGTTCGCCTTCTGGATGGCGGCCAGCACGCGCGCCGAATCGGCCAGATCGGTGGCCAGCGGCTTCTCGATCATCAGCGCATGACCGCGTTCCACCGAAGCGAGGATCGGTTCGACGTGCAGATGCTCGTCGGTGGACACGACCACGGCGTTGACTTCCGGGCGATTCACCAGCTCGCGAAAATCGCTGGTGACGAAGTCGGCCTTGATCTTGTCGGCCACCAGCTTCGCGCGTTCGGGGTTGGTCTCGGCGATGCCGATCCAGTCGACCTGCGGAAAGCGCGTGGCGACGTCTCCCCTGAACAGCCCGACTCTGCCGGCGCCGATGATCGCCAGACCGATGCGCTTCGGTGTCTTGCGTGGCATGGACGTCCTTCGCTATCCGGCCGCAACCGACAGATTGCGCGCGCGCGGCAACGGCAGATCCACCGGCGCGTTGCGCTCGGCCGACAGATCGGCGGCGATGTACACCTCCATCACCATGCGCGCATGTTCGGGGGTGACTAGCACCGGCCGGTCGCACGCCACCGCCTCCAGGAAGTGGATCGTCTCGGGCTCCATCGCACCCGCGTAGGTGTGATCGACGCGCTCGCCGGGCATGGTCGACATCGGCAGGCGCATGCCGTCTTTCATCGTGTTGAGCACGACGTCGCGATGGCTGTCGTCGACCATCAGCGCGCCTTCGGTGCCGATCATCTCGATCCAGGTGGTGGAGAAGTTCGGATAGCCCGGCGGCAGGCTCCAGCCACCACCCACCACCAGCGTGAGGCCGCTGTCCATGGTCACGATCGTCCACTGCTGATCGGGCACATCGGCCCCGCTCGCTTCTCGCATCGCGCCGTAGTTGTTCTGCGAGTACACGCGTACCGGCTTGGCCGGCTCCAGACACCACAACACGAAATCGAGATCGTGCGTGGATTCCATCGCCGCCGGCGAGAGCTTGGTGCGTCCGGTGATCTTCTTGCCCAGGCTGCGCGAGATGTGCCGCGATACCAGTGCGGTCACCGGCTTGCCGATCGTGCCGTCCTTGATCGACTTGCGCACGTAGGCGTACTTCGAGTTGAAGCGCTGCGAATAGCCGATGGTGAACTTGAGGTTGTTCTTGCGCGCCAGCGCGATCAGCTCGTCGGCTTCGTCGAGCGTGACGGCGATCGGCTTCTCCAGGAACACGTGCTTGCCGGCCAGCAGCGCGTCTTTGGCCATCGCGTAGTGGGTGGTCTCAGGCGTGGCCGAGACGATGATCGCGTCGACGTCGGCGAGCTTGAGCAGATCGCGATAGTCGGCGGTGGCGGTCTTGGCACTGGTGACCTTGGCCATCTCGGCCAGCCGTTCGGGGCGGGTCTCGGCGATATGGATGTCCCGGACCAACGGATTCTTCGCGCAGGTCTCGGCGCGGATACCGCCGCACCAGCCGGTGCCGATGATGCCGACATTGATCTGCTTCAAGGCTGTCTCCTCGTGGTGGGTTGCGCGCAAATTATAATCGCCGCGCCTTGCCAGCCGGCGATGCCGCACCACTGGACGCGGCATCCGAGCGGTGGCATCGGAGGTCCCACACAGCGCGCTCCGACCTGGGGTCGCTTGTCACAAACGAGGAGACAACATGAAGCTGTACGGATTCTGGCGCTCACTCGCCGCCTTTCGCGTGCGCATCGCCCTCAACCTGAAGGGCATCGCCTACGACGAGGTGTCGATCAATCTGTTGACCGGCGCCCAGCACGCCGACGCGTACAAGCGCGTCAATCCGCAAAGCGTCGTGCCCGCGCTGATCGACGGTGACGGCCCGACGCTGTTCCAGTCGCTCGCGATTCTCGAATATCTCGACGAGAAATCCCCGCAGCCCGCGCTGCTGCCCAGTGACATCCGCGATCGCGCGCGGGTACGCGGCCTGGCGCAGATCGTCGCCTGCGACGCGCATCCGCTGGTGGTGCCGCGCATCCGCAACTATCTGGAGAAGGACCTCGCGCTGGATGAACCGACCCGCAACAAATGGATCCAGCACTGGGTGTACGAGGCCGTGAAGGCGATCGAGGTCAACCTCGCGCACGATGCGCGTACCGCTACGTACTGTCACGGCGAGCAGATCACCATCGCCGACATCTGCTTGGCCACGCACGTGATCGGCGGCAAGCTGTTCAACTGCGACTTCACCCCCTACCCGATCGCCAGCCGCATCACCGACGCCTGCATGAAGCACGATGCGTTCGCGCGCGCCCACCCGTTGAAGCAGGAAGGCGCGCCGGCCAGCCCGGGCCGTTGACCTGCACCGCGCGATCGCACCCGTCTGACACCAACATCAACAAAGGAGAGAACAGACATGAATTTCGACGCAATCATGAAAGTCGCCTCGGAGAACTTCACCAACTTCGGCATGAAGATCCTGGGGGCGATCGTGGTGTGGGTGGTGGGCCGCTGGCTGATCGGGTTGTCGACACGTTTGCTGTCCGCGGCCCTCGATCGCCAGAAGGTCGATCCGACGCTGATTCGTTACGTGGTGTCGGTGATCAACGTGTCGCTCACCATCATTCTGGTGGTGGCGATCCTGGGTTATTTCGGCGTCGAGACCACTTCGTTCGCGGCGTTGATCGCGGCAGCGGGCGTGGCCATCGGTGCGGCGTGGGCCGGCCTCTTGTCGAATTTCGCTGCTGGTGCGTTTCTGCTGATCCTGCGCCCGTTCAAGGTGGGCGACGAGATCAAGGCCGGTGGCATCGAAGGCAAGGTCACCGAGCTTGGGCTGTTCTCCACCACCGTCCTCACCGGCGACAACGTCGTGAGCTTCGTGGGCAACAACAAGATCTTCTCCGACACGATCCAGAATCTGTCCGCCTCGCATAACCGTCGCGTCGACCGGACCGTGCAGCTCGATGTCACGGTCGATGCGACCGACGCGGTGCGCCGTCTGAAGGAAGCTGTCGCCAAGGTGCCGAACATCCTCGCCAGCCCCGCGCCCGACGTCGAAATTTTCGATGTAAACGCGACCGGCCCGGTGATCGCAGTGCGTCCGTACGCCAAGAACGAACACTACTGGCAGGTGTACTTCGATACCAATCGCGCCATCATCGACACCTGCAAGGCGGCCGGCTATCCGGTGCCGGGGACCGGGGTGGTCGCAGGGCCAGCGGTCTGAGCAGGGTCGATCGCCCTTCGATCGCCCCTTCAGCGCGCCGCCGGGCACGGGTGATCACCCCTCGCCCGCGGCGCTCAACCGATGCGGTGAATGAACTACTGCCCCTCGGCTTTCATGTTGGCCGCGCGCATGATCGGCCACCACTTGTCGACCTCGGCCTGGTGATGCGCGCGTAGCGCCTCGGGCGTGAGCTGGTCTCGCGCGGGAATTTCATGGCCCAGTTCGGCGAAGCGCTTCTTCGCGGCCGGGTCATCGAAGGCGGCGATCACGGCGGCATTGAGTTTGGCGATTGCATCCGCGGGCGTGCCCTTGGGCGCCCACATGCCGTGCCAGAACGGCATGCTCGCACCGGCCACTCCACCCTCTTCCACCGTCGGCACCTCGGGGGTGATGAACCAGCGCTTGTCGCTCACCACGCCGAACGCCTTGAGTTTGCCGGAGCGATAGTGCGCCAGTGACTGCGATGCCTCGATGCAGGTGATGTCGATCTGATTGCCCATCATGTCCTGCATGATCGGCGCGGCGCCGCGATAGGGCAGCAGCGGAAACTTGGTGCCGCTGCGAATCGCGAAATCGAGCAGACACAGATGCGCGCCGCTGCCCACGCCGGTGGTCGCCGCTGAAGCCTTGTCGGGATTGGCCTTGAGCCAGGCGACCAGTTCGCGCAGGTCTTTCGCAGGCAGCGTGCTGCGCCCCATGATCCACAGCGGCGCGATCGTGAGCCGCGCGATCGGCGTGAAGTCGTCGACGATGTGAAACGGCAGCTTGTACAACGCACCGGCACCGACGTGGCTCGACCATTGCCCGATCAGCACGGTATAGCCGTCGGGCGCGGAGCGGAACAGCCTGCCTGCAGCGATGGTTCCCGCCGCACCGGTAATGTTCTCGACGACGACGCTCTGGCCCAGCGTGTCTTTCATGCGCTCGGCCATGGTGCGGGCGACGATGTCGGTGATGCCGCCGGCCGCGAAGCCCACCAGAATCGTCACCGGCCGGCTCGGATAGGTCTGCGCGTGCGCCAGGCCGCTTGCCAGTGCAAGCATCGCCGGCAGCGCCGCGCACGCCCACTTCAACAGACTGCTTCGCATCGGATCCTCCTCGGGAATTGCCGGTCGGACTCGAAGCGGCCCGTCCGGTGTGATATGCCGGCCGATCAGGTCGATCGTCTGGCTTTCTCTTTGAGCAGGCGCTCGATGCCGTCGATGTTCACGCGAACGCCCTGCATGTTGGGGTTGGCCTCGAGTGCGCGGCGGAAATACTCGAGCGCCTTGTCCAGCTCGCCCATCTGCACGTAGATCTGGCCGTAGCCCGACAGCGCGCCGAAGTGCTGCGGGTTGCGCTTGATCACCTCGTCGCAGTCGGCGAGCGATCGCTGCAGATCACCGACGAGGTAGTAGAGCGTCGCGCGCTTGTTCCAACCTTCGGCGAAATCGGGCTTGGCGGCGATGATCTTCGAGAACACGTCGATCGCCTTCTTCAGTTGGCCGCCATTCATCAGTTCCAGGCCGTCGGCGAACAGCTCATCCACGCGGGGATCGTTCGAGCGACTCCAGATCAGCCACAGCGCCTGCTCGGCCATGGCACGCACCATTTCGTCTTCGTCGCGCAGCGCACGATGCAGCCCCGGCGCATCAGCCATAGAACCGGCTTTGGCCAGCTGCACGATCGCATTGCGCCGCGCATCGACGTCGCCGCCTTGCAGCGCCGCATGGGCCCGCTCGAGATCGGCCGATTGACCCGCAACGTGCGATGGCATCACGGACCCCAGCAGGATCAGACACGTCACGACCAGAATGGAGAAGGTTCGCATGGCCCGGCTCGAAGGTTCGGTGAGAGGTACCGCGGTCACAGCGGCAAGGGGTCACAGCGGCAAGGGGTCACAGCGGCAAGGGGTCACAGCGGCAAGGGGTCACAGCGGCAATGGGTCACAGCAGCAATGGGTCGGTGGGGATCATAAACGCATCTAAACTACCGGCGCAGCGCCCTGCGCCGACGAATCAAACGAATACAGCCGTCGACAACCCTCACCCAAGGAGCGAGACCCATGATCCACGTGATCGCGATCATCACCGCCAAGCCTGGCCTGCGCGAAACCGTCCTCGAGCACTTCCGCGCCAACGTTCCGGCGGTGCGCGCCGAGCAGGGTTGCATCGAGTACGGCGCCGCGGTCGATGCGGATCCGGCGCTGCCGATCCAGACCAAATGGGGCCCCGACACGTTCGTCGTGATCGAGAAGTGGGCGAGCCTCGATGCGCTCAAGGCGCATGCCGCCGCGCCGCACATGGCCGCGTATGGCGCCAAGACGCGCGAGATGCTTGCCAGTCGCGTAATCCACGTGCTCACACCGACTTGAATTGCCCCGATGAACGGCCCTGCTGACCGGGCCGGGCCGCTCCACCGCGCGCCGCGCGACGGGCGCGTAGCCGCATGACGCGCTCGATCTTCGCGCTGCCCGAGTTCCGCAAGCTCTGGACCGTCGGCCTGCTCACGTTCGTGGTGCGCTGGCTGGAGATGCTGGCGGTGGGCTTGTACGCCTATCAGGTCACCAACTCCGCATTCGTCGTTGCGATGATGACGATGCTGCGCATGCTGCCGATGGGCTTGTTCGGCGCGGTGATGGGCGCGGCAGCCGAGCGGTTCGACCGGCGCCATGCGCTGCTGCTGACCATCGTCGTGTCGATCGTGACCAGCGCGGCGCTCGCGATACTGGCGTGGCTCGGCGCCCTTTCGGTCTGGCACGTGGCGCTCGCCAGCTTCATCAACGGCACCTGCTGGGCCACCGACAACCCGGTGCGGCGCATGATGATCGGCGACGTGGTCGGTGCCGAGCGCATGGGCCATGCCATGTCTCTCGATGTCGGCACCAACAACGCCAGCCGCGTACTCGGGCCGATGATCAGCGGCGTTCTGCTCGCCTGGTTCGGCATTGCCGGCGTGTTCTGGTTCAGCGTCGTGCTCTATGTGGTCGCGCTCGCGGTGTGCGTGCGAGTCGCCCCTCACACCAGGCCGCAGCGCAAGGCCGGCGTCTCGCTCATGGCCAGCATGCGCGAAGGCTTCGCCTGGGTGCGCCGTGACCACCGGCTCACCGGCGTACTGATTATCACGATGATCTTCAACGTATTCGGCTGGCCGGTGACCAGCATGATCCCGGTGATCGGCACCGACTATCTCAAGCTCGGTCCGCAAGGCGTGGGGCTGCTCGGCAGTTGCGACGGCTTCGGCGGACTGATCGGCGCGATCGCCCTGGCCAGCCTGGCGCGCGCGCAGTGGTACGGACGCATCTACGTGAGCGCGGTGGCGTTCTACTTCGTGCTGATGATCGTGTTCGCCGCCGCGCCGCTGGTGTCCGTCGCCGCGGTGGCACTGGTACTGCTGGGCATCGGCGGCGTCGGGTTCTCGGCGATGCAGGCGACCTTGGTCTACCGCGACTCACCCGCCGAGTTGCGCGCCAGGCTGCTGGGCGTGCTGTCGGTGGCGATCGGCGTCGGTCCGATCGGCTTCGCTTATCTCGGCGTACTGGCCGACCTGACCACGCCGCGCATCGCGATCATCGCGCTCGCGCTGCAAGGCATGCTCGCGATGATCCTCACGCGCCGCTACTGGATGTTGACGTTCAAAGGCTAGTCAGGCTTCGGGCGCCAGACATTCGATGATCGGCACCGTGGCCTGCACGCTCGGATCGGCGCACCACACCCGTGGCATCTCGGCACAAGCGCAACAAAGCGCCAGCAGCGACGCAGCGACCAGCGTTCTGAAGGTTCGCATTGCAAGCTCCTTTCGATCATCCGGGCTGCCGAAATCGGCGAGAATCAATCCGTACTGCAGGAGAGCATATGCCAGACGGTAGAGAGACAACCTTGCAGGCAGCCGTCGAACGCTGGCTGAGCGCGTTCGAGGCAGCGCTCGATGCGCCCGACGCCGCGCCACTGCGCGCGCTGTTCCATGACGACAGCCACTGGCGCGACCTGCTCGCGTTCACCTGGCACTACACCTCGCACAGCGGTATCGATGCGCTCGTGCCCGCCTTGCGCAATGGGCAGCGTCAGGCGAGTGCGACGCGATTCCGCATCGATCCCGTACGGACGGCACCGCGGCAGGTCAGCCGAGTAGGCGTCGCGGCGGTCGAGGCGATCTTCACGTTCGACACCGCGAGCGGCAGTGGCAACGGCGTACTGCGACTGACCGCCGATCCCGGCGCCGGCGATACGCTCAAAGCCTGGATGCTCCTCACCACGCTCGAATCGCTGCGCGGCCATGAGGAACAGCTCGGTAAGACCCGGCCGCGCGGCGAGTCGTACGCGCGCAATTTCCACGGCCCCAACTGGCTCGACCAGCGCAACGCCGCACGCGCGTATGCCGATCGTGATCCCGCGGTGCTCGTGGTCGGTGGTGGCCAAGCGGGCCTGTCGATCGCCGCGCGCCTCACGCAATTGAAGGTCGACACGTTGATCATCGATCGCGAGGCACGCGTCGGCGACAACTGGCGCAAGCGCTACCACGCGCTCACGCTGCACAACCAGGTGCACGTGAATCACCTGCCCTACATGCCGTTTCCGCCCAACTGGCCTACCTACATCCCCAAGGACAAGCTCGCCAACTGGTTCGAGGTGTACGCCGAAGCGATGGAGCTCAACTTCTGGACCGGCACCGAACTGGTGGCTGGCTCCTATGACGAGTCCGCACAGCGCTGGAACGTCACGCTGCGGCACGCCGACGGCACCACCCGCACCATGCATCCGCGGCACGTGGTGATGGCCCCGGGCGTGAGCTGTCTGCCGATACGGCCCGCGATTCCGACGCTCGATCGCTTCAGCGGCAAGGTGGTGCATTCGAGCGAGTACGAAGACGGCGAGGCGTGGCGTGGCAAACGCGCGATCGTCATCGGTAGCGGCAACAGTGCGCATGACATCGCGCAAGACCTGCATGCGAGCGGCGCACAGGTGACGATGGTGCAGCGCAGCCCGACGCTCATCGTGAGCGTCGAGCCGAGCGGCCAGCTTGCCTACGCGCTCTACGACGAAGGCCCGCCGCTGGACGACTGCGACCTGATCGCCTCCACGACACCCTGGTCGCTGGTGTGGAAGGCGCACGCGCTGCTCGCCGAAGTTGCACTCAAACACGACCGGCCCCTGCTCGATCGGCTCAAGGCGGTCGGTTTCGAGCTGGAATACGGCGAGGACGGCCGCGGCTGGCAGTTCAAGTACCTCACGCGCGGCGGCGGTTACTACTTCGACGTCGGCTGCTCCGAGCTGATCGCATCGCGTGCAATCGGGCTGGTGCACGATCGCGACATCGCCGGCTACGAAGCCACGGGTGTACGACTACGCGACGGCTCGACCCTACCGGCCGATCTCATCGTGCTCGCCACCGGCTTCGAGGGGCAGGAGGCGCTGGTGCGCAAGATCTTCGGCGACGCAATCGCCGAGCGCGTCGGCCCGATCTGGGGCTTCGGCACCGAGAACGAGCTGCGCAACTGCTACAAGCGCACCGCGCAACCCGGGCTGTGGTTCATGATCGGCAGCCTGGCGCAGTCGCGCATCAACTCGAAGTACCTCGCCCTGCAGATCAAGGCGGTGGAGGTAGGCATCATTGCGAAGTCGCTGGCGCGCGCGCAGTAGCGCATCGTGCGCTGTTCTATCGACGAAGGCTGCTGCGCCACCTCAGCGTTTCCCGGCACACAAGAAAAGAAGCAAAGGAGAGATCCATGTTGAAGCACCGCGTTGTCATCGTCGCCGTCGTTGCGCTGCTCACCTCCATGTCTGCGCTGGCGGCGGTGACCCGCATCGAAGTCACCAAACGCGAACCGTTCCTCGGCGGGATGGCATTCGGCGCCGCGGGTGCGTACGAGCGGATTCAGGGCCGCTTTCACGGCGAGCTCGATCCGCGCCACCCGCTCAATCGCGGCATCGTCGATCTCGCGCTTGCGCCGAAGAACGCGCGCGGCATGGTGGAGTACGCAGCCGATCTCGACATCCTCAGGCCCGCCGATCCGGCCAAGGGCAACGGCACGCTGCTCTACGACGTCAACAACCGCGGCAACAAGGTCGCGGTGCGCATGTTCAACGACACCACGCCCAACAACCTGCTCGAACGGCCCGAGCACACCGGCGACGGTTTTCTGCTGCGCAACGGTTTCACCATCGTGTGGAGCGGCTGGATTCCCGACACGATGCTGGGGCCCGCGCCGCTGCTGCGTTTCTATCCTCCCATAGTGGAAGGCCTGAAGCAGAAGGTGTGGGATGAGTTCCTGTTCAACGACGGCAAGCAGACTCGCGCTCGCTTGACGTTTCGCGCCGCGCCGGGCAGTCGCGATCAGGCAGTGCTCACCGTGCGCGGCCGCAACGACGATTCGCCCAGCGTGATCCAGCGCGGGGCATGGGAGTTCGTCGACGATCGCAGGATTCACCTGCTGCCCGCGGGCACACCGTTCGCCATCGGCCAGATGTATCAGCTCACCTACACCGCGATCGACGCCCCGGTCGCGGGCGCTGCTTTCGCCGCCACGCGCGATCTCATCGCGTTGCTTCGTTCAGGCCAGCCCGACGCGGCGGGCAACGCCCCGCTGTTGCCCGGCATTCGCACCACGCTCGCCCACGGCACCTCGCAAAGCGGCCGGTTCCTGCGCGACCTCGTCTATCAGGGGTTCAATGAGAGCGAAGACGGCAAGCGGGTGTTCGATGGCATGAACCCGCACATCGCCTCGCAACGCATCTTCCTGAACCATCGCTTCGCGCAACCCAATCGGCTGTACTCCGGTGGCTACAGCTTCTTCGGCTTTCCGGAAACGAGCTTTCCGTACGCGTACGGTACGCAGCTCGATCCGATCAGCAGCAAGCGCGACGGCATCCTCGCCCGCTGCACCGCGCGCGGCAACTGCCCGAAGATCGTGCACACCGTCACCTCGACCGAATACTGGCAAGGCGGTCAATCGCTCGGCACCACCGATGTCGCGGGCAAGATCGACGTGGCACCGCCCGACAACGTGCGCGTCTATCACCTGAGCGGTACCCAGCATGTGCACGTCGCGACCATGGGCAAGGGGATCTGCAACGGTGCCACCAATACCGAGATCGATCCGCGACCGATCCTGCGCGCGTTGCTCGTCGCGCTGGACCGTTGGGTCAAAGATGGCACAGCGCCGCCGGCCAGCCGCCATCCGCGCATCGACGATGGCACGCTCGTGGCGGCGGGCGCGTTGAAATTCCCGGCGCTGTTGGTTGCGCCGCGCGAACCCAATCCGATGCATCGTTTCGATTACGGGCCGCGCTACGCACAAGGCATCATCGATCAGGTGCCGCCGAAGCCGCTGGCCCGGCGTCCGACCGTGTTGGTGCCCCGCGTCGATACTGACGGCAACGAAACCGCCGGCGTGCGCATGCCGAATCAAGCCGTGCCAGCAAGCACGACCACGGGCTGGGCGCTGCGTTCGACCGAAGCCGGCGCGACCGGCGAGCTGTGCTATCTCGACGGCCTCGCATTGCCGTTTACCAAGACTGCGGCCGAGCGCGAGCAGCGCAAGGACGCGCGTCCATCACTGGCGGAACGGTACAAGTCGCCCGACGAGTACATCACCCGCGTGCGCAATGCCGCCGATGCGCTCGTCAAGGACGGCTACCTGCTGCGCGATGACGTCGAGTCGGCGGTCAAGAAGGCGCAAGCGGTGAAGTGGTAGGCGCCGAGGCGCTCGAGGAAGTGGCCCCCCGTCTCGCTGCTATCTGACGGCGATCAAATCCCCCGCGGGCGCAGAGCCGAAGCTACATGCATCGGTCGCGCGCGCCGATGCGTGGCGCGGCCCCACCGCTCTATCCAGGGGATTGAAAATGATCGTTCATACCGAGGGAGACATTCTGTTGTCGCGTGCCAGTGCGATCGCGCATGGCGTGGGGCCCAACGACAACTTCGCATCGGGCTTGGCCCTCAGTCTGCGCGAGCGATGGCCGGCGATGTACAAGGACTTCCGCCACTACTGCCAGACGAGCCATCCGAAGCCGGGCGGCCTGTGGGCGTGGGCCGGCGCGGATGGCCAGCGGATCGTCAATCTCTTCACCCAGAGCGAAGCACCGCACGCCGGCGGACATCCGGGGCGCGCGTCGGTCGAGCATGTGAACCACGCGTTGCGCGAGTTGCGCAAATTCGTCGAATCGGAACAGATCGCGAGCGTCGCGCTGCCGCGCCTGGCAACCGGCGTGGGCGGACTGCAATGGAGCGACGTGCAGCCGCTGCTCGAGCGGCATCTGGGCGAGTTGAAGATACCGGTGATCGTCTACAGCGTGTTCCACAAGGACGTGAAGGGAAACGAAGGGCTGAGCTGAGTTCGCGGCCCTGAATTCGTGGCCCTGCGATCGCGGCAGACAGTTGATACGCGATGGCGCGTTGACGATAGGGCAAAGAAGCGCCGCACGCTGCTAGCCGACCTTCTCCCACAGCAACTCGTGCCGCTGCATCGTGCCGCGCCACATCCTGAGCGGCGGCGCGAGCTTGAGCAATCCGTCTTCGAACGCGATCGTGCGCACCTGATCGCCGCCGATGCGGCTCGCCTCAGTGGAGCCGTCGACGCGCGTGCGCAGCGTGTCGCCTTCCACCACGTAGCGCCCGCAGTACGACACGTA
>CADEDU010000003.1:170473-190511 GCA_902826155.1 uncultured beta proteobacterium
ACCGGCTCGGCACCAAACGTGGCAAGGCGCTCGCGCACATCGGGCAACGCGAGAATGCGCGTCATCTCCGTTGAGATCTTCGCGCGGATTTCCATCGGCGTTCCCGCCGGGGCGTACATGCCGAACCAGTCGTCACCCTCGTAGCCTTTCACGCCTGCCTCGGCGAGGCTCGGCACGCCCGGCATGAAGCGCGCACCGGCCGGCGAGGTGGTGACCATGATCTGCAGCTTGCCGGCCTTCGCGAGCGGAATCGCATTCGGACCCGGCGCGAACGAATACAGCACGCGACCGGTCATGGCGCTGTTGACCGCATCGGGCGTGCCTTTGAAGGCGACGTGCTCGGCCTTGATCCCCGACAGATGCGCCACCGCCGCCGCGTGCATGTGCGCGGTGCTGCCCACGCCCGCCGAGCCGTAGAAGATGCCTTCGGGTTTCGACTTGGCGAACGCGATCAGATCCTGCAGCGTCTTGAAGCCATGGTTCGGATCGACCACCATGAAGCTCGGCGATCGCGCCATCTGCCCCACACCAGCAAAGTCTTTGATCGCGTCATACGGCACGGAGCGATCGATCGCCGAGCGCACCGCGAACGCACTGGCGACCGCGAGCAGCGTGCGTCCATCGGGTTTTTGCTGCGCGACGTAATGCGAGCCCGTCACCCCGCCCGCGCCGAGGCGATTCTCGACCAGCACACTTACCTTCCACGCTTCGGTGAGATGTTGCGCCACAACACGTGCGACGACATCGGTGCCGCCACCCGCCTGGTACGGAACGATGATGCGGACGGTGTCTGAGGGATAGGTTGGTTGAGCGTGTGCTGGGGATTGCGCGAGCAGGAGCGCAATGAGCACGGCGCAGAGTTCGACCACGCGGCGAACGTGCGAGGTAGCGCGCATCGCAGCACAGCGAATTGCATGGTCGGTCTTCGGTGTTTTCATCGGATCCTCGACAATTCCCTGATGGGCCTTGGCTAAACTAGCTAAGTGGGATGGTAGCATCTTCAATTCAGCCCCCGAGAGCAACATGGCCACGCAAGTCAACATGCTGGAAGCGAAGAGTCAGCTGTCGCGGCTGGTCAAGGCCGCCATCGCCGGCGAGGACGTCGTCATCGCAAGCAATGGGGTTCCGATGGTACGCATCGTCCCGGTCAGAGCGCGAACCAAAACGCGCAAGCCCGGCGCGTGGACGCGGCTTCCGGCGGCACCCCCGGACTGGGATGCCGCCGCAACCAATCGCCAGATCGCCGATGAGCTCGCCGGCGTTCTGCGCAAGCGCGCACGATGACCACCTACCTGCTCGACACGCACATCATCTATCGATGGATGCGCGACGACAGGCGGCTTGGGCGTCATCTGCGCGGCCTGCTCGCGCGTGCCGATTGCGTGGTAAGCGTCGCCAGCGTTTGGGAGATGTTGATCAAGAACGCCCGAGGCAAGCTGCCGCTGCCCAAGGAACCCATCCACGAAGCGATCGAGGCTCAGGGTTTTCGCGTGCTCGCGATCACCGCACGGCACGTCGAGGAAACACGTCGCTTCGAGCGAACGATTGCCGATCCTTTCGATCGACTCCTCGTCGCGGTCGCGTCGGCAGAGAACATGCTGGTGCTGACGCAAGACGAGCCGATGCTCGATCTTGCCAGGCGGGCGAGGCTTCCTGTCGCGAGACCGGGGTAGCTCCGGGGAGAAGCTGAGAAGATTGGTCCCGCTCGGCGCGCGCTGGTACGCGGCCGCGGGCACGTAGCGAACCGCGCGGTCGAATCACGCGCATCTGATCAACAGGAGTGTCCATCCATGAAAATCGTCGTCACCGGCGGCAGCGGCAAGGTCGGCCGACAGGCCGTGCGTGAGCTGCTCGAGCACGGGCATCAGGTGCTCAATGTAGACCTCGTACCAAGCGCGGAGCCGCTGTGCCACTTCGTCAAAGTGGATCTCAACGACATGGGACAGACCGTCGATGCGCTGCGCCGTGCGGCGGGCACGGTCGAGCGCCGCCGGCCGTTCGAGACCGCCGATGCGGTGGTGCATCTTGCGGGCATTCCGGCTCCGGGCCTGGCGCCCGACGCGACGACGTTTCAGAACAACCTGATGACCACGTACAACGTGTTCAGCGCAGCGACGTTGCTCGGGCTGAAACGCGTGGTGTGGGCCTCCAGCGAGACGATCTTCGGGTTGCCGCTCACGCGCGTGCCGCCCGCATTCGCGCCGATCACCGAGGAGCACCCGGATCTACCAGAGAACAGCTACGCGCTCGCCAAAGTGCTCGCCGAGGAAATGGCGCGGCAGACGCATCGCTGGAATCCGGGCACCTCGTTCATCGGCTTTCGCATCTCGAACGTCATCGACCCGAGTGAATATGCGATGTTCGCGGGCTGGCAGAACGACCCGAACATCCGCAAGTGGAATCTGTGGAGCTACGTCGACAGTCGCGATGTCGGCAAGGCCTGCCGGCTTGCAGTCGAAGCGCCGTTCCAGGGCGCGGATCACTGCATCATCGCGGCGGCGGATACCGTCATGACCCGACCTTCGGCCGCGCTGATGGCCGAGTGTTTTCCGAAGGTGCCGATCCAACGGAAGCTGGGCGAGTTCGAATCGCTGCAATCGAGCGACAAGGCGAAGCGCCTGATCGGCTATGTGCCGCAGTATTCGTGGCGGACGCAGCGGTAACCATCGACCACTCCGGCCCTATCTGCAACGCGCACTGCGCGGAGGGCCAAGCGCCTCGACGGTCGCACGCAGCAGCGCCTCGACACGCGCGTCGCGGTCCGGCAGATCGAGGAAATGATCGGTACCGGGCAGAAGAAGATTGACGGCACCGTCGATGACGGCGTCGGCAAGCAACGTGATGCCGTCGTTGGGGCCGAATCGCGAGAGGTACACGTACCCTGCGCGCGCTGTGAGTCCGACCTCGGCATTGAGCGGTGCCGCTTGCAGGCTGACCACGAACAGGCCCCGCGGCAGCGTGTCGGGCGCCGCGCGCCTCGTAGTGGTCGTGATGCTTTCAACCTCCTCTTCCGTCCCACCCGTCAAGGCGAGCAGCCGCGGCAGCACGACTCGTCCAGCCTGGGTCGTCAATGTATCGGCAAGCGGCGTGCCCCCGAGCAGCCCATTGATGTTGATCCATGCCGCGACGTTCGGGCGCGCACGCGAGCGATCCGCATTCACCGTAGCAAGCGCGAGCGCAGTCTCGGCGCTGCCCTTGCTCACGCTGAGCACGATCGTCGGCATGTCGGCCGGCCCGCTGCGCAAGCGGCTTTCGATCTGCGCGGCATTGGCCTCGACCACACCGTCTTCCTGAGTGTTGACCCGTTCGTGCGTCATCCCGATCGCGGCGGCGCGCGCATTGATCGTGGCGAGATCGCCACCATGCTCGGGCCGCGATGCATAGCGCCAACCCGGGATGAGCAGCAGCCGATAGCACGACATCCCTCTTGGTAC
The DNA here is from genome assembly GCA_902826155.1 of uncultured beta proteobacterium. Next base: position 173,908 of record CADEDU010000003.1, read on the forward strand.
CGCCGCACCCCGCTCCACGGCTTGCAACGCACGCGCGTAGCGCTCAGCGAAGCGCTGGGTCGGCGGATGCTCGGCTGCCATGCGGCGGAATTGTCGAGTCGCCGTGTCGACCGAGGTACGGCGCGTGAGCTCGCGCCAAGCCTCGACGTCCTCGAGCCGGGTGGGAACCGGGCCGGTGTACGGCCCTTCGTCGGGCGCACCAGCGCAGCCCGCGACAGCGATGCAGAGCACCAGCAGTGCAAGAGCGTGGAACGCTATGCGAGACATCGAGTGGCACCTTCGCAAAAAGAGTTGGTTCGGCGCGTGGTCGCTACGCGATTCGCCCACGCTGTCGCTCATGGCTGCGGTTTCCTCCGCTCAGCCTTTCGGCATCGGCTGCAACTTTCCGCCGAAATTGTCGAGCATGTCGCCGAGCACCTTGTCGCCCACACGCACCGGCCGCGCATCGATCAGGACGAACAGGAACTTCACCGGATCGGGCCCCGTGGCCACCCAGGCGTGATTCGTCCCGCGCTGGATCACCACGTCGCCGGCCCTGAGTTGGCGAACGGTTTCACCGCCATCGAGCAGCATGTCGCACTGTCCGGCGAGCACCACGGCGTAATCGAGCGTTTCGGTTCGGTGCATGTACTGCGCGGGCGTTGCCGTCGCGCCGGGTTGCATTTCTCCGATCCGCATCAGCACCCGTGAGCCCTTCGGACCCGGCGCACCGTTGTTGTCCTGATCCTCGTCGTTGTTGACGGGCAACTGCGCCGTACACCACACCGTCAACGCCTGATACCCAGGGAGGCGTTCCGCGCTCGTGAGGACCTCATCGCGTTTGACGATCGCGAGGCCCTGGTCGTCGTGGCCGGTCACGACCCGTCGAAAATTGAATGCCATCGATGCCTCCGCTTCCGTGCCCGGTCAGGGCGCCTTGGCACCGGAGACCTGAACGACCTTCGCCCATTTCTCGATGTCCTGCTTGAGGAACACACCGAATTCCTCCGGCGTGTTGCCAACGGGTACGGCGCCTTGGGCGGCATAGGCCGCTCGCACTTCGGGTCGCTTGAGAAACGACGTGATCTCCGCTTGCAGGCGCTGGGTCACGCCTGAAGGCGTGCCGGTCGGCGCCAGGAATCCGATCCACCCCTCTCCGTCATAGCCCGCGAGGCCGGCTTCGCTGACGGTCGGCGTCTCGGGAAGCGCGTCGGAGCGCCGTTGCCCGGCGACCGCGACAGCGCGCACCTTGCCCGTCTTGATGTGCGGAAGTATGGAGTTCACCCCATCGAGGATGACTTCCACCTGGCCGCCCAGCACATCGAGTCGGGCGTTCGCGCTCGACTTGTACGGCACGTGCACGATGTCGATGCCTGCCATCGACTTGAACAGCTCCATCGGCAATTGATAGACCGGTGCAGAGGAGGCGTAGCTGAGCTTCCCCGGCCGCGCTTTGGCGAGCGCGATCAACTCTTTCACGCTGGTCGCCGCAACCGAGGCGTGCACGGCGATGACCATCTCCAGCTTCGCCAGTTGAGTGATCGGAACGAAGTCGCGCATGAGCACGTACGGCCTGTCGGGCCTTAGCGTTTCGTTGATCGTATGGCTGTTGGTGATCATCAGAATCGTGTAGCCATCGCCGGGCGATCGCGCCGCGAGCTCTGTACCGATGATGGTCTGCCCGCCCGTGCGCGGATCGACGATGACCTGCTGACCGAGCGACTCGGACAGCGCGTGTGCCAACGGCCGAGCCAGGATGTCGCTCGCAAAAGGAAGAATCATCCTGATCGGACGGTTCGGATACTCCTGCGTCTGCGCAACAATGGGTCGGCACACCGATGCAGCGAGCAGTACGAACAGGAAACTACGCACAACTTTGACCACGTCCATGTTGCGTGCTCCGTTAGGCCTGTCCGATGTGATTACGCAGGCGCTGCAGGCTGGGGCGCCAGCCCCTCGCTGATCAACAGATCCCGCTCGGCTGCGCCTTCGAGGAATCGCAAAGACTGCTGATAGCCGGGCGACCGATAGCAATCGCGCGCCGCCTGGTAGCTCGGAAACTCCAACACGCTGCAGCGCGCGCGCAACCTGCCCTCGACCAATTCCTGCCGGCCGCCGCGCACCAGGAATCGCCCGCCATATTCACGCACCGGCCCGTCCGATGCCTTGGCGTAGTCCTGAAACCGATTCGGATCGATGACATCGGTGTGCACCATCCAATAGCCTCGCGGAGCATTCGTCGCCGCTGCGACTGCAGGTTCGTCAATGCCTTCAGCGATCACGAAATCGCCGACCGAGTGCGGCTGTCGGAGCGGACGCGCGTGCGAGTACTCCGGCGAGCGATAGCAGCGCAGCGCTTCATCGTACGAGCTGAATTCTCGCAACACGTACCGACTGCGCAGGCTGCCTTCGACTCGCTCAGAGGTGCCTGCGCGCGCGAGCAGCCGGCACGCGAACTTGCCGTGCGCGATCGCGGCCGCGGCCATGTAGGCCTTGTACGGCTCCGGATTGGTGACATCCAGATAGACGATCCAGTAGCCCTTGAGCGTGGTCATGTCCGATCTCTCCTTGATTTCGCGTTGGTTCGAGTATGAGCCGATCAGGAACGCTTGGGGGCGAGGAGATCGGTCTCGACGACGATGCGGTCGCGAGCACGGGGCGAGTGCCTTTGCTTGCGGGGGTGGTCCGCGCGGGTGGCGTATTGCCCCTGGACAATGGGATCGACGCGTCACCACTACTGCCGACGTAATCGACGTGCCGTGTGCGACTCGAAAAAAATGGCACTCCGATCCACAACCGGAGAAGCAAAAATGGCACAGACGACGGAAACGCTGATTGACGACTATCTGAGCGCGTACTGCGAACCCGACTTGGCAACTCGGGCTGCGGCAGTGTCGCGTGTATGGGCCGAGGACGGGCGGTTGACCGATCCGCCGATGGAGGTCGCTGGCCACGAGTCCATCGTCGCGCTGACCGACGCATTGCTCGGGCAGTATCCGGCGTATCGATTCCGCCGCACAACCGCGGTCGACGCGCATCACGGTTTCGCACGGTACGGCTGGGCGTTGGTGGACACCAACGGAAAGCCCGCCATCGAAGGCTGCGACTTTGCCGAGATCGCTGACGACGGCCGGCTGCGTCGTGTGGTGGGCTTCTTTGGCCCCATGGCGCCGCTGGCGGCGGCCTGACGGGCCCGCTTCTGACCCCGATTCGATGAACCCGGTTTCAATGCACACGGAGAATCCTCATGCGCAACATCGTTCCCTCATCTTTGCTCAAGGCGGCGCTTTTCGCCGATGCGTTGGTCAGCGCGGCGGTGGCAGCTCTGCAACTACTTGGCGGCCAAGCCCTGGCCGCGTGGCTGAATTTGCCGTTGCCGCTACTAACGGGAACCGGTGCGTTCCTAGTGATGTACGTCATCGTGCTGCTCGCACTGGCCCGCAGCGGGTCGGTGCCGTTGGCGCTGATCTGGATCGTGGTGCTGGGCAATGTGGGCTGGGCCATCGGCTGCGTGGCCTTGCCATTGCTCGGATTCATCTCGACCGGATCCTTGGGTACCGCCTTCGTAGGGATTCAGGCAATCGTGGTACTCGCTTTCGCCGCCTTGGAATACAAGGGGATGCGGGCTTCCGGCCTCAGTGAAGGCCAGCGCTTTGGCGTAGCGCAACACGCAGCCGAGCCTTGAGGAAGGTGATCGGGAGCGGCAAGCCATGGTCTGCATCGCGGGCGCGCTGGGTCTGGTGGCGCCGCCCCGCGGCGCGCAGGCCACCGATCGCGCTGCGCAACTAAGGTCTACGAGGGTGCGTCGTGCGAGCCGGCCCGTCAATCGAGCGGGGATGATGCGGTCCGCATGAACTGCTCCGTCTGCGCATCGGCAGGGTAGAACAGCTCCACGCAGAGTTCCTCCAGCGTCACGTCCCGCGGCGTCCCAAAGGTCGTCAGAGTGGTGAACATCGACATCCGGCCGGCCGGCAGATCGAGCACGAACGGCACCAGCAACGCCAAGTCAGACGTTGCCCCCCGGTGCTTCGAGCCCAGGGCTTGAACGTTCGGATAGTTCAGTACCTCCTGCTCCAGCGACACGAGTTCGCTATCCGAACTGTTGTACACGGCACGCTGAAGGGTGCTCAGCAAATATCCGGCCCACTCTTCGAAGTTGGCCGTCATGCGCGACAAGCCGTGTGGATGCAGGCTGGCACGAAAGACATTCAAACGAGGCTCGTGAAGCGCGGCGGGCACCAGTTCGGTGAGCGCCTGCGCCGCGCTGTTGGCGAGCACGACGTTCCACTGCCGGTCCAAAACGAGTCCAGGATATGGTTGGTGCAGGTCCAGCAAGCGCCGCAGCGCAGCCTGGACCGGTTGCATGGCCTGCGCCTGCAACGGCTGCTGCGAATACCTGGGTGCGTAGCCCGAACTGAGCAGCATGCGATTGCGCTCGCGCAGCGGCACCTCCAGCCGCGCGGCCAACATCATCAGCATCTCGGGGCTCGGGCGAGAGCGCCCCGTCTCGACGAAACTCAGGTGGCGCGGCGAGACGCCAACATCGAGTGCCAGCTCCATCTGGCTCAAGCGGCGCCGCACACGCCAATCGCGCAGCAGCGTGCCCACTGAACTGCTCTTACCATCGACAACTGTCGCATCCGCCTGCATGACTGTTCTCATAGCTATGCCGGAAGGCGTCATTGTGCGTCCCGCACTCGCGAGGTCGATTACCTTTGAGGTAAGCGCGGCCATGCAGTCGGTCGCGGACGCCTGCCGCCATGGCAAGTGCAAGGGGAACGGCAAGATGGCGCGAGCCGCAGCTTCGCGCGAATCACCCCGCCACGTGCACCCACATATCCGCCAGCACCACCGCCCCCGGCACCGCGAGCGCCGGCACTTCGATTGCCGAGAACGGCACGAAGGCCCGTGGCAGATGCCGGCCCCACGCGCGCCAGGCGGCGTGGAAGTCGTTGAGATCGGTATGGAACTGCTGCACGCGCACCACGTTCGCCAGTGACGTGCCGGCCTTGCGGCAGATGCGCTCGGCTTGCGTGAGGATGTGATCCATCTGCAGCTCGGCAGCGCTGGCGAAATACGGACGTTGCGGATCGACGCAGGCAGACTGCGCCAGCGCGCCTTTCGCATCCACCGCCATCAAGCCTGAGAGAAATAACAGGTCGCCCGCGCGGATCGCCTGCACCTGTCCCGCGAACGGCATCGGCACACCGGCATCGATCACCTGTTTCCTGGTCTTGCCGCCGCGACGCACGCTGATGGTGTTGATCTCGATGCGGCTGGTCTCGCAGACGAAGCCAGGCGTGGCGGTCGTGATGATCGTGGTGGCGGGCGGTGCCTTCGGAAAATGCTTCGCCCACACCTCGTTGAAGGCCGGCACATCGTCGATGTCGCGCAGATACACCTGCGCCTTCACCACTTCGGCGAGCGTGTTGCCGATCGTGGCAAGTGCGGGTTTGAGCTTGCGCTCGATGATGAACGCGGTTTCGAGCTTGATCGGCGTGCCCTTCCACAGATGGCCTGCGGGCATGCGTGCGGTCGGATCGATCGGACCTTCCGCGGTGACCAATGCTTCAGCGGTCTGTCCGGCCACGAACACGAAATCGCCGCAGGTAAGCACCGGGCTGTAGCCCGAGCTTGCGTGCACAGGCAGGTTGCCCGGCCGATGCTGGCGCACTTCAACGCCACGCCCTGGCACCGCAGCCATGAGCTGCACTTCCATGCTCTGCCCTTCGAGCAGAAAGCGCTGATGCAGATTGGAGGTGCTGGGCGGAATGTGGCCGGCGAAATAGGCGCGGCGCACTTCGTGATACGGATCGACCACATGCGCACCGGTGTAGTACTGATCGATGCGCACGACGTGCTGGCGGTCGCTGCCGGCAGCCTTCAGCATCTTGTCGAAGCCGGCGAAGATGCGCTGCGCTTCCTTCTTGTGCAGCGAAGCACCGTGGCGCGGCGCAGACTCGTCGAGCACTTCGGGCGCCATCGCCGCGCCGAACTGCGCGACGCCCTTGTGCCCGGTGGCGAAGATCCAATTACCGGCGCGCACGCCCGGGGCGTAGCGAATGCCGCCGGGTTCGATCGTGACCGGCAGCAGCGGCGTGACCGACTGCCCCCTACCCCGCACGATACGGCCGCCGTGCGAGTTCGGGCACCAGCGCGCGGTCGACCAGCGCCTCGCCCACCGTGGCGACACGCTCGGGCCCGAGCACGCGTTTGGCGTCCTTGCCGGCGGCCTTCCATTGCTTGTACTCGTCTTCGTAGTCGATGCCCATCGAGCGCGCGATCAATTGGATGAAGTTGTAGACCGGAAGGTGGCCGTCGGAATCCAATCCAAGCATCTCGCGATAGCACTGGTGAAAGATGGTGACCAGCGCCTGCGCCTGATGCGCGCGTGCCTGATCGAGCGTCTTCGCCGCAATGTCCTGCAGCGCCTTGGGCATGCCGGCGAACGGTGCGCACATGTAACCGGGCACCTGATAGGTGGTAGGCGCTACCGACACGCCGGGCACCATCGCCAACAGCTCGCGCGCCATTGCATTTACCGCGACGTTGCGATCGAAGCCGTAGTGCTCGTGCACCATCACCCGCATCGGCACGGCGTGCTCGAGCAGCGGTGCCAGCCGATCGCGGCGCTCGTACAGCAGTTCGGTGAAGTGGCTGAGGCCGAAGGTGGTGTCGTGCGCGCGGCTGATCACATCGCTCATGTGCACATGGCATGACGGGCACCACGCCACCACGCGATCGCGCTGCGTATCGATCAGATTCTGCGCCGTACGCTTGGCCATGCCGGCGGCGGCGACCACGTTGGAGTCCTTGGTCGTGCCGCAACAGTAGTCGGGCCCGCCGACGACCTTCGCATCGACATCGAGCCGGCGCAGGATGTCGACGCACGCGTGAATGATGTCGCCATGGCGCAGCACGTTGCAGCCGAGCCAGAAAGTGATCGCGTCGCTCATCGTGAGGCTCCTTGCAAGCCGCACCGGATGAAATCGGTGCGCGGGTTCAATGGCATCGGAAGATTCATGCGCGGGTTCCCTTGCCCGTTCGCGGCGCGATCGTCCAGGCATCGCGTTCGGCGTCGGTGAGCGCGAGCCGTGCGTAGGCGTGCACCTTGTTGAAGTAGTCCGGATCGTCCTTGAGCGGCAACTGCGCCGGCTGCTTCGGATCCATACCGCCGATGGCGATGATGCGCGCCAGCCGCAGCATCATCTTCGGACTGATCGCCTCCGGACAGTGCGCATCACACTCACCGCTCTTGGTACAGATCTTCACCCATTCGAGCGCCGCAGCCGAGCCGGGTTGATCGCGCAGAATGTCGAGCACGCTGCTCACCACGCCGCGCGGCGCCTGTTTGGCCAGATCGTGCTCACCGTAGGGCACCATCGGACAGACCTCGAAGCAGCGTCCGCACTGGGTGCACTTGCTGAGGATCTGCTCACGGTCACGCGCGAGCAGATCGCGCACGCCGTCGGCTTGCGGGGGGCTGAGGGTCTTCATCAACGGGAGCATGCGCTACACCTCCGGATCAGGGCGTTCGCTTGGGCGGCACGTCGGAGCGCGTGTGCGGCACCGCGGAGCGTGAGGGCGACACTGCGGAGCGCGAGCGCGAGACAAGGTAGACCGCGCCGAACACCAGTGCCATGCCGACGAAATGGTACGTCACCAGTCGCTCGCCCAGAAACACGACGGCGAAGATCAGACCGAAGATCGGAATGAGGTTGCTGAACAGGCCGGCGATCTGCGGACCGACGCGGGGCGCGCCGGCGTTCCAGCAGGCGTAGGCGATGAAGGTCGAGATCACTCCGAGATACCCGGTACCGATGATCGTGCGCGCGTTCACGACGAAGCTGCGTCCTTCCACCAGCGCCTCCCACAGATAGAACGGCACGATGGTCAGTACACCCACCGTGGCGGTGGCGAACAGGAACGACATCGGATGCAGCCCCTGCGGGCGCCAGTGCAAACCCACCGTGTAACAAGCCCAGCAGAACATTGCGGCCAGCACCCAAAGGTCGCCGGCGTTGAGCTTTAATCCCAACAGCGTATCGAGATCGCCGCGCGCCGCGATGCATAGCACGCCGCTGAACGACATCACCACGGCAACCAGCGAGCGTAGCGAGATGGCCGCGCCGAGCAACGCCGCGGCCAACAGCAGGTTGAACACCGGCGTGGCACCGTTGATGAGCACCGCGTTGGTCGCGCTGGTGTACTGGATGCCGATGTAACCGAACATCGCAAACGCAGCCGTGCCGAGCATGCCAAGCACGATGATCGGCACGAGCCCGCCTCGAATCCTCGGCCAGTCGCGCACGGCGTGCGGCAATGCGAACGGCAGCATCGCCAGCCACGCCACCAGCCAGCGCGCGAGCGACATGCTCATCGGCGGCAGCTCCTCGTACAGCGCGCGCGCCAGCACCCAGTTGCCGCCCCAAGTCATCGCCGTGAAACCGAGCAGCAGGAACGGAAACGATCGATGTTCGGCCAGGGTGGTGAAGAAGTGGCGCGCGCCCGAACGGGTGCCGCGCGCCTCACGCTCGACCGAGGGTGTGCTCACTGGATCTTCACGCCCGCGGTGCGAATGATGCGTCCCCACTTCTCCGATTCGCTGCGCATGAAACGTTGAAACGCTTCACCCACCATCACGTGCGGTTCGTACCCTTGCGCGATCAGCTTCTCGCGCACCTCGGGAAGTGCGCTCACGTTCTGGAATGCGGTGGCAAGACGCTGCACCACCGGATCGGGCGTGTTGGCGGGCGCGAAAATCGCGACCCAGGCGACGATCTCGAAACCGGGCAGTCCGTTCTCGGCGACGGTGGGTATCTCCGGCAGCCACGAGATGCGCTGCGGCGAGCATACGGCGATGCCGGTGAGCCGCCCTTGCTTGATCAAGCCCAGCGCGCTCGGGATGTTGGGAAACATGATCGATACGTCACCGGCCACCACTGCCGCCACGCCCTGCGCCGCGCCTTTGTAGGGTACGTGCACGAGGTCGGTGCCGGTCATCGCGCGGAACAGTTCGCCCGCCATGTGATGGCTGGTGCCCGGCCCGCCGGAGGCGAAGGTGAGTTTGCCGGGCTCGCGCCTGGCCAGCGCGATCAGCTCGCCCACGGATTTGATACCCAGCGCGGGCTGCGCGATCAGCATGTTGGGCACGCTGCCCAGGAACGCCACCGGTTTGAAGTCGCGTACCGGATCGTAGTGCGCCTTCGAGTAGTGATACTGATTCATCGCGTGCGTGCTCGAGTTGCCTTGCATCAGCGTGTAGCCGTCGGCAGTCGCTTTGAGCGTGGCATCGGCCGCGACGTTGCCGCTGCCGCCCGGACGATTGTCGATGAGGATCTGCTGGCCGAGATTCTTTGCAAGCGGCTCTGACATAATGCGGGCGAGTATGTCGCCGCCTGCGCCCGCCGCTGACGGCAGGATGATGCGGATCGGGCGGTTGGGAAACACGTCGACCTGCGCATACGCACCCTGCGCGATGCCAACCGCCAGGCCGAGCAACACACGACGCGTCACCCGCCCGGCTGCCAACGCGACGTTCGTCACCTCATCAATCTCCGTTTCGATGAACGCTTCAAGCATCGCACAAGGGCATCACCGATGAAAGTGATGCGCATCTTCACCGGCGCCGATGGGCGCGCCCGCGTCGAGTATCGCGAGGTGCCGCTCGATGCGAACGCCGATCGCCCGAAGTCGCCCGATCTCCCGGCGTTGCGGCTGTTCTTTCGCGAGACGCCCGCCGGTCACGTTCACGGCAAGCATCGCGCGCCGCAACGTCAGTTCATCTTCGTCACCCATGGCGTGGGCGAGATCGAGCTCGACGACGGATCGACCTGGCGCTTCAAGCCCGGCGACGTCACCTTCGCCGAGGACACGACAGGCAGCGGCCATATCACTCGAACGCTCGAAGGTCCGCGCGGATTCATGCACATCCCGGTACCTGACACATTCGACATCACCGCGTGGCCGCTCGCCACGCCTTCTTCGCAATCCAATCAAGGGTAGCCAACGACTCATGAAAGCCTATTTCATCGTTCCCGACGGCGCGCGCGTGCGGCTCGAATTGCGCGACGTGCCCACTCCCGAGCCGAAAGCCGGTCAACTGCTGGTGAAGGTGCGCGGCGCCTGCTTCAACCGCGGCGAGCTGATTCCCGGCCACGGTCACGCCAATTCGGTGAAGCAGGGCGGCGGAGAGTGTGCGGGCGAAATCGCCAAGCTGGGCGAAGGGGTTGCCGGATTCAGCATCGGCGACAAGGTGATGGGCCGCTGCGTGGGCGGCTGGTCGGAATTCGCGTTGATGGACGTGCGCGAGGCGCTGCGCGTGCCCGAGCGACTGTCGTGGGAGGAAGCCGGTGCGATTCCGCTCGCGTTCATGGTCGTGCATGACATGCTGGTCACCCACGGTGCGCTGAAGGCCGGCGAATGGCTGCTGGTCACCGCGATCACTTCGGGCGTGGGTGTGGCTGCGCTGCAGACCGCCAAGGCGCTGGGCGCCAAGGTGATCGGCACCTCCGGCTCAGCCGAGAAGCTCGCGCAACTGCAAGCGCTCGGGCTCGACGTCGGCGTGCAGACCCGCGGCACCGGTTTCTACGACGCGGCGATGAACGCCACCGACGGCAAGGGCGTGAATCTGGTGGTGAACAACGTCGGCGGCACGGTGTTTCCCGAATGCATGCGATCGCTCGCGTATGAAGGCCGACTGGCGACGGTGGGCTACCTCGATCGAAACATGAACAGCACGATCGACCTGGAGATGCTGCACACCAAACGGCTCAAGCTGTTCGGCGTGTCGAACAAGCTGCGCCCGCCGAACGAACGCGCCCAATCGGTGCGCGGTTTCGAGCGCGATCTGCTGCCGCTGTTCGCCGACGGACGCATCAAGGTGCGGCTCGACCGTGTCTTCCCGTTCAATGAAATGCCCGCGGCGCTCGACTATGTGCAAAGCGACAGCCTGCTGGGCAAGGTCGCGATGAAGATGTAATGCGCGAACTCGGGCACCTCGTTGGATTCACTACCTTGAATACTGATCAGTTCATCCGGAGTCGTCACCCATGAAACTCGTTACCTATCGTCGCGACGGCCAGGAGCGTCTGGGCTTCATCGCCGGCGATTCGATCGTCGATCCGCTGCTCGCGTTGCAAGGCAAGAGCACGCCGGAGGCCGCGTGGTTCGCCGATTCGATCGCGTTCATTCGCGCGGGGGCACCGGCGCGCCAGGCCGCCGAGCGTCTGATTGCCGCAGCACCGGCCACATCCAAGCTCGCGCTGGCGGGCGCTTCGCTCGCCGCGCCGATCCGGCCCTCGACGATCATCTGCAGTGGCAGCAACTACCGTGATCACAACAGCGAGAAGGCCAACACGCCGATCAGCGGCAAGGAGCCGGAGTTCTTTCTGAAAACCGCCGACTGCGTGATCGGTCCGAACGAGGCGATCATCCACGACGAACGCATGTCGAAGAAGATCGACTGCGAGACCGAACTGGCGGTCGTGATCGGCAAGGCCGGCCGGCATATCCCGCTGGAACGCGCGCTCGAACACGTGTTCGGCTACACCATCGTCAACGACGTCACCGCGCGCGACCGGCAGGTGCGCCGCTCGGAGGGCGTCACCTGGTACGAACTGGGGCGCGGCAAGGCGTTCGACACCAGCGCGCCGATCGGTCCGTGCATCGTCACCGCCGATGAGATCGGCGATCCGCAGCAACTGATGCTCAAGACCCGCATCAACAACGAGCCGCGCCAGGCGAGCAGCACGGCCAACATGATCTGGACCTGCGCCGACCTGGTCCACTTCTTCTCGACCAACTTCACGCTCAAGCCGGGCATGGTGATCATCACCGGCACGCCGGCGGGCACCGCCTGGTCGACCGACAAGGAACTGGGCGGCAAGTGGCAGGGGCTGCCCGGCCTGGTGCCGGCCACGCGCTACTGTCTGCCCGGTGACGTGATCGAGAGCGAGATCGAGAAGATCGGCGTGCTGCGCAATACGGTGGCGGCGGGCTAGGTAGCCACAACTCGAGACCGAGCGCAGGCAAACGAAACGGCCAGCATCAGCTCAGGTGAAATGCTGGCGACCCGCATGAGCGGGCACGCAATGAAAAAGGCCCGCATCGGCGGGCCCTTTTTTTACTTCGAGTCGCGGTCGGGTTCGCGCTACGCAGCGACCTTCTTCGGCTGCGACGCGATGCCGGTGCGATCGGCCTTGAGGTTCTCGTTGCCGACCTTCGGGCCTGCCGTGGCGGTCGTGCCGTCTTTGGAAGCACCGCCCCAGCCGTTGTGGCTCAGATCGAACACGATGCCGTTCGGGTCGCGGAACTTCACTTCGTAGAAGTTGTTGCCGTCGTTCTCGTGCGGCACCTCGCCCATCCAGTATTCGCCGCCGGCGTTCTTGGCGTTCTTCTGCGCCTGCTCGATATCGTCGACCCAGAAACCCAAGTGATGGATGCCGACCCAGTCCTTGCCGACCTTGCCCGCCATCTCGTCGTTCTTGTAGTTCAGGATCGCGAGGTTGATGACGCCGTCGGACAGATACACGCCACGCGCGAGCGCCGAGTCGGTCTCGCCGACCTTCTTCATGCCGAACGCTTCCATGTAGAACTCCGCGGTCGCCCACGGATCGGGAACGGACAGTGCGATGTGACGAAGCTTGGCCATGTTGCCTCCTGGTGGTCCGGGTTGGGTGGCACGCTGCGCTGCGGCGCACACACGATGCATGCTCGCGGCGAGCGCATGCGGCGATCATACGCCGCCGCCGGGGCCCAGGCGAGGGGCCTACCTGTCCCATGCGAGGGGTTGGCCGCGGCCTTGACGCGATGTTTTGCACGAGCCGGCGAGGGTTCCGGTTATTCTCGGCCCGCTCGGCCAGGCACTGCCGGTCTCGAGCACCGCGAGCCCCTTCCGATTCGCCCATCGCCATGAGCAACGGTTCGACGAACCGATCCCACCACGCCGATTCCGCGACGGGAACGTCCAACGCGACGCCCTGGAGCGACAGCAACCAGCCGCCTGTCGACCTACCGTTGACCCAGCACGCGATCGATTCGCTGCCGCGCGAGAGCTGGGACGTGATCATCGTCGGCGCCGGCCCGGCTGGGGCCACGGCGGCCACCTGCCTGGCCGAACGGGGCCACCGTGTACTCCTGCTCGATCGACGCGCGTTTCCGCGCGAGAAGGTCTGCGGCGACGGGCTGATCGCCGATTCGCAGCGCGTACTGGAACGGCTGGGATTGATCGATACGGTGCGGCGCATCGGCCACACCACCCGTACGCTGTCGGCGTTCAGCCCCTCGGGCATCCGGGTCGACGTCGGCGGCGAGTTCATCACGCTCAAGCGCGAAGCGCTCGACGCGCTGCTGGTGCGTCGCGCAGTCCAGGCCGGCGCGACCTTCGCGCGCGCCGACATCAGCGACATCCACACCGGCGAACACGATCGCGTCAGAGTGATCGCAGCCGGCGTCGATCAGCCGTTCCGCGCCACGCTCGGGTTGCTCGCCACCGGCGCCGATCTGGGCCTGTCGTCGCGACTGGCGCGCATCGAACGCACCGCGCCCACCGGCATCGCGTTGCGTTGCTACGTCACCTCGCCGGCGAAGATCGATGCGCTGGTCCTCGCCTACGACCGGGCGTTCCTGCCGGGCTATGCCTGGATCTTTCCGCTGGGCAACGACGAATACAACGTCGGCTGCGGCACGTTCTTTCGCAACGCGGCGCACATCGAAGTCAATTTGCGCGAGATGTTCCAGCAGTTCGTGCAGCGGTTCGAACTCGCGCGCACGCTGATGCATTCGGCCAGCAACGTCACGCCGCTCAAGGGCGCACCGCTGCGGGCCGGTTTGCAGGGCGCACACCCGTGCCTGGCGCCGCGCTGGCTCGCGATCGGCGAGACCATCGGCACGACCTTCCCGTTCACCGGCGAGGGCATCGGCAAAGCGATGGAAACCGCCGAGATCGCCGCCGAATTCGTGCACGACGCGCTGCAAGGAGGCGATCTGGCCGCGCTGCGCGGCTTCCCGGCGCGCATCGAATCGGAGCTGTCAGACAAGTACATCGGCTATCGCATGGCCGAACGCTGGCTCGCCCACGCCTGGCTCACCAACTTTCTGGCGCATCGAGCGCAACAGAGCGCGCGGATCCGCCGCGCCGTGGAAGGCTTGCTGAACGAGCGGATTGATCCGCGTCGGGTGTTCTCGATCGGCGGTCTGCTACGCTCGTTCCGCAACTGATCCCACCCTGTTACACACCCGTCGCCAATTTGGACGACAAATCTCTGGAACCTGAGTCGAGGATGCTCCGCGATTTGTCGCCCAAATTGGCGACTCCTGAGTAAAGGAGGCAACGATGATTGCCAAGCGGAAGATCGCGCACGTAGCCGCAGTTGTGATGGCGTCCGTGCTCACGGCTGGTACCCCGACGCGCTCGGCGGCGCAGGCCTTCACCGACCAGATCGGTCAGCAGATGCAGGACGCGGTGCTGATCACCAAGGTGTCGATGCGCGTGCAATATCATCGCGATCTTCTGCTCGAGAAGGTCGAGATCGCCGCGCACGGTGGCGTCGTGACGCTCTCGGGCAAGATCTCCAATCAGCCGGCGATCGACACGGCCGTCAAGCTCGCCTCGCAGGTGGGCGGCGTCAAGCAGGTGGTCAATCAGATGACGATCGGCCGGCGCGAGCCCGACCATGCGGTGATCACCTCGCCCTGAGCCAATGAGCGATCTGGGCGTCGCCATCGGCGCGCTGCGGCTGAAAAACCCGGTCATCTGCGCCTCCGGGGAACACACGCTCAGCGAATCGGGTATCCGTGCGGCCATGCGCGCCGGCGCATCGGTAGTGGTGGCCAAGTCGATCAACGAGAGCGCCGCCGCGCGCAAACAGCTCGCCCATACCGACTACGCGCTGTTCTCGACCGACTGGCAGCGTCAGGCGCGCGCGAACCCGACCGTCGCTGCGCACAGCCTGCTCTGCCGCTCCGGATTGCAGCCGCGCGCAAGCGCCGAGTGGATCGGCGCCGTCGCGCAACTCGACCGCGAAGCGCGTGCGCTCGATGCCTACGTGGCCGGCAGCATCATCCTCGCGCAACTCGAACCGGCGCTTGCGCTCGCGCGCGACTACGAACGCGCCGGTATTCGTGTGCTGGAGTTCAACATCGGCACGCCCTACGCCGACGAAGCCACGCACGGCGGGGTCAGCACCGAGCGATCGGCCGCGCGCGTGCGCGAACTGGTTGCGGCCATGTGCGAGGCAGTGTCGATTCCGGTGTGGGTGAAGCTCACCGGGCAGAGCGAGAACGTCGCTGCACTGGCGGCAGCGGCGCGTGACGGCGGCGCAGCGAGCGTGATCATGATCGGGCGATCGCTCGGCATGCTGCCCGACCTGGAGTCGATGCGCCCGGCGCTGGGGACCAATCTCGGCTATGGCGGTGCCTGGGCATTGCCGATCACCTGCTATTGGCTGGCGCGCTCGCGCAAGCAGCTCGGGCGCGTCTATCCGCTCATCGCCACCAACGGCGCACGCAACGGTCACGACGTCGCGCGCATGATGCTGGCCGGCGCGAGCGCGGTGGAGCTGTCGAGCGCGATCATGGCCGGTGGCTACGACGTGCTCGCCGATGCGATCGACACCCTCGATCGCTATCTCGATACGCACGGCAGATCGGCGGCGTCGATCGTCGGCGTGGCAGCCGACCGGCTGGAATCGTTCGAGCAGCAACCGTATCGTCCCGATCAGTGGCAGACCTTCGTGCCGCCGCAAGCCCTGGAGTCCTGACGATGAGTCTGCAGCAAGACATCAACCGCGTGCGCCAGTGGATCGACGAGGCGAGCCGCGTCGTGGCACTGACCGGCGCCGGCATCTCGACCGATTCGGGCATCCCCGACTTTCGTGGTCCGCAAGGCGTGTGGACGCGCAATCCGCAGGCCGAGAAGCAATCGACGCTGCAGAACTACCTCGCTGATTCCGAGGTACGCAAGGCGGCGTGGCAAAGCCGCATGGCGCACCCGGCGTGGGAAGCACGGCCCAACTCGGGCCATCTCGCGCTGGCGGAACTGGAAAAGCGCGGCAAGCTGCATGCATTGATCACGCAGAACATCGACGGGTTGCACCAGAAGGCGGGCAATTCGTCCGAACGCGTGGTCGAAGTGCATGGCACCGTGCTGCGCGTGATCTGCTGGGGCTGCAAGCAGAAGCAACCGATGCAGGACGTGATCGCGCGCGTGCGCTCGGGTGAAGTCGATCCGCCCTGCCTGGAGTGCGGCGGCATCCTCAAGAGCGACACGATCTCGTTCGGTCAGAACTTGGTGCCCGAAGTGATCGATCGCGCCATGCGCGTGGCGCGCGAGGGCGACGTTTTCCTGGCGATCGGCAGCACGCTGCAGGTGTATCCGATCGCCGGCGCGGTACCGCTTGCCAGGCAGGCCAGCGCGCGTGTGGTGATCATCAACGCCGCGCCGACGCCGTTCGACGAGATCGCCGACGCGGTGATGCCGGCCTCGATCAGCGAGGTGCTGCCGCAGATCTGCGGGCGGGCTTAGTCGCAGCCGATCACGCAGTCGGGCCGATCGCTGCGGCTCGGAGTAGCGCCGACCGGTGCGGCTCAGGGTGGCGCCGACCGGTGCGGCTCAGGGTGGCGCC
>CADEDU010000003.1:190611-195047 GCA_902826155.1 uncultured beta proteobacterium
CGACCGGTGCGGCTCAGGGTGGCGCCGACCGGTGCGGCTCAGGGTGGCGCCGACCGGTGCGGCTCAGGGTGGCGCCGACCAGTGCGGCTCAGCGCCCCGGCGCGAAGAACGTGCCTTCCACCTCGACCACGTCATCCTGATTGAGTCGCGCGACTTCGACGATCGTGCGAGGCGGGAACGGACCCTGTTCACCCCAGAGTTCCACCTGAACCTGATTCACCAGCGGCCGGTAGCGCGCCATGTCGGTCACGTACACCACCAGTCGCACCGCATCGCGCAGCGTTGCGCCTTCCGATGCGGCCACGTGCGCCATGTTCGCGAACGCCTGACGCACGCGCGCTTCGTCGCCGTCGACCAATCGGTTGGTCTGTGGATCGATGCCGCGCATGCCGGCGACGAACACCAGATCGCCCGCGCGCGCGCCGACGCTCCATGGACCGGTGGGCCGAATCGCGCCTGCAGGCGCGAGTGCACGCACGGCTTCGAACGCCGCGGGCCGCCGCGTCATCGCTCTACCCTTCGCCCAGCTTGAGCTCGCGGATCAGCTTGTCGAAGTGGCTCGAATCGGACTCGAGCGCACGGCGGTACTCCGCGGGTGGCAGATACAGCACGGTGTTGAACGTCTTCTTCGCCAGCTCGATGAAATCGGGTGCCTTCACCGCCTCAGCGAGCGCGATCACCAGCTTCTGGACCGCGGGCTCGGGTGTGCCCTTCGGTGCGAACAGGCCGAACTTGGTGATCTCGACCGCGTCGTAACCCGCTTCGACCAGCGTGGGCTTGTCGAGTGCGAATTCCGAGCGCGCAGTGCCGGTGCTGGCGAGCGCCTGCAGTTTGCCGCCGTTGACCTGCGGCATGATCGCGCTGCCCAAGCCGATGACGATATCGACATTGCCGCCGAGGATCGAGCGCACCGCCGGACCGATGCCCTGGAACGGCACGTGGGTGAACTTCACGCGAGCCGCCTGCTGCAGCGCCTCGCCGATCATGTGCGTTGTCGTGCCGGTGCCGGCCGAGCCGAAATTGACCTGCTCCGGATTGGCTTTGGCGTAGGCGATGAGTTCCTGGATCGTGCGGAACGGCGTGTCGGGCTTGGCCGCAACGATGAACGAGGTACCGATGACGTTGCCGATCGGCACGAAATCGTCGAGCGTGTACGGCACACCCTTGCGCATGTGCGGGGCGACCGTGAGCGCGCCAGTGCCGGTGTAAAGCAGCGTGTAGCCATCGGGCGAAGCGTTCTTCACCGCAGCGGTGCCCAGCGTTGCGCCGCCACCCTCGCGGTTCTCGATGATGAGCGGCTGGCCGAGCAACTTGGTGAAAGTGGGTGCCAGTGCGCGGATCTGATGATCGGTACCGCCAGCCGCATACGGCACGATCACGCGGATCGGCTTGTTCGGAAAGTCCGACTGCGCGCTCACGGCGAACGCCACGCCGAGACCGACGACAGCCCCGGCGCAATGCAGCACCGCGCCGCGCGGACTCACTGCGCGTACTCCGGACGCTTGGGCGTGAACACGTCCAGGTTCAGTACCGTCTCGTCGCCCTGGACCATGCCGTAGTGCGTGACGTTGGGCGGCACCACGCAGAGGCTGCCGGGCCCCATCTCGATCACCTGATCGCCGACGTGCAGATTCATGCGCCCCTGCATGATGTAGACGATCTGTTCGTGCATGTGCGAATGCGGTCCGGGCTTGTGGCCGGGTTGCAGGCGGTTGAGCGCAACGGTTGCGCCATTGCTCGAGAACGCCTTGCGCTCGATGCCTTCGCGCACCTTCTCCCAGGGCACTGCGTTCCAGTCGATCTTGTGAATGTCCAGCATGGTCGTCTCCTCCTGTTGACCGCTAAATGGTCGCGATCCACGATGCTACGCGGCCTCGTCGGGGCCGTCACGCGGGCGGTTGGGCCTCACGCCGATGGGGTTCGACTGTGAGGGCGGCAAGATCCTCGTCAACAATCGGCACCGTTTGCGTTAAGGCCTGCTGCGTTGCGGCCTACCAGCGTCCAATCACTTCGCCTTGCCGAAGATCCCCGAGGGCCGCACCAGCAGGAACACCAGCAGGATCGACAGCGCCGCCACGTTCTTGAAGCCCGCGCCGAACAGCACCACCGCGATCGCCTGCGCCACGCCGAGCATGATGCCGCCGATGAACGCGCCCAGCGCATTGCCAAAGCCGCCGAGGATCGCCGCGATGAACCCGGAGATCGCGAACGGCACGCCGACGTTGAACGCGGTGTACTGCGTCGGCGTGATCAGGATGCCGGCGATCGCACCGAGCCCCGCCGACAGCGCAAACGAGTAGGCCAGCATGCGTGACACCGGTATGCCCTGCAGCGCGGCGGCTTCGCGGTTGATCGCACAGGCGCGCATCGCCTTGCCGGTGCGCGTGCGCGCAAAGAACGCCGCGAGCAGTGCCACGAGCGCGAGCGACGCCCCGGCGATCCACAGCAGTTGGTAGCTCACCGCGATCGTGCCGAGGCGTATCGGCGGCAGCTCGGTGAAGTTGGGCAGCGTCTTGGGCTGATCGCCGACCAGGATCAATGTCGCGCGCTCGAGCACTATCTGCACCGCCAGCGTCGCCAGGATCATCACGAACATCGTGGCGTTGCGATTCCACAGCGGCCGCACCACCAGACGCTCGATCGCCATGCCCAGCAGTGCAACCAGCACGATCGCCGCAACAGCTGCGAGCGGCAACGGCCACCCGGCGCGCGTGAGCAGCACGTGCGTGACGATCCCGCCCAGCATCACGAACGCACCCTGCGCGAAATTGACGATGCCGCTGGCGTTGTAGATGACGCAGTAGCCGATGCCGATCAAGCCGTAGATGAATCCGACGCCCACGCCCGAGACCAGGATCTGCAGCAGATGGGTGAGATCGGGCACGCTTACGCCTCCGCCGCCGCACTGTCGCCGAGATAGGCGGCAAGCACCGCGGGGTCGCGCTGCACCTCTGCGGACGTGCCCGCGGCGATCCTGCGACCGAAGTCGAGCACGAAGATGCGCTGCGCGATGCGCATCACCAGATTCATGTCGTGCTCGATGAGCAGCACGGTGGTGCCGCGCGCGATGATGCGCCCGATGGTCTGCGCGAGATGTTCGGTTTCCTGCGGATTGAGGCCGGCGGCGGGCTCATCGAGCAGCAGCAGCTTCGGATTCGCCGCGAGCGCCCGCGCGATCTCGAGCAATCGCTGTTGACCGTACGGAAGTGAGCCCGACACCGCCTGCGCACGATCGCCCAATCCCACGAAAGCGAGCAGTTCATGCGATCGCTCGATCGTCCGGCTTTCCTGCTCGCGTGCCCACCGCGGACGCGAGAGCGCGGCCCACACCCCGCCATGCGTCTGCAAGTGCGCGCCGGCCTTCACGTTGTCGAGCACCGTCAATTCGGTGAACAGCTGCACCAGCTGGAACGTACGCACCAGCCCGCGCGCTGCAACCTGATGAGCGGGCAAGCCGGTGATGTCGTGCCCGTCGAAGTGGATGCGTCCGGCGGTTGGCGCGCGAAAGCCGGTGATCGCGTTGAACAGCGTGGTCTTGCCCGCGCCGTTCGGACCGATGATGGCGCTCACCTTGCCCGCTTCGATGGCGAGGCTCACCGCATCGACGGCCACCAGTCCGCCGAAGCGCTGCGTCACCGCATCGAGTTCAAGCAGGCTCATGGTTGCGTCTTGGTGCGCGCGCCGAACAGCTGGCTCAGTGTGGCCAGGCCCTTGGGCGTGTAGATGAGGATGAGGATCAGCGCAGCACCGTAGGCGAGATCCTGATAGTCCTTGAAGCCGCGGAACGTCTCGGGCAGCAGGCTGATGATCAGCGCGCCCACCAGCGGCCCGTACACCGAGCCGATCCCGCCGACGTAGAGCATGGTGAAACCGAGCACCACCATGTGCAGTCCGTACACCTCCGGACTGACGAAGCCGACGAAGTGCACGAACAGCGATCCGGCCACCGCCGCGTACGCAGCCGCAATCACGAAAGCGACCAGTTTGTAGCGCGCCACGTCGATGCCCAGTGCGTGCGCCGCGTCTTCGCTGCCGGCGATCGCGGCCAGTGCGGTGCCCACGCGTGAGTGCTTCAGTCGCGCAGCGACCCACATCCCCAAGGCGAGCACCGCCAGCAGTGCGGCGAGTTGTTGGCGCTCGCTCGCCAGCTCGAACTTGCCGATGCCAAGCGGCGGGATGCCGGAAATGCCCATGTAGCCCTGCGTGACCGACTGCCATTGCACCGCGATCTCGTAGACGATCAGGCCGAGCGCGAGCGTGGCCATTGCCAGGTAGTGTCCGCGCAGGCGCAAAGTCGGATAGCCCACTGCAAGCGCCAGCAGCACCGCGGCGATCACGCCCAGCGGCAGCGCCGCGAGCACCGGCCAGTTGTACGTCGCGGTGAGCACCGCCGAGGTGTAGCCGCCGATTGCCGCGAACGCGTTCTGGCCGAACGA
>CADEDU010000004.1:0-19435 GCA_902826155.1 uncultured beta proteobacterium
TACGTACCCGACGCGGCGGCGGCCTTGCGAGAGATGCACCGCGTGCTCAAGCCCGGCGCACAACTGATCCTGTCGACGCGTGGGCAGTATCCCGAGCATCACGACGAGTTGTGGCGATTCCTGCCTGATGGCCTGCGACTGCTCGCGCGTCCGTTCCGAACGGTCGAGATCGAACCCGAGGGCCATTCGGGAAGCGGACTGATGACGGCACTCAACGTACTGATCCACCGCAATCTGGAGGAGACCCGTCTCGGCCGGATCACGGCGCGCACCAGCACACCGCTGCTCAACTCGCTTGGTTTGATGCTCGATCGCCTGGCGCCGCACGACTCGCGCTTCACCTGCGGGTTCAGCATGCGGGCCGTCAAGTAGCGAACGAGCGTCACCGAAGCGCTCGCGTCTGCCGCTACGAGGCGATTTTTCCTTTCATCACCTGCCCGGCGAACAGGCCGGTCGATTCGCCGTTCTCGAGCGTGACCGTGCCGTTGACGATCGTGGTGCGAATGCCTTGGGCTTTCTGCACCAGTCGTCGCGCTCCGCCGGGCAGATCGGTCTCCACGGTGGGCATGCACGGACGCACCCGGCCTTCCTCCAGCAGCAGCACGTCGGCCTTGTAGCCCGGCTGCAGCAGGCCGCGGTCGGTGAGCTCGAACGCGGTGGCGTTGTCGTGACTGAGCTTCCTGATCGCACGCTCCAGGGTGAACGCACGGCGCTTGTCCACCCAGTAGTGCAGAAAGTGCGTCTGCAGCGACGAACCCATTTCCTGGCACACGTGCGCGCCGGAATCGGAGAAGGTCGCGAGCGTGCACTCGCGCTCGAGCATCTGCAGGATGTCGTCGCGCGATTCGTTGACCAACGGCTGCACGAACACCTGATCTTCATTGGCGAGGGCGAGATCGATCATCACCTCCACCGGATGGCGGCCACCGGCACGCGCCAACTCATCGACCGTCGGATCGTCCCAATCCACGCCCTTCATCGCGTAGAGGTTGCCGTAGTCGGGTTTGCGCGCATCGAGCGTGGCCGCGCCGCCGCCCTGCAACCGGGAGTCCTTGGGTTTCATCGCGGCTTCGGCGGCGATCAGTTCGCGCCTCACCGCGGGGTCGCGCAGGCGAGTCTTCTGCTCATCGAGCGGCAGGCTGCGCACCGCTCGCCACGCCGGCAGCACGTCGAAGGGCAGGTACGACTTGAGCGAGAAGATCGCGTTGATCGAGCGCGTCGTGGACTGCGCGAACACACGGCCGCCCGCCGCGTTCATCTGCTCGATCATCTGGACTTGCGGTTGCCACGATGGCGGCTCGACGCCCTGGCGCGTCGAGATCAATCCGAACATGATCGGCCGCTTGTACGTGATCGCATAGCGGTGCATGCGCTCGAGGAACGCGCGGTTGCTCGTGGCGGTGTCGACCTCGGGGCCGGTCTGGTAGATGCCTGCGCCGGCCTGCGACATCGCCCCGAGAATCGCTTCGATCTCGCGCCAGTCGGCGATGCGGCTCGCTACCGGCGTACCGTCGGGGGTCATGTGCGTGTGCGAGCGCGAGCTGGAAAATCCGAGCGCGCCGGCGCGCAGCGCCTCCTGCACGGAGCGCGCCATCTTCGCGATCTCGTCTTCGCTCGCTTTGTCGGTGAGCGCGCGCCGGCCCATGACGTACATGCGCAGACCCGAGTGGCCGATGTACATGCCGTGATTGAGCGCCTTGGGCCGACGTTCCACCGCCGCGAGGTACTCGGGAAACGACTCCCAGGTCCAGTCGATGCCGGCGGCCATCGCCGCGGTGGGAATGTCTTCGACGTACGAGAGGCTGTCGGCGTACCACTGTCGGTCGGCAGGCTTGCACGGTGCCAGCGTGAAGCCGCAGTTGCTCATGACCACCGATGTCACGCCGTGCCAGCACGAGCAGCTGCCGAGTGGATCCCACATTACTTGCGCATCCATGTGGGTGTGGCCGTCGATGAAACCGGGGCTCACGATCAGGCCATCGGCATCGAGCGTGCGTTTCGCTGCTTCAGTCACACGGCCAATCGCGACGATCCGATCGCCTGTGATGCCGACGTTGGCAACGAAGCGGTCGCGCCCCGAGCCGTCGATGACCGTACCACCACGAATCAGCAGATCCAGCATCCGGCACTCCCGATGGTGTCGAGTTTTTCGTGGGCAGCACGCTGTTGTGAGCAGCGCCTTCCTTGCCGTGGATCATGGCACCGCGGTGCCGGCAGCGTCCAGTCGCGGTGATCGGCGCGAGGCTGCTCAGCGTTGGCCGGCTACCAGCACGCGCTCGGGGGGATTCACTTCGTACAGCGCCTCGACCTCGGCTGCGCGGCTCGCCAGCATCGCGCGTTGGTTGATCGATCCTTTGTCGGTGATCTCGCTCGCATCGATGGAGGGCGGCGTGGTGAGCACAATCGCGCGCACGATCCGCGTCGCGCTGCCGGTTGCCTGCTTCGCGAACTCGTCGAGCAGTTTTTGGAACTGCGTGCGAACCGCTGTGTGCTGCAACACCGTCGACCCGGCGGCGGTGTGCGGCAACTCGGGGCACAGCGCCCGGCACGCTTCGACGTTCGGAATGATCAGTGCGCCGACCGTGTCGCGGTTGAGCCCGGCGATCACGACGTCTTGCACATAGGGCGCGCCCGCGGCGATCACCCTGGCGCGGAGCGGGCCGACGCTGACCCAGGTGCCGGTGGCCAATTTGAAGTCTTCAGCGACGCGACCATCGAACACCAGGCCAAACGTCGGGTCGCTCGGGTCGACGAAACGCACCGCGTCACCCATGCGGTGATAGCCTTCTTCGTCGCGTGCGGCACGCGTCAGCTCCGGTTGTCGCCAATAGCCCGGCGTGATGCTCGGACCGCGCACGCGGCATTCGAGTTTGTCGCCCTCGGGTGTGAGCTTCACTTCCACGCCGGGCACGGGCGTGCCGATCATTCCCGAGCGCACGCCGTCACGCGTGGTGAATGTGATCGACGGCGCCGTCTCGGTGGCGCCCAGTCCGGTCACCCACAGAACGCGCCGGCCGCACGTCTGCACGGCCAATTCGTCCATCGCGTCCCACACCGGTTGCGCGAGTCCGGCGCCGGCGTAGAACAGCAGCTTCAATTGACTGAAGAAGTTGGTGCGCAGTTCGGCGTCGCGGCGCAGATGCGGAACGAGTTCTTCGAAGCCGCGCGGCACGTTGAAGTAGACCGTCGGCGCGATGCTGCGCAGGTTCTCGACGCTGCGCCCGAACAGCGCCGGCACCGGCTTGCCCTCGTCGATGTAGAGCGAGCCGCCGTTCCAGATGGTGAGGCCGAAGTTGTGATTGCCGCCGAAGGTGTGATTCCACGGCAGCCAGTCGACCAGCACCGGCGGCGCGTCCGCCAGCGCCGGCAGCGACTGCAGGATCATCTGCTGGTTGCTGCAGAGCATGCGCTGCGTGTTGATGACTGCCTTCGGGTTGCCGGTGGACCCCGAGGTCAGCAGGAACTTGGCAACGGTGTCCGGCCCCGTGGCAGAGAAGGCGCGCCCGACGGCATCGATCGGCTGCTCGCGCTCCAGGTCGGCGAACGGCGTGATGCGACGGCCGGTGACTGATCCGTTCGTGGCGATGACTTCCGTATCAGCCGGCACGACGTCGCTGATCGCGCGAGCGAGCTTCGTAGCGTCGCTCGCAAACACCAGGCCGGGTGTCATCAGCTCGAATACGTAGCGCAGCTTGGCCAGGTCATTCGAGATCAGCGAGTACGCCGAGGAGATCGGTACGTAGGGAATTCCTGCGTGCATCGCGGCCAGTGCCAGTAGCGCGTGCTCGACGTCGTTGTCCGACAGGATCGCGATCGGCCGCTTGATCGACAGGTCGCGCTGGAGCAGTGCGGCGCCGATGCGCTGAAATCGACGGAATGCCTCGGCATAGGTGAGAGTGCGCCAGTTGCCCTGCGCGTCGCGCTGTCCGATGAACACACGCTCGGGGGCGCGATCGACCCATTCGGCGAAGCGTTGCGTCAGGCGGGTCGGATGCGCCGCCAGCGGCTCGGGCGTGGTCAGCAGGATCGATCCGTCGGCCCGGCGCGCTACATTCACTGCGCTCGAGCGCAGCGGCACCGCGCGAACGCCGGCCGCGCTCATGGCGACACCTGCACCTTGGCCGCACGCTTTTCCATGAACGCGCGCATGCGCGCCTTGGCGTCGGGCTCGCTCTGCGCGATCGCGGACATGAGCGATTCCATGAACAGGCCGGTGTCCTGGTCGGCGCTGGCGATGCGTGGCAGCGCGTGCATCAGCGCGAAGTTGGTCGCGCGGGCATTGGCAGCGATCTTGTGCGCCAACTTCAGCGCGAGGCCGAGACCCTGTCCGGCAGGTTCAAGGTAGGTAGAAATCCCGAGTGCCTGACCTTCGCCCGCGTTGAAGGTCCGACCGGTGAACATCATGTCGGCCATGCGATGCACGCCGATGATCCGTGGCAATCGCACCGATGCACCGCCACCGACGAAGATGCCGCGCTGCGCTTCAGGCAAGGCGTAGAACGCAGTGGTTTCGGCGACGCGTACGTGTGTGGCGCACGCCAGTTCCAGGCCGCCGCCGACCGTTGCCCCATGCATGACGCCCACGATCGGCACCGTACCGAACTGCAGACTGTCCAAGGCGCGATGCCACATGCGCGAATGCAGGATGCCCTCGGCGGCCGAGTGCTCCGCCAGCGACGATAAATCCAGCCCGGCGCAGAAGTGATCGCCGGCGCCGCACAGCACGGCGGCGCGTATGTCTCCGGGCATGGCTTCGAATAGCGCCCCCAGCGCGCGGATCGTGGTGTCGTCGACGGCGTTACGCTTGTCGGGGCGCGCCAGACGCACGATGGCGACCTCGTCTTCGCGCTCGACCTGCAGCGAGGCCGGGAGCGTGAGGCCCTCGAACTGGATGGCGGGATGCGTCATGGTTCCTCGGTGGTCAGTGGCAAACAAGCGGCAAGCGCGGTCCCGCGATTGTGGCGATACTCAGTTATCGCGTCGAGATGGGGAAGCGAATGATCGATATAAGCAGAGCCGATATCAGGAAGGTCGATCTGAACCTGCTTCTGGTCCTGGAGGTGCTGTTGCGCGCGCAGAGCGTGACCAAGGCGGCCGCTGCGCTCGACATCAGCCAGCCGGCGATGAGCCTGGCGTTGCGCAAGCTGCGCGAGACGTTCGACGATCCGCTGTTCATCCGGCGATCGCACGGTATTTCGCCGACCCCGCGCGCGGCACAACTGCTCGGCCCGCTGCAGACCCTGCTCGATCAGGTACGCAACGACGTGCTGCGGCGTCCGGGTTTCGATCCTGCCAGCGCGCGCCGAACCTTCACGTTCAACATGGCCGACGTGGGGGAAATGGTATTTCTGCCGCGGTTGCTTGCTCGCGTGCGCGAACTCGCGCCGGGCGTCGATCTGCGCACCGTATCGATGCCGCCCGACAGCCTCGCCGAAGCGATGGAGCAGGGCGCCGTCGATCTTGCGGTCGGCTACTTCCCCCAGTTGGGCGGCGCGTCGATCTACCAGCAGCGCCTGTTCAGCCACTCCTTCGCCTGTGTGGTCCGGGCGGGGCATCGGCTCGCGCGGGGCAAGCTGACCAGGAAGCAGTTTCTCGAAGCCGAGCACGTCGTGGTGCAGCAGGAAGGCAAGAGCCATGAGCTGTTCGAGAACGCGCTGGTCGCGCAACGGCTCAGTCGCCGCGTCGTGCTGAGCGTTCCGCACTTTCTGGCGCTGCCGCTGGTGATCGCGGAGTCCGATCTGATCGCGACAGTGCCGCACGCGATCGGCACGACCATCGCGAAGATGACGGCCGTGAAGGTGTTGCCACCGCCGATCCAGGTGACGCGCGCCGAGGTGAAGCAGCTATGGCACGCCCGCTTTCACGCCGATCCGGAGAACAAGTGGATGCGCGGCGTGATCGCGGAGCTGTTTCTCGCGCGGCGCGGGTAACTCTACGCCGTCGTGGTGAATTCAACCGTTACGTTTGGCGTCGCAACTGCGACGCTGCCGTAGAGCGGTCACCTGCCTTTGAAACGCTGGATCAGGTCGGCGCCTTCGGCTGCGCTCACTCCGCCGAGCGCGAATCGCAGCTCGACCGAGTTGAGCAGCGTCACGTCGGGTCGCACCGGCTTGCTGCGGTCCATCATGCCGGCAATATCGACCGCGATGCTGCGCAGGGCGATCTTGGCATCGCGTGCGATCGCCTGGATGAGTTCCACCCCGCATGCCGCGATGCTGGCGAGAAACAACTCGGCGGGCGTCACCTCCTCGCCCGGACAGCCGTTCTGCACCGGACCGTCGACGATGAAGTGGTGGTTGCGGATGCTGCATTGAACGCGCCCGAACGTCTCGGTGGATCGCGCTACTGCCGCGTAGTTGCGGATATCGGATTGCGCCATCGACTTCTCCTTTCCCTTCTCGTTGGCCTTCTGATTGGAGTGCGCCGAAGCAAGCTAGCATGGCGGGAACCGCGATCGCCACGCATCGGTCGTGCCTATGGGCTGCGCGCTTGATTCTACCGGGTCATACCGATGGGGAGGCGTGGCGACGGACGGGCACACGCAAAGTCGCGAGCGGGCCGCCTCAGGTGGGCTTGCCGTGGCCGATCCCCGGCAGAATTCCGATCGGAGGATTGCGATGAGCACGAAAAGCCTGGACGCGAGCTGGACCGGCTGGCTGAACGAAAACATCCAGCGCGGCTGCAATACCGAGGAGCTGTTGCGCATCCTGCTGCAGAACGCGTTCGACATCCGTTCGATCCGCGCGGCGATGGGGGTGTTCTATCCGGCCAATTCGCCCACTGCGCTCAGAGCCGAGAATCGTGCGCCCGATCCGATCGACTATGCGGCGGTGACCAATCCGCGGCTTGCACAGGCGGGGAGTCGTGCCGTTCGGTATCCGACTGACAAGCTCCAGCTCTACACCATCGAGCGCTTCATGAGCGATGCGGAATGCGACGAGACGGTCGCGCTCATCAACCGTCACCTGCGCCCGTCGACGGTGACGATTTCGTCGAGCGACCGAGCGTTTCGTACCAGCCAGACAAGCGATATGTCGCTGCTCGGAGATCCGCTCGTAGGGCGGCTGGACGATAAAATCGCCGCAGCGTTAGGTGTGCGGCTACCTTACTCCGAGGGCATTCAGGCGCAGCGCTACGACGTGGGCCAACAGTTCAAGCAGCACACCGACTATTTCGAGCCCGGCACGCCGGAATATGCGCAGCACGCGGGGGCGCACGGCAATCGCACCTGGACGTTCATGGTGTACCTCAACGACGTCGCGGCGGGCGGTTCCACGCGTTTCTTCGCGCTCGATCACGCATTCGAGCCGGTCAAGGGGATGGCCGTGGTGTGGAACAGCCTGCGCGCCGACGGCACGGTCAACCCCGACTCGATCCACGCCGGCATGCCGGTCGAAGCGGGCCACAAGATCATCATCACCAAGTGGTTCCGCGAGCGCGGCGTCGGGCCGATGTTGTACGAGGATGGCGACGCGCGGCCGCTTACGCTATCGGGCGGTTGAGAAACCGCACCACCGGATCCAGCACCGCATCGGGTGCCTCGACCACGGCCATGTGCTTGAGCCCGGGAACGACATGCGCCTGTCCGGCTCGCGCTTGGGCTGCGATTCTCTGCGCCATCTCAGGTGTCGAACCGACATCGTGTTCAGCTGTGATCGCCAGCAGCGGCGATTGGATGCGTGACTCGATGCCGTCAATCGCGTTGTCGGCGGTCGCGAAGAACCGGTACGCGGCCGGGTAGCCCGGCGCTGTGTTGGCCAGCAACGTAGCGCGTGTTCGGGCGATCACCTCCGGGCGCTGCACGATGAACGCCGGCGTGAACCAGCGCTCGATCGCGGCGTCGAGGGTGGCGGCGACACCGTGCGATTCGAGTTGCTGCAGTCGGGTGGCGATGGCCCGTCGTTGCGCATCGCTGCGCGGTGCGATGCTGCACAAGACGACGACCCGATCGACTCGCTTTGGATCGCTGACCGCAAAGCCGCGCGCGATGATGCCGCCGAGCGAAAAGCCGAGCACGTGTGCACGCTCGACTGCGATTGCGTCCATCAGTGCGCGCAATTGGTCAGTGAAATCGTTCAGCGTGACGGTCGCGCCGACTGCGGGCGTTGCACCGTGACCGATCAGGTCGTAGCGAATGACGCTGAAGTGTTGTTCGAGCGTGGGCAATGCCGGCGTCCACATCGTGTGATCGAGGCCGACGCCATGAATCAGCACGAGGGCAGGTCCGCTGCCGCTCACCGTATAGCGGGTGCCGAAGCGCGACGCCATCGTCACTCCGGCTTGAGGCCGATCTCACCGATGAGTTTTCCCCAGCGAACGATCTCGCGGGAGATGAAGGCGCGAAACTCGGCAGGCGTGCTGGGTCTGGGTGCAACACCGGTGCCCATGAATCGCTCGCGCAGATCGGCATCGTTCAGCACCTGCACGACGTCGGCGTTGATCTGCGCAACCAACGCGTCGGAGGTCTTGCCCGGTGCCAGCAGGCCGTACCAGAAATCCATGTCGTAGCCGGGCAGGCCAGCGGATTCCTCGACGGTCGGCACCTCGGGTACCGCCGGCCAGCGTTTGCCGGTCGAGATGGCCAAGCCCTGCACCTTGCCGGACTTGGCGAGCGGAAGGCCCTGCGCGATCGCCGAGAAATAGAACGCGATCGTGCCGTTGGCGACATCGGCCGTGGCTTGGGGCCCCCCTTTGTAGGGAACATGCACGAGGTTCGCGCCGGACATCGACTTGAGCAACTCGCCCGCCAGGTGTGAGGGCGAGGCGTTGCCGACCGAACCGAAACTGAATCCTGCCGACGTGCGCTTCGACAACTCGACGAGCTCGCGCACCGACTTCACCCCGAGTGCCGGATTGACGAGCATGAGCATCGGCGACGCACCCACCTGCGTGATCGGTGCAAAGTCGCGCTCGGTGTCGTACGGCAGCTTGCGATAGAGCTTCGGGTTGCTCGCGTGATTGCTGAGCGTGAGCAGCAGGGTGTAGCCATCCGGCGGGGCGAGCGCGACGATCTCAGAGCCGATGATCGAGGCACCGCCGGGGCGGTTGTCGACTACGACGGGCTGGTTCCATTTGCGCGCGAGCCGATCAGCGACCAGACGCGTAATCACGTCGGTGCCGCTTCCAGGCGGGAACGGAACCACGATCCGCACCGGCTTCACCGGGAAGTCGGCGGCCGCCGTGGTCGCGGCGAAGACCAGCAAGGCGACAGTCGCGAGGGCGCGACGCGCGAATTCGAGCGGGCGAAGGAAACGAGGCATGGGTTCGGGGCCGGGAAGAGCGACCCGCGAATTCT
This sequence comes from uncultured beta proteobacterium, assembly GCA_902826155.1. The sequence goes on from CADEDU010000004.1 coordinate 9,296, forward strand.
ACGGGTGACTGATGAGCGCGGGCGTTCGACCTTCGCGCGCGACAGAGATCAAGGACCTTAGTCGATCTTGAGGCCGGCTTCGCGAATGAAGCGGCCCCATTTCGCATGCTCGGCTTTGATATGTGCGACAAACGCGGTCGGGGTGTCATTCGTGTAGGGAATCCAGCCCAGCTGTTGCACCGTATCGCGCCCCTCACGCATGGCCATGATCTTGCCGATCTCACTTGCCAGGCGCTCCACGACCGCGGATGGCGTTCCCGCCGGCGCCCAGAGGCCGGCCCAGGTCTCGTACACGAACTCGGACAGACCCGCTTCGGCAAAGGTCGGCACGTCCGGTATCTGCGGCATGCGTTTCTCGCCCGAGACGGCAAGCATGCGCAACTTGCCTGCCTTGACATGCGGAACCGTGACGCCGATGCCATCGATTGTGTAGGTGACCCGTCCTGCCACCAACTCGGCGACCGCGAAATTGCCCGCTTGGAACGGAACCAGCGTTACATCGATGCCAGCAGCTCGCCGAAACAGCTCCGCGGCCATATACGGAGGCGTCCCTACGAAGACGGTGCCGCTCGTTAACGTGCCGGGCTTAGCTTTTGCGAGCCTGAGCAGATCTCCGACCGAGTGCGTTGGCGTGTCCACGTTGACCGCGAGTACCAGAGGCCCAGATAGAATACGTGCGATCGGCGCAAAGTCATTGAGCGCGTCATAACCGGGCTTGGCATACAGAAACGGATTGAATGCGACATATCCTTGATGAACATAGGCGATCGTGTAGCCGTCGGCGGGACTCTTCGCGGCCGCGGTGGTGCCGATTATTCCGCCAGCGCCCGCGCGATTCTCGACAATGATCGGCTGGTTTAAAGCCGGGGATAGCCGATCGGCGAGCCAGCGCGAGGTGTAGTCCGGTGGACTGCCGGCCGGAGCCGGAACGATCAATCGGATCGGCTTGGAAGGGTAGGGCTGAGCGTGAACCGTTCCTGCGAAAGCGACAATGGCCAAGCTGGCTCCGAGCGCAATGCGCCGCAGCAATCTGTCGAACGGGTAGATCGAGGGCATGGCATCTCCTCCTCTCGGTTGAGCATCTTCCAGGCTTTGAGCGTTGTTTCTTTCTTCCTTTTGCGCGCGCAGCGCAATACGTCTTAGTAGTTACTCAGGAGTCGCCAATTTCATTGCCCCTGGGATTCAACCGGACAAATACGGACGCTCGCGGCCGATTGCACGAGGTCTTCTAGAGGGAAGGCGGGGGCTTTCCGGACAGAAGCGGCCCATTGCGGACCGCGGTTTGGTCCCCCCGACAGGAATCGAACCTGTATCTAGCGCTTAGGAGGCGCTCGTTCTATCCATTGAACTACGGGGAGCGTGGCGCGGAATCGAACGGCCGCAAGTTTCGCACAGGGCCAAGCCTTGCAGGCGTTCGATCTGCGCCAGCTCACCAGCGTGCGACGTCGTTGCGCAGCACGCCCACGCCTTCGACTTCGACTTCGAGCTTGTCGCCGGCGTTGAGCCAGCGGTCGCCGTCTTTACCGTACTCGGCGGCGGTGCCGTGGCCGGTGCCCGAGGCGATCATGTCGCCCGAGCGCAGTGACGCGTAGTGCGAGAGGAACGAGGCGGTCTCGGCGAACGAGTACATCAGCTCCTGCGTGTTCCAGTCCTGCCGCGTTACGCCGTTCACCCGCATCTGCACGCGAAGCTTCATCGGATCGCGCGGTTCGTCGACGACGACCCATGGACCGCACACGTTGCCGGTGTCGAAGTTCTTCTCCATCGCCCAGGAGAACGCGCCGCGATGGATCGGCGAGCCCACGCCCAGGCGCCCGTCGCGGATGCTGAGATCGTTCCACGCCGTGTAGCCCCACACCTGCACCTGCTCGGGCTTCAGGCGCGAGCCACCGGCACCGAGGATCACCGCCACTTCCGACTCGTAGTCGTACTTCTTCGTACCCGGCGGCGGACTCACGCGTGCGTCCTGGCCCACGACTGTTTCGGGCAGCACCAGGAACCCCCACGGCGGCAGCCCCTGGTCCTTCTCCGCCTGGATGCTCTCTGCAGTGATGTTCTTGTTGCCGGTGATCTGGCGCATCGCCGCGGCCATGTGCGAGGCCACGTTGCCGCCGAGCGCGAAGATGCGCGGATGCGGATGTGCGAGCGGAGCCGCGAGCTTGACGGAGTCGAGCGTATGCAGCGCCATGCGCTTGGGTTCGCGTTGCGCCAGCGCAAGCAGTGCATGCAGCGCTTTGCCCGCGAGCGCCCAGTTGTCGATCATCGGCAGCCAGCTTCCCGCGCCGTCGCCGCCCAGCAGTGAGCCGAGCAGCGCGGCATCGGCGGTATCGGTGGCGCGCAGCGCGCCGAGGTTCGCGGCCACGTCGAGCACTTGCGGCGTGCCCGCCACGTCGACCAGCAGGGCGGTTCGCCCGTTGTCATAGCGCAACAGTTTCAATTTCCTCTCCTTGCGGATTTGTTGTGGTGAATCGCAAACGACTTAATGGGTTCCAGCAGCGAGCGATCGGGTGCTTGCGAGCGAGCGGTCGTTTAGAGCGAGCGATCGGGTTGTTTGGTTTCAATCAGGCTTGACGTTGAACTCCTTGATCACGCGTGCCCACTTGGCCCGGTCGTCGCGCACTCGCTTGGCCAGCGTTGCGGCATCGCTGGGTTCGACTTCCATGCCCTGTGCGAGCAGGCTGTCCTTCACTTCGGGCGTGCGCAGAATGCCGGTGATCTCCTTGTTCAGTCGTTCGAGCGCGGCGGCTGGTGTGCCCGCGCGGGCGAACAGCGCGTTCCAGGCGTCGATCTCCAGCCCGGCGAATCCTTGCTCCGCCGCGGTGGGCAGCTCGGCAAGCAAAGCGGTGCGCGTGCTGCCCAGCAGCGCGATCGGCCGCAGCTTGCCGGCTCGAATCTGCGCGAACGCGCCGCCAACCGGCTCGATGCCGGCAAGGATGCGTCCGCCATACAGATCGGTCCAGATCGCCGGCTGGCCCTTATACGCGATCAGCTCGATGTCGGCGCGCGTGACCTGCTTGGCCACCAGCGCGCCGAGGTAGGCGGCGCCGGGCATGTGTCCGATCGCGCCGGTGCCGGGCTTGGTCTGCGTGGCGGCGATGAGCTCCTTGATGTCGCGCACGTTGCTCTGTGCGTTCACGGTGAGGATGAACGTTGCGCGTACCGTGTGCGTGATCGGCGCCAGATCGCGCTCCGGGTCGTAGCGCACCCGGTTGGGGTAGAGCGTCGGTGCAATGGTGAGCGAACCCGATTGCACGTTGACGAGCGTGAGGCCGTCGGGTGGCGCATTCACTACCGACTCGACTGCGAGCATGCCGTCAGCGCCCGGTCGGTTGTCGACGAGCACCGGCTGGCCGAAGATCGGTTGCAACCGTTGAGCGATCGCACGCGAGATCAGATCGGACTGCGTACCGGGCGCCGAAGGCACGACGATGCGCACCGGGCCGCTTGGATACGAGGCCGTTTGCGCGTGCGCTGCCGAGGTTGCGCCCGCCATCGCTAGCAGCACCCCGATCATCGTGGCGATTGCGGTCGCAAGCGCGCGGACGTGCAGTCCGACGTAGGTCGTGCGCATGGGTTCCTCTCCTTTACCTCGCACAGTCCTGGACAAGCGCCCGCGATCGATCGAAGGCAGGCATGGTCGTGCGAGTGGCGTTGTGTTCGCGCGGCGGGATCGCTGTAATGCCGCGCATCGCGTTGCGGACGCGGTGCTTCCCCTCGACTCGAACGGGATAAGTATGACGCGGCTTGCTCGTCCTGGCATATCGCCGGGCATTGTTCTGGTGACCGTTGCGCTGACCACGGCGCTTGCGGGTTGCCTGGGGGGCGGTGGTGGCGGTTCCGATGGCGGATCGGCGGGCGGCAGCACTGCGACCGCCACCGACAACAACGGAACGACCACTTCCACCAACACCACCAACACGCCCGGCACGCCGACCAACACTACGCTTCAACCGCTCGGCGTGACGCGCACGGGCGAGGCCACGTACTACGCGGCGACCGGCGATGGCGCCTGCTCGTTCGGCCCGAGTCCGAGCGATCTGATGGTCGCGGCCATGAATCAGACCGACTACGCGGGCAGTGCGGCGTGCGGGGCCTTTGTGCGTCTCACCGGACCCAACGGCACGATCGTCGTGCGGATCGTCGACAAGTGCCCCGAGTGCAAACCCGGCGACATCGACCTGAGCGCGCAGGCCTTCGCGATGATCGCCAACCCGGCCGCGGGGCGCGTGCCGATCAGCTGGCAGCTGGTGGCCGGTGATGTGCAAGGCCCGGTGACGTACAAGTACAAGGAAGGCAGCCATCAGTTCTGGCAGGCCATCCTGGTGCGCAATCATCGCGTGCCCGTTGCCAAGCTCGAGATCCTGCCCAACGGTGCCACTACCTGGATCACCTTGAGCCGCGCCGATTACAACTACTTCATCCATCCGGCCACCGTGCCGAACGCGCCGATGCAGGTGCGCGTGACCGCCGTCACCGGCGCCACCGTGCAGAACATGCTGCCCGCGCCGCAAAGCGGCGTTGAAGTCGGCGGGACGGCACAGTTTCCGTAGACGGGGATCAGCGCTCGAGTCGATCGAGCCCGAGCTGGTGGCGCAGATCGGCCGTCGCCGCGGCCTTGTAGTCCTCCAGCGGGATGCCGGTCGCATCCGCGATCTTCACGACCGCATTGAATGACGCAACCACGGCGGCGGCATCGACCAGCGCGGCAGGGCCGAGTGTCCGGTGCAGCATCTCGCGCGTGCGCGCCCGCTCGTTCGCATCACCCTCGATCACGGCGGTGGCGAACTCGATGAGAAGCGACCCGTGAGGCACACCGCTCGCGCCGCCGTCGCCCCCGACGATGGCTTCGAGCGCGTACTGCTCACCGCTGTGTTGGCCGCTCGCACGGAGCAGCGCGCTGTGGCTTACCGTTCAGTAGTAGCAGCCGTTGAGCGATGAGACTCGTCCTGCCACCAGCTCCATCTGCGCATGCGAGAGCGCGCGAAATTCGTGGTCGAAGTCGCGAATCTGCTGGTCCTTCAGATACAGCTCGACGTCCAGATCGAAGAAGGTCAGCACCTCCTGCGGGACCAGGCTGAGCGCCCGATGGATGTTCTTGTCGCCGTGCACGGAGAACGCATTGAGATCCGTGGGGGTGAGCGCGTCCGGGGCGACCGTGGGCACCCACGCGAGGTTGCGCTGCGCGCCTGGTGGCCGCGAGCGGATCGGCGCCCCAGCGATCGGAGCAGGAAGCGGACGCTGCGGCAGGTCCAGCGCGCGATCGAAGGTATCGAGCGCGGTGATCACCGCCACGATACCGATCGCCTCGACGTAGTGCGTATCGGGCAAGCCTCGTTCGAGCAGAGATTCGATCCAACGGCGCGTGACGCGGCCGGCGTCGGTGGTGACGCGATGCACCGCTTCGACGAGCCGGGGATCGATCTGTCCGAGTGAATCATGGGCGCCGTCCACCTGATAGGGCGAGAGCGCTTCCTTGCGGGTGCGGCACAGCGTGCATTGCACCGCGTGGCGCGACTCGGCCGCGATGGCCAGTCGCTGTTCGCCGGTGAACCACGTGCCCGCGCTCGCCAGCCGGTGCCACGCACGTTCGCGCTCGTAAGCGAGCGCGGGGCGCATCGCGTGAGCCAGCGCGGCAGGCAGCAGTGTGGCGGACGATCCGGTAGGCGCAGGCGCGGTGGTCATGGGAGTGGGCTTGGTGCGCGCGACGGCTAAGACTGTCCGCCGCTGCAGTTGATGGTCTGTCCGGTGATGAACGATGCGTCATCGGAGGCCAGGAACGCGATCGCGGCCGCCTGTTCTTCCGGCGTACCTGAGCGCTTGATCGCCTGCTGATTGCGGATGTCGGCCATCATCGCCGCGCGGTACGAACGATACTCGTCGGTGTCGGGTGCGTCGGCAAGCACGCCGGGCTGCAAGGTGAGGCGCGAGGTCACGCCGTCTTTGACTTCAGTGCCGCCAGGAGCAACCGTGTTCACGCGGATGCCGTACGACCCGTACTCCATCGCCAGCACCTTGGTGAGCGCGAGTACGCCGCCTTTGCTCGCGGCATAGGGCAGGCGATGCAGGCCACGCGGCGACTGCGAACCCAGATTCACGATCGAGCCCGAGCGCTGTTCCATCATCACCGGCAGCACCGCCCGGCAGCACCATAGCGTTGGATACAGGCTGCGATCGATCTCCTGACGCACCTGTTCTTCAGTGTAGAGATGAAACGGCTGGACCCAGATGGTGCCGCCGACGTTGTTCACCAGCACGTCGATGCGGCCGAACGCGGCGAGAGTCTGCTGCACCAAGTCTTGTGCGCCCGCGAATGTGCTGACGTCGGCGAGCACCTTGATCGCGTCGACGCCATGCGCGCGTAACTCGTCGGCGGTGCGGGTGGCGCTTTCCTTGATGCGCTCGGCGACGACGATCTTGCCGCCTTCGGCTCCGAGCCGCTTCGCCGCGGCCCGGCCGATGCCTTGTCCGGCGCCGGTGACGATGCACACCTTGTCTTTCAAGCGTCTTGCGCCCGCGGCGCGTGGATCCAACTCCGCCATGACTCGTCCTCGTCGATCGAGTGGGCGTTGTACTGCGCGCATCCCGAAAGATCAACCCGCGATGTTAAGCTCGTGCAGGCCCGCCTCACTTCATCCACTCGCACTACACAACTCGTTCTCCTCGCACGGCTCATCCAATGTCCGATCGCCCCGCACCGATCAAGTTCGGCCTGTTCCACGGGCCGCATCACGCTACCAATCTCGATCCGACCTATTCGTTCCAGCGCGATCTGATGTTGATGGAGCACATCGATCGGCTCGGCTTCGATGAAGCGTGGATCGGTGAGCATCACTCCGGCGGTTTCGAGACGATCGCCTCGCCCGAAGTGTTCATCGCCGCCGCAGCGGAGCGCACGCGCCATCTGCGTCTGGGTACCGGCGTCAAGTCGCTGCCGTACCACCATCCCCTGATCGTCGCCGAGACCATGGCGCAGCTCGATCACATGACGCGCGGGCGAGTGCTGTTCGGTGCCGGGCCTGGCGCGCTGCCGAGCGACGCGCAGATGTTCGGGTTGACGCCGGCGGATCTGCGCCCGCGCATGGACGAGGCGCTCGATTGCATCGTGCCGCTGTTGCGCGGCGAAATGGTGACGAAGAAAACAAGCTGGTTCGAGCTCAAGGATGCGCGCCTCTCGGTGGGCTGCTACTCCAAGCCGACGATGGAGCTGGCCGTTACCTGCATGCGCTCGCCGGCCGGAGCCATTGCCGCGGGCAAGCATGGCGCGGGCGTGCTCGTGCTGGGTGGGGTCGACGACGCCTCCCTGGAGCATCATTTGGGCAACTGGAAGATCCACGAGGAAACGTGCGCCAAGCATGGTCATCGCGCGGATCGTTCGCGTTGGAGATTCACCATCCTCATGCACGTGGCCGAAACGCGCGAACAGGCGAAGAAGGATGTGCTGTACGGCCTGGAGCGCTGGATCGGTTATTCGAACGACATCGTGCCGGCGATCAGCCCGCCGCCGCGCGGCCTGCCCGATCCGGTGGCGTACATGCAGGAGAGCGGGCGCGCGATCGTTGGCTCGCCCGACGACGCGGTGCGCGAGATCGAGCGCATGCGCAGCAAGCTCGGCGGATTCGGCGGGCTGCTGGTGTTCCAGCACGACTGGGCCAACTGGCAGGCGACCCAGCGCAGTCTGGAGCTCATCGCCGAAGAGGTGCGTCCGCGCGTGAACGGCACCAACTGGCTGCGGCAAGACAGCTACGATCGAATCGCGCCGCGCAGCATCGAGAATCGCGATCTTGCCAAGCAGGGCATTGATGAAGCCAAGGCGCGATACGACGCGACGCGTCAGGCCAGATAAGAGGACGCAACCATGAGCACATCATTTCCCGCGGCGCTGCGCAGCGAACTGGCACCCACCGGCACGCTTCGAGTCGGCCTGAACTTCTCGAATTTTCTGTTGACCGCCAAGGATCCGGCCACCGGCGCCGCGCGCGGCATCGCGGCCGACATCGGCAAGGAGATCGCCGATCGTGCCGGAGTACCGGTGACCTACATCGGCTTCGACTCGCCCGGTGCGATGGCCGATCGTGTGAACGACAACATTTGGGACATCGCGTTTCTCGGCGCGGAACCGGCCCGAGCGGCGCAGATCGCGTTCACCGCCGCGTACCTCGAGATCGAGTCGACCTACCTGGTGCCCGCCGGATCGCCGATCCGCAGCATCGATGAGGTCGATCGCGCGGGCGTGCGCATCTCGGTATCGAATCGCAGCGCCTACGAGCTGTATCTCAGCCGCACGATCAAGCACGCCACGCTGATGCGCGTCGACGGCATTGAGCCTTCGTACCAACAGTTCGTCGATCAGAAGCTGGAAGTGCTGGCCGGCTTGTTGCCGCGGCTGGTGAGCGATCGCGATCGGCTCCCTGGTTCGCGCATTCTCGAAGGCCGCTTCACCGCCGTGCAGCAAGCGATCGGCACGCCCAAGGCGCGCGCGCAAGTCGCGGCGTGGCTGAAGGAATTCGTTGAAGCATCGAAGGCCGCCGGCCTGATCCGGCAGATCATCGATCGCAACGGCGTGCGCGGGGTGTCGGTGGCGCCTGCGGCGGGCTAACGCGCGTTTTTCAGCCGCTCGCACAGCGCGGCGGTAAAGGCGCGTGTGCCGAGCGCGCCGCCAAGGTCGCGGGTGCGTGTGGCCGGGTCGGCCAGCATCGCATCGACTGCGCTGGTGACGATGCGCGCGGCGTCGCGGAAGCGCTCGCCATGCTTGGCTGCCAGCCACTCGAGCAGCATTCCCGCCGACAGAATGAGCGAGGTAGGATTGGCCAGATCCTTGCCGGCGATATCGGGCGCGGATCCGTGCTGGGCCTGCGCCATGCAGTGCGTGTCGCCGGCGTTGATCGACGCGGCCAGTCCCAGGCTGCCCGACAGCTCGGCCGCTTCATCGGACAGGATGTCCCCGTACATGTTGGTGGTGACGATCACGTCGAATCGCTGAGCGTCGCGCACCAGCAACGCCGCCATCGAGTCGACGAGCTGCTCCTCGTAGGTCACGTCGGGAAATGCTTCCGCGATCTTGCGCACCTCGCGCAGGAACAGGCCTTCACTCACCTTCAGCACATTGGCCTTGTGCACGGCGGTGACCTTGCGGCGCCGGCCGCGTGCCAGCGTGAACGCTGTCTGCGCGATGCGTCCTGAGGCTTTCGCAGTGATCTTGCGAATCGACAGGGCCATGTCCGCGTCGGGCATGAACTCGCCGACGCCCCAGTGCATGTTGCGATCGGCGTAGAAGCCTTCGGTGTTTTCGCGCGCGATGATCAAGTCCATCGGCGTGCGTCCGTAGTGCGGCAGGCCGGCGCGCGAGGCGCTCGGTCGGATGTTCGCGTACAGGTCGAACACGATGCGGAACTCACCCGACACGTTGATGCCGCCGTCAGCGCGAGGCGGATACTCGGCGTGCGACACGGGCCCTAGCACGATGCCGTCCGCGCGCTGGGCCGCTTCGAGCGCAGGAGCGGGCAGGGTGGTGCCTTGTGCGCGCAACGCCTCCAACCCGATCGGATGCGTGGTGATCTCGAGACCGAGGCCGCAGCGATCGCTCAGGACGCGCAGCACTTCGGTGGTCGAGGCGTTGATTTCCGGGCCTATGCCGTCGCCGGGCAGCGCTGCGATGCGAGTCATGTCGGAGTGAGATCCATGCGGGATGCGTTGGGGCCGGATGCTACCGTGCGCCGACAGCCGCCGCGGGCTCCGACGATCGATGACCGCTGCGCCATCTACAATCACGTCGTCTTCCAACCGGAGCGCGCTAGTGTCTGCCCGTCCGAACTTCATTTTCATCGTGGCCGACGATCTCGGCTATGCCGATCTGGGCTGCTACGGCGCTCGTATCAAGGCCAGTCCGGTGCTCGATCGACTGGCGGCGGGCGGGCTGCGCTTCACCGATGGCTATTCGAATTCGCCGGTGTGCTCGCCCACGCGCTTCGGGCTCATCACCGGCCGCTATCAGTACCGGCTGCGCGGGGCGGCGGAAGAGCCGCTCAGCGATCGGGTCAAGAGCAATCTGTCGATCGGCTTGCCGCCGGAACATCCGACGCTGCCATCGCTGCTGAAGGATGCGGGCTATCGCACCGCGCTCGTGGGCAAATGGCATCTGGG
>CADEDU010000004.1:19535-37265 GCA_902826155.1 uncultured beta proteobacterium
GCGCCGCATTGGCCATGGGAGACGCGCGACGACAAGGCCGAGGCCGATCGCGTGCACGGCACGATCAACCATACCGACGGCGGTTCGCTCGCCACGTACTACCGCATGATCGAACACATGGACGAGGGCATCGGCCGGCTGGTGCACGCGCTGCGCGAGACCGGGCAGCTCGACAACACGCTCATCGTGTTCACCAGCGACAACGGCGGTGAGCGCTACTCCGATACCTGGCCGTTCATCGGCCAGAAAATGGATCTGCTCGAAGGCGGCATTCGCGTGCCGCTGATCGCGCATTGGCCGGCTGTGATTCCGGCTGGCGGGGTCACCGGGCAGATGGCCATTTCGATGGATTGGATGGCGACATTCCTCGATGCGGCCCAACTGGCGGCGCACCCGCAGTTCGCACTCGATGGCATGTCGCTGCTGCCGGTTCTGCGCAATCCGGATGCGCTGTCCGAGCGCACGCTGTACTGGCGCATGAACCATCGCAAGCAGGCGGCGTTGCGCGCCGGACGCTGGAAGTATCTGCGCATCGGTGAGTACGAGTATCTGTTCGATCTGGCGCGCGACAGCCGCGAGCGGGCGAACGTCGCCGGCCTGCATCCGGCGCTGGTGGTGGAATACCGCGAGCAGTACGCGCGCTGGGAGCGCGACATGGTGCCGATCCCGCCGGATGCGTTCGTCGGGTTGGCGTACTCGGAACGTGAACTTCCGCGTTCGGGTGCATAACGGAATCGCAAGGAGAGATGCTGATGAATTCGCTGTCGATACGAGGGCGTTGGCGCCGAGCGCTGATCCTCGGGCTGCTCGCCGCGTTGCTGGCGAGTTGTGTGCCCATTCCATTGCCGCGACCAGGCCCCAGCGTGGGGCGCCCACCGATCGCTGATCGGCCGATCACGATCGCAGGCAGCTGTTCGCAGACCGAGGAAGACGGATTTCGCGAGCAGGCGAAGTTGGACGTCATCGACAACCAGGTGAAGGCGCTGTCGTGGCAGCTGTGGGTCGGGCGTCGCGGCTCGTGTCGCTTCGAGTTCGCCGATTTCCGCCAGACGCGCACCTCGCCGATCGAACTGCAGGCGCGCGACGGCAGCGGCTGCAGGCTCCTGATCTGGCAGGATCCGCGTCGTGTCACGCTCGCGCACGAGGGCTGCGAGGCGCGCTGCACGAAGGGGATCTACGACAGCGCGTGGCCCGTCATGTTCGATCCGCAGAGCGGCAAGTGCGGGCGAATCGGCTGAGCGAAAGGTCTACCACGCGCCGATCGTAACGCCGCCAGCCCCGGCAGGACTGGGTCGGCCATTGACGGCCTCGTCGGTCATCGCGATGCGATTGCGGCGTTCGCGCAGCCAGTCGAAGAAGTGGTGGTACAGCTCGTCGCGCACCGCGCCTTTCCCCGGATCGGTGCCCAGGTCGTCCAGCTCGTGCGGATCATTGCGCAGGTCGAACAGTTGGGGCTCGAATTGCTTGCCGAAGTGCGTGAGCTTCCAGCGATCGGTGCGGATCATCACCATGCGTGCCTCGCGCGGGCCCAGGCCGAGCTTGCGGGCGGTGGGGTAGATCGCGAAATCCAGCTCCGAGAACGCCGCTTCGCGCTGCCACGGCGAATCGCCGCGCAGCAGCGGCCGCAGCGACCGGCCTTCGATGATGTGCGTGGGGATCGCGATGCCGAGCGACTCCAGGATCGTGGGTACGACATCCACGCCCTCGACCAGCGCGTTGCTCGTCGCGCCGCGCTTGGCATCATCGGTGGGGTCGACGACGATCATCGGCACGCGCACGCCTTGCTCGTACATGAATTCCTTCTCGCCCTGCCAGTGATCGCCGAGATAGTCGCCATGATCGGCGGTGAAGACGATCAGCGTGTCTCGATCACGGCCGGACTCTTTCAGATAAGCGAGCAGCCGGCCGAGGTGATCGTCGACCTGTTTGACTAGACCCATGTAAGCCGGAATGGTGTTCAGGCGCGCTTCGTCGCGTGAGAACGTGACGCTCTCGGGATGTTCCTGAAAGCCGCGAAAGATCGGATGAGCGGATTCGCGCTCCTTTGCCGAGCGAATCGGTGCCGGCGCATTCTCGCGGCCGTACATCGTGGTGTAGGGCGCCGAGACGATGTAGGGCCAGTGCGGCTTGATGAACGACATGTGCAGGCAGAACGGCTTGTCGCCCTGTTCGCGCATGAATTGGATGGAGCGGTCGACGGTCCAGGCCGATTCGGAAAGCTCGTCGGGAATGCGCGCCGGACGATGCGCATTGCGCAGCAACCAGCCGCTGGCCAGTTCACCCTTCTCGTCGAGCGCGGCGTTGGCATAGTCGTGCCACGGGTTACTGCCGGTGTAGCCTTTGCCGCGCAGATACTCGTTGTAGGCGGCGTAGCGAAACACCTTGCCTTCGGGGTGGATGCCGTCATCGCGGCCGTACGGCTCGAACCCGCCGTTGGCGATGCGCAGCCCGATGCCCTCGGTTTCCGGCAGACCGAGCCAGCGCATGCCGGCAAGGTCGCGCTCATGGTGCGTCTTGCCGACCACGGCGCAACGCACGCCCGCGGGCTCGAGGTAATCGCCAAGCGTGCGCTCGCCCACCGGCAGCGGCACGAAGTTCCAAGTCGCGCCGTGCGAGAGCGTGTAGCGCCCAGTGTAGAGCGACATGCGCGAGGGTCCGCACACCGGCGCGTTGGTGAATGCCGCATCGAAGCGGGTGCCGCGCGCGGCGAGCGCGTCGATGTGGGGGGTGTGGATGTGCTTGGCGCCGTAGCAGGACAGGTAGTCCACGCGCAGCTGATCGCACATGATGAACAAGACGTTGCGGGCTTGGGGCATGACGGGTCTTCAGCTTTGATGTGAATGCGAATCGAACGGCCCCGATTGTCCCTCGGATCGCGCGTTCGGAGAATTCCCGATTCGACCCTGCAGGAAACGATGATGAATTTGGGTATGCTCATCGTCGCCCCACGGCGGCCGCGTAGCGCTCACGGCCATCTCTCCTTGCTCAGCTCCTGGAAACTTTCATGGCGGAACCATCGCGCGGTATGGACATCGGCAGTTCGGGCATCGGCAGCTCGCTACCGCGGCAGGAGGACGATCGCTTTCTGCGCGGCCGCGGCCGCTATATCGCCGACGTCAATCTGCCGAATCAGGCCTTCGGCGTGTTCATCCGTTCGCCGCACGCAAACGCGACGATCCGATCGATCGATACCGCCGCGGCCAGGGCGGCGGCAGGTGTGCTTGGCGTATTCACGGTTGACGATCTGGGCGACGAACTCGGCACGACGTCGGTCACATTCAAACGCAAGCGGCCAGATGGCTCGCCGATGTTCTGGCGTGCGCACGCAGGGCTGGCGCGTGGCGCGGTGCGCCATGTGGGCGATCCGGTCGCGCTCGTCGTGGCCGAGTCGATCGCGCTCGCCAAGGATGCGGCCGATCTGGTGGCGATCGACTATGAATCGTTGCCTGCGGTGACCGATACCGCGTTGGCGCTTGCACCCGATGCCCCAAGGGTGTGGGCGGAATGCCCGGACAACGTCTCGCACGTGTACGAAATCGGCGATCGTTCCGCGACTGATGCCGCGTTCGCCGCCGCGCGGCACATCGTGCGGCGCCGCTACACGATCACGCGGGTGCAGTCGCAGTACATGGAGCCGCGTGCGGCGATCGGTGCGTTCGATCCGCTGGAAGAAAAATTCACGCTGCATTGCGACGCGCAGACGCTTTATCGGGTGCGCGAGCTGCTGGCCAAGGATGTGTTTCGAGTGCCGGAGAACGCCATCCGCGTGGTCGCCTACGACGTCGGTGGAGCGTTCGGCGGCAAGGGACCGCAGGCGGTGGAGCACCGCGTGCTGCTGTGGGCAGCGCGACGGCTCGGCCGGCCGGTGAAGTGGCAAGGCGAGCGGAGCGAAACGTTGCTTTCCGACGAGCATGCGCGCGACAACGTGCACGAAGCCGAACTCGCACTCGATGCGAACTACCGGTTCCTCGGCCTGCGATCACACTGGATCGCCAATGTCGGTGCGTACGTCAACAGCGATCGCAATTTTCAGGCGTCGTTCCAGAACACGCCAGGCATGGTCGGCGTGTACGATTTTCCGGCGGCGAACGTGCGATTCACCTGCGTCATGTCGAACACGATGTCGCTGGCACCGTATCGCGGCGCGGGGCGTCCGGAGGCGACGTACGTGATCGAACGCCTGATCGACGATGCCGCGCGCGAGTTGCGGGTCGATCCGGTGGACCTGCGCCGCAAGAATCTCATCGCACCGAATGCCATGCCGCGCAAGACCCCGCTGGGGTTTTTCTACGACGTCGGCGAGTTCGAGACCTGCATGGACATGGCGTTGGCGATGGCCGACTGGAAGGGTCTTGCAGCGCGTCGCGAGGCATCCCGCGCCAAGGGGCTGCTGCGTGGTTTCGCGCTCACCAATCCGATCGAGCGGGCTGCCGCACCGGGGTTCGAGTACGCCGAGATCCGCTTCGATGTGCGCGGCAAAGCCACGGTGCTGATGGGCAGCAAGAACCAGGGGCAGGGGCACGAGACCACGTTCAAGCAGATCCTCTCGACTCATCTGGGGCTGGCACCGGGCGACATCCACTATGTCGACGGCGACACCGATCGCGTCGCATTCGGCGTGGGCACCTTCGGGTCACGCTCAGCGGCCACGGGCGGCACCGCGTTGGTGATCGCCGCGACCAAGGTGATCGACAAGGGCAAACGCATCGCAGCGCATCTGCTGGAGTCGGCCGAGCAAGACGTCGTGTTCGGTGCGGGCAAGTTCACGGTGGCAGGCACCGATCGAAGCGTGTCGCTCGCCGATGTTGCCGCCGCCGCGCTGACGGTAGGTAAGCTGCCTGCGGGCATCGAACCGGGCTTGTTCGAAAGCGGCGTGTTCGCACCGGAAGACAACACCTATCCCTACGGCACGCACGTGTGCGAGGTCGAGGTCGATCCCGAGACGGGCGTGGTGCGATTGGCGCGCTACGCGGTGGCCGACGACGTCGGCACGGTGATCAATCCGATCATCGTCAAGGGGCAGATCCATGGCGGTATCGGCCAGGGCGCCGGTCAGGCGCTGTTCGAGCGCGTGGTGTACGACGACGATTCAGGGCAGCTGCTCACCGCTTCGTTCATGGACTACGCGATGCCGCGTGCCGACGATTTCTGCGAGATCGAGGTCAAGAGTCACTCGGTGCCCACGCCACGCAATCCGCTGGGCGTGAAGGGCGCGGGCGAGGCCGGAGCAGTAGGCGCACTCCCGGCGGTGATCAATGCGGTAATCGATGCACTCGCACCGCTCGGCGTGACGCAGATCGAGATGCCGGTCACGCCTAATCGGGTGTGGGGCGCAATTCAAGCGGCCGCGGCGAAGCGCGGCTGAACGGCAACTCTGCCTGGAACGTCGGCTACTTGCTCAGCGCCAGAGTTGTCGCGAGGCGAGTCTGGCGCCCTCGACCATCGCTTCGAGCTTCGCCCAGACGATGCTCGGATGAACGGTGAGCCGGCCGGCGAACGTTGCGAATCCGCAGTCGGTGCCGGCGATCACGTTCTCACGGCCCACGACATCGGCGTAGCGAACGAGCCGGTCGGCAATCAGCTCCGGATGCTCGACGAAGCTGGAGGTTGAATCGAGCACACCTGGTACGACCATTTTCCCCGGCGGCAACTTGATGTCGCGAAAGAGCTTCCACTCGTGCTCGTGTCGCGGATTGGCGCCTTCGAACGAGATCGCCATCGCGCGCGACTTCAACACCGGACCGATGATCTCCGAGAGCGGAATGTCGTGGTTGTGCGGCCCGGGGTAGTTGCCCCAGCAAAGGTGCAGGCGCAACTGCTCGGGTGGCACGTCGCGGGTGGCCTCGTCGAGCACGTCCAGGTGCAGCGCGACGATGTCGCGGAATTCGCTGAGCGTGGCATCGGCGAACTGGTTGTTCCAGCCCGAGGCGAGATCGGGGCAGTCGACCTGCAGGATGAAGCCCGCGCGTGCGATGGCGTTGTACTCGTCGCGCAACAGCCCACCGAGCGCGCGCAAGTACGCCTCGTGTGTCGGATAGTGGCGATTGCCCATGAAGCGTGCGGCCTGGCCGGGTGAAACCGCGGTCATGAATGCTTCGGTGACTGGCGTCTTCGCAAGGGCCGCGCGCAGATCGGCGATGTCGCGCTCTACCGCGGCGAAATCCTTCCACGCGATCGGCGCCACGCAGGTTGGGCGCGTGGTCGTCGGACCGCCGGCGCGATGGCCGGTGCCGAAAAACTCCGGGAAATCGCGCGCGTCGCGGGCGACCGGATGGGCCATCGGCTCACCGGCAAATCCGCTGAAGCGGTCCTTGATGTACGTCGAGTAGTCGGGCTTGCCCTGCTCGCCATCGTTGACGACGTCGATGCCGATGGCGTGCTGCCTGCGGACGATGTCCGCGACCGCCGCCGCGCTATCGCGGGCGAGTGCTTGGGCGTCGAACGCAGCGCCGCGCTCACGCGCCTGCAGCAGTTCGAGCAATGCAGGCGGGCGCGGCAGGCTGCCGGTGTGGGTGGTGAGGAGGCGATCGACGCTTCGTTGCATGGCGTGCTCGATGGGACCGAGGCGCGCCAGTATGCAGTCAATCGACAGAAGCGACTGCCACCATTGGCGGGGCGGCAGGGTGCAACCGGAATCGGAGCGTCACAGCATCGAAGCGTGACGCTCGGCGACGCTCTAGATGCGTACTTCGGGAGACTCCATCTCCAGGTCCTCGGTCTCGGCTTTCACCGGGTTACGATGACCTCGCGAGGCGCCATAGCGACCGACGCGTTCGATGATTTCGCGCCGTGCCTCGTCGTCGACGAGCAGGCGGAATGGTGATTGAGTGCAGGGTACTAACGACTCGCGACCATCTTCGGTCACCAATTGCATGAAGCGATCGTACGCTCCCATCTGTCGTGTCTCCGTTTCGGCTAAGTTCGCGCTTGGCATCAGTGTCAAGAATCGGTGTCAATCCTCCAACAAGGCGCTCAAGTGGTAGGGGAAATTCATCACAATTTCGATCCAAACATGAAACGATCGATACGCAACGATGAATTTTTCACAAAACAGACAGTATTTTTGAGTGTCCTGCCTTGACGGGTGTGCGGGCGCGCACCGCTAGAAAGGAATTCCATGTTCGAAACCACCATCGCGGGGAGCCTGCCCAAGCCGTCGTGGCTCGCCGAGCCCGACCGGCTCTGGGCGCCTTGGAAGCTGGCCGGCGCGGAGCTGGAGCAGGCCAAGCGCGACGCGGCGCTGCTCTGGCTCAAGGAGCAGGAGGACGCCGGCATCGACATCGTCACCGACGGCGAGCAGTACCGGCAGCACTTCGTGCACGGCTTTCTCGAATTCGTGGCGGGCATCGACTTCCAGAACAAGGTGAAGATGGGCATCCGCAACAACCGCTACGACGCGATGGTGCCGGTCGTGACGGGGCCGCTGCGATTGACCGGGCGTGCTCACGCCGCCGAGGCGCAGCTCTTGCGCCGGCATACCTGGCGCAAGCTCAAGATCACCATGCCCGGCCCGATGACGATCGTCGACACGATCGCCGACCGCCATTACGGCAGCAAGACAGCGCTGGCCATGGCGTTCGCCGACCTGCTCAATCAGGAAGCGCGCGCGCTGCAGGCCGACGGGGTCGATGTGATCCAGTTCGACGAGCCCGCGTTCAACGTCTACATGGACGAGGTGGGCAGCTGGGGCATCGAGGCGATGCACCGCGCGATCGACGGCTTGTCGTGCAAGACGGCGGTGCACATCTGCTACGGCTACGGCATCGAGGCCAATATCGCCTGGAAGAAGACGTTAGGCAACGAGTGGCGCCAGTACGAGCAGGTGTTTCCGGTACTCGCACGCAGCCGCATCGATCAGATCTCGCTCGAGTGCATCCACTCGCGCGTGCCGCTTGCGCTACTGGAGTTATTGCGCGGCAAGGACGTGCTGGTCGGGGCGATCGATGTGGCGAGCGACGTGATCGAGACGCCCGAACAGGTGGCCGACACCATCGCGCAGGCGGCGCGCTACGTGCCCAAGGAGCGGCTGATCCCGTGCACCAATTGCGGCATGGCGCCGATGCGTCGCGACATCGCGCGCGCGAAGCTCGATGCGCTGGCGCAAGGGGCGGCGCTGGCGCGGAGTCGATTGGGGTAGGCCAGCGGGACGAAGCAGTGGGACGAAACCGAGGCGCAACGGTCTCCGGATCGGATCAGTGACGCAGCACGCACTTGTCGTATAGCGCAGGAAAGCGACCTTCGGGGTCGTACTTCGCTTTCAGCGCTCGATACGCCTCGCCACCGAACGCGCGATCGAACGCGTCGCGGCTGTAGTAGCTGTCGGAGTAGAGCGACTTAATTCCGCCCAGCGCGGCGACCTTCGCTTCGATCAGCCGATTGAAGTGCCCGGCCGGGTGCGCCTCGCGCGTGCGCTTCACGTCCCAGAACCCGAAGTTGACGTAGAAGCGGCTTGAGTCCATCGGAAACAGCACGAATTCGCGTGCGCGTGGCCCGGGCTGGATCGGGCAGACCCAGATCGGTGCGATCCCGATCTCGTCCAGAAAAAACGCCAGGAACTCGGCCCCTCGGTCGATCGGGATGTCGACGTCCTGGATCACCGATTCGGAGTGCCAGCCGCTCAGCCGTTCGAGCCGGCGGGTCAATCCGACGCGCGCGTTCCATTTCATGATCTTCGTGTAGGTGCGCGAATTCAGCCGATCGCGCCCGTACAGTCGTCGGATGAGCGGCACCTGCGCGTACACGTTCTTCGAGCACCAGAACCAGTCGGTGTCCCAGCGCCAGATGTAGTCCGCGGTGCGCAGGTAATCGACGGGTTTGTCGAGCAGCGAGCGATAGTAGATCTGCTCGAACGTGTAATCGCTGGTTGCGGGAGCCTCGTCGACGAACCTGGCGCGATTGACCACGAGCGTGCGCCGGTCGAACACCACGCCGTCGAGGAAATCGCAGTCGGACTCGCGTGCGGCCGCGATCGCGGCGAAGAAGCCGGCCGCATCGTCGAACTTCTGATGCGTGACCTCGACGAACGGCGCGGTACGTAGCGTGGCTGCGCGAACGCGCAACGCATAACCAAGCGTGCCGTACGAGTTCGGAAAGCCGAAGAACAGGTCGGCGTGCTCGTTGGTGGGGGAGCAGGTGCGGACCTTGCCGTCGGCGCACAGCACGTCGAGCTCGTGAATCGTCTCGTGCACCAGACCGTGGCGAAACGAAGTGGCCTCGATGCCCACACCGGCGACCGCGCCGCCGATCGTGATCGTCTTCAGCTCCGGTACAACGGCCGGCATGGCGCCATGGGCGAGCGTCGCCTCGACCAGCGATTCGTACGGGGTCATGCCTTCGACGTCGACCCAGCCCTGGTCCGCATCGACGGCGAGCACGTGATTGAAGTGCCGCACATCCAGCTTCTGCCGCTGCGCTCGAGCCCGGTCGCGAAACAGGTTGGAGGTGTGCTTGGCGAGCGCGACCGAGCGGTCCGAACCGGCCGCGAGCGAAGCGGCAAGCGCAGCGGTGCGCTCAGCGTAGGTGTTCACGCCGCAGCCTCGGTACGCGCCGGCGCGGCCGTCGTCGTGCGCTCGGCCAACTCGCGTTCGTAGATGAAGGCGCGGCTCATCGGATAGGTCGCCCGCGTCAGATTGCCCTTGCTGAAGGTGATCTGGAACAGATGGGTGACGCCGTTCGATGCGCGGAACATCTCGGCGCAGCCCCATAGATACGTGCGCCAGATGCGCCGGAAGCGCTCGTCGAACTTCTTCGGATCGATCGCATTGATGCGTTGCCAGTTCCGATCGAACCGCTCGGCCCACGCCTCCAGGGTCAGCACGTAGTGCCGGCGCAGATTCTCGATGTCCACGATGTCCAGGCCATGGCGCTCCATCGCCTGAATGGTTTCCGCGAGCGATGGGATCCAGCCGCCGGGGAACACGTGATCGCGGATGAAGAATTCGGTTTCGCGATGGCCGACGTGCCCGATGAAATGCAGCATGCCCAATCCACCGGGCTTGAGCGAGTCGGCATGTGCCTTGACGACGGCGTCGATCTGGTCGCGACCGGCATGCTCGAGCACGCCGATCGAGACGACCTTGTCGAATTGGCCGTGCACCTCACGGAAATCGGCCTCGACCACCTTGAGTCGGTCGCGATGCGCTGAACCCTCGATGCGCTCGGCGACCGCTTGTATCTGTTCGGTCGTCGTGTTCGTGCCGGTGACGGTTACGCCGTGGCGTTCGGCTGCATGAAACATGAATCCACCGAAGCCGCAGCCGATGTCGATGACCGATTCGCCCGGCGCGAGCCGCACCTTTCTGCACACGTGCTCGACCTTGTTGCGCTGCGCCTCCTCGAGCGTGCGCGTGCCTTCCTTCCAGTACGCGCAGGTATACATCATCAATGGATCGTCGAGCCACAGTCGATAGAACTCGGTGCCCAAGCCGTAATGGAAGCGCGCGTTGTCCTTGGCGGTTGCGAAATCGGTGTTGCCGTGCGTGACTTCGTGCCAGCGATTGCGCAGCGTCACCAGCGGATTGGGCAGATCGAACTCGCGCGTGGTGCCCAGACTGAACATCGCGGGCAGTTCGCCGTCGACGTCGATCTCGCCGTTGAAGTAACCATCGAGCAGCCCGATGTGCCCGAACACGACAGTGCGCCATTGCGCGCGCCGCGACTTGAAGCGGATGCCGAAACGATTGGGCGGTTCGCCAGCCTGCAACGTCGAGCCATCGGCGAAAGACACGCTGAACGGCACCGTAGTGCCGGCGCCGATGGCCGCGAACCGCGCGTGGAGTGGGGCCTTCATACCTCTCTCCTTCGTCCTTTGTTATGGTGCGCGGTCTTGAAGTATAGCCAGACCGATCGGTGGATCGGGACACGCGCGGTCGATCGATACAATGCGCGCGGATAAGCGGCGCGTCGACTTGCAACTTGTACCTTGGTCTTATGAGCGGCGGCGTCTTTCTTTCAAGCAACCTTGAACATGAGTTCGCAAAGGAGCGATCCGATGAGCAGCAATGAAACCGTGCTGGTGGTGGGGACGGGCGGCGGACTGAGCGCTTCGATCGCGCGACGATTCGCGCGCGAGGGCTCGCGCATCGTGCTGGCCTCGCGCTCGCCCGACAAAATCGCAGCGCTGGCGAGCGAGACCAAGGCAACCGTGGTCCGCTGCGACTCGTCCGATCGCGCACAGGTCGAGGCGATGTTCGCCGCATGCGAGGCGGGCCCGGGCGTGCCCGACGTCGTGGTCTACAACCCGAGTTTTCGCACGCGGGGTCCGTTCGTCGATCTCGACCCGGAAGCGGTGAAGAAGACGATCGAAGTCTCGGCGTACGGCGGCTTTCTGGTGGCGCAGCAGGCGGCCAGGCGCATGCTGGCCAAGGGCAGTGGCGTGTTGCTCTTCACCGGTGCGTCGGCGAGTGTGAAGGGTTATGCGCAGTCGGCGCCGTTCGCGATGGGCAAGTTCGCGCTGCGCGGGCTGGCGCAGAGTCTGGCGCGCGAACTGCAACCGAAGAACATCCACGTCGCGCACTTCGTGATCGACGGCGGCATCCGTTCGCCTGGCCGCCAACCTCCGGCGGACCAGCCCGACGCATTGTTGGAGCCCGACGCGATCGCCGAGACGTATTTCCACGTCGCGCGGCAGCCGCGCAGCGCCTGGACCTGGGAGATCGAGTTGCGTCCGTGGGTCGAGCGGTTCTGATGTCCACCGGATCGCCCCTGATCCACTACGAGCACGGCATCAGCGCACTCGATGCGCAGTACGAGCGCCCGATGCTCGCGGCGATTCACCTCATCGTCGAGGATGGACATGCAGCGGTAGTCGATACCGGCACCAACTACTCGGTGCCCGCGACTCTCGCGGCACTGCGTTCGCTTGGTATCGTGCCCGAGCAGGTCGACTACGTCGTGCTCACGCACATCCATCTGGACCATGCGGGTGGTGCCGGATTGTTGATGCAGCAATGTCCGGGCGCCAAGCTGACCGTGCATCCGCGCGGCGCGCGCCACATGATCGATCCCACGCGGTTGTGGGAGGCCACGGTGGCTGTCTATGGCGCGGAGCGTGCGCGTGCGGTGTACGGGGAGATCGTGCCGATCACCAAGAACCGCATCATCGAAACCGGCGACGGCGTGACGATCGAATTAGGCGGACGCACGCTGCTGTTTCGCGATACGCCCGGACACGCCCGCCATCAGGTGGCGATCATCGATTCACGCTCCGGCCATGCGTTCGTCGGCGACACGTTCGGACTGTCGTATCGGGAACTCGATCACGCCGGTCGCGCGTTCATTCTGCCTACGTCGAGTCCGACGCAGTTCGAGCCGCAGGCGCTGCACCAATCGCTCGATCTGATCGCAAGTTACCAGCCCGAAGCCGTCTACCTCACCCACTTCAGCCAGGTGCGCGAGGTGCCCAGGTTGGTCGCCAACTTGCATCGCATGGTGGATGCCTATGCGGCGCTCGGACGCGCCCACGCGAACGACGGCGACGCGCGCTACGCCAGGTTATTGAATGGCATGCGCGGCCTGATGCTGGGCGAAGCGCGTCAGCAAGGCTTGCCGCACCCCGAGAAACAACTCCTCGAGGTGCTGGGCATCGACATCGAACTCAACGCGCAGGGGCTGGTCGCGTGGCTCGATGCAGGTGCGAAGGGGTAGCTGCGAGACGGGATGACCGGGTGCGTTACACGCGCTCGAGCAGCATGGCGATACCCTGGCCCACGCCGATGCACATGGTGCAGATGGCGTAGCGCCCTTTCTTGCGCTGCAGCTGGATCATCGCGGTGGTGGCCAATCGGGCTCCGCTCATGCCGAGCGGATGGCCCAGCGCGATCGCGCCGCCTTGCGCATTCACGTGCGGGGCGTCGTCGGGCAGGTTGAGCATGCGGGTGACGGCCAGGCCCTGCGCGGCGAACGCTTCGTTCAGTTCGATCACGTCCACCTGATCGAGCTTGACCTTGGTGCGTTCGAGCAGCAGTTGCACGGCCGGCGCCGGCCCGATCCCCATGATGCGCGGTGGCACGCCCGCTACCGCAGTGGCGACCACGCGTGCTCTCGGCGTAAGGCCGAAGCGCTTTGCGCTTGCCTCATCGGCCAGCAGCAGCGCGCACGCACCGTCGTTCACACCAGAGGCGTTGCCGGCAGTCACCGTGCCTTCGGGCTTGACCACACCCTTGAGCTTGGCGAGGTTCTCCATCGAGGTCTGACGCGGATGCTCGTCGGCCGCGAAGATCTTCGGGTCGCCTTTGCCCTGCGGGATCGTGACCGGCGTGATCTCTTCCTTGAAGTGTCCCGACTCGAACGCGGCGAAATAGCGCTGCTGGCTGCGCAGCGCAAACGCGTCCTGGTCCTGGCGGGCGATCTTGAATTCCTCGGCGACGTTTTCGGCGGTCTCGGGCATCGAGTCGACACCGTGCTGCTTTTTCATGAGCGGGTTGATGAAGCGCCAGCCGATGGTGGTGTCGTGGATCTGCGCATTGCGCGAGAACGCGGAGTCGGCCTTGTTCATGACGAACGGTGCGCGCGACATGCTTTCCACGCCACCTGCAATGCCGATGCCGATGTCACCCGACATGATCGCGCGCGCGATGTAGTTCACCGCGTCCAGCCCCGAGCCGCAGAGACGGTTGACGGTCGCGCCGGGCACGCTGTGCGGCAGACCTGCAAGCAGCGAAGCCATGCGCGCGACGTTGCGATTGTCTTCGCCGGCCTGATTGGCGTTGCCGTAGCACACGTCGCCGAGCTGGCTCCAGTCGACCTTGGCGTTACGGACCATGAGCGATTTGATCGGCAGTGCGGCGAGATCGTCGGTGCGGATCGACGACAGCGCGCCGCCGTAACGGCCGATCGGAGTGCGGGTGGCATCGCAGATGAAAGCTTGGGACATGGTCGACTCCTGTCAGGACGATCTCGGAACGGGTGGAACAAGCTCCCCGGCACATCGGGGATTCGCCGCGGCGTGAGCGCACCCGGGCAAGCGAGGCACGCGGGCGGGCGAGGGATCGGCGATGACTATAGCACCGCCGCTTGCGGCTTCGGCACCGCCGCCTGGGGGTTCGAGGCTCGAACTGCGGCCCGATTCCCGAACGGCGCACGCACGAACGAGGGGGTGCGGCGCAACGCGGGCCAGGGCGTGGCGGATTCGAACAGCCTGGGCTGGCGGGCGTCGCGGCGCACCGTCCGCGCGTCGGGATGGCGCTGCGCGATCTCGCGCAGTGCTGCAAGGCTGAGCAGGTCGTTGCGATTGTGTTCGAGCACCTTGGCGAGCGGACGCGGATCGCCCGCGCGCAGCCAGGTCTGCCAAGCGCCGGGAACCGCCGCGCCGGGAAGATCATCGATG
Organism: uncultured beta proteobacterium; assembly: GCA_902826155.1. The sequence continues at coordinate 33,862 of CADEDU010000004.1, forward strand.
CGCTCGAACCCCAATCCGCGCTGCTCCACGGTGTGCAGGCGAGCATCAGGCCACTGCTCCGGGCGCGCGCGCTTGGCCCAATGCAGCAGATCGGAGTGCGAAATGTCGTGGAGAGGATCGGCCAATCCGTGCAGGCGCAGCCGCGTATGCAACAGCGGCAGATCGAACGAAGCGCCGTTGTAGGTATACAGCTTCGCGTTCGGCGGCATGGCGGCAAGCCCGGCGCTCAAGTCATCGAGCATGGCGCGCTCGCCGGAGAATGCGGTCAGCAACCATTGGATGAGTGAGCAGCGCGCGCCGTCGATTTGCGCCAGACCGATGACGAACGCGATCGTGCCTGTGCCGCCGGCCAGGCCATTGGTTTCGGTGTCGATGAACAGGGCCGGGACACCATCAACAGTAGGTCGTAACGATGCGCGGCCGTGATCGAGTGGCAGTGGATACGAACGCGCGATCCGGATCACCCCGGGGGCGATGCACTCGCCGCCGAGCTGTCGCGCCACTTCGGATTCGTCGACCTCGGTATGCCGGTCGCCGACCGTCCACGGCCGCAGGCGCGCGAGGCGCTCGGCCAGCGTGGGCGAGAGCGTCTGCGCGATGGGGCCCGGCAGGTCACTCAGTGCCGAGCGCGACGCATCGGTCGGCGCGGCATCGCTGGCGGGCAAGCCGCGCGCGGAGCGCAACGCGTCGAGCCGGATGCGCAACGTCGTGGCCGGAGAGGCTGATCGTCCGGCGGGCACGATATCAGTGCGGATGGGAGCGGCAATCATGGCTGGCTGCCATTCATCGACTCGATGTGTTTGCTGTCGACGGGTGCGGGGTGGACGCCTGCGGGCCCGGCACGTCTTCTGCGGTCAACGATTGATCGGCCAGCAGATCGAGCAGCCGCAACGCCGCACGACGCGGATCGAGGGGTTGCGGGCGACTTGCCGCCTGGCTCGCGGATTGTTGCGAACCGCGCGCCGCTTGCGCCGGGATGGGGCCGACGCACGCGGGGCAGCCGCTCGCACAGGTGCATCCACGCACCAGCTCACGCGCGCGTGCGACCAATTCGTTTCGCTGATCGAACAGTGGCACCGAAAGGCCGATGCCGCCGGGGTAGTTGTCGTAGAGGAACAAGGTCGGTCGGAACGAGGCGGCGCGCTCGAGGTCGATTTCGACATCGCCTTCCGTGCCCGCTGCGCCGCGCACCGTGCCACGGCCTTGCGCGTCGACCACGACCGACCAGGCGCCATTGCCATCGCCGACCGATCGGCCCAGATCGCGGCGCTCGGCCAGCGAAACGAGCGCGGCGATGTGATGCAGCGCATAGGCCGCGCCGAGAAATCCGTCGAGCGCTTCGTGGCGGGTGGGGAAGGCTTGTGCCAGCGCGGCGGGTTCGAGCTGCCACCACAGCGCGCTGGTGTGCATTTCCAGATCGGGGAGGTGCACGTGGCCGTAGCCGATGTTCTCGTGCGTGTAGTAGCGGATCTTCTTGTAGCCGGGCACGCGGCGCACGACGTGGACCTCGCCGTGGTGCGCGACCGCGTGGCTGCCCGCGGCGTCTTCGAAGCTTTCCAGCACTTTGAGCTTGGTGTAGTCGATGGCGTCGGTGTAGTAGTCGGCACGCGTGGCACGCACGTACGCCTTGCGACCCACCCAGTCGAGCTGCTCGACCTGCCACGGCACTGCCTGCACCATGTAGATGGCGCCCTCGTAGAGCGTCACGGCCGCGCTCGAGTAGTCGACCTCGGCGATGATGTTCTTGCGGCCGTCGGTGATGTCGATGACGAGGAAATTGCCCTCGGCGATGGTGCGCAGCGACACCGCATTGGCCGGATAGCTGTCGGCGATCCAGTGCCAGTGCCGTCCTTCGCGATGCACGACCTGGTGCTCGGCCAGGTAGTCGAGCTGATCGGTCAGCTGCTCCTTGCCGAACGCGTCGCCCTCGGCGAAGGGCAGCTCGAACGCTGCACAACGCACATGATCCATGTTGATGAGCAGCTGGTCCGGGTCGATGCGTGCATGCTCGGGGCTCGCGCCGGTGAAGAATTCCGGGTGGCGGGCGATGAACTGATCGAGCAGTTCGCTGGTCAGGACGAGCACGCCGACCGCGGTGCGCTGGCGCCGTCCGGCGCGGCCGATGCGCTGCCACGCCGCCGCGACCGTGCCGGGATAGCCATTGAGCACGCATACATCGAGCGAACCGATATCCACGCCCAGTTCGAGCGCGGAGGTGGACACCACGCAATCGATGCTGCCGGCGCGTAGTTTCGCTTCCTTGTCGCGACGCTCGGTGGGCAGGTAGCCGCCGCGATAAGCCGCCACGCGAGCGGGCTTGCGCGGATCGGCGTCGAATGCGTCTTTCAGGTATTTGGTGATGACTTCGGTTTCGATGCGCGAGTTGGCGAACACGATCGTCTTCAACCCCAGCTTTACCGCCGTCCGTGCGACGCGCGTGGTCTGCGAACGGGCCGAGGCGCGCAGGCCGAGATCGGGATTGATGACCGGCGGATTCCACAGCAGCAGATGGCGGGCGCCCTGTGGTGCGCCCGACTCGGTGATCGCGCTCACCGGTTCACCGATCAGCCGCTCGGCCAGCTCCTGCGGATTGGCGATGGTCGCCGAGCACAGGACGAACTGCGGATGGACACCATAGAACGCACATACGCGCTTCAGGCGGCGCAGCAGGTTCGCCACGTGCGAGCCGAACACGCCGCGATAGGTGTGCAGCTCGTCGATGACGATGAACGCGAGGTTCTCGAAGAACTGTGCCCACTTGGTGTGATGCGGCAGGATCGCCTGGTGCAGCATGTCGGGGTTGGTGACGACCACGTCGCCATGCACGCGTACCGCGCGGCGTGCATCGCCCGGCGTATCGCCGTCGAACGTGAACGCCTTGACGCCCAGCTTACCGGCCCGATTGAGCTCCAGAATCTCGGCCACCTGGTCCTGTGCCAATGCCTTGGTGGGGAAGAGGTACAGCGCCTTGGCCTTGCGCTGCATCGCGGCGTCGAGCACCGGCAGGTTGTAGCAAAGCGACTTGCCCGAGGCGGTGGGCGTGACGATGACGCAGTGCTTGCTGGCGTGCACCGCATCGAATGCGGCGCGTTGGTGCGCGTACAACTGGGCGATGCCGCGCTTGGCCAAGGCCGCCGGCAGACGCGGATCGATGCTGTCGGGAAAAGGCGCGAACTGCGCCGGACGAGGTGGCAGCAGCAGGTCGGCAACGATGCGATCGCGATAGCGGCGTTTGAGCATCGACACGAACGCCTCACCGCGATCGACTTCGGCCGGCAGGGCACGCTTGATCGTCGGGGCGCGCTGCGTCGACGGCTCCGCCGCTGCGACGACGTCGAACAGATCCGCCGGCGCGGCGGAGTCGTACGCCTCGGATGCGCTTGTGGCGGCGGGGATCAGTGCCG
>CADEDU010000004.1:37365-74249 GCA_902826155.1 uncultured beta proteobacterium
GGCGCGGCGGAGTCGTACGCCTCGGATGCGCTTGTGGCGGCGGGGATCAGTGCCGGGCTTTCCAAGTGGGGCTCCACGTCAGGGTGCGGTTGTCCAGAGCAGCCGGTGCTTTCGACGTTGCGACCGACATGGTGCAAGCAGTGCTGGCTCATGGCGTGAGCGACCGACGGCGACCCGGCGCCGACAACCAACGGCGGCCCAGGGCTGATAACTAATACTCGGCGTACGGTCTCTCGCCCCGACCAAGGGGGCAGGCCGGGTGGGCCGCAGGACTTGAACCCCGGCATTGCGACTCCATCTTCCCCGCCGTGTAGTCGAACCCGCTGTCGACTCGCAGGCGAGCAAGGAGCTCGACTCTGCAGTCGGCCCCGGTAGTTGACCCCCGCAGTTGACCCCCTTAGAGGGCAGACGAATGGAAGAGTCACGCGAAATCGTGTTGTCGCTGTCGGAGGCCGAGGAGGCCAAAACGCTGCCCGTGCCCGCTCACGACGCGGTCACACCCTTGCTGCTGCCGCCCGATGCCATGGCCATCATCCCGGTGCGCAACGTCACGCTGTTTCCTGGCATGGCGCTGCCGATCGGCATCGGCCGACAGGCGTCGATCGCCGCCGCTCAGCAGGCGATCCGCTCGGAGCGTCAGATCGGGCTGGTGCTGCAACGTGACCCGAGCATCGACGCACCCGAGCCGAAAGACATGTACGAGGTCGGCACGGCGGCGAGCATCGTGCGCCACGTCACCACACCCGAGGGCGGACACCACATCGTCTGCCAGGGTGAGGAGCGCATCCGCATCGTCGAATTCCTGAGCGGCTATCCGTTCCCGGTGGCGCGCGTGGAACGGCACACCGACAAACCGGTCGCCGACGGCGGCATCGACGCACGGATGTTCCTGCTCAAGGAGCGCGCCACCGAAGCGTTGCAACTGCTGCCGCAGGTGCCGCACGAGCTGGTCGCCGCGATCCAGAGCTTCCGCTCTGCGGGCGCGCTCGCCGATATGGTGGCGGGGTTCATGGATATCAAGATCGAGGAGAAGCAGGGCATCCTCGAAACATTCGAGCTGGAAGCGCGCCTCGACAAGGTGCTGGCGCTGTTGTCGCAGCGCATCGCGGTGATGCGGCTTTCGCGCGAGATCGGCGAGCGGACCAAGACCACGGTCGACGAACGCCAGCGCGAGTACATGCTGCGCGAGCAGATGAAGACCATCCAGAGCGAACTGGGCGACATCGACACGGCCAATGAGCTCGCCGAGCTGGAAGAGGCGCTCATCAAGGCGAAGCTGCCCGAGGAGGCCGAGCAGCACGCGCGCAAGGAACTCAAGCGGCTCAAGCGCATGTCGGACAGCTCGGCCGAGCACTCGATGCTGCGCACTTACCTGGAGACGCTCGCCGAGTTGCCGTGGTCGACGTTCACCGCCAAGGAGATCGACCTGGCCGAGGCGCGCCGCGTGCTCGACGCCGATCACCACGGGCTGGTGAAGGTCAAACGCCGCATTCTCGAATACCTCGCGGTGCGCAAGCTCAATCCGAACGGCCGCGCGCCGATCCTGTGCTTCGTCGGCCCGCCCGGCGTAGGCAAGACTTCGCTCGGCCAGAGCATCGCCCGTGCGCTGGGCATCAGGTTCGGGCGCATTGCATTGGGCGGGGTGCACGACGAGGCGGAGATTCGCGGGCACCGGCGCACCTACGTCGGCGCGTTGCCGGGCAACGTGATCCAGGCGCTCAAGAAAGCGGGCGCTCGCGATGCGTTGCTGCTGTTCGACGAAGTCGACAAGCTCGGGCGAGGCGGCTTGCATGGTGATCCGTCGGCGGCGCTGCTCGAAGTGCTCGATCCGGAACAGAACTCGACGTTTCGCGACGCCTACCTGGGCGTGCCGTTCGATCTGTCGCGCGTGACGTTCATTGCCACGGCCAACATACTCGATACCATTCCCGGTCCGCTGCGCGACCGGATGGAGATCATCGAGCTGCCCGGCTATACCGAAGAGGAGAAGGTCGGCATCGCCGCGAGCCACCTGGTAGCCAAGCAGCGCGAGGCGAATGGTCTGAGCGCCGAGCAGTGCACGATCGGCACTGACACGCTTCGGGCGGTGGTGCGCGACTACACGCGTGAGGCCGGTGTGCGAACGCTCGAGCGACGCATTGGCGCGCTGTGCCGTTACGCGGCGGTGAAGATCGCCGAGGGCGAGCGCCAGAGCGTGACGATCGATCCGGTGAATCTCGCCGAGGTCCTCGGGCCACGCAAGTATGAGAACGAGGTGGCGCTGCGCACCTCGGTGCCGGGTGTGGCAACCGGTCTGGCGTGGACGCCGGTGGGTGGCGATGTGCTGTTCATCGAAGCATCGAAGACGCCGGGCTCGGGCAAGTTGATCGTGACCGGTCAGCTCGGCGATGTCATGCGCGAATCGGTGCAGGCGGGTCTGACGCTGGTCAAGGCGCGTGCCGCGGAACTGGGTATCGATCCGACGGTGTTCGACAAGACCGACATCCACTTGCATGTGCCGGCGGGCGCGACACCGAAAGACGGTCCGAGCGCGGGCGTGGCGATGTTCCTATCACTCGCGTCGCTGTTCACCGGTCGTCTGGTGCGCAATGACACGGCAATGACCGGCGAGATCAGCTTGCGTGGCGTGGTGCTGCCGGTCGGTGGCATCAAGGAGAAGGTGCTGGCGGCAACGCAAGCGGGCATCAAGCGCGTCATGTTGCCCGCGCGCAATCGCCACGACTTCGAGGAAATCCCCGAAGAAGCACGCAAGCAGCTCGAGTTCGTCTGGATGGAACGCGTCGACGAAGCGTTGGCAAGCGGTTTGCTGACTGAAGAGCTGGTTACCGGCTGAACGGCGCGACGATTGTGCGGGTTGCCGATTGTGCTGCTTGCGCGTACGAGCCGAGGCGACGGGCACGAATTCGGCGGGTAGAATGGCCGCAACATGGCCCTTCCCGCCGCATTCCAGTCCTCGCAATCGTCGCAGTCCGCTGCTGGCGACGCACAACTCTCGGCGTTGCGTCTGCCGCCGCACTCCATCGAGGCCGAACAGTCGGTGCTCGGCGGCTTGATGCTCGACAACTCCTCGTGGGACAAGATCGCCGACATTCTCGCGGCCGATGATTTCTATCGCGACGATCACCGTCGCATCTATCGTCAGATCGCGCGCCTGATCGACCAGTCGCGGCCGGCCGACGTGGTCACGGTCGCCGAGGCAATCGAGTCGAGCGACGATAAAGACAAGGTCGGCGGGCTCGCGTATCTCGGATCGCTCGCCTCGAGCACACCCTCGGCGCACAACATCCGCCGCTATGCCGAGATCGTGCGTGAGCGTGCGATCCTGCGCCGGCTCGTGGCGGTGGGCAATAACATCGCCGACAGCGCGTTCAATCAGGGCGGCAAGGAAGTGAGCCAGCTGCTCGACGAAGCCGAATCGCGCGTGTTCGAAATCGCCGAAGCCGGTGCGCGCGGCAAGCAAGGCTTCATGGAGCTGCAGCCACTGCTGACGCAGGTGATGGAGCGGATCGACACGCTCTATCACCGCGAGAATCCGTCGCTCGTCACCGGCGTGCCCACCGGCTTCACCGACCTCGATCAGATGACCTCGGGCTTGCAGGAAGGCGATCTGGTCATCATCGCGGCGCGACCCAGCATGGGCAAGACCTCGCTCGCGATGAACATCGCCGAACACGTCGCCATCGACAACCGCCTGCCGGTGGCGATTTTCAGCATGGAGATGTCCGGCACGCAGTTGGCCACTCGCATGCTCGGATCGGTGGGGCGGCTCGACCAGCACAAGCTGCGCACCGCGCAGCTTACCGACGAGGACTGGAGCCGCCTCACGCACGCGGTAGGCAAGCTGCACGACGCGCCGGTGCACATCGACGAGACGCCGGGCCTTAATCCGCTCGAGCTGCGAGCCCGTGCGCGCCGGCTGCATCGGCAGTACGGCAAGCTCGGCCTGGTGGTGATCGACTATCTGCAGCTGATGTCGGGCTCGTCGCAGGGCGAGAACCGCGCCACTGAAATCTCCGAAATCTCGCGATCGCTCAAGGGACTGGCCAAGGAACTCAAGGTGCCGGTGGTGGCGCTGTCGCAGCTCAATCGCAGCGTCGAGCAACGCCAGGAGAAGCGGCCGGTCATGTCCGACCTGCGCGAATCGGGCGCGATCGAGCAGGACGCCGATCTGATCCTGTTCATCTATCGCGACGAGGTCTACAACCGCGATTCGCCGCACAAGGGCAAGGCGGAGATCATCGTGGGCAAGCAGCGCAACGGCCCGATCGGTGAAGTGTTCCTCACGTTTCTCGGCCAGTACACGCGGTTCGAGAATTTCAGTTCCGGCGGATCATTCTGAGGCAGGAGAAACACCATGGCCGACCCGATCGTTGCGCAGCGCGGACCTTACGCAATCGAACTGGCGGCGGGGGAGCACTGGTGGTGCGCGTGCGGCCGTTCCAAGACGCAGCCGTTTTGCGACGGTTCGCACAAAGGAACCGGCATCTCGCCGATGAAGTTCACCGTCGACAAGTCCGAGAAGCTGTGGCTGTGCGGATGCAAGGCGAGCGCCAACAAGCCGTTCTGCGACGGCACGCACAACAAGTTGCCCTGAAGAGAGAAGGGCGAAGGAGCGGGAGAGGTGATGCGGGAGCTGTCTCGTAAAGTAGCGGTGGTGCTTGCGTTGTGGTGTGCGGGGGTGGCGGCCCATGCCGAGGTGATCGTCGTGCTCAATTCGGGCGAGGCCACGGTGAGCCTGATCGATCGCGCCACGCGCAAGGAAATCAAGCGCATTCCGACCGGCAAGGAACCGCACCATCTGATGCAGACGCCCGACGACAAGAGCCTCATCATCGCCAGCGCGGGCAACAACGACCTGCTGTTCCTCGATCCGGTCACGGGCGAAGTGCAGCGGCGCGTGAAGAACATCCCCGACCCCTACCAGATCGGCTACAGCCCCGATCGCAAGTGGTTCGTCGTCGCTGCGTATCGCCTCAATCGCGTCGACATCTACAAGCCCGACGATTTCTCGGTAGTGAAGCGTATCCCGATGGGCAAGCTGCCCAGCCATATCGCCTTCGATCGTGCCAGCGAGTTCGCGTTCGTCACGATGCAGGACTCGCACGATATTGCCGCCGTCGACCTGAAGACGATGGAGGTGGTGTGGCGGCTGCCCGTGGGGCAACTGCCGGCGGGTATCTGGATGACGCCCGATGACAAGCATCTTCTGATCGGCATCATGGGCGAAGACCACGTGGCGGTCGTCGACTGGCGTGCCCGCAAGGTCGTCAAGAAGATCGTCACCGGCAAAGGCGCCCACAATTTCCAGGCACTGGGTGATAGCAAGCATCTGTTCGTCACCAACCGCGTCGTCAATACCGTGTCGATGATCGACATGAACGCATTGAGCGTGGTGCGCTCTTTCAATACGCTGGCCGGGCCCGACTGCATGGAAGTGTCGGCCGACGGCAAGGAGCTATGGTTGACAGCACGCTGGGCGCAGAAGGTCGTGGCGATCGACATTGCGAGCGGCAAGACCATCGCCACGATCCCGGTCGGACGCTCTCCGCATGGGCTCTATTTCCGCAGCCACGCCGCCCGTCAGTAGAGAGGTTCGGATGTTCGCTTCGCGCGCGCGCCGGGGTGGCTGGCCTGTCTCGCTAACTGCCGCGCTGACCATCGCTCTTGCATGGGTGTTGCCTGCAGGCGTTGCGACGGCGCAGGGCGCATGCAAGGGCACGCTGTATCTCACCATCGACACCGGCAGCATGTCGCATGCGCAGTACATCGCCGACGTGCTGCGCAAGCATCAGGTGAAGGCGACGTTCTTTCTCGCCAACGAGAAGACCGTGCGCGGGGACCGCTCCCTGGAGCCGGGCTGGGACGAGTACTGGCGCGCGCGCATTGCCGAGGGTCATACCTTCGGCAGTCACACCTGGCATCACGCCTATTTTCGCGGCGACACCACTGATGGACGCACGCGTTACGTCCACCTGAACGGCAAGACCGAGCTGCTCGACGCCGACGGGGTGTGCGCGGAGTTGCGGCGCGTGGAGTCGCGGTTTCGCGAGCTGAGCGGCGGCCGCGCGCTCGATCCGATCTGGCGCGCACCGGGCGGCCGCACCACGCCGTTCGCGCTGCAGGCCGCGAAGCGATGCGGCTATGAGCACGTGCACTGGGCGCCGGCCGGGTTCCTGGGCGACGAGCTGCCTTCGGACAAGTACCCCAACGACCGTCTCCTTGCCCAGGCGCTGAAGAATTTGCGTGACGGCGACGTCATGGTGATGCACACCGGCATCTGGTCGCGCAAGGATCCGTTCGCACCGATGCTCGACCCGCTGCTGGCCGGACTCAAGGAGCGCGGATTCTGCTTCGGCACGCTGCCCAGGAAGGGCTGAGCCGGGCATCATGAGCGGGTTCTCGACCGTCTATGCCGATACGGTGGGGGCACTCCAGACTTGGCTGTTCACCACGCTGATCCAGCCGGCGCTATTCGCGGCGGGCGCGATCGATCTGGGCGAGAAGTTCTTCGATGCGACCGAATGGTTGATCCTCGGTGCGATCGAGATCGCCGTGCTGTACGCGTTGTTACGGCCGCTCGAGAGCCGCTACCCGGCTGAAGGCTGGCGTGATCGGCGCGGCGTCGGACCCGACGTGATCTACACGTTGCTCTCACGGCTGGGCGTACTGCCGATGACGATCTTCCTGCTGCTTTCGCCGCTGATCGATGCGATCGAAGCGCGCGTGCGTCTGGCGGGTTTCACGCCGTTCAACCTGGAGGATCTGTCGCCGGCGATCGCGACCAGTCCGCTGTTGTCGTTCCTGGTGTATCTGATCGTGCTCGATCTGGCCGAGTACTGGCGGCATCGCCTGCAGCACCGGTTCGATTGGTGGTGGTCGTTGCACGCGCTGCATCACAGCCAGCGCAAGATGTCGTTCTGGACCGACAGCCGCAATCACGTGCTCGACGACGTCATCGCCTCGGCCTGGAGCGCAGGTGTTGCGCTGCTGATCGGCGTGAGCCCGGGGCAGTTCTTCATGATCATGATCGCCACACGCATGCTGGAGAGCCTGTCGCACGCCAATCTGCGCGTGTCGTTCGGATCGATCGGCGAGCGCCTGCTGGTGAGCCCGCGGTTCCATCGCACGCATCACGCGATCGGCGTGGGGCACGAGGGCGCGCATCGCGGCTGCAACTTCGCGGTGCTGCTGCCGTTTTGGGACATCGTCTTTCGCAGCGCCAATTTCAGCGCCAAGCTCGAGCCGACCGGCATTCGCGATCAGCTCAGCGGGCGCGACTACGGTGACGGCTTCTGGGCCCAGCAGTGGCTCGGGCTGGAGCGCTTCGCGCGCGCCCTCTGGGGCGCTTCGCGCGCGCCCTGACAGGCCGCGCGGGCTAGTCAGCCGATCACAGTGTTTCGGAGGCGAAATCGGCCAGGCGCGATCGCTCGCCGCGTTGCAGGGTGACGTGGCCGCCATGCGGCCAGCCCTTGAAGCGATCGACCAGGTAGGTGAGGCCCGAACTGCCTTCGGTGATGTAGGGCGTGTCGATCTGCGCGAGGTTGCCAAGACACAGCACCTTGGTGCCGGGTCCGGCGCGCGTCACCAGCGTCTTCATCTGCTTGGGCGTCAGGTTCTGCGCCTCGTCGATGATCAGGTACTTGCCGATGAAGGTCCGGCCGCGCATGAAGTTGATCGACTTCACCTTGATCTTTGCGCTGATCAGATCCTTGGTCGCGGCCTTGCCCCATTCACCGGCGCCGCCGTCGCTCGCGTTGAGCACCTCGAGGTTGTCTTCGAGTGCGCCCATCCACGGCGTCATCTTCTCTTCCTCGGTGCCGGGCAGAAAGCCGATGTCCTCGGCCACCGGTACCGTCACGCGGGTGAAGATGATCTCGCTGTAGCGCTTGTCGTCCAGCACCTGCGCGAGACCGGCGGCGAGCGCGAGCAGCGTCTTGCCCGTGCCGGCCTGGCCGAGCAGGGTGACCATGTCGATCTCCGGATCCATCAGCAGATTGAGCGCGTAGTTCTGCTCGCGGTTGCGGGCGTTGATGCCCCACACGGCGTTTCGGGCATGGGCGTAGTCGCGCACCTGCTCGAGCGTGACGGTGCTGCCTTCGATGCTGCGCACGATCGCATGCAGCGGTCGTTCGCCTTCCTGGTACACGAATTCGTTGACGAGCAGTTGCTGCGCGATCGGACCGGTGACGCGATAGTACGCACGGCCTTCCTTGCTCCAGCTCTGCAGGTTGCTCGCGTGTGCCTCCCAGAAATTGTCGGGCAGGGCGCGCACGCCGGCATAGAGGACGTCGGTGTCCTCCAGCACCTTGTCATTGAAATAGTCTTCGGCCTCGATATCGACCGCGCGTGCCTTGATGCGCAGGTTGATGTCTTTGCTGACCAGGATGACGTGCCGGTGCGCGAATTTCTTCTGCAGAAAGCGCACCACACCGATGATCTGGTTGTCGGCCTTGGCGCTGGGCAGATTGGCGGGAATGTGGCCGTTGATCGCCTCGGTCTGCAGGAACAGCTTGCCGGTGCAGGTATCGGTGGGATGGCGTTTCAGGCTGATGCCCGCGCCGATCGCACCTTCATTGCGGGTGATCAGTTCCTCCAGGAACCGGCTCGCCTGACGCGCATTGCGCGCGATCTCCGACATGCCCTTCTTGTGGGCGTCGAGCTCTTCGAGTGTTTCCATCGGCACGAATATGTCGTGCTCCTCGAACCGGAACAGACTGGTCGGATCGTGCATCAGCACGTTGGTGTCGAGCACGAACAGCTTGGCAGGAAGCGCATCGGACGGCGAGGCTTTCGGCGAGGACGTCTCGGCGATCGAGCGCGGGGTCGACGGGGCAGCGGCCGATCGGGCGCTCCCGCTGCTGGCTTTGCGGGTAGTCACTGTGGGGAAGTGTTCGTCAGAGGGAACGGACGAAATCGAGAACCTGCTGCGCGTGACCGGGCACCTTCACGCCGCGCCACTCGTGATGGATCTTGCCGCCAGCGTCCAGCACGAAGGTGGAGCGCTCGATGCCACGCACCTGCTTGCCGTACATGTTCTTCATTTTCATCACGCCGAACAGATTGCAGACGGCCTCGCCCTCGTCGGACAGCAACTCGAACGGAAACTTCATCTTGTCCTTGAAATTGTCGTGCGAGCGGATGCTGTCGCGCGACATACCGAGCACTTCGCAGCCGGCCTGCTGAAACTGTGGGTACAGGTCGCGGAACTGCTGACCTTCGTCGGTGCAGCCGGGCGTATTGTCTTTCGGATAGAAATACAGCACGAGGTACCGGGTGGCAAGCTGAGAGAGCTGGAAGGTCTTTCCGCCGGTGCTGGCGACGGAAAAATCTTCCACGGATCCGCTTGGCATGACGTCCCTTAGCATTGTTCGTTGGTGAACCGGGCGCCCTGCAGCATCAAAGTGCCCGATCGTCCGGGGATGCTACCGCGTTCGATGCGGCAATGCGGGAGCGAGCCGGTGGCGCGAGCGGCGTGCAGCAACTGGCCGATGTCGACGATGGCGTAGCCCTGGGCTTTCCATCCGACGAGCAACTGCTGCATCACCGGCGCGAGCTTCATGCCTTCGAGTTCGGCGTGCAGCGTGAAGACGTGACCGTGCTCCGGTTCGGCGGCAGTGAGGTCGAGCACGCGTGATGCCACGTTCGATTCATCGACGCCGTCGACGCCGATCATCTCGTCCAGCGTGGGCAGCGTGCTCGGGACTTGCGGACAGGCGATGGGCTCGCCTTCGACCAGGGGCAGGAACGGGTAACTGCCGCGCGCGTCGGAGGCGTACTCGAATCCGAGGCGCTGCGTCAGGCGCAATGCGTGACGGTTCATCTGCCAGCCGGCGGCGCCGTGTACTTTCGGGGGCACGCCGAATACTTCCTGAAATCGATCGGTCGCAGCGCGCATCTGCGTTTCGACCCAAGCGGGCGCGGCATGCTCGACGCCGTCCTGCCACACGACGTGGTCCCAGCAGTGCACGCCGACTTCGAAACCGGCATCGCGCACCGCGCGCAGTTCTCCCGCACAGCGTCTGCCGATATCGGGGCCAGGCAGTAGCGTGCCGTAGAGCAGCGTGCGCAGGCCATAGTGCGAGACGACCGACGTGCGCGATACCTTGCGCATGAAGCCGGGGCGCAGCGCCCGCTTGATCGCGCGTCCGGTGTGATCGGGGCCGAGGCTGAACAGAAACGTGGCGCCGCAGCCGTGCTGCCGAAACAGTTCGGCCAGTCGCGGCACACCCTCGCGCGTGCCTCGAAAGGTGTCGGCGTCGACCTTCAATGCGAGCGTGCGCATGCGCGGCGCGTGGCGAGACTGATCTCGGGTTTGGTTCAGGGGTTGGTCCCGGGTTTAGTCCCGGGTCTAGTCCATCAGCCGCCTGGCCTCTGCTACCTGCCCGCGATAGGCCTCTAAGATGCGCTCGACCGCATCGCGCATGGCCACACGTGGGCGCCAACCCAGGTCGCGCATGGTGTTGGTGATCTTCGGCATGCGGTTCTGCACGTCCTGATAGCCCTTGCCGTAGTACGCGGTGGCGGTGGTCTTCACCAGCTTCACCTTGCGCGCATTGGTGGCGTACTCCGGATAGGCCTTGGCCATGGTGAGCATCATCTCGGCCAGTTCGCGCACCGAATAGTTGTTGCGCGGATTGCCGACGTTGTAGATCTGCCCGGAGGCGATGCGCTTCGGGTTGTCGATGATGCGCACCAGCGCGTCGATGCCGTCATCGACGTAGGTGAACGTGCGTCGCTGCCGGCCGCCGTCGACCAGTTGGATGTTCTCGCCGCGCACGATGTGGCCGAGGAACTGCGTGATCACGCGCGAGCTGCCTTCCTTGGCGGTGTTGATGGAATCGAGCCCCGAGCCGATCCAGTTGAACGGCCGGAACAGCGTGAAATCCAGCTTCATCTCCATGCCGTAGGCCCAGATGACGCGATCCATGAGCTGCTTGGCGCAGGCGTAGATCCAGCGCGGCTTGTTGATCGGACCAAGCACCAGCTCGGAGCTGTCGGGGTCGAACTCGCGATCGCGCGACATGCCGTACACCTCGGAGGTCGAGGGGAAGATCAAGCGCTTGTGATGCTTCACGCACGAACGCACGATCGGCAGGTTCGCCTCGAAGTCGAGTTCGAACACGCGCAGCGGTTCGCGCACGTAGGTGGCGGGCGTGGCGATCGCCACCAGCGGCAGCACCGTGTCGCACTTGCGGATGTGGTACTCGATCCACTCGCGGTTGATCGTGATGTCGCCCTCGAAGAAGTGAAAGCGCTTCTCGCCGCGCAGATCGCCGAGACGGTCGTCGGCCATATCCATGCCGTAGACCTCCCACTGCGTGGTCTCGATGATCCGCTTGGACAGGTGATGGCCGATGAAACCGTTGACGCCGAGGATCAGGATCTTCTTCATGGCAGGGTTATCTCGTTGGCGCCGAACAGCGACGCGAAGGAACTTGCGGTAAGCGCGTGGCCGTCGAGTGTGGCGGCGACGATAGTGAGAAGGCCGCCGTCTTGCGCGCGCAGCCTGATGCGGTCGGTTTCGACGTACAAGCGCGCACCACGGCGCGGGTCGGCATCGCGTTCGCCTTGCGACCAGGTTTGCAGAATGCGCAACTCGCGTCCGTCGACCTGCGTGAACGCGCCAGGGTAGGGCGGCGCTACCGCACGCACCAGGTTGTGGATGGTGCTGGCGCCGAGTGTCCAGTCGATGCGACCGTCCTCGGGTTTGCGGCCACCGAAGTAGCTGCCCGCGCGCAAATCCTGTTCGCGCAGACTGGCGCGATCGGCGATCAGTGCGGGCAGCGCGCGATGCAACACGAGTTCTGCCGCGACCGTCACCTTGGCGAACACATCGCCCGCGGTGTCATTGGGCAGGATCGGCATCGCCTGCTGATCGACGATCCGACCCGCGTCGGGCTTGGCGACCATCTCGTGCAGGGTTGCTCCTGTCTGCGCTTCGCCGTGGAGTACCGCCCAGTTCACCGGCACCCGGCCACGATACTTCGGCAGCAGCGAGCCGTGCATGTTGAACGCGCCGCGTGAGGCGCTCGCCAGCAGGTCGGTCGACAGCATGTGGCGGTAGTAGAACGAAAACAGAAACTCCGGCGCGAGCGTTCGGATGCGGGCCACGAACTCGGCCGTATTCGGATCGGCCGGCGTGACCACCGGTATGCCGGCATTGCGCGCGAGCGCAGCGACGCTGTCGAACCAGATGTTCTCGCCCGGCGCGTCTTCGTGGGTGACGACCAGGCGCACGTCGACGTTCTGGGCGAGGAGCACGGCGAGGCAGCGCACGCCCACATTGTGATAGGCAAACACCACGGCGCTGGTCATGGGCGATCGGTGCGCGAGCGAGTCAGACGGCGCGCTGCGAGCCCGCTGCCTGCGCGAACATCGTGTCGGTCTGCGGCGGCGCTTCGAACGATTCGGGCTTCGGTTCGAGAATCGCCTGGATGACGTAGCGCGGGCGCAACCGCACCTGCTGGTAGATGCGGCCGATGTATTCGCCGAGCAGGCCGATGCCGAACAGGCAGATACCGATCAGGAAGAACGCGATGCTGAACAGCGTGAATAGCCCTTCAGCTTCGGGTCCGATGATCAACCGGCGAATCGCGAGCAACACGAAGAATGCGAGCGACCCGAGTGACACCAGGATTCCTGCCAGGGAAAACAGCTCGAGCGGCACGGCCGAGAAGCCTGTGACCAGATCGAAGTTCAAGCGAATGAGCTTGTAGAGCGAATACTTCGTTTCACCGGCGGCGCGTTCCTCGTGCGCGACTTCGATTTCGGTCGGGTTCTGCGCGAAGGTGTAGGCAAGCGCCGGAATGAACGTGTTCACCTCGCGGCAGCTGTTGATCGCATCGACGATGTCGCGTGAGTAGGCGCGCAGCATGCAGCCCTGATCGGTCATGCGGATGTCGGTGATGCGTTCGCGCAGGCGATTCATCAGTCGCGAGGCTCTGCGGCGGAACCAGGTGTCCTGCCGCAGGCGTCGGATGGTGCCGATATAGTCGTAGCCCTCGTCCATCTTGGCGAGCAGCTTGCCGATCTCTTCGGGGGGATTCTGCAGGTCGGCGTCGAGGGTGACGACGCGCTGGCCACGGCATGCCTCGAAGCCGGCCATGATCGCCATGTGCTGGCCGAAGTTGCCGTTGAACAGCACGACTCGCGTCACATCGCGGCGTCTGGCGTACTGCTCGCGCAGCATCGCGGCGGAACGGTCGGTGCTGCCGTCGTTCACGAACACGATCTCGTAGCTTCTGTCGAGTCGATCGAGTGCCGCATACAGGCGCTCGAACAGCCGCGGCAATCCGGCCTCCTCGTTGTAGACCGGGATGACGACCGAAACGTCAGGCGCGACGCTCATTGCAGCATGCCCGCGAGCACGCGTTTGACCGCTGCGCAAACGCGCTCGACGTCACCTTCGGACATGCCCGGAAACAGCGGCAAGGTGACGATGCCGCGGCCCACGCGTTCGGCGTGCGGGAACTGACCTTCATGCCAGCCGAGCGACCGATACAGCTTGAACAGATGAATGGCCGGGTAATGCACGCCGATGCCGATCTCCTCGGCGCGCATCGCTGCGATGAAATCGGCGCGGGTGCCACGCATGCGCTCGAGCGGCAGCACCACCTGGAACATGTGCCAGTTCGAATGTTCGAAGTCGGCGGGCGGCAGCGCGCACCCCAGTGCGCGATCGAATGAACGAAAGTAGCGCCGTGCCAGGCGCTTGCGTTTGTCGTTGAACGTATCGAGGCGCGGGAGCTGGCCCAGGCCGACGCGCGCGGCGACATCGGTGAGATTGGCTTTCTCACCGGGGATCTCCACCTCCATGCCGTCTTCGCCGGATCGCTGCACGCCTTGAAAGCGCAGCTGTTCGCACAGCTTCACCTCGCGCTCGTGGTTGAGCACCAGCGCGCCGCCTTCGATCGTGGTGATGTTCTTGTTGGCGTGAAAGCTGAACGAGATCAGATCGCCGCGGCTGCCGATGTGTTGCCCGTTCCAGGTGCTGCCGATCGCCTGGGCCGCGTCTTCGATCACACGCAGGCCGTGGCGCGCGGCGATGTCGTGCAGACGATCGAGATCGACGGGCAGCCCAGCGAGATAGACCGGCAGGATGGCACGCGTGCGCGGGGTGATCGCCGCCTCGATGCGGTCGAGATCGATGTTGCGCGTGAGCGGATCGATGTCGACGAACACCGGTCGCGCCCCGACGGCCAGCACGACGTTGGCGGTGGCAACCCAGGTGAGCGGCGTGGTGATGACTTCATGCCCCGGGCCGATGCCGGCGATCCGCAATGCCACTTCCATCGTGACGGTGCCGGAGTTGAATACGCGCACGTGGCGTCCACCGAGGTAATCCGACAGCGCGGCTTCGAACTCCTTCACCTTCGGGCCGGTGGTGATCCAGCCGGAGCGCAGTACCTCGACGACGCCCTCGATCGTGTCCTGATCGAGCGTGGGGCGGGTGAAGGGAAGGAAGGCCATGGCGCGAACGGAGGCGGCTAGCTGCGTGCGACCAGCCACACGCCGACGACGATGAAGCCGATCCCGGTCCAGCGCTGCACGTTGAGGTCTTCGCCGAAGAAGTGCCACGCGGCGATCGCGTTGATGACGTAGCCGATCGAGAGCATGGGATAGGCGATGCTCACCTGCACGCGTGAGAGCGCCATGATCCACACGATGAGGCTCGCTGCATAACAGATCATGCCGGCGATGATCGGCGGCTGCATCGCGAGCTTGAGCGAGATCGGCAGTGCGTTGCTGGCCGAGAACTCGAACTGGCCGACCGCGTTCGTGCCCGCCTTGAGCAGCAACTGCGCGACGGCGTTCAGCACCACGCCGAGCAGGATCAGCGTCAGGCTGATGGCGCTCACGAGCCGCTCCGGTGGACGACGACGCGGCGAGCATCGCGCGCGATGACCCGCATCGGCAGTGCTCGCAGCTGAAAGGAGGCGTGCACGTCGGGGGCCATCACGGCGATCGCATCGGCATCGTTGAGCCAGCGCTTTTCGAAGGCGGCGAAGCTGTCGACGTAACGTTGCGGCTCCCAGTCGATCGCGGCGGCGAGTTCGTCTTTGAAGGCCACGATCGTAAGCGTGCGCTGGAGATAGAACGGGAGCGAATGTTCGAACATGCCCACGAAATAAAGCCGCGTCTGCGGCGTGAGTTCGGGCTTGATTTTCTGGACGATATGATACGACGAATACACCGGCGCCAAGCTCTGGTGGCCGCTGATGATCAGCTGCATACCGAGCAGGCTGCTCACCCCGATCGCGAGCACCGAGGCAAGGATGCGCGTGCGGCGTGCGAGCACGATGGCGACGATCGCGCCGGCGGTGAACGTGATGCCGGCGCCCACCAGCCAGGGAATGTAGTGCTTCATCAGCGCAGCAACCTCGGCGTGACGCGCGCCGGCCTGGGCGTAGAAGGCACCCGCGATCAGCCCGATGCCCAGTGCCAGCGCCACGATCCAATGCATCACGAGCGCGCGGCCTGACATCGTCGCCAGATGCAGGGCCACGAGCACGGCCATCGCTGGAACGATCGGCAGCAGATACGAGGGCAGCTTCGAACTGGAGGCCGAGAAGAACACGAAGACCACTACGATCCAGGCGAGCAGCAGGCGCTGAGGCTGGAATCGTGACGGTGCGTGGCTGATGCCGGCGCGAATCGCGCCGATGACGGCAGTGGTGAACGGCAGCAAGCCGACGAGCAGGACCGGGATGAAGTACCACCACGGTTCGTAGCGTCCATGCTCCTTGGTGAGGAAGCGTGTGAAGTGCTCGCGAATGAAGAAGAACTCCACGAACTCGGAATTGCGCTGGGCCACGAGGACGAACCACGGGACCGTGATGATCGCGAAGACGGCAATGCCTGGTAGCCATTGCAACCGCGCGAGCAGACGCCAATCGCGGTGCCACAGCACGTACAGCCCCAGGGCACCCGCCGGCAGCACCACGCCGATCAACCCTTTGCTCATCAGCGCCAGCGCTGCGCACGCCCAGGCGAGGATCATCCACGCGCGCTGCCCAGCCGGTGTGGTCTGGTCGCGCTGGGCGAGTGCCAACGCGAATATCGATGCCGAGAGGAAAGCCGCGAGGCTCATGTCGAGCGAAGCGAAGTGCCCCAGACTCACCCAGTAAGCCGACCCGAACAGCACCGTGCCGCTCAGAATGCCTACTGCCGTGCCGAACAGGCGTGCCCCGGCGAACGCGGCGAACAGCGCCGCCGCGAAACCGGTGAGCGCGGTCCACAGGCGTGCGGTCCACTCGTTGATGCCGAAAGCCTTGTAAGCCGCGGCGGTGGCCCAGTACTGCAGGGGCGGCTTGTAGAAGTACTTGTAGCCGTTCAGCCTTGGTGTCACCCAATCGTCGTCGGCCATCATTTCGCGCGCGATCTCGGCGTAACGGCCTTCATCGGTCTTGACCAGATGCCGGTAGTCGAGGTTGGCGAACCATAGAAATGCGGCAAGCAACGCCAGCAGCAGCAGCGAACGGGGCGCGGCGACGGACAGGTTCATGAAGCGCGTGCCCAAGGCGCGTCGCCGGCGGGAATGCGCGGGCTCACTCGACGATCAGGGCGGCCGCGACCTTGCGCCCTTCGCCCATCAGGATGTTGTAGGTGCGGCACGCCGCGTGCGTGTCCATGACTTCGAGCCCGATGCGAGCTTCATGGACGGCCCGACTCAATGCAGGCGACGGAAACCGCAGCCGCTTGCCGGTGCCGAGCAGCAGGATCTCGCATTCGACTCGCGACAATTCGACGAAGTGCGCTTCGGTGAGCGCATCGAAGCTCGCGGCCGGCCAGTCGCGAATCAAGGTCTCGGGCGCAACGATCAGGCTGCGCTCCAGGCGTTCGCCATTGATCGACACGAACCCTGCGCCATAGGCACTGACCAGGTTCTGCTGCGTTGCGGTCTGAAGATGCAGTTTCACGGGCCGGGGACGGGGGGCAGCGCGCGGTTAAACGCGAAGTCAAAACGCGAAAAAACGTAATTGCGATGCGGGGTTAGCTTCGGTAGGATTATAGTCGTTCTTCCGGATCGGCCCGAGCTTCCCGGCCCGCATCGTGCCGCTTTTTTGCCGGCGTCCTGACAGCTTTGGGCGTCACTCTCGGGCCTGCAGCGCTCGCTCGTTTGCGGCTCTGTCTGCACCTCGTCTGCACCCCGTCTGCACCCCGTCTGCACCCCGTCTGCAACATTTCTGGTCCACCGCACGTCACCCTCATCATGTCCGCCAAACCGCCCCGCGAGTTCTCGCGCATCAAACGCCTGCCGCCGTACGTGTTCAACATCACCGGCGAGCTCAAGCAGGCGGCGCGGCGTCGTGGCGAAGACATCATCGATCTGTCGATGGGTAACCCCGACGGTCCGACGCCGCCGCACATCGTCGACAAACTCGTAGAGACGGTGCAGCGTACCGATACGCACGGCTACTCGGTGTCCAAGGGCATCCCGCGCCTGCGCCGCGCGATCACCAACTGGTATGCGCAGCGCTACGGCGTGAGCTTCGATCCGGAGTCCGAGGCGATCGTCACCATCGGCTCCAAGGAAGGTCTTGCCCATCTGATGCTCGCCACGCTCGATCGCGGCGACACGGTGCTGGTGCCCAACCCGAGCTACCCGATCCACATCTACGGCGCGATCATCGCCGGCGCCGACATCCGCTCGGTGCGCATGACTCCGGGTGTCGATTTCTTCGCCGAGCTCGAGCGCGCGATTCGCGAATCGTTCCCGAAGCCGAAGATGATGATCCTCGGTTTTCCCTCGAACCCGACCGCGCAGTGTGTCGATCCGGCGTTCTTCGAGCATGTCATCGCGCTGGCCAGGCAGCACGACATTCTCGTGGTGCACGATCTCGCTTATGCCGATATCGTGTTCGATGACTACCAGGCGCCCTCGATCATGCAGGTGCCCGGCGCGCGCGACGTGGCGGTCGAGTTCTTCACCATGAGCAAGAGCTACAACATGGCCGGCTGGCGCATCGGCTTCATGGTCGGCAACAAGGAGCTCGTCACCGCGCTGGCGCGGATCAAGAGCTATCACGACTACGGCACGTTCACGCCGCTACAGGTGGCTGCGATCGCCGCGCTCGAAGGGCCGCAGCAATGCGTCGAAGAAATCCGCGCGAAGTATCAGAAACGCCGTGACGTGCTGGTCAAGGGCTTGCATGAGGCCGGCTGGATGGTCGAGACGCCGCGCGCGTCGATGTACATCTGGGCCGAGATTCCCGATTTCTACAAGTCGCTCGGATCACTCGAGTTCGCCAAGAAGCTGCTGGACGATGCCAAGGTCGCGGTATCGCCCGGCGTGGGATTCGGGGAATACGGTGACACCCACGTACGCATGGCGCTGATCGAGAACGAGGCGCGTACGCGCCAGGCGGTGCGCGGCATCAAGGAGATGTTCCGCAAGGACGGCGTGCTCAAGGCGCGTCGCGCTGCCTGATCTCGCCGGCTCGCGCGACCAAGCGCGCGCGGTCGAACGCTCGGACGCTCGAACATTCCAGCACTCGCTGTGAGAAGGGATCGGCAGTGAAGCCAGTCAACGTGGGTCTGTTGGGCGTGGGCACGGTCGGCGGCGGCACCTACGCCGTCTTGCAACGCAATCGCGAAGAGATCGCACGCCGCGCGGGCCGCGAGATCCGCATCAGCATGGTCGCCGGGCGCGACCTGGAGAAGGCCCGCCGCGTCGTGGAAGGCGGCGCGGTCGTCGCCTCGCAGCCCACGGAGGTCGTCGACCACCCCGATATCGATGTCGTCGTCGAGCTGATCGGCGGCTACACGGTTGCCAAAGAGCTCGTATTGCGGGCCATCGCGCGCGGCAAGCACGTCGTTACCGCCAACAAGTCGCTGCTGGCCCTGCACGGCAACGAAATCTTCGAAGCGGCGCAGAAGAAAGGCGTCGTGGTCGCGTTCGAAGCAGCGGTCGGCGGCGGCATTCCGATCATCAAGGCGTTACGAGAAGGACTCACGGCCAATCGCATCGAGTGGATCGCCGGAATCATCAACGGCACCTCGAACTTCATCCTGTCGGAGATGCGCGACAAGGGGCTGGCGTTCGACACGGTGCTCAAACAGGCGCAGGCGCTCGGGTACGCCGAGGCCGATCCGACCTTCGACATCGAAGGGGTGGACGCCGCGCACAAGCTCACAATCCTCTCGGCGCTCGCGTTCGGTGTGCCGATGCAGTTCTCCAAGGCGTACACCGAGGGCATCACCAAACTCACGCAGGAAGACATCAAGTACGCCGAGCAGCTCGGCTATCGAATCAAGTTGCTGGGCATCACCAAACGCACCACGCAGGGCATCGAGCTGCGCGTGCATCCCACGTTGATTCCGACGCGGCGGCTCATCGCCAACGTTGAGGGCGTCATGAACGCGATGCTCGTCAAAGGCGATGCGGTCGGGCAGACGATGTACTACGGCGCGGGGGCAGGTGCCGAGCCCACGGCGAGCGCGGTGGTGGCCGATCTGGTCGATATCGCCCGCGCGATGACGACCGATCCGGAGAACCGCGTGCCGCATCTCGCGTTCCAGCCCGACCGGCTGTCGAGCCTCGCGATTCTGCCGATGGAGGAGGTGGTCACCTCCTACTACCTGCGCATGCGCGTGCTCGATCAGCCCGGCGTGCTGGCCGACATCGCGCGGATTCTTGCCGACCGCTCGATCTCGATCGACGCGATGGTGCAGCGCGAACCGGCCGAAGGCGAAGATCAGGTCGACATCATCATGCTTACCCACGAGACCCGCGAACGCAACGTGATCGACGCGATCGCGCGCATCGAGGGGCTTCCGGTGGTGACCGGGCGCGTCACGCGCATCCGGCTCGAAGAGTTCGCGGCGCGGTAGGCGCACGCGAGCGGGATCATCCGTCATGCGCTACCTCTCCACCCGCGGCGGCGCCGCACCGCAATCATTCACCGCAATCCTGCTCGAAGGGCTGGCCCCCGATGGCGGGTTGTTCGTGCCCGAAGCGTTTCCGCGGCTATCGAGCGTGGAACTCGATCGGCTGCGGCCGATGGGGTATCGCGATCTCGCCTTCGAGGTGCTGTCGCGCTTTGCCGACGACATTCCCCGCGATGATCTGCGCGCGCTGGTCGATCGCACCTATACGCCCGCGGTGTTTGGTACCGAGGACATCACGCCGCTCACGACGCTCGAGCCCGATCTGCATCTGCTCGGTCTCTCGAACGGTCCGACGCTCGCCTTCAAGGACATGGCGATGCAGTTCCTCGGGCATCTGTTCGAGTACGTGCTCGGCAAGCAGCGGCGCACGCTCAATATTCTCGGGGCGACGTCAGGCGACACCGGGTCTTCCGCCGAGCACGCGATGAAGGGCAAACGCGGCGTGAACGTGTTCATGCTCTCGCCCGATGGCCGGATGAGCCCGTTCCAGCGCGCGCAGATGTACGCGCTGCAGGACGCCAACATCTTCAACATCGCGATCCGCGGTGTGTTCGACGACTGCCAGGACGTCGTGAAAGCCGTATCGAACGATGCGGCGTTCAAGGCGCAGTACCGGATCGGCGCGGTGAATTCGATCAACTGGGCGCGTGTGGCGGCGCAGGTGGTCTACTACTTCAAGGGCTACTTCGCGGCCACCCGCACGAACGCGCAGCCGGCCACGTTTGTCGTGCCCTCGGGCAACTTCGGCAACATCTACGCCGGTTATGTCGCGCGATGCATGGGCTTGCCGATCAAGCGGCTGGTGGTGGCCACCAACGAGAACGACGTGCTTGAGGAGTTCTTTCGCACCGGCCGCTATCGAGTGCGCAAGAACGCGGAGGTCAGTGCGACATCGAGCCCGTCGATGGACATCTCCAAGGCCTCCAACTTCGAGCGGTTCATCTTCGATGCCGTCGGGCATGATGGATCGACGGTGCGCACACTTTGGTCGCAGCTCGATCGCGAGGGTGAGTTTGATCTGCGACATAGCCCACACTGGGCCAATGTCGAACGATCAGGTTTTGCCGCCGGCCGCAGCACGCATGCCGATCGCGTCGCGACGATCCGCACTGTGGCAAGCCGCTACGGTCGGATGATCGATCCGCACACCGCCGACGGCGTGAAGGTGGCGCTCGAACAACGCGAAGCCGGCGTGCCGACGATCTGTCTGGAGACCGCGCTGCCCGCCAAGTTCGCGGAGACGATCCGCGAAGCCTTGGGTCGCGATCCGGAGCGCCCGGCCGGATTCGAAAACATCGAAGCGCTGCCGCAACGTTGCGTGGTGATGGATGCCGATCCCAAGGCCGTGAAGGCGTACATCGCGCGCGTTGTAGGCCGGTGAGCGACTCCCGAGTTCACTGCGTGCCGGTATTGCGCGCCCGCGCGGGCTCGATGACGAAACGTGGCGCCGGTCCGTCGGTGATCGTGACGCGCACCCAATTGGTTTCGGGCGCGCCCATCACCTCCAGGCGCGTGACATTGGCGTAGGTGTTGCCGTTGGCCGGATCGCGCAGCGGCTGATCGAGCCGATAGCGATGCTCGTCACCGTGCACCAGCAGGATCGGCTTCTTGAACGCCACCGCCGCGGCTCTCAGCATGCGTCGCCAGCCGACGAAGCCATCGCGCCCGCTGGTCTCGTTGGTCCAGCGATCGAAGCGCGGATCGGCGTGGAAGAAGATCACCAGTGCCCGCGCGTTCGCACTGCGCGCGCGGTTCAACGTTTCGGTGAGCCACGCCTGATTGGCCGCCATGCGCGCCTGAACCTCCTGGTCCATCTGCGGCGTGCGGCCGAAGTTGTTGTTGGAGCCGGGTACGTTGAAGGCGGCGAACATCACGCCGTCGGTGCTCCAGCGCACGTTCTCACGATAGAGCGCAAAGCGAGGTTGGCTCGATTGGCGCTCGAGCCGCAGTCTGCGCTGGCCCAGCGACTCGTCGCCCGCGTGGAACAGCTTGCGCAGCGCGGCGAGCCGTTCCAGCGGATCGTACGAACCGTTGCTGCCGCGATGGCAGTCGGTCCATTCGTTGTCGCCCGGCACGAAGATGAACGGGTGCCGGGACGCGCCGAACATTTCCAGCCGCTCGGCGAACAGCGGATCGCTGCACAGCGACGATCCCGACTTGAGGTCGCCGACGTGGACCACGTGCGCGAGCGGCTCGTCGTTCATCTGCCCGATCAGCTGCCGCACAGCGCCCTCCTCGAACGGGAAGTAGGGCGTGTCGCCGAACACGCCGAATGTGAGCGGCGCGGCGATGCTCGCGTTGCAGGCGAGTGCGAGGAGCCAGGAGAGGAGTCCTTGCAAAGTTCGACGCCAAGCCCTCCCCGCGCGCGATGGAAAGCGGCGCGTCTCGGTGGTGGACGTGCGCGATACGCCGCAGCGACTGCTCATCGTCCCGGTCGTCTTCATAGCTGCTTCAGCCGATAGACCAATTCGAGAGCTTCCTTCGGTGTGAGTGCGTCGGGATCGACGTGGTCGATCGCTTCGCGCACCGGGTCGGCCACGGGCTCCGGTGAGGCGTCGGATGCCGTCGCGGCGAACAGGTCGGTTTGCCCGCCACGTGTGAGGCTGGCCTGTTCCAGATCCTGGAGACGGCGCCGGGCCGCGCGCACCACGCTTTGCGGAATACCGGCCAGCGCCGCCACCTGCAGGCCGTAGCTCTGGCTCGCCGGCCCTTCCTCGACGGCGTGCATGAATACGATCGAGTTCTTGTGCTCGACTGCATCGAGATGCACGTTGGCCAATTCACGATACTCCTGCGCCAGTTGCGTGAGCTCGAAATAGTGCGTCGCGAACAGACTGAAGGCGCGATTGCGCTCGACCAGATGCCGCGCGATCGACCAGGCGAGCGCCAAACCGTCGAAGGTGGAGGTGCCGCGGCCGACTTCGTCCATGAGCACCAGGCTGCAATCGGTGGCGTTGTGCAGGATATTGGCGCTCTCGGTCATCTCGACCATGAAGGTGGAGCGTCCGCCGGCCAGATCGTCCGCGGCGCCGATGCGGGTGAAGATCTGATCGATCGGCCCGAGTCGGCACGATGCCGCAGGCACGAGCGCGCCCACGTGCGCGAGCAGCACGATCAGCGCGACCTGCCGCATGTACGTCGATTTGCCGCCCATGTTCGGGCCGGTGATGAGCAGCATGCGCCGCGCCGCGGACATGCGGCAATCGTTGGCGATGAACTGATCGACCTCGTCTTCCACCACCGGATGGCGCCCCTGGACGATCTCGATCAGCGCCTCGGGGACGAACGACGGTGCCACCCAACCGCGCCGTGCGGCGGTATCGGCAAACGCGGTCAACACATCGAGCGTCGCGATCGCGCGCGCGATGCGCTGCAACGATCCGATGTGCGGCTGCAGCGCTTCGATGACGGCCTCATAGAGCGACTTCTCCAGCGCGAGCGCGCGATCCTTCGCCGACAGTGCCTTGTCTTCGAAGGTCTTGAGCTCGGGGGTGATGTAGCGCTCGGCGTTCTTCAACGTCTGCCGGCGCCGATAATCGTCGGGCACCTTGTCGGCTTGCGCGTTGGTGACTTCGATATAGAAGCCGTGCACGCGGTTGTACTCGACCTTCAGATTGGGGATGCCGGTGCGAGCGCGCTCGCGGCCTTCGAGCTCGATCAGGAAGGCACCGGCGTTGTCTTGCAGCGCGCGAAGTTCGTCGAGCTCGGCGCTGTAGCCCTCCGCAATGACGCTGCCCTCGCGGAGCAGTGCACCCGGCTCGGGTTTGATCGCGCGAGTCAGCAATTCGAGGCACTCGGTCGGGGCGACCAGTTGCTCGCGCAGCGTCACCAGCAGTGCGACGTCGGCTTGATCGATCAGCTCGCGCAACTGCGGCAAGGAGGCGAGGCTGTCGCGCAACGCCGACAGGTCGCGCGGACGCGCCGAGTGCAATGCCACACGCGCCGAGATGCGTTCGATGTCGGCGATCTTGCGCAGACGCATCTGCAGGTGCGGGTATGGGCCCGTGCCGGCATCGCCCGCCAGATCGAGTGCGGCCTGCTGACGCTGCCGCAGCACGGTGGTGTCGCGCAAGGGGTGGTGGATCCAGTGGCGCAGCAACCGGCTGCCCATGTTGGTGGCGCATCGATCGAGCAGGCGAAAAAGCGTCGGCCCTTCGGTGCCGCGCAGCGTTTCGGTCAGCTCCAGGTTGCGGCGCGTGGCGGCATCCATGCGCACGTACTCGCTGTCCTGTTCGGCGGTCATCGCGTTGACGTGCGTGAGCGCCTGACCCTGCGTCTTCTGCGCGTAGCCGAGCAGCGCGCCGGCCGCGGCGATGGCGAGCGGCATCTCGTCCACGCCGAAACCGGACAGATCCGCGGTGCCGAACTGCCGGGCCAGCGCAGTGACCGCCGCAGCCTCGTCGAAATGCCAGTCGGGCAGGTGCGAGACGGGAGCCTCGGTGCGCGCGTCGAGCGTGTGGCCGTCGGCGAGCAGGATCTCGGCTGGCGCAATGCGTTGCAACGTCGAGGCTATCTGCTCGCGACCGACCTCGGCGACCCGGAATGCGCCGCTCGACAGATTGAGCCACGCCAGCCCGAACGTGCCGCGCGAAGCGTGGATCGCGAGCAGCAGATTGTCGGCCTTGTCTTCGACCAGCCCCGAATCGGTGAGCGTGCCCGGCGTGACGATGCGCACGACCTTGCGCTCGACCGGCCCTTTCGAGGTGGCGGGGTCGCCGATCTGCTCGCATACCGCGACGGACTCGCCGAGCTTCACCAGCTTCGCCAGATACTGCTCGACCGCGTGGTAGGGCACGCCCGCCATGGGAATCGGACTGCCGGCCGACTGGCCGCGTGCGGTCAGCGTGATGTCGAGCAGCTTTGCCGCCTTCTCTGCATCGGCGAAGAACATCTCGTAGAAATCGCCCATCCGATAGAACAACAGCATGTGCGCATGCTCCGCCTTCATGCGCAGGTACTGCTGCATCATCGGCGTGTGTTGCGATAAATCGGCTGAGGACACGAGAACCGGAATTTGAATGTGAATGGGCGAGGGCGGCGCGCAAGTTATCACAGCGCGGCATGCGGGCCGGAACTGGTCGATCGCAGCGTGTTTGCGTTCGCGCAATGCCCTGTGCGATGCACGAGCGCACCATGCGGCACATTCGTAGCGTTCCACAGCGTGCGTGCCATGAAATTTCTGAGACTGTCGTTGATCTTGCTGCTTGGCTTGGCAGGTGCTCTCAATGTCGGTCCGTCATACGCAGACTCCAGCGTGCGTTGGGGCATTTCGATTGGCGTGCCGTGGGTCTGGCACTACCCGCCACCCGCGTATCGTGTGTATCCGGCTTATCCCTACTACTACCCGCCTTACTCGTATTCGCCGTACTACAACCCATATCCCTACTACTACGACTACCCGCCGCCGGTGAGCGCGCCGCCTCAGTACATCGAGAAAGACACGAGCACGTCGACACAGGCGAATCCTGCGGGGTACTGGTACTACTGCCGCAAGCCCGAGGGGTACTACCCGTATGTGCGCGAGTGCGCGGGTGGCTGGGAGCGTGTGGCCCCTGTGCCTCCCGGCGCCAAGTAGGCAACTCAAGAAGGAAGGAGCGTCCACGTGCGACGAACACTGCGAGTCGCAAGCCTCGTGATCATCGGCACCATCCTCGCAGCGTGCACGACCATTCCAACCGGTCCGAGCGTGCTGGTGCTGCCGGGCACGAACAAGACGTTCGACCAGTTCCGTGCCGACGATCTGCAATGCCGGCACTTCGCGCTTGAGCAGATCGGGGGCGTGCCGCCAGGACAAGCTGCCACGCAGACCGGCGTCGCCGGCGCCGTAGTTGGTGCAGCCATCGGCACCGGTGTTGGGGCGGCGATTGGTGGCAGCCGCGGAGCAGGAGTCGGTGCTGGAACCGGCTTGGTTCTCGGCAGCGCGACCGGCCTGGGTCTGGGGGAGGCCACGTACTACGAGAACCAGCGCCGTTACGATCATGCCTACCAGCAGTGCATGTACGCGACGGGGCATCGCGTTCCCGTGTCGGGTCGGTTCACGGAGTCGCCCACTGTCGCCACGCCCCCTCCGCCGCCTGCGGGAACGCCGCCGCCACCGCCACCTGGTGTGGTGCCTCGCAGCTAGGAAATATTCGCACAAGGGGGCCCGGCCCCTCGTAGCTCCCGGGAAAATTTCGGACCTCCCCATCAGTGGGATAGCTTGTGTGGAGGTCCCTAGGGCATTGCCCTTTGCGAATCAGCAAGCGGTGACCGCGCTCAGACGTTACGCTTGAGGCGTGACGAGTCCGAACAACGCATCGCCAGAACGCTGGTCCGGCCGCATAGGCTTCATTCTCGCCACCGTCGGCTCGGCTGTCGGCATCGGCAGCATCTGGAAGTTTCCGTACGAGGTCGGCAGTAACGGCGGCGGTGCGTTCGTCGCGTTTTATCTCGCCGGACTCGCGCTGATCGTCGTGCCGCTGATGCTGGCCGAGTTCGCTATCGGCCGCAAAGGCGCGGGCGACCCACTCACCAGCATTGCCGCCGTTGCGCGGAATTACGGTGCCGGCGGCTGGTGGGTGATGTTCGGTGCGCTCGGCGTGCTCACGGGGTTCCTCATCCTCAGTTTCTACGCAGTGATCGGCGGCTGGACCATCGGTTACGCGTTCGAAACGATCGCGCTGGGACTGCCCGGCGCCGACGCTCAGGCGGTCCGCTCACGGTACGAAGCATTCCTGGCATCGCCGGGCGCGATGTTCGGCTATCAATTCTTGTTCCTGGCGATTGCAGCGATCGTCGTCGCTCGCGGCGTAGGGCACGGGATCGAAGCCGCAGCGAAGGTGCTGATGCCGCTGTTGCTGGTGCTGATGCTGCTGCTCGCCGGCTACGCCATGATCGAAGGCGATGTCGCACGGACGATGCGCTATCTGTTCGTCCCTTCGTTCGAGCAGGTGAGCGCACGCGCGGCGCTCGAAGCCGTGGGACTGGGGTTCTTCTCGATCGGCGTGGGTCTTGGCCTGATGATCACCTACGCCGCCTACAGCGATGTGTCGATCTCGCTGCGCGAGGTCGCGATCGCATCGGTGGTGGCGGACACGGCGATCTCGCTGTTGGCCGGGCTTGCGGTGTTTCCGATCGTGTTCGCCAATCAGCTCGATCCGGCGAGCGGTCCGGGATTGGTGTTCGTCACGCTGCCGCTCGCGTTCGCGAAACTGCCGCTCGGATCGATCGCCGCGATCGCCTTTTTCCTGCTGTTGTTCGTGGCCGCGCTGGCTTCGGCGATCTCGATGCTGGAGCTGGTGGTCGCGATGCTGGTGCGCCGGTATGGCTGGTCACGCCGTGCGGCGAGTGGGGTCAGCGCTGCCGTGTGCTTCGTCGCCGGCGTGCCGACGGTGTTGTCGTTCAACTACTGGGCTGACTGGCATCCGCTCGCCGCGGTGCAGGGATTCACCACCGCGACCTTCTTCGATCTGCTGGACTATCTGACCTCCAACGTGCTGCTGCCGATCGAAGGCTTTGCGCTGGCGTTGTTTGCCGGCTGGGCGATTCCGGCGCGATTCCTGCGCGAGCAGCTGCGGCTGGGCGAACGATCGAGCGCGATCCTGCTCGTGCTGCTGCGTTATGTGGCCCCGGCCGGGATCGCGATGGCTTCGCTCGGGGCGATCCTCATCGCACATTGAGCGCACCGGTTCCGTGCGATCGGGACCGCCACGGTCTCGCTTGGAGCGTCGTTACTGCCGTTGCCGCCTACGCCCTCAGGCACTCCGAGAGAACTTCTGTCCAATCGTTGCGCAGGCGTTCGTAAGCGGCGTGATCGTCCAGGCTTGCGTACAGGACGTGATGATCGACGGAGATGCTCGAGGTCGTCGTGCGCCCCTTGCCCGGACACTCGACGTGCACCAGCCATGTATCACCCAGCGGCTCGAGCGCGAAGTGACAGCCTCCGAGCCCGATGTCATTGAGCACGCGGCTACAGGCTTCATGAGCGGCTTCGGTCTCAGCGGCGGAGTAGGACATGGCTGGACGCGGCGACGGGCGACAACAGTATTCAAAGCCGCGCGCGGGCGGAACTGATTGACGGTGATCAATGAACATGACGAGACGGTTCGTGCGTGTAAAAGGTGCGCTGCCGTCGACGGCTACAAACTCGCGCCGCGCGTGCCGGCATGGGACTTCTCGAAGCGCGTCTGGCACGGCACGCATCGCAGCGCCGTGGGCTGTGCGTCGAGTCTGGTGCTATCGATGCGCTCCTCGCAGTCGAGGCATAGCCCGTACTTGCCGCTGTCGATGCGGGTGAGTGCGGCCTCGATCGCGCGCAGCTCGCCGACGTCGCGGCTGATTTCGGCGCGTTCGGTGTCGATCAACGACGACGCGGTCGATTCGTCGCCGGAATTGCCGACTTCGCCGGCGATGGCACGAAACGGTTCGTCTTCAGCGCGGCCCGTCATCTCGGCGATCTGTCCGCGCAATTCGCTCGCGCGCTGCGCAAGCTTGTGCCGCAACGATTCGAGGTCATACCGTTCGAACGAGACCATCCGCTTTCCTTCCGTTGTTTCTTGCGCCTGAGGCAACGTTAGCGTCAGCGCCGATGCCGCGATTGACTTCCATCAAGCCGTCACTCGACACAGTTCTGAGCATGAGTTGATCGCTATCAATCGGCTTCGATCGGATCGTTCTACGCTTGCGTGCACGAGGTGGGATTCATCTGTGCTGCACGCGAGCCGTGATTGGACCCGCGCGATGTGGCAAGCCTCGACTCCCCACTTCTCTCCCCGCAACTGCTTCCGACAAAGTCAGGAGACTCTCATGGCGAACATCACACCGTTCGGCTCGCTGCGCGACATGGCCCGGCTCGATCCGTGGCGCGACTTCGATGATCTGTTCAAGGCGTTTCGCATGCGTCCGGCGCTGCGCGAGGTCGATCTGCCCGCCGACATTCGCGTCGACGTCACCGAAGACGAGAAGAACTACATGGTGAAGGCCGACATTCCCGGCGTCACCAAGGAGGACATTCAGGTTTCGATCGACGGCAACCAGGTGGCGATCTCGACCGAGGTCAAGCGCGAGAAGGAAGAGAAGGACAAGAACACGCTCGTGCGCGAGCGCTACTACGGCAAGCAATATCGCAGCTTCATGCTGGATTCGGACGTCGATGACGCCAAAGCCGAGGCGACGTACAAGGACGGCGTGCTGCAGCTCACGTTGCCGAAGAGGGCCGGCACCGCGACCAGGAAGCTCGAGGTCCGATGACGAGGAAAAAGAAGCGAGCCGAGCAGTCGGCTCGCTTCTTTCGATCCGACACGGTTGGCGGAAAAGAGTGGGAGTCGAACCCACCAGAGACGTCTGACGCCTCTCCACGGATTTGAAGTCCGGGCGCCCCACCGGGGTGCGATTCTCTTCCGTTGTCGCGGGCTGAAGTCTAACGGCAAGCGCCTTTCAGCTGCGCCGCTCGCCGCAGTTACTTCGGCGCGTTCTCGTCGCGCACGAACAGGCCGCCGGCTGGACGCAGCACTTCGCGCGCCTCGCCGGCGCGCCGGGTGAAGCGCACGCGGTCGAAGAATTCCAGCACCTCGATCGTGACGTTGCGGCCCAGCGCGCTCCTGTCGCGGAACGCGGCGACGGTGAGCTTGCGATCAGCATCCTTGGCTGCCAGATCGCCGGCCAGTGTTGCCAGTTGCTGAATCGCCGCTGGCGTATAGAACCGCGCGTCGCTCACGCGATGCAGGATCCCCTGGCGTGCGGCCCGTTCGAGCATCGACTGCACCTTCTTCGCATCGGCGCGCACGGCCGCGGCGATCTCATGGGAACTCGGCGGCCGCGTCGCGTTGGCTTCGATCGCGCGCATGATCTTTTCCCACAGCGCCGCCTCGGCCGCATTGACCTTCGGGCGATGCGAGGGTAGATGCACGACCGCACCCGTGCGAGCCAGGGTGTTGTCCTTGATCAGCTCGCCCGCGATGACGACGGCGACTTCACGAGGCAGCGTGCCATGGCTTGCGCGCAGCAACTGATCCTCGGGCATGCCGGCCTGCTCGGGGAAGCGCTTGTGATGCGCGGCGGCGGCATCGAGCGCGGCGCGGCGGAAATGCTCCCACTGATCGATCGCGAAGACGAGCTGCCGATCCGGCAGGTCGATCGACCGGTGCGGCACCTGGTCCAGCACGGCTTTGCGCTCGGCCGGACTCAGGTTGCGATTCGCGGCGAACTGCGTGAACGAGAGGCCGTGCACGGCGGTTGGCAGCAGGGCCGCCAGGGCTTTCGCCGCATCGAGCTCCTCGTGCGCGCGCAGTTGCGCGAGACGCTCCGGCCTGGCGCGCCCGCGTCGTGGCGGGTAGATGTCGATCACGCTCCCGCCGCCCAGGGTGCGGCGCGCCGATTGATCGCGCACGATGAAGCGGTCGCCGTGCGCTGCTCCGATCGGGTGATCGAGCACGAGCTGCACCAATCCGGATTCGCCCGGGGCGATGCGGTCGGCCTCCAGCACGGCTACACGCGCCGTCACATCGCTTGCGCCGAGATGGACGTGCACGGGCGTCCAATGCATCAGCGGTTTTGCCTCGCTCGCGAGCAGGCGCAGGCGCGCGTCGAACTTCGGCGCGGCGGGCGGTGCGTCGGGGTGGACGATCCAGTCACCGCGGCGCAGATGTTCGACGTCGAGTTGCGTGCTGGCCAGATTCAGGGCGCAGCGTTCGCCCGCCCGGCCGACCTGCGCCACAGCGTTCTGAGCATGGATGCCGCGAATCCGCGCCGGCTGCGCCGCCAACAGGGCTCGCACCTGATCGCCCACTGCAATCTGACCGGCGACGACCGTGCCCGTGGCGATCAGTCCGGCGCCGGAAACCGTGAAGGTGCGATCGACCGCCAGCCTGAAGTTGCCGTGGCTGGCACGCGCCGCGATGCTCCGTGCCATGGCTTCGAGCCGGTGTTTGAGCGTGGCGACCCCTGCACCGGTGATGGCGGACACTGGAAAAATCTCCGCGCCTGTCAGGGAGGTGGGTGCGAGCAATGCTGTGATCTCGCTGTGCACCTCCGCGACGCGCGCTTCACTCACACGATCGATCTTGGTGAGTGCCACCAGCCCCTGACGTACGCCCAGCAGGTCGAGAATCGCCAGGTGCTCGCGTGTCTGCGGCATCGGACCATCGTCGGCAGCGACAATGAACAATGCTGCATCCACCCCGGCCACACCGCACAGCATGTTGTGGACGAAGCGCTCATGTCCGGGCACATCGATGAAGCCGATGGTGACGTCGGCGGTGAGCTTGAGGTACGCGAAGCCGATGTCGATCGTGAGTCCGCGCTTTTTTTCCTCGGGCAGTCGATCGGTATCGATGCCGGTGAGCGCTTTGACCAGCGACGTTTTGCCGTGGTCGACGTGCCCGGCGGTGGCTATGATCATCGGTCAGGCGTCGCTATCGAGTTCCGGATACCGTCGGAAGATGCCTTTCTCGTTGAACGGAATCCGTCGAGGCGAGGCGAGATAGCGCGCAATGTTGGGCAGAGCCGCGACCCGGTCGTGCACCGCGACCACCCGCGCATGGCTCGACTCGGCGTGTCGCATCGCGTTCGGGAAGGCGTAGCGCATTCCGGCGACGATCTGGAACAGCGACAGATCGACATGGCTGAGCGCGGTGCCGACGCTGTGCACGCCGTCGTTGCCGCCGATGATCCGCTCGAAGTATCCCAGGTACTTCGGCATGCGCTCGGCGATGAACACTTTGCTACGCCGCGCCGCTTCCGGTTTCTGGTCTTCGTAGTAGAGGCTGGATCCGATCGGATGATGGGTGTCGTGGATCTCTTTGACGAAATCGGTGATCGTGAGTTGCAGGCCGTGCGCAACCACCTGGCTCGCTTCGTCGGACGGCACCAGCCCCAGGCGCGGCCCCAGGAACTGCAGGATGTTGGCGGCGTGGCTGACAAGCACGTTGCCCGCCTTGAGGAAGGGCGGTGCGAACGGCGTCGCGACGCTGCGCTCCATCAACCGCATCATCGCCGGTACGCCTTGACCGTCGCGTTCGTTGCCGCGTGCAACGTCGAGATAGTCAGCGCCCGCGGCTTCGAGCGCGAGGCGCACGAATTCGCCGCGTCCTTGAATTGAAGGCCAGTAGTACAGTTCGTAGCGCATAGTCCGCATATCATCCGGGTTCGAAATCGGTCGACCGGGTCGATCGAGTCCAATGAGTACGTCGGGATTGTGGATGAGCGCGCAACGCGACTCAAGCGCGGCGCGACATCAGGTCTTTCAGGGGAGTGCACATGGCGATGAAGCAGGTTGGGGCAGCGATTCATGAACGCACCGCAGGCGCGATGCTTGCGGGCATACGGCATGCGGATCGGGTCGGCGTGCCGACCGTGTGGTTGACCACAGGAGCCGGTCCGGATGCGTTGACGGTGTTCGCGGCGGCCTCATCGGTCACCGAGCGGGTGCGCATGGGCACGGCGATCGTGCCGACGTATCCGCGCAATCCGGTGGTCGTCGCGCAGCAGGCGGCCGACATCGGCTCGATGATCCCGGGGCGGTTCATCCTGGGCGTGGGTCCGAGCCATGCGCCCACGGTGGAGCAGCGCTATGGCATCCCGTACGAGCGTCCCCTCGAACATCTGCGCGAATTCATCACCATCATGCGTGGACTGCTCAAGGGCGAGCAGGTCGATTTTTCGGGCAAGCGCTTCAAGCTGAGCGCCAAGCTTTCCTACGGGGCGGATGTGCCGGTGATCATTTCGGCGCTGCGCGCAGGTTCGTTCGAACTGGCCGGTGAGGCCGCCGACGGCGCGGTGACGTGGCTGTGCCCGGCGCCCTATCTGCGCGACGTGGCGCTGCCGGCGATGGACCGTGGCGCCGCCAAGGCAGGACTCAAACGCCCGCGACTCGTCGCGCACGCGTTCGTGGCGTTGACCACCGATGCCGAGGCGCTCAAGCGCGGCGTCGAAGAGTCGCTCACGTACTACCCGCGCTTGAAGAATTACCAGGAGATGTTCGTTGCGG
Organism: uncultured beta proteobacterium; assembly: GCA_902826155.1. The sequence continues at coordinate 70,220 of CADEDU010000004.1, forward strand.
CCGGCTACCCCGAAGCGCGCAACGCCGGCTGGTCGCAAGGGATGATCGACGCGGTCGTGCTGCACGGCGATGCCGCCACTTGCGAGCGCAAGCTGCGCGCTTTCATGGAGACATCACGCTGCGACGAGATGATCCTGTCGGTGCTGGCGACCGGTGCCGACCGCACCGCGAGCGTGAACGGCACGCTGGAGTGGATCGGCAAGTTGTAGAGCCACGCTTGCTGATCAGGCGCCCGCGGCCCGTGCATCAATGGTGCGCAGGGGCGGGCTCCTTGCGCAGCGTGAGCAACCAGGCGAGCGACACGCACTGGATCGCCCCCAGTACGCCGAACACCAGCCAGTAGCCGGTTTGCGCGTACCCGCCATCGCTGCGCGCGAACGGCTGCAGCAGCATGCCCGCGCCCCACTGCGTGAGGAACGTGCAGACGAACATGCACATGTTGATCGCGGTAGTGACGCGGCCTGACATCGTGCGCGGGAACAGCATGGCCACGAAGGTGTAGGACAGCACGGTCGACATGGCGCCGAACCCGTAGGCGATCAGCAGCGGCAGGCGTGCAATCTCGGTGAAGCCGGCGAGCAGCAGACACACGACGCTGAGCGTCATGCCGAGCTTGAACATCGTCAGCCGCGGCACGCCGCGCGCGGCGAGCAGGTCGGCGCCGACACCGAATGCGGGCGAGGAAACGAGGGCGCTCACTGCGATCCAGAACAACCAGGTCGCGGCGGTAGCGCGGGACAGCCCGTCGACGTCCATCAGCCAGGGCACGATCCACAGGCCGAACAGGCCCTGGAAAGCCGATTGCACCGTGACCATCGGCAGGCCCAGTCGCCAGAACATGGGCGTGCGCGCGATCTGGCCAAACACGCTCCACTGGTCGCGCCACGAGGCGCGTGCGAATCCAGCGGTCTGCTTCGGTACCGCGAACCAGACCAACGCTGCGATCGAGAGCGCCATCAGCGCGAACACGGCGAATGTGGCACGCCAGCCGATGTGAGCAGCGCTGAATTCGACCGGCGTGGTAGCCACCAGCGCGCCGAGGCTGCCGAACGCCATGGTCCAGCCGGTGAGCGATGCCAGCCGATCCATCGGATACCACAGCGCAAAGGCCTTGATCGCGCCCATCAGGCAGGCCGACACGCCAACGCCGATCATGATGCGGGCGATCGACAGGCCGACGAAACCCTGCGCAGTGGCGAACACGATCGATCCGCAAGCCGCAATGCAGAGCAGACCAGCCACGACGCGACGCGGGTCGAATCGGTCGAGCAGTACGCCCACAAGGGGCTGCATCGATGCGAACGCGAGGAAATAGACGCTGGTGAGCAGCCCGAGTTGCGCCGCGCTGAGCGAGAAGGAGTCCGCCAGCTCGTTGCCGATGACGGCATTCGCACTGCGAAACATGAACGAGATGAAAAAGCCGAGCGCGAACGGCAGGAACACCCGCGGGCCGAGCGAAACGATCGGGGCCGTCAAGGCCGGCGGCGGGGCGGCGCTGCTCAAGCCGCAGCCAGCAATGCGTGCACCGGCTCGAGCACCTCGCGCGTGCGCTCGTAGGGCGCCATGTGCGCGGCATCGGCGATGACCAGCGAGCGCGCATCGAGGATGGCCGCGGCGAAATCCGCGGCGTAGCTGGCGGGGACGAACGCGTCGCGCTCGCCGGCAACGATCAACGCGCGCGCGCGGATGCGATAGAGGCGCCGGCGCAAACCCTTGTCGGGGATCGGCCAGAGAAACTTCGCCACCGCCGTCATGCCGCGCGCGATCGTGACCAGCGCTTCGACCTGATCGCCTGGTGTCGATTGCGCGGATTGATCGGGCTTGGTTGCCATCGGCCCGGTGGGCGCACCGCCGAGCCATAGGATCTTGTCGATCGTGGGATACGGCCGTGCAAAAAGATCGGCGACCGGACGTGCGTCGTCCCACAAGCCCACCGGTGAGAGCAGGGCGAGCCGGTTCACCCTGGCCGGGAAATGCGCCGCCAGCTCGGCTGCAACCATCGCGCCGATGGAGTGGCCGATCAGCGCGATGCGATCGAGCCCGAGCGCGCCGAGCACGTCGTCGTAGTGCAAAGCGAGATCGTGGATCGTACGCAGTTCGTCGAGTTCGGCGAGGTCATTGAAGCCCGGCGCGAGCGGCGCAATCACGCTGTAGCGCTCGGCCAGCGCGGCGACTACCGGGTCATGATCCTGCAGGCCGTGAACGCCATGCAGCCAGACCACGGTCGGGCCACGTCCGGCGCGCGCGATCTGCTGCGATCGACCCGAGGCGAGCTTGAGGGTTTCGCGATGCAACGTCGTGCTCATCGTCGTCACGCAGTGACCGGTGCACGCGTCGCTTGCGGCGATGCCGGGGATTCCTTGGGCCACCAGCGGTCTTCCCACTCGCTGAACTTGTTGCGCAGTTTTGGCATGACCTCCCGCGCGAAGCGGGTGGTGTTGGCGAGCGTCTTGTCCTTGGGCATATCGCCGAAGTGGCACAGCACCATGAGATGGCCCACGCGCAACGTGTCGGCCAGTTCGTTGAGGCGATCGATGACCGTCGCCGGACTGCCGGCGACGACATAGCCGCGATCGACGATGTCCTTCCAGGTCAGCGTGCCCGACAGCGCCGCGACACGCGAGACCTGCCCCTCGATGCCCTTGCGCAGCGTGGCGATCGACGCATAGCCGGGCGGATTCGCGTACGCAGGATTGAAGTGCAGGCAGCGGTTGTAGAAATAGAGCGCGTGCTTGGCGTACAGGCGTTCGGCCTCGGCATCGGAATCGGCGACGCCAACGAACTGCAGAAACCCCGCGCGATACGGATTGGGATCGACACCGAGGCGATCCACTGCCTCCCAGTAGCCCTTCATCACGTTGATGCCGGCCTTGTAGCCGAAGTAGGACAGGTAGGCGTAGAGGAAATCGTTTTGTGCGCACCAGTCGTAGGTCTCGACGCTGCCGCCGCCGGGGATCCACACCGGAGGATGCGGCTGCTGGATCGGACGCGGCCACAGATTCACGTAGCGCAACTGCGTGTACTTGCCGTTGAACGCAAACGGTCGGGGTTCCTTCCAGGCGCGCATGATCAGCTCGACGCCTTCGCGGTACTTCTCGCGCAGCGTGGCCGGGTTCTCGCCGTAGCAATATGCCGAGTCCATCGGCGTGCCCACCGGAAAACCCGACACGATGCGCCCGTTGGACATCACATCCAACATCGACATCTCTTCGGCCACGCGGATCGGCGGGTTGTAGAGCGCGACCGAATTGCCCATCACCACGAGCTTGGCGCGCGTGGTGCGGCGGGTGAGCGCGGCGGCCATCAGATTGGGCGAGGGCATCAGGCCGTACGCGTTCTGATGATGTTCGTTGACGCAGATGCCGTCGAAGCCTTCGCGCTCGGCGAATTCCAGCTCGTCGAGATACTCGTTGTAGACCGCGTTGCCCTTGACTGGGTCGTAAAGTTCGGCCGAGGGCACGTCGACCCACACGCCCGAATAACGCTCGCGGAAATCGTCGGGCAGATGCGGGTACGGCATCAGGTGGAACCAGTGGAATTTCATGCGACCCCCTGCGATCGATGGCGCCGACCCCTTATACCGAAGCGGCGATGGTCGAACAAGCCGCAGGGCGCGGGGGCAGGGTGCGCGTCGGGCGCCGCTCCATCACGCGGCCACGAGCGCCATTAGAATCGCGGCCTTTGCGCGACTGAACATCGCGCGTTCGCGCGACGGAACGCAGCACGCTTGCCGTCGTACTTCGATCGACCTTCGACGGCTCATCATCGTGCAAGACTCGCACCAATCAATCCGCGAGCAGGTGCTGCGCGGCATCGCGCTCAATCGCGTTCCCGGCTATCACTTCTCGGGCAATTTCCTCGATTTCTCGTTCGATCATGTCAGTGCCGAATCGGCACGACTCAGCCTCGACGCCGGTCCGCACTGCATCGGCGCCGACGGCCAGATCAGCTTCGGGGCGGTGGCGATCCTGGCCGACCTCACGTTGGCCACCAGCATTCGTGCGCAGCTGGACAGCGCCGCGCGCCTGGC
>CADEDU010000004.1:74349-116159 GCA_902826155.1 uncultured beta proteobacterium
CGCGCGATCCTGCGCGCCGCGGATCGCACGCTCGCGCAGTCGTCGCGCGACGGCGAGGCCTTCATCGATGCCTTCTGGGGCTTGCGGCCGCGCAAGCTCGCCGCGGGCGCGTCATGCGTGACAAAAAACGCGCCGCACATCGGCAACCGTGTCGGACACGCGCAGGGTGGCATTCAGATCGCGCTCGCCGCCGCGACGGCGAGCGCCGCGTTGTCGCCGACGTGGGGGTTGAGCACGATCACCGCATCGTTCGTGAGCCCGGGCGAGGGCGCGCGGCTACGTGCACGCTCGCGGATCATCCACAAAGGAAGACTCACCGCGGTCATCCGCACCCAGATCACCCGGCCCGACAAGCGCGTGGTGCTGGATGTGGTGTCCAATCACGTGCATAGGGTGTGACGCGCCTGCACGACAGATCGAGCGCCTCTCGCGGTTAAGGGAGGAGGCACATCTCAGCCTTGCGTCATTCGTCGCGTCGCAGATCCATTACGAGCGAGAACTGATCGCCGACATACGTATTGAAGCCGAACAGCGCGGCCACACCATCGCGCCCGACATAGGCGCGCTTGATCGTGAGCCCGGCGCTCCCTGGTTTTGCGTGCAGCCGCTGCGCCACCTCGCCGCGCAGGAAGGTCGCGGTGGCCTCCTGGCGGATCGACACGATCTTGATGCCATGACGTTGCTCGACCAGCGAGTAGATCGCACCGGGCCAGTGCTGGATCTCGTCGCGCACATCGGCGTAGCGGGCGAGGATGTAGGTTTCATTCCATGCCGGGGGCAGCGGCATGGAGCGCTCCCGCGGCACCCGGTGCGAGCGGATGCGCAGGAAGCGCTCGCCGATCGCACACGGCAACAGCGCTGCGACTGCATCGTTCGCAACTACTTCGTCGAAGCGCAGATCGACCAGATGCGTGAATCGTCCGTGGCGCTCCACCTCGTCGATCGAGCTGAGCGGCAGACTGAAGCGCGCGTGATGCCGGTCGGATTCGACCGAAGTGCCGCGGCCTTGCTGGCGCGATACCATGCCGCGCAGTTGCAAGAGACGCACCGCCTCGCGTACGGTGTGGCGGCTCACACCGTATTCCTGACAGAGTTCGGCTTCGCTTGGCAGGAGCGAACCGATTGGATACGCGCCGGTGATGATGTTGAGCATCAACTGATCGGCGACTTCGCTGTAGCGCGGCTTGGCCTTGATCGGCACCGCGCTGCGCGGACGCCGGGAAATTGACTTGTTGCGGGCGTCCATGCGATTCCTATAGCGGGGTCGAGATCGCGTGCGGGACGCAGGAGTTGTCCATGATCACAGTCTTCGATTTGACGCGCGGTGATCCGGCCACGAATACGATCTCGTCCAGGTATGAGCCGATCGCGAACAGGCTGGCAACACCCTCGGTATCCACCTGGTAGACGGCGTAGGAGGCTTCCACCTGCAGCACGCCGGAAGCATTGCCGCGAAATCGGATGCCGCTGATGAGATGTCGATCGGTATGGATGTTGTATTCGTTGGCTTCCTGAAGTGCCACCACGCGATCGCGCATCATGTCTTTGCTGTCGCAGAGCACCAGCGAAAGCGGCAAGTTCGCTGCATAGTTCTCGCGCGGCACGATGCGATAGAGGCAATCTTCGACGAAAAAATCCAGCCAGTCGCTGAGCCGGCCTTCATCCAGACATGCCGCGTACTCGGCGAACAGGTCGTAGACGGCCAGGCGCTGTTCCAGACTGATCATCGAACCGCTCCAGCCGGCTCGATCCCCATCAGCTCGGCGTAGTACGACCAGAAGCCGCGCACCGGCACGTCGGTCACGCGGAACTCGCAGTCGTTGATCGCGCCCGCGCCACCCATCTCGATCACCGAAGTCGACTCCAGATCGGGGCGGGAGGCCTGATGTGCGATCTCGATGGCTTCGGCGTCTTCCATCGACACATAGCCGGCCGGCCCGAGCAGATTCATCTGGCGCAGGCGATGGCGGCGCATTGTTTCGCTGTCGTCGCGGTAGCCGAAGTAGGTCCACAGCAGCACGAACCGATCGGTGCCCTTGGGTTGGATCTGGCGCGTCGCCATGCTGTTGTTCAGCCGCTGGAAGCACAGGTTCGGAAACACCGACGAGGTCGCCATCGAGCGTCCGTCGTTGAACTCGGCGTGGTACTTGAGGATCGAAGGATCGCGCAGCGTGACGTGATCGGCGCGCAGTTTGTGTTCGGCATACGCGGCGACGACGTCCTGCTGGTTGTCTGTGCCGGCAACGGCGTAGGTGAGGTTGTGGCGGTGGCGCGCATCCATCTCCACGCCGCCTTTCTGCGTGGCTCGATCCAGACCGAACGTGACCAGGAATTCGTGCAGCAGGCTGGCGTGATAGGTGTCGCGCAGGTTCTCGTTGTAGAGCTTCCAGTTGCCGTCGATCGCCTGGCGTTGATAGCCCAGGATCTCGATCGGGCGTTGCATGAGGCCGTCGATGTGGCCGCGGATCATCGGGCCGAGATAGTCGGGGAGCGGGTCGGCCTGTGCCGCGAAGGTGCCGAAGACGACGCCTTTGTAGCTGCCGACATGAATTCTGGTGAGCCCGTGCTTTGTCTTGTCGAAGTTCGGATCGATTCCGCCCTGGCCGCGAATGCCTCGCGCGAACGGAATACCCACCAGTTCGCCTTTACGGTTGTAGCACCAGCGGTGATAGATGCAGGTGTGATCGGCCGCGTTGCCGCGTGGTTCGCGCCGCACGACCGATCCTCGATGGGCGCAGCGATTGACGAAGGCGTGCACCGACCCGTCGTCGTCGCGATTCACCACCACCGGCGTTTCGCCGATCCAGGTGGTCTTGTAGTCACCGGGGTTTGGAATCTCGGCTTCCAAGCACAGGTACGACCAGGTGAGCCCCCGAAAGATCCGCTCTTGCTCCAGCCGATAGATCTCCGGGTCGTGGTAGAGGCGATAGGGCACGCGCGAGTAGTCGTTGCGCTCCCATTGGATATCCAGTGGCATGGGCTTACTCCAGCAAAACGGTGGCATCAGCAGGCGACCAGCGCGCCATTACACGCGCGCCTTCGCTGATCGATCGGGCCGACTCGCTGATCGGCAGATCGGCAGTGATCTCGCGTCCCCAATCGGTGGCGACGCTCAGTCGAATGAAGCCGCCCATGTAGGTGCGTTCGCGCACGACCCCGGGAAAGCCGGAGGCGTCGACGGCGCGATCTTCGGCGGGGGCTATCGTGACTTTTTCGTAGCGCAGCGCCACCGCGACCGGCGTTGCGCTTTGCAGATCGCGCGGCGCGGCGCAACGCATCTGTGCTCGACCCTCGTCGATCGAGACGATGCAGGTGCCGTCGCCGGCCGGTGCACTCGCGCGACCGTCGAACAGATTGGTGTGGCCGACGAAATTCGCGACGAAGCGTGCGCGCGGCTGTTCGTAGATTTCCTGCGGCGTGCCCAGCTGAATGATGCGCCCCTGGTTCATCACCGCGATGCGATCGGACATCGTGATCGCCTCCACCTGGTCGTGGGTGACGAAGATGAAGGTGCTCCCGAGCGACTTGTGCAAGCGGCGCAACTCGGCCTGCAGCTGGATGCGAAGCTGCAGATCGAGCGCGCCGAGCGGCTCATCGAGCAGGAGCACGGCCGGATCGTTGACCAGCGCACGTGCCATCGCGACACGCTGTTTCTGCCCGCCCGACAGCTGATCGGGAAGACGGTCGTCGAAGCCCTTGAGCTGTACCAGATCGAGCACCTTACGCACTCGCGGGGCGATCGAGTCGCCGGCCACCTTCTTCATGCGCAGGCCGAACGCGACGTTCTCGAACACGCTCATGTGCGGAAACAGCGCCAGATGCTGGAAGATCATGTTGGTGCTGCGCGCATAGGCGGGCTGACCACCGACGTCTCGGCCCTCTATCTGCACGCTGCCGCCGTCGGCATGCTCGAACCCCGCGATGATCCGCAGCAGCGTCGTCTTGCCGCAGCCGCTCGGACCCAGCAAGGAGAGGAACTCGCCGCGCCGGATATCGAGCGAGACGCGGTCGAGCACAGTCGTGGCGCCGAAGCGCTTGGAAACCTCGCGGATCTGGACCGACAGATCAGACATCGAAGTGCTACGCGGCCTTCACCGTGTTCCAGGCCTCGACCCACATATCCATGCGCTGCGGCAGGTCGAAGGGCTTGCGCACGATGCCTCGCTCGACGATGTCGAACCCGACCTTGCGGCGATACTCCGGCGAGTAGCCGGCAGCGACTTCCGCCGAAGTCGATGGGTATTCGGTGACCTCGGTGAGCTTCGCGCCGAAGTCCTTCGAGAGCATTGCGTTGATGACCTTATGCGTTCCCTCGGCCTGCTTGGTGTCCTTCGGGATGAAGGCCGACTGCGTCCAGTAGGGCAGCCCTTCCTTGGGCCAGTTGTTGGCGGCCTTGATGCCCTGCTTCTCCAGCGCTGAACGCATCGCGATCCAGCCGTACATGCATGCGACTTCGCCCGAGGCGATCATGTTCACCGCCTCGGCGAATTTGGTCCACATGGTGCGGATGTTCTTCTTGCGATCGATCAGGAACTTCTGGACTTCCTTGATCTCGCCGGCGTCGAGCTTGAGCGGATCGGCTTTGCCCATTGCCAGCGCCGCCGTGTAGATCATGCCGTGGGCGTCGTCGCGCCAGGCGATGCGCCCTTTGTACTTGTCGGCGAACAGCACGTTCCACGACTGCGTGAGTGCGTCGTCCGGGGGCATCTTCGACGCGTCGTAGATCACCGATTCGTAGCCCCACACCACCGGCAGCAGATAGGTCTTGCCAGCGCGGACGACCACGTCGTTCTTGAATTGGTCGGCGATCTTCGCGCCATTCGGGATCTGGCTCATGTTGAGCGCGAGCAGTTTCTCGTCACCTTCCTTCGCGCCGAGCGCCGGGCCGCGGATCAGATTGGTGAGACTCACCATCATGTCGTATTGGGTGGTGCCGCCCGGGGCCATGAGCTTGGCGAGGGTGTCGGTGGGCGATACGTACGGCAGGTTGTCGACCTTGATGCCGCCGGTTTGTGCCGCGATGATCGGTCGCACCGGGTCGGGGATGAACACATTGGGCATCACCGCGCGAATCGCGGCTTGTTGTGCAAGCACCGATGGCGGAATGCCGGCGGCGAGGGCAGCGCCGAGTGCGCCACCCTTCTTCAGAAATCCGCGTCGATCGAGTGAACGCAGGACCATGTCTTGCTGTTGCATGAAAATCCTCCTCTGGTGGATCAGGCGACAGTCTTGCGATCGGCCCGCTTCAGGAACAGAAAGCCGATCAACGAAGTCAAGATCGATAACAGGACGATGAGCACCGCCATCGCGGGCAACTCCGGAGTGAGTTCCTCGACGATCAGCACGTAGAACTGCACCGGAATGGTCCGATCGGAGCCGACGGTGAATACGGTGCGAATGAATTCGTCGAACGAAAGGCTGAAGGCGAACAGCGCGGTGGCGAAGACGCCAGGGCGCACGATCGGAAACACGATCTCCCGGAACACCTGCCAGTCGCGCGCGCCCAGATCCATCGCCGCCTCTTCAAGCGAGCGATCGAACTTGTGCAGGCGCGGGTAGAGGGTCAGGAACGCGAACGGAAGCACCCAGTTCACGTGCGCCACCAGCACGGTGGTAAACAACGACGGCCGCACCCCGAGATAGCCGAAAAAAATCAACAGCACGATGCCACCGATGATGCCGGGGATGATGATCGGCGTGATGATGAGATATAGCACCAGCCGCTTGCCGCGAAACTCGTGGCGGAACGCGAGCGCAAGCAGAAGTGCGAGCAAGGTGGCGATGATCGCCGAGGCGACGCCGACATAGACGCTGTTCGCGAGCGCGGACAGCAGTGGCTTGCTGTTGAACACCACCTCGTACCACCTGAGCGTGAAGCCGCGAAACGGAAAACCGGTGATCTTCGAGTCGTTGAACGACAGGAAGACGATCATCAGCAGCGGTCCATACAGAAACATCAGGAAGAACGCCGCGTACAGCCAGAGCGCGAGACGATAACCATTGAAGCGCCGGCTGGCCGGGTGCGCGCTGACGCCGGGCAGGGGCGTGGCGATCTCAGCCATCACGCGCCACCGGTGAAAACTTGTTCGATCTTCATCTTGCGCCCGACGAGCAGGAGAAGAACTACCACGATCAGGACCATCGTCACCGCGAGTGCCGCGCCGAACGCCCAGTCGTTGTTGGCGAGAAACTGGCTGGCGATGACGTTGCCGAACATGATCCCGCGTGGTCCGCCCAGCAGCTGCGGCGTCACGTAGGCGCTCATCGTGAGCAGGAACACCATGATGCAGCCCGAAACCACGCCCGGCCAGCTCAATGGAAGCAGAATCTTCCGAAAAACCTGGAACGGCCTGGCGCCCAGATCCGTCGCCGCTTCGATCAGCCGTGGATCGATCTTCTCCAGCGACAGGTAGATCGGCAGCGTCATGAAGAGCGTGTAGACGTACACGAGCCCGACCAGCACCGCGCCTTCGTTGTAGAGGAGCCAGTCGATGGGCGTGTCGATGACGCCGATGCCCATGAGCGTCTGGTTGATCAAGCCGTTGCGTCCGAGGATCGGCAGCCACACGAACGCGCGCACGACGTAGCTCGCCCAGAACGGCAGGAAGAGCAGGAGAACGAGGATCGCCTTGCCGAATCCGCGCATGCGCGAGAGCAGGTAGGCGATCGGATAGGAGAGCAGGAGCGACAGCACGGTGGCCTCCAGCCCGATCCGCAGGGTCTTGAGCAGCTGACCGCTGTAGAGCGGCGACTGGAAGATCTTCGCGTAGTTCCTGAAGGTGAAATCGGGCTTGGTGCCGTAGTAGCCCGACGACCAGAACGACACGATCACCATGAAGGCGACGGGAATCAGCATGAACACGAACAGCCACACGATGCCCGGTGCGAGCAGCCAGCGCGGACGCCCAACCGGCTTGACGGCCGGCATGCCGACGCGGATGGCTGTTGAGGCGTTCACGTCGATGACGTCGATGGGCCGTTCGCAGCCGGGACGCTCGCGGTCGAAGCCTTTGCGCGCAGCTTCTCGGTCTGTGCGTTACTCACCCTGAGCGATTTCGTGTTGATCGCCACGCCATAGTCGCGCTTGGCTGAGGCGATCGAGACCTTGCCCTCGCGAACGTCATGCGCGACCCGCTCGGGTTCGCGTACGAACGGATCACCGTAACCGCCGCCGCCCGTCATGACGAAGCGCACGCGATCGCCCGGTGCGAGCTTGCGGTACACACCGTGCTCAACCGGCTTGTCGTTGAGCCACAGACCACCGCCTCGACCGAGCTTCCCGCCGCATCGTCCGTACGCGGGCATCACACCGGTTTCGACCCTGCCGCTGATGCGCACCGAGCTTTCCACGTGATGCGCCTCGGGCGTGCCGCCGTCGAGGATGCAGAACTCGACCACCTGGCCCAGGCCGCCACGGTGATAGCCGGGCCCGCCGGTGTCGGGGACGAACTCTTTCTTCGAGTAATAGACCCGCGCTTCGTTCTCGATCACCTCGACCGGAATGTTGCGCGTATTGAACGGAAAGCAGAGCGTTGAGTGACCGTCTTGCCGCGCGCTCCCGCCATAGCCGCCGGTGTGCTGCGCGATCGAGAGGAACGAACGGCCATCCCTCAGCTTGCCGTGCAGATAGACCTCGTTCGCCGGCGAGCCGCCGCTCGAGGCGAGGATCCTGTCGGGCATGATCTTTTCGAGCGCGCCGAACACGATCTCGGGGAACAGGTGCGCGATCATCGTGCGTCCCCAGGTCGCTGCCGGCATGCGTGCGTTGATCACGCTGCCCTCGGGCGCGATGATGCGGATCGGCCGCAGCCCGCCGTCGTTGTTGGGGACGTTGGGGTCGAGCGCGAGCTTGATCGGATACGACGAGTACGAGCGCACGATATTGATCGTGCAGTTGATCGCTGCCGTGACCTGCGGCGACGAGCCGGTGTAGTCGATGATGACTTCGTCGCCCTCGACGGTCACGGCGGCCTTCACGTGGATCTGATCTTTCACGCCCGGAATCGGCGGCAGGATCACGTCGTTGCGGTACGTGCCTTTGGGCAGCTGGGCGATCTTCTGGCGCAGACTGCGTTCGGTGCGGCCGATCACTTCGCGCGCGAGGTCTTCCAGGCCATCGAGCCGGTACTCGTCGAGCAGGCGCAGCAGTCCGCGCGTGCTGACGTTGTTGGCGACGAGCTGTGCGCGCAGGTCGCCGAGGATCTTGTTCGGCACCCGGGTGTTGGCCTTGATGAAATCGAAGATCGTCTCGTTGAGCTTGCCCGCGTCGTACAGCTTGATGATCGGGATCTTCAGACCTTCCTCGAACAGATCTTTCGATTCGAGCGTGGACATGCGCCCACCCATGTCGAGGTGATGCACGATGCACAACGTGTAGGCGACGATTCGTCCGTCGCGATAGATCGGCGAGGCGACTGATACGTCGATCAGGTGGCCGCTTGCCATCCACGGATCGTTGGTGATGATCACGTCGCCTGGTTGGAGCGACTCGGGCGGATAGCGCTTCACGAAGTTGCGCATCACTTCGGGCACGATGCCGAGAAACCCGGCGGTGGTGACGGTGGAGTGCGCGAGCATGCGAGCTTCGGTGTCGAAGAGCGCGCAGCAGAAGTCGTGGTATTCCTTGACCGATGGTGTGTAGGCGGTGCGCATCAGGCCGGTTGCGGCCTCATCGACGATCGAGATGAGCCGGTTCCAGAGGATCTGGATGGTGACTGGGTCGAGATTCATGCTTGCGAGACTGTGGGGCGTGTGCGTGGTCAGGAGGCTGCGCCAACAAGCTGCGGGTCCAGGTGCTCGGTGCCGATCGATGCTGCGAGCGTGACCAGGAGGCAGCCCGCGCTATCGACCGTGAGCACATCGCCCGCGCCGATTACCGTGGTCGACATGCGCTCCTCGATCACCGCCGGGCCTTCGATACGCTGCCCGACCCGCAGCGCGTCGCGTTCGTACACCGGTGTGCGAGCGAAGCTGCGTGCGGCGGTCTGGTACACGTCGCGCGTGGCTTTGATGCTGGCATCCGACGCGTTGGCGGGGGGGGCAATCCGTGGAGCCGGTGCGCTCTGGCGCGCGTACACCCGCAAGCTCGCCAGTTCGATCGGGTTGTCGTCGTCGATCTTGCCGTACAGCTCCTGATACGCCGCCAGAAACTGTTGCTGCCAGAGGGCTTGCGCGCCGTCACGAGTGCTGGGCGCTTCCACGTCGATCTCGAGCGAGTAGTCCTGACCGGAGTAGCGCAGATCGACCGTGCGCTGGATCGACGCGCGAGCGGCATCTGGCAGCGGTTGCCGTGCCTCGTGTTCGAGTGCGACGAATGCCTGCTCGATTGCGACCGGATCGACATCGCGCAACAGGCGTCGGATTGCGTGACTGCGCTCGAACGCGATGGGGGCGGCGAGCAGGCCGAGGGAGGACATCACGCCGGAATACGGCGGCACCAGAACTTTGGGGCAGCCGAGCTTGCGTGCCAGACCGATCGCATGCACCGGGCCGGCGCCGCCGAAGGCGATCAACGTGAGCTCCGCGGGCGCCATCGCCTTCTCTGCGACGTACATGCGTGCCGCGGAGGCCATCGTTTCGTTGACGATCTCGTGGATGCCTGCCGCCGCGGCGATCACGTCGAGTTGGGCGGGCTGGGCAACATGCGTTTCGATCGCGCGATGTGCCGCGCCGGCATCGAGCTTCATCTCGCCGCCGAGGAAGTAGTCGGCATTGAGGTAGCCGAGCACCAGATCCGCGTCGGTGACCGTGGGCATCGCGCCGCCGCGGCCATAACTCGCCGGACCTGGCTCGGAGCCTGAGCTATCCGGCCCCACCTGGAGTAAGCCCAGGTCGTTGACCCGCGCGATGCTGCCTCCGCCGGAGCCGATCTCCAGCAGATCGTAGACCGGCACCGCGATCGGCAGACCGCTGCCCTGCTTGAAGCGGTGCACCCGATCGACTTCGAACTCGCGCGTTCGCGAGGCACGCCCCTGGTTGACGACGCATAGTTTCGCGGTGGTGCCGCCCATGTCGAAGGCGAGCACGCGATCCAGTCCGGTGACCCGGGCGAAGAAGGTCGCGGCTTCCACGCCGGCTGCAGGCCCCGACTCGACGATCTGCACCGGCACGCGCATGGCCGTCTCGACAGTGGCGGTGCCACCGTTCGAGAGCATCACGTAGAGGCGCTCGCGATACCCGCGATGCTTCAGCTCGTCTGCAAGATGTTCCAGATAACTCTCGGTGACGCGCTTGACGTACGCATCGACGACCGTGGTCGAAGTGCGTTCGTACTCCTTGGGCTCAGGATGCACTTCGTGCGAGAGCGAGAGCACTACGCCTGGCAGCTCTTCACGCAGGATGGCGGCGGCGCGCTGCTCGTGGGCCGGGTTGCGATAGGAATGAAGAAAGCTGACCGCGACGGCTTGTATGCCGTCTTCACGCAATCGCGCCGCGGCAGCGCGCACCTGCGCTTCGTCGAGCGGCTGCAGGATCGAACCGTCGGCCAGCGTGCGCTCGTCGATCGGGATACGCAGCGCGCGCGGCACGAGCGGCTTGGGTAGCTCGATGAACATGTCGTACAACTCGTAGCGCACCTCGCGCGCCATTTCGAGCACGTCACGAAACCCGGCTGTGGTGAGCAGCGCCGTCCTGGCGCCCTTGCGCTCGAGGATGACGTTGGTGACGAGCGTGGTGGCGTGAATCACCTCAGAGGTGTTCGCGAGCAACGCTTGCAAGGTCTGATCGAGGCGAGTCAGTCCGGTCAGAACGGCCTGAGCGGGTTCGCGTGGCGTGGTGAGCGTCTTGTCGATGAAGACGCGGCCGGTTGCGGCATCGACGACGGTGAAATCGGTAAACGTTCCCCCGATGTCGACGCCGATGCGATAGCGAGTCATGGGCGAGCGCCGATGCAATAGCGAGTCATGGTCAACCGATTCATTCAAGTTGTACGGACAGGTCGTGGCAAGCTATGACGCGCCCTGGTCGGTGTCAAGAACGAATCCGTAATGCATCGATGCGGCAGAGCAGCACCGCAGCTCGCCGTCCGCGCTTGCGCTTGACGCTGACAAATGTACGGACCTATTCTGGGTCAAGCCTTCGCATCAACCTCCCGATCAACCCCCTCATTACTGGACCCGCACCGTGCGACCCGACGAGATCGCTCGCAAGCTGAGCGCCTTCGCAGCTGCCACGCTCTACGAGGCGAGTGGCAAAGCGGGCGGAATGTCGGCCGAGATTCGACCGATGATTCCGCGTTCGCGCATGGCGGGCGTCGCGTTCACCGTTCGGACGCTGGGCGCCGAGACGGCAGCGGTCCTGCGTGCAGTCGAGGAGGCTCCGTCTGGATCCGTGCTGATGATCGACACGGGATCGGTGGGTACCGCGCCGGTGTGGGGCGGCACGTCATCGTTGGCCAGCAAGCTGCGTGGACTCGCCGGATGCGTCACCAACGGTTGTGTGCGCGACCTCGAGGGAATGATCGAGGTGGGCTTACCGGTCTACGCGGCGGCGGTCTCAGTCATCGGTACGCTGAAGAATCATCCAGGCTGGCACGGCGTGCCGATCACGCTCGGTGGTGTCGCCGTGCATCCCGGTGACTACGTCGTGGGGGATGCTGACGGAGTCGTCGTCATTCCGCAGGCCGAAGCGATGCGCACGCTGGAAGCGGCGGCGATCCAGCACGAGAAAGAAGAGGCGCGCGACGCGCGTGTCCGCGCAGGCGAACCGATCACCATCGTGGTCGGGCTGCGCTGAGCATTCCACCCCGATTCAAAGCCGGCGATACCACCAGGCGACGCAAGGATCGATCAATGGGACAAACCATCACCGAGAAGATCCTGTCGCGCGTGTGCGGCCGTCCGGTCAAGGCGGGAGAGATCGTCTATCCCGAGCCGGATCTGGTGACGACGCACGATTGGTACGTCGTCAACATCGCCAACGCTTTCAAGGATCTGGGCGTCGATCGGCTGTATGCGCCGGAGAAGCTGCTGATCTCCACCGATCACGAGCCGGTCGCGACCAGTCCGGTCGCGGTGGCCCGTCAGAAGCAGGTGCGCGAGATCGTGCAACGCCTGGGAATCAAACACTTCTACGATGTCGGGCGTGGCGGGCACGGCCATGTGTTTCCGATGGAGCTGGGGTACATCAAGCCCGGCATGTTCGTGGGCGCCTACGACATCCACGTCACCAACTACGGCGCGGTAGGGTGTCTGGGCATTCCGGTCGTGACCGAGGTTTCCGAGATGCTCGCCTGCGGCTCCGTATGGATGCGCGTGCCCCACACGATACGCGTCAACCTCACGGGTAGTCTCGCTCGCGGTACGACGATGCGCGACGTGGGACAGAAGCTGATCGCCGATCTGGACGTCGACATCGTCGACTATGGTGTCGTGGAGTACGGAGGGCCGGCGCTTGCGAGCATCGATTTCGCAGGTCGACAGGTGCTCTGCAACACGCCGATTGAAATCGGCGCGAAGTCGGCGCTGATCGAGCCCGATCAAGCCACCGTCGATTATCTGCGCCCGCGCGTCCGCGGATCGATCGATCTGGTGAAGAGCGACACCGATGCGCCGTTTCGCCAGGTTGTCACGTACAGCCTCGATGTGATCGAGCCGCAAGTGGCCGTGCCGCCCACGCCCGACAAAGTCGTCGGGATTTCCCAGGTGCGCGGCAAGAAGATTCACCATGCGTTCATCGGCTCCTGCGCGGCAGCCAATCTGGCCGATCTGCGGGCCGCAGCCGCGGTGCTCAAAGGTCGCAAGATCCATCCGCAGGTGCGTTTCTTCGTGACTCCAGGCACGCAAGAGGCGCTTTCCGGGGCGGAGGCCGAAGGAATCATGAAGATCTTTGTCGATGCGGGCGCCGCGATCACCGCGCCGGGCTGCGGGGTGTGCGCCGGGGGCAAGATCGGCGGGCTGGCCGACGACGAGGTGTCGATCAATACCGGTACGCGCAACGACTATGGTCGCCTGGGTGCGGCGAAATCGGAGATTTATCTGGCGAATCCGGCAACGGTCGCCGCTTCGGCGGTGGCGGGCGAAATCGCCGATCCGCGCGAGTTTTTGTAGGGGCACGCAATGCAATGGATCTATCGCGGTCGGTGTTGGAAGTTCGGTGACAACGTCGGCATCGACGGCGACATGATGCCGCTCGAGTTCGCGCTCAAGCGCGAGCTGGATCCGGAAGTGCTCAAACCGCATTTCATGTGCGGCCTCGATCCGGAGTTTCCGAAGAAGGTCAAACCCGGAGATCTGATCGTTGCCGGGCGGCGCTTCGGCCAAGGCAATCCGCACATCCAAGGGTTCATCGGGCTACGCGGACACGGCGTGGGCCTGCTCGCCGAATCGATTCCGCGCGGCAGCTTTCGCAATGCGATCAATGCCGGCGTGCCGTTTCTCACCCAATGCGCGGGGGTGACCGGACAGGTTGAAACCGGCGACGATCTCGAGGTCGACTTTCAGTCGGGCCGCTTCGTGAATCACACGCGCGGCACAACGCTGCAATACGAGCCGCTCGATGCGCAGCTCCTGGCAATCATCGCGCTTGGCGGTTGGAAACCGGCAGTGAAGGCGCGGATCGAGCGCATGTCGAAGGGCGGAGCGTAAGCACCCGAAGAAGAGCCTGCTGCAAAGGGGAACGATGAACGGCGCAGCCACCGAACGCGCTTCGCGACGCAGCCGCGGTGCGCTGCTCGTCGTGCCGGCGCTCTTGTGGCTGGCGGTGTTCGCGATCGGCCCGCTCGTGTTCCTCACCTGCGTGTCGTTCTGGACCGCCACGGCCTTCGGTCTCTCGACCGATCTCACTACCAAGGCCTATGCGTCGATCGCTATCGAGCCGGTCTACGCACGAGTCCTGTGGCAGACGCTGCGCATCGCAATCGTCACCACGCTGCTTGCGTTGCTGGTTTCCTATCCGCTCGCGATGTTTCTGGCGCGACTGCGGGGTGGGGCGAAGACCGCAGCGGTGGTGCTGCTCTTTTTGCCGTTCTGGACCAGCTATGTGGTGCGCACGTTCGTGTGGCTGCCGATGCTCGGGCGCAACGGACTGATCAATCAGCTTCTGCTCGGCATGGGCATCGTCGACAAGCCGATCGACTGGCTGCTCTACAACGAGGGTGCGGTGTACGTCGGGCTGGTGTACGTGTACACGCTCTACATGACCTTGCCGATCTACCTCTCGCTCGATCGACTGGATCCGGCGCTGGTCGAAGCGGCGAGCGATCTGGGCGCATCACCGTTGCAGGCGTTCCGTCGCGTGATCCTGCCGCTCAGTCTGCCGGGGGTGTGGTCGGGCTGCACGATGGTGTTTCTGCTGGCGTGCGGCGCCTATGTCACGCCACAGTTGTTGGGCGGACCATCCGGACAGATGTTCGGCAACGTGATCGCCAGCCAATTCTTGAACGCGACCAACTGGCCGCTTGGTGCGGCGCTATCGATCGTGTTGGTCGCGGTAGTGATGGCGTTCATGCTGCTGGCGATCCGCAAGCTCGGCCTGCAGCGCATCTTCATGGGCGAGCGCGGATGAGCACGGCCAAGCGCAACGCGATGCCCTGGCTGCTGCGCGGTTACGCGGGCATGTTCTATCTGTTTCTGTACGCGCCGATCGCGCTGCTGCTCGCGCTCTCGTTCAACGATTCGCAAGTGATGGGCTTCCCGTTCAAGGGCGCCACACTCAAGTGGTATGGCGAAGTGTTCACCGACGGCAGGCTGCTCGACTCGATCGTCAACAGCTTCGCCGTGGGGCTGGTGGCGGCGTTGATCGCCACGGTGCTGGCACTGCTGGCCGCGATGGGCCTGCGACATTCGTTCCCCGGGCGCGACGCGGTGATCCCCTTGATGCTCGTACCCATCATCACTCCGGGCATCGTCTCGGGGGTGTTGCTCTATGTCTCGTTCGGGATCGCCGGCGTGCCTTACGGATTGTGGACTGCGGTGCTCGCCGCTCACGTGACCTGGGTGCTGCCCTTTGCATTTCTCACCATCTACCCACGCCTGCACCGGTTCGATCGATCGCTCGAAGAAGCCGCCATGGATCTCGGTGCAACGCCCGTGGTGGTGTTCCGCAAAGTGGTGCTCCCGCTGATTCGGCCCGGCATCATCGCGACGCTGTTGTTCTCGTTCACGCTCTCGTTCGACGAGTTCATTCGCACGCTGTTCGTCGCCGGCTCTGAGCGCACGACGCCGGTGTACCTGTGGCTGCTTATCGTCGAGCAGATGGCGCCGTTCCTTCCCGCGGTCGGGGTGGTGATCATGCTGATTTCGGTGACGGTGGCCGCGCTGGGGTTCTGGGTGTCGGGGCGAGCGGGGAAACTCGCGAAGCAGTTCGAACGATGAATCCGGCGAGACATCTCAGGTCGAGGTTTGGAACCGTTGAGCGCAGTAACGACAAGGAGACAGCAATGAGTCGGGATCAAAGCAGGAGCGGTGGCGTCGATCGTCGGGAGTTCTTGAAGTGGAGTGCCGCGGCGGGCCTGGGGACGTTCGGTGGCCTTGCACAAGCGCAAGCGGGGGCCACGCTGGATGTGTTGCTTGCCAACGCGCTGGTGGGCGGGCCGCTCAAGGGCATTCTCGAGAAGGAGGCCAACATCAAGATCAACGATGCGCCGTTCCAGTCATCGACCGACGTGGTCTCGCGCCTCGTAGCGCCGGGCGGCACCGGCCGCTTCAATCTGATGATGAGCCACTCGATCTTCTCGCGCGGGCCGATCCTCGGCGAGAAAGCCGGCGCCGAGAAGGTGAGTGCGGTCGATCTCAAGCGCGTGCCGAACTTCGCGCAGGTCGCCGACACGTTCAAATCAGAGATCATCGATCGCGACGGCAAGGTGTACGGCGTGCCGGTGATGTGGGGCTACGACAGCGTGCTGTTCAACAAGGATCAGGTTCCGGAGAACGATGCCTATACGCAGTCGTGGGGCTGCATCTTCGAGGACAAGTACGCCGGGAAGATCGGCTGGTTCGACACGGCGCACCAGATGATCATGGCCGCCGCTTTGTACCTGGGCAAGGCGAAGCCCGAGCAGCTCGACCAGAACGAGCTGAACGAGATCGGCAAGTTCCTCATCGCCAAGAAGAAGAACGTGCGCACGCTGTGGACGAGCTTCGCCCAGGCGGAGAATCTGCTCGCCTCGGGCGAGATCATCTGCACGTTCGGGCCGATTCCGGTGCGCTACAACCTGCAGAAGAAGAACTTCCCGATCACCAACGCCTGGTGCAAGGAGGGCGTGCTCTCGTTCGTGCAAACTGCCTACATCCCGAAGGACTCGAAGAACCAGGAAGCCGCTCACGCAATGATGAACGCCATGCTCGGCAAGAGCTACGCCAGTCAGCTCTCGCCGGTATCGGGCTACCTGTCGGCCTCCAAGCTTGGCGCACAGGATCTCTCGGCCGATGAGCGCAAGCGCTGGGGCTATGGGATCACCGAAGGCACGACCAGGCACTATCCGCTGCGGATGCCGCCGAACCTGACCAACTGGATCGAGGTGTGGAGTCGGGTGAAGAGCGCTTGATGAGCGATGGCTCGTCTGCGGGCGAAGTCGCGGTCTCCGTGCGCGGCGTCTCCAAGCGCTTCGGTGCGGTGAGTGCGCTCGATGCGGTGTCGCTCGAGGTGCGGCAGGGAGAGTTTCTCTCCCTGCTCGGTGCGAGCGGCTGCGGCAAGACCACGCTGCTGCGGATCATCGGCGGGTTTGAAGATCCGAGCGCGGGGACCGTGCTGATCGGCGGGCAAGACGTTACCGCGCTCCCGCCGTATCGGCGTCGCACCAACATGATCTTCCAGCACCTTGCGCTGTTTCCGCATCTCACCGTCGCGCAGAACATCGCATTCGGTCTGGAGCTGAAGAAGTTCGCTCGTGCCGCGATCGGCGAGAAGGTGCGCAACGCGCTCGCGCTGGTGCGTCTGCCGGGATACGAGGACCGCACGATCGATGCCCTATCGGGCGGTCAGCGCCAGCGAGTAGCGATCGCGCGCGCGCTGGTCAACGATCCGGAGGTGATGCTGCTCGACGAGCCGCTGGGCGCGCTCGATCTGCAGTTGCGCCTGCAGATGCACGAGGAGCTCAAGCGCATCCATCGCGAAACCGGCAGCACCTGGATCTTCGTGACGCACGATCAAGGCGAGGCGATCGCGCTGTCCGACCGCATCGCGGTCATGGCCGAGGGTCGGATCGTGCAGCTCGGTACGCCCCGTGAGGTGTACGAGCAACCGTGCGACAAGTTCGTGGCACGGTTCGTCGGTCATGCCAATTTCATCGAAGGACGTTGCGTCGCGCACGGTGCCGACAACACCTGCACGATCGAGGCGAACGGCTGGCGCATCGCCGGGCGCACGCTGGCATCGATCAAGCCCGGCGATGCAGCGCTTGCCGTGCTGCGCTACGAGAAGGTGCGTCTGTCGACCGAGTCGGCGCGCACCGATCCGCAGCGCGGCACGATACTGGACACCAGCTACCTTGGCCCGACCCTGCGGGTGCGCGTAAAGCTCGACAACGGTGTCGAGCTGGTCGCCGAATCATCCAATACCGATCTGGCCGGACGACTGGCGGGCGGTGATCAGGTCGGCGTGTCGTGGGCGCCGGAGCATCTCGTCGTGGTGGCCGCGTAGGCCTGGAAGAGGCAACAACATGGTTCGTATCGGCATCGACGTAGGCGGTACCTTTACTGACGTCATCCTGGTCGAGGAGAGCAGTGGCGCGATGCACGTCGCCAAGGTGCTCAACGAGCCGGGCCGGCGCGCCGCCACGGTCGCGCGGGGCATCAGGCGCGTCATGGAGGCCGCGAAGGTGCTTCCGGCCGATGTGGCGTTCATCGGTCACGGCACCACGATCACCACCAACGCCGTGATCGAGCGCAAGGGCGCAGCCACAGCGCTGGTGACCAACAAGGGCTTTCGCGACGTGATCGAGATGGGGCGCTTCAGTCGTCCAGCCGAGCTCATCTACCGGGTCCAGCTCGACAAACCGGCGCCGCTCGTGCCGCGTTATCTGCGCTTCGAGGCCGACTGCCGCGTCGACGCGCGTGGGGCGACGCTCACGGATCTGACCGATGCGGAGATCGAGCGCGTGATCGGGCAGGTGCGGGCGAGCGGCGTCAAGGCGCTCGCCCTCTGTTTCCTGTTCTCGTTCCTCGACCCGACCCATGAACGTCGGTTGCGCGACGCCGTCAAGCGAGCGCTGCCCGATCTGGATGTGCTGATCTCCTCGGACATCCAGCCGGAGTTCCGCGAGTTCCCGCGCACCAGCACGACGATCTTCGCCACCTACATCGCGCCGGTGTTTCGCCAGTACCTCGAAACGTTGGTCGGTGAGTTGCAGGCAGCCGATGTCGCGAGTCGTTTATTCATTTTTCAGTCCAACGGCGGTGTCGCACGGCCGGATTTGGTGCTGCGCAATCCGGCCACGACGCTGCTTTCCGGCCCGGCCGGCGCGGTGGTCGGTGCGGCGCAGATGAGCGCGGCGTGCGGGTACCCGCGACTGATCACGATGGACATGGGCGGCACGAGTCTCGACGTGTGCCTGTTGCGCGATGGCGCCGCCGAAGCGACGACTGCGCGCGAGATCGACTACTTCCCGATCGTCACGCCGATGCTCGACGTGCACACGGTGGGCGCGGGCGGCGGCAGCATCTGCCGCCTGGACGAAGTCGGGCGTGTCAGAGTCGGGCCGCAGAGCGCCGCGGCCGATCCGGGTCCCGCCTGCTACAACCTGGGCGGCACTCAGGTGACGCTGACGGATGTCAACGTCGTGCTCGGTTACATCGATCCCGACGATTTCGCCGGCGGCGAAGTCAAGCTGCATCCGCAGCTGGCGCATGCGGCAATCGACACCAACATCGCCAAGCCGCTTGGGGTCGACGTGTTGCAAGCGGCCGCAGGTGTCTTTCGCGTTGCGGCCAATCAGATGGCCGAAGCAATCCGCTTCGTGTCGGTGCAGCGCGGAGCCGATCCGCGCGAGTTCGATCTGTGCGTGTTCGGTGGCGGCGGACCGATCCATGGCTTCTCGATCGCCGCCGAGCTGGGCATGCGCCGCATTCTCGTGCCGCGCAATCCGGGATTATTTTCCGCGAGCGGCATCGCGGCGGCGGATTTCACCCACGATTACTCCGCCTCGGTGCTCAAACCATCGAAGGAAGTGTCGGGTGCGGCACTTGAGGCACTCTACGGTGCGCTGCTCGCCAAGGCGCGCGCCGATTTCGATCTCGAAGGGGTGCCCGAGGCGCGGCGCGCGTACCAGCGTAGCGTCGACATCCGATATGTCGGCCAGACTACCGAGATCAACGTACGCGCCGGCGGTGACGACGCATCGCGTGCGGTGGATCTGGATGCGTTCATCGCCGAGTTTCATCGCCAGCACGAGGCGATCTACACCTACGCAGTGCCGGGCGAGCCGGTAGAGATCGTGAACGTACGGCTGCGCGCGATCGGTCGCGTCGACAAACCGAAGCTGCAAGCGCATGGAGGCACGACACACGTGCCCGAATCCGCGGGTGTTCGTGAGGTCTGGTTCGACGCGGCCGGGGCCAAGGTGGCGACCCGCGTGTACCGACGCGAGACGCTGCGGCCTGGTGCGACGATCGCCGGGCCCGCGATCATTCAAGAGCTGTCTTCGGCAACGGTCGTCCCGCCTGGCGCGCGCGCGGCCCTCGATCCCTACGGCAACATCCTGCTCGAGCTATGACCATCGACCCGTTCACCCTCGCCGTCATCCAGAACGCGCTCATCGGCGTAGCGCACGAGATGAAGCTGATGACGATGCGCGCGGCCTACACCCAGCTGTGGAAGGAGCAGGGCGATCTCTCATGCTGTGTGATGGATTGGGACGGCGAGATCGTCGCGCAGGATCCGAGTGGCTTTCCGATTCATGTGACGACGATGCCGTTTCAGCTGCAAGGGTTGATCGAGGGCATCGGTCGCGACAACATCCGCGCGGGCGACGTGCTGATGACCAACGATCCGTTCCTGGGTGGCACGCACCTGCCCGACGTGTTGCTGGCACGCCCGCTCTACTGGGAGGGGGAGCTGTACGGGTTCCTGTGCAATCGCGGTCACTGGGCCGACATCGGTGGCATGGGGCCGGGCAGCTATTCGCCGGCAACCAAGGAGTTGATCCAGGAAGGCATCGTCATCCCGCCGGTGAAGCTGTTCGTCAATGACGAAATTCAAAAGCCGCTGGTCGACCTGGTCGTTCGCAACGTCAGGAATTCGGCCGTCGCCCATGGCGACATGCGCGCGCAGTACGCATCGTGCTTCACCGGCGAGCGACGCCTGAAGGAGCTGATCGGGCGCTACGGGCTGCCGACGATCAAGGCAGCGATGAAGGAAATCCTCGCGCGATCGGAACAACTCACCCGGGCCCGGATCGCGACGTTCAAGGATGGCGTCTATCACGCGCGCGACTGTCTCGACGGCGATGGTTTCACCGAGGATCCGCAGTGGATCGACGCGCGCGTGACCATCGCCGGCTCCGACATCACGGTCGATCTGACGGCGTGCTCCACGCAATCGCGAGGCGGCATGAACTGCTCGCGCGCATCGGCGATCTCAGGCGTGCAGTACGCGATCAAGGCGATCACCGATCCGGAGAATCCGCCGAACGCAGGCAGCTATCGTCCGATCAAGGTGATTACCCGGCCTGGAACACTCGTGGACGCGCTGCCACCCGGCTCGATGGTGGGTTACGGCGACATCGCCTACCGCGTGCTCGATACGACCATGCGTGCGCTGGCCGACGCCGCGCCGATGGACGTACTCGCCAGCGGTTCCGGATCCACCGGCACCACCGCGATTGGGGGCGGTGACACGCGCCCAGACGCGAAGAAGCCATTCTTCCTGACGCTCGAACTGTCCTCCGGCGCGTACGGCGCTCGGGCCACGAAAGACGGCATGAACGGCATCCGCTACGGCGCCGGCAATGCGGGCCATGTGCCGATCGAAGCCGATGAAATGGAGAACCCGCTGTTGTTCGAGCGCTACGAAGTCGTCGCGGACACCGGCGGAGCGGGAAAATTTCGCGGCGGTAACGGTTTCTGTCGCGTCTTTCGCGTGCTCGCCGATCAAGGCTCGATCTGTCTATGCGCGGATCGGCACAAGTCGCAACCGCAGGGTCTGTTCGGGGGACATCCTGGTACGACGGCCATGTACGTGCTCGATCCGGGCACGCCGAAAGAGCGCCGGCTGCCGAGCAAGACGCCCTATATCAATCTTCAGCAAGGCACACTGGTCTGGTTGCAGTCGGCGGGCGGCGGCGGTTATGGCGATCCGGCGGAGCGTGATCCGAAGCTGATCGAGCGCGACCTGCGCGATGGGTACGTCACGCCGGAACATGCGCGGCGGGTGTACACGCGCAAGTGATAACGCTTCCGCGCTGAGTGCAAAGCACGTCAAGTGCGGCTGCTCGTCCGAGTGCGTGCATCATGGCGCCATCCTGGCGGACCGAACACGTACATCAGCCTGTCCGTGATCGAAACGGCGCTTGAGACGTCCTTGGCGATCGCGCTCCATTCGTGAAGCACCAGCCGGATCGGGTGGCGAATTGCGACGTTCTCAACGAGGCCGTAGCGCACCGGTTCGCGTTTGTCTTCGGACTGGAAACTACCGAAGAGCTTGTCCCAGACGATGAGCAGCATGCCCATGTTCTTGTCGCGGTACTTTTCGTTGCTCGCATGATGCACGCGATGGTGCGAAGGCGTGACCAGTATGTGTTCCAGAATGCCGAGTCTGGAGACCGTCTGGGTATGGACCAGGACGCCGATGAGCTGTGTGGCGCTATAGATGATGAGAATGTCGATAGCCTTGAACCCGCATAGCGCGAGGGGAACGAAGTACACGAAGCGGTACAGAGGTTGAAACACCGATGAGCGAAAACCCACGGAGAAGTTGAATTCGGTGCTGCTGTGATGGGGCACGTGAACGGCCCAGAAGAAGCGGCAACGGTGATCCACCCGGTGCAACCAGTAGTACATGAAGTCCACGGATACGATCAGCATGACCCAGTAGAAGATCGGCGAGTCGTGCAGCTCGATCACGCGAAATCGGTATGCATAGTCGAGCACGAAGAGGTACAAGCCCCGGACCAACGCGTCCACGCACATGTTCAGCGAGGTCAGGTAGACATTCGCCAGAACGCCCGTTGCGGAGTAGAGGCCCTTGCGGGTGAAGTGCGAATAGAGCCACTCCGCGCCGACCAGTGCGGCACAGATCGGTACTGAAAGCGTCTGCAGCAGGGACTCGGGCGAAAGCGTCATCCTTAATGTCGCCTCGAACCCGTTGCACCGATGGCGACGTTCGAGCGGTGTGCGGGGTGAGGCACATGCGATTGCACGAGCTTGTGCTTTCCCATCCGCTTGGGGTCGCGCTCTATGCGGCTTGTGAACTCGATCTGCAGAGCAGGGGCCTGCGCCCCCATATGTTGCAGGGCGGCGAGAAACCGCTGCTGCAATCGAAGGCGGATCGCATCGTGACTGTTGCCTTCTCGCGCGACGATCCTGAAGTGAATCCCGGCCGGATCGTGAACCACCTGGTATTCCTTGATCTCCGGTAGCAGTTCGACGCAAGTGTGGAACAGGTCCGGATGCACGGGCACTTCGCGCCCGTCCGCAGCCGTGAGAAAGACGATGTCATCGGTGCGGCCCTCGACGCGCTCGATCAACCGGAAAGGCCGCCCGCAGGAGCATGGCGCTTTCGCCATGGTGAGCATATCGGTCACTTCGTAGCGAATGAGCGGCTGGGCATAGTTGAACAACGTGGTGAGCAGCACCTTGTGGCCCGTCACGCCGTCGGGCACGGGACGGTTGTGCTCGTCGACGACTTCGAGGATGAACAGGTCCTCGAATACGTGGATGCCTTCGTGCGCGGTGCACTCCGCGCTGGCAAGCATCGCTTCCACGAGCGCATAGTTGTTGAAGGGAGTGCTGTCCCAGGCCGCTTCGATCTGCCGCTTCATGCCCGCAGTGCAGAGTTCGCTTCCGGTGGAGACGATGCGCGGACCTATCTCCAAGCGCCCCTCTGACTGCTCGATTGCCAGCAGCGCGGCGATCGACGGATAGGCGCTCAACACTTCGGGCTGGAAAGCGTTCAACGCGCGCACCAGCGAAGGAATGGAATCGGTGGCGTTGAGGCGGCAGATGTCGTAGAGGCCGACGTCGGCGCTCATCGCCGCTCGACAGCTCGCATGCACCACGCTGTCCGATCCGATCGAGGCGACTTTCACGCGCTCGGGCAGACGTGGTGACACGTCCATCAACCGTGCCCAGCGCAACAAGGTTGCCTGCACGTGGCTCCAGGCTTGCCGGTCGTAGACGAACAGGCCCCTCAGTCCGGTCGTGCCCCCTGTGGTCAGCGCTCGGTATTCGCCCAAGTAGTAGTCGTCGGTGGCAAGCTGGACGGTATGGCGCTCCAGATCGGCGAGTTTCAGCCGGGGATCGGTCACCATGCTGTCGAAGCATTCCATGACCGTTGCCTTGTCGATGGGTGGCAACGCGGACAGGCTTACCCGGCCCTCCGATGCAATATGGCGGTATCGCTCCCGGTAGAAGGGCGAACGCGCTCTGGCGTACCGAACCAGCTTCGTCAGGCGCTCTTGTTGGAATGCTTCGAGCTGTCGTCGGTCCCAACGTTCCCGCGCCTTCATGCCCTGGTCGAGTAGAAGCGCTCGGCCAAAATCGGCCAGGCGCTTGAACGGGTATTGGAGCTTCTCCCATGCGTATCGATCACTGCGGGGGATAACGTGCTCGCACGCGATCATTGGCTGGCTCCTGATTTGTTGTGTTGCGCGACAGGCGTTCCGAGATCGATGTGCTGGTCGCAATTTTCTGCGCCCGCGCATCGGCAGAAGTAACCCGGACAGGAGCGCGTGTAGGAATCGATGAAGCGTGCGCGAGCCGCGTGATTGATGTCAGCGATCGGGACCAGCACGGCGGTTTCGTCCACTCCCCCGAAGTGCGGATTGCGTGCGGTACCGAATGACTTCATCGTGCGCGTGAGGCTGAGATAGGAGATCACTAACGGTGGAATCAGCTCGCCAGCCTGCTGGAGCTTGGCTCGCAGCGCGGCGTAGTCGGCATCGTAGTCACCGCATTGGAATACCGATGCGACGGTGGGGCCGTCCGGTACGACTTCGAGTGCGCGCCGTGGACGCACCAGCATGTCGGGGTCGGGATGGCGCAGGCGAAGGAAGTGCAGCAGAGTGTCCCTTGCCGCAATGCTGTAGCTTGGAAACGTCGTGAACTTACCGAAGAAATAGCGGATATCGCGGTGCTCGCGAACCAATGCACCGAGGCCTGCCCATGCCGCGAAAAGGCCGTGGAATCTCCGCTTGGCGTTTCGATTGACCACCGAGCGCCCCAGTTCGATGGTGTAGGGCAAGTAGTCGGCGCGGAAGCGAGCCGAGAATTTGAACAGGACTTCCGTGGCGAGCGCTGGACGAGATGCAGCGCGCAAGGTTTCCCGGCACAAAGCGTATCGATACGCAGCAACAATCTCCTGCTGTTGCGCATCCCATACCACCAGCTGGCGGTAGGCAGCATCGCCGAGATCGAAGCGATCGAGGTCGGTGGGCTGGCCCGTTCCGCCGCCTTCCCTGCGAAACTCCGTTTCGCGGATGCGTCCGATCGCTTGCATGATCCGTGGAGCGTCGTTTGCCGTCACGGAATACACGTCGAGGCCATGCACGCTGCGCACTCGCTTGTTCGCGGAAAGTTCCTGCGCCAGCGCATCCACGGCACCGCAGGCGTTCACTTGGCTGCTGACGACGCGGGCCGTCGTCGCCAGCACGATCGGTGCGTTCGCAATCATGAGTGCCCCCGGGGATTCGGCGTTTGCGGATGAGAGTGCCGGTTGCAATCGACTACAGACATCCATCGCTTCGGTGTTGCCTCCTCGGATGCATTGCGTTGGAGCATCCAGATCAGGCAACTGGTGAACAGGCACATGGCGGTGTTGCCGATGTTGAGTAACACCATGCTGTTCACCACACGGTCGCTCTGCTCCCATAGATAAAGCGCGAAGAAACCGTTGGAGAGAGCCCAGCTTCCCCAGGTTGCCAGGCTGTACTCCCTGGCACTTGCACCGGGTGCCCACAGCTTCCGGATGGTCGGCAGATAAGTGAAGATGCGCACGCTGTTCCAGAACACGAACATGGTCCACAGGAATCCCGCGTAGATCGACTCCAGATTCATGGTCAGTCTCCCGATTGAAATGGTTGCGATCACGATGCTCCGCGGCGTCCATTGCAACCGGTGTGCCAGTCACAGAGCCAGGGACAATCCCTTTTGTAGTCAAGGCGCTGCGTGCACCGAGGAGCCGGGGAGCAGGAGCAGCGGGGTGCGACGAAGCTCGACAGCCCCCGCAGCAGATGTCGCATCGGACAAGCTGGGATGACGGCGCAGGGTGCTTCGTGCATCCACCCTGCGCCGTCACCTCCAAGCGATCGGCTGATCGTTAGGCGAGCGGTCCCTCTGCCGTAGTGCCAGCCGCCAGCGCTGCGGTGCTCAGCGCGAGACCCTGAATCTCGATGTCATCGCCGTCGCCGCCGTCGAGAAGGTCGAGGCCACCGTCGCCCAGCAGTACGTCGTCACCGGCGCCACCCAGCAGCGTGTCGTTGCCGCCACCACCGATCAGCACGTCATCGCCGGCGCCGCCGTCTGCGGCGATGCCCACCGTCGAGAGGCCGCTCGCCTCGACCACGTCGTCACCGCCCAACCCGTTGATGAGGATGCGATCGATCCCGACTTCGAAGCCGATGATGCGCACCGTGGCCGCCAGACCGAGCACGACCACGTCATTGCCGTCCTGAACCACTTGGATGACATCGTCGCCGTTGGTGCCCTGGATCGTCACCGTATCGACCTGCGCGTCGCCGAGGCCAGTGCCTGCAGCGAGGTTGAGATTCACCTCCTTGACATCGGTCCCCGACAGATCGTTGACGACGATGCTGTCCGCGCCGCCGAGGGCGTTGAAGTCGATCGACTCCATGTCGTTCAGGTCCATCGTCACGTTGGCGACGTCACGGAAGAAGATCGCGCGACCACCGTTGGCGGAGATATTGATCGCCTCGGCAACGTTGGCGCCGTTGAAGAGCATCGTGTCGAGACCGGCCTGGCCTTCGAGCGTGTCGTTGTCATCCCCGGGATTCCAGACGAACGTGTCGTCGCCCGCGCCCATCAGCGCCACATCGTCGCCGTCGCCGCCGAAGATGAAATCGTTGCCCGCGCTGCCCAGAAAGACGTCTGCCCCCAGCCCGCCGATCATCGTCAATTGGATCTGGCCGGTGGCGAGGCTGGTCGCGTCGATCACATCGTTGCCGCCCAGGCCGTCGATCCTGAGCGCATCGTTCGCTCCCTCGACGTTGGTGATGTTGACTTGCGCGGCCAGCCCAACCACTGAGACTGATGTCCCGCCTCCCAGCACCTCGATCACGTCGCCGCCGTTCGTCCCGTTCGTGATCACGGTGTCGGCTTGCCCGTCGCCGGTGGTGCCGCCCAGTTCGCCTGACAGGTCGACAGCGATCGTGCTGACGTCGGTACCGGCGAGGTTGTTGACGACGATCGTGTCGGCGCCGCCGAGCGCATTCAAGTCGACCGTCTCGACGTCGTTGGTGTCCATCACGATATTGCCGACGTCGCGAGCGAAGCGTAGCCGCCCACCGTTGGCGGTAGCT
The DNA here is from genome assembly GCA_902826155.1 of uncultured beta proteobacterium. The sequence goes on from CADEDU010000004.1 coordinate 100,976, forward strand.
TCGAAGATCTCGTCTGCACCGCTGCCGTTGAAAAGCATCGTGTCGGCGCCGGCCTGGCCTTCGATCACGTCGCTGCCGTCGCCCGGATCCCACTGGAACACGTCGTCGCCGGCACCCAGAAGCGCCACGTCGTTGCCCTGGTTGCCGTCGATGAAGTCGTTACCGTCCCCGCCCAGCAGCTGGTCGTTGCCATTGCCGCCGTTGATCATGTCGTTGCCGGCTCCACCATCGACGGTGACGCTGATCAGCGCAGCGAGGTTGCCCGTGGCGCCGAAGGTGTCATCGCCACCGTTCATGTTGACAACGAGGTTCTCGGTAGTGCCGATGTCGAGCGCGAACGGCGCGGGGTCGACCCGATCGAAGCGCACGCGCGTGTCGTTGGCGATGGCGGTGAACATCTCGGCGCCGTTGCCACCGTTGACCTCGGCGACATCGATGCCGGCGCCACCCTCCATCAAGTCGTTGTCATCGCCCGGATTCCAGATCATGCGATCGTTGCCGGACTCGCCGAACATCCGATCATCGCCGTCGCCGCCGGTGAGCACATCGTTTCCGCTGCCACCGAACAGGGAGTCGTTGCCGCGGCTTCCGTTCAGGCTGTCATTCCCAGTCTGGCCGAACAGCATGTCGTTGCCCGAGCCGCCGGTGAGCGAATCGTTGCCGGCGCCCCCGAACAGATTGGCCCGCGGCAATGCGCCGTTGGCTTCGTTCAAGGCGATGTTGTCATCGCCGCCAAGGCCGAACGCCTGAATCAGATTGGTGTTTGCGACAGTTGGCGTCCCGCCGAAGATGGGTATGGCGCCGTCGTTGACGAAGATGTTGCCGGCGGCGTCGCGGTCCAGCTCGATCGAGTTGCTCAGGTTGTCGCCGAAGGTGGTCAGCGTCCCGAAGGGGGGAACGAACGCGGCGGCGACTTTGTTGAGGGGGGCATCGCTCATGAGGCCTTCCTTTCCGGATCATGCAGGGTGGGGTACGACGATGGGACCAGCGCAGTGACAGGCGGGCCGATGCGGGCTTGCTCAGGGCTCACGCAACGCGCGTCGCATGAAAAGTCCAAGGGGCTTGGTCAGGTACTCGAGCAACGTGCGTTCGGCTGTGGTGACGTACACCTCCGCCGGCATGCCCGGCTGGAGCCGCACGTTGGGTTGCTGTTGCAGGGCTGCCGCATCCACTTCGACCGTGACATCGAACCAGGCGCGGCCGGTGTCCTTGTCGGCGAGGCGATCACCGGAGACGAACACGATCCGTGCCGGAAAAGGCGCGAGCAGCCGGGCGTCGCCTCCCATCAGGCGCACCTCGGCGTGGCCGCCCGCGCGCCGCACCTGCTCGATGTCCTGCGGGGCGATCTGCGCTTCGATGACCAGCTTTTCGCGCGCGGGCACGACATCCAGCAGCGGTGCGCGCGGCGCAACCACTGCACCGGGCGCATGCACGCGCAGGGCCATCACTTCGCCGTCAACCGGGGCGCGCACTGTTTGGCGCTCGACGTTGTCGTGCGAGGGACGCATGCGTTCCTGCAACTCGCGTACCTGGGCGGAAGCCTCGCGCAACTCGTCGGTGGCTTGAGTCTGATACTGCAGGCGCAGTTGCGCGGCGCGTGCGTTGATTTCGCTGATGCGTTGGCGCACCGAAGCCTGGGCGCTGCGGTGCTCGGCCAGTCGCGATTGATAGTCGGCCACGACCCGCTGCAGCCCCAGCATGCGCGAGCGATGCACGAAGCCTTCGCGCGCCAGCCGATCGTTGATAGCCAGCTCTTCGTCGGAGAGCTTGATCGACTGCTTCGTGGCTTGAATCTGCGCTTCGAGTGCGCCGGCCTGCGCGAGCGCCTCGCGTACCTGGGCATGCAGCATCGTCGTCTGCTCCTCGAGCGCCTGGCGCCGCGTGGTGAAGACGGCGCGTTCACGCGCGGCATGCTCGGTCGCGTGCACGTCGGCGGCTAGCTCGGCGGGCAACTCCCAGCGCGTTGCCAGTCGTGATTCGGCCGCAGCACGGTGCGAGCGCAGCCGCGCAGCGCGCAACTGATCTTGCAGCACCGCAAGCTCCGCTTCGCCGCGAATGTCGCCGACGATGAGCAACGGATCGCCTGCCTGCACCGTTTGCCCATCGCGTACGAGGATCTCGCGCACGATGCCGCCTTCCCGGTGCTGCACGGTCTTGCGGTTGAGCTCGACCTTCACCGTGGCCGGTGCGATGACCGCACCAGCGAGCGGCGCGTAGCTGGTCCAAACCGCCAATAGCGCGCTGAATGCGGCGAGTGGAAGCACCATGAGGAGCGCAATCGAGCGCAGCTCGCGACGCTGCTGGACGTCCGAGGCAGCGCATAGCAGTGCTTGCGCGAAGAGGGCGCGATCGTGCGGCAGTGCTGCCGCGGCGTTTGTTTGTCTCATGATGATGGGTCTCCAGATGCGATCGGCTCGATCTGCCGTGCTGCGCTGGCGCTCACGTCTGGGTGTGGAGCGATCGCCGTCGCTGGATCTGCGTCGTCAAGGCGCAGAGATCGCGCCCGCGCGCGTGATTGGTTCAGCGCTCGATGTGCCCGCTTGCGCAGCGCTGGTCATGCGCGCCCCGCTGCCTGGTTGAGCCCCGTTTTCTCCTCGCGCCACCGGCTGCAGCCGGGATCGGAACGTGGCGGCGTCACCGAAGTGGACGAGCGTGCCGTCCTTGAGCACTGCGAGCTTGTCCAAATGCGCCATCGCCGATGGCCGATGGCTCACGATGATCACCGTCACACCGCGCGCCTTGAGTTCGCGCAGCGCAGCGATCAGTGCCGCATCGCCTTCCGCATCGAGGTTGGCGTTGGGTTCGTCCAGCACCACGACTCGCGGCTGGCCATAGAGCGCTCGTGCCAGAGCGATGCGCTGGCGTTGCCCGCCCGAGAGCACTGCGCCCGACTCGCCGACCGGAGTGTCGTAGCCCTGGGGCAAGGCGAGGATCATCTCGTGGGCATGCGCCGTCCGCGCGGCGGCAACCACTTCCTCGGGGCTCACTTCGCCCAATCGCGCAATGTTCTCAGCGACCGTGCCGGCAAAGAGCTCGACGTCCTGGGGCAGGTAGCCGATAAGTGCGCCCAGCGCATCACGGTCCCACTGTGCGACGTCGGCGCCATCGAGTCGCACGGTTCCGGCTTGTGGACGCCAAACGCCCAGGATCAAACGGAGCAGTGTCGTCTTCCCTGCGGCACTTGGCCCGACGATGCCCAGGCTCTCGCCGGCTTCGAGCACGAAGCTGATGGCTTTGATGAGCGGAGGACGCTGCGCCGCATTGCCGAACACCACGCCTTCGAGCGTGACGCGCCCACGCGGCGCGGGCAGCACCAGATGGGCCGTCTGCGCTGACGCCGGTTCGCGCGTGTTCAAACGCTCCCAAGCGCTACGGGCCTCGAGCAAGCCCTTCCATCCGGCGATCAGCAGCTCCACCGGCTGCAGCGCGCGGCCGAGCAGGATGGTGGCTGCAACCATGATTCCGGGCGATGCGTGGACGTTGATGACGAGCCATGCGCCGAGTCCAAGCAGTCCGGCTTGCAGCAACTGGCGGGACATGCGCGCGGCGGCGGCCAGTCGGGCGGAGATGCCGGTGAGACGTTGCTGGGTAGCCAGTACCTCGGCGTGGTCACGACTCCACGATGCCACTGCGGCGCCGCTCATCCCCATCCCGGCAATGACTTCGGCATTGCGCATCAACGACTGCGCATGGCGATGCGTCGCGCGTGAAGCGAGCCGCGCAGCTTCGGTGGCAGTGCGCGTCGCCCGTTCGGTGATCACGCCAAGCACTGCCAGTGTGCAAGCGGCGATCGTGGCCGCGATACCGAGCGCCGGATGCATCAAACCGATGACCAGCAGATAGATCGGCAACCATGGGGCGTCGAAGAGCGCGAGCACGCCCGGGCCACCTAGAAAGCCGCGCAACCGCGCGACATCGCGTAGCGCGTCGGCGTCGATGGCGCGATGCGGACCTGCGGCCGCGGCCAGCGCGCGCCGCAAGCTCGCCGGTGAGAGGCGCGCATCGAGCAGGCGTCCGGCGAATGCCAGGGCCCGGGCACGCACCACATCCATGCAGTAGCCCAACGCAAGCGCGAGCACTACCAGCAGGCTCAGCATGACGAGCGTCTCCACACTGCGGCTGGCAAACACGCGATCGAACACCTGCACCATGTAGAGTGCGGGCACCAGCAACGCCAGATTGAGAAACAGGCTGGCGCAGGCGGCAAGCAGTACGAACGGACGCAATTGCAATCCGAATAGCCAGCTCATCGGTGGTGCTCCTATTGCGAGGACGTTGCGCTGCGGGCCGCATTTGCAACGGCCATGCCACTCGCCGAGCCGAGGACAATCTTGTTTGTAGTCAAGGTGCTGCGCGCACCGATGCCGGCAAGAGCGGGGGCAGTCGGGTGCGACGAAGCATGACAACCCCGCAGCAAATGTCGTAGCGGCGGACGCGGGGCTGCGCGCCGCCTGTATCGCTCGCTTGCTGGAATGCGCGGGCTGGCGTTCGAAGTCGCCTGCGCGGCGCGCGGACGCTGCTTGGCCTACGGGTTCGACAGCTCGGGAGGCCGTCGGCGTGAAAGGCGCTTGTTCAGGGCTTGGCGCGAAATGCCGAGCAATCCGGCGGCTATCCCTTGATTGTCTTGAGCGCGTCGCAGCGCTTCGGCGATCAGCGCGTCCTCGGCTTCATCCAACGTGGGCAGTTGTTCGGGAAAGCAGGCGGCGATACTGAAGGACTGGCCGTCGAGTGGTGTCTTCGCCTGGTTCCCCTCGGGTCGGCTCGAAACTGCGTCCTTGAAGCTCCGCAACGACAAGGTTGTGCCTCGATGGCGCGCCAGGGCATCGAAAACCATCCCCTCGAGTTCGCGCAGGTTGCCGGGGAAGCTGTATGCCTGCAGCAGTTGGTGGAGGGCGAGGGGCAGCGTGGGGATCGGCTTGTTCAGCGCATTGGCAGCCTTCGCGGCGAAGTGACGCACGAGCAGCGGAATATCCCCGAGTCGCTCCCGTAGTGGCGGGAGGTTCAGGTGGTGCGTGCGTAGCCGGTAGTACAGATCTTTGCGAAAGGTTCCGGCGGCCACGGCTTTGATGACATCGCAATTGGTGGCGACGATGACGCGGGCCCGGCTTTGGCGCGGCCGGTCCGCGCCCAGCGGATAGAACGTGCCGTCCTGCAACAGACGCAGCAGTTTGACCTGCGTGGTTGCCGACAGATCACCGATCTCGTCGAGGAAGAGCGTGCCATCGCCGGCGGTCGTGACCAGACCGTCGCGCGGACGGTCCGCGCCGGTGTAGGCGCCTCTGGCGTGGCCGAACAGCGTGTCGGAGAACACCGTGTCGTCGAGACCGGCGACGTTGACTGAAACCATCTCACCAGTGCGTCCGGACAGGCGATGCAGGGCGCGGGCGACGAGTTCCTTGCCCGTGCCGGTCTCTCCCGTCACGAGGACCGGCTGCGGTGAGGGGGCGATGGCTTCGAGATAGCGGAACATGACCTGCATCGACTTGCTCTGGGTGATGAGTTCCGCGAAGGCCTCGGGATGGGCGGGCGCTTCTGCGAGGAAGTGCTCCTTCAGCGTGAGCACCTCAGCCCGCAGAGCACGGATCTCCATGGCTCGCTTCACTGATGACACCAGGCGATTCTTCTCCACCGGCTTGACCAGATAGTCGATCGCACCGGCCTGCATGCACTGCACCGCGGTGTCGAGGTCGTTGGTTGCCGTCATGAGGATGACCGGAATATCCGGATAGGCGACCGACACCTTCTCCAGCAGCGCCTGACCGGAAACATGCGGCATGGAAAGATCGAGCACCAGTACGCCGACGGCTCGACTTTCCAACAACGGCAAGACCTCGCGGCTGTCGTCGAGCGTCTCGACGCTCGCGACGCCCGAGGTGCGCAGCACCACGCTCGCGCTATGCAGTAGTTGCGGCTCGTCGTCGACCAGCACAACGGGAAGGACTGTAGATTGAGGCGCGATCGTCACGTCGAGTCTTCCTGGACTAGGCCGAGACCGCGATCGGGTCCCCGACCAAGGGAAACACCATGCGCGCTCGGGTGCCGCGATTGGGCTCTGATTCGAACTCCAGGCGCGCACCATGCGCATGAACGAGTGAGGCGGTGATGGCGAGCCCCAACCCGGTTCCGCCGCTTTCTTGCTTGGTCGTGAAGAACGGATCGCAAAGGTGCGCAAGGTGTTCCGGCGCGATCCCCGTTCCTTCGTCACGCACCTCCAGGATCACGCAATGCCTCGAAACGTCATGAAGCGTCGCTACGCTCACGGCCGACTCGCGCTCGGGCAATGCCTCCAGCGCATTCACCAGCAGATTGACGACCACCTGCTCGATCTGCTGTGGATCGCCGTGGAGCGCGGGTAGTTCTGCGGCGAGATCGCTGCGGAAGCGGGCGGTCCGCTTGGTGATCAGATGGCCGAGAAGGCGTGAGGCGCGGCGGACTGCGTCGTTCAGGTTGAACGCCGTGTGAGCATCCTTGGCGCGCGGGCGTGCAAAGTCCTTGAGCTCCTCGACGAAGCGCTCGATGCGCAAAGCGCCATCATGAACATCGCGAGTGAGCATCGAGACGCTCTGGCGCATTTCGGCGTAGGGCAGGCCGCCCAGCAGGAACTCGCCGCTGCGCTCGCGATATTCGTCGAGAATGCCCAGCGCATCATCCCAGACTTCCGCGAGCACCCTGGAGTTCATCAGTACGAGCTGATTGGGGTTGTTGATCTCGTGCGCAACGCTGGATACCAGGGTTCCGAGCGCCGTCATCTTGTTGGCTTGGATGAGCTGCAATTCCTGCTGCCTGGCGGTCTCCTCCAATCGCTTGCGTTCGCTGATGTCACGCACGATGGCGGTGATGTACCGGCCCTGCTGCGTCGACCAGGTCGACATCGAGACTTCGATCGGGAATTCCTGCCCATCTTTATTGAGACCCGTGGACTCGGTCGTGCCTTTCAGCAGGAGTGATTCGCTGCCGTCAGCCCATGCGGCCGAGGCCCCTTCGTATGTCGCACGGGTGCGCGCCGGGATCAGACGCGCGAACGGCGTGTTCAGGATTTCGGTGGCGCCGTAGCCGAAGATCACGCTGGCACCGGCGTTCCACGAGACGACGTTTCCCGCGCCGTCAGCCGAAACGATCGCCTCCTTGGCTGAATCGGTGATGGCACGCAGGCGCTCCTCGCTGGTACGTAATGAGACTTCGGCCTGCTGCCGCTCGGCCATCTCGCGCTTCAGGTTCTGGTTGGTCCGTCTCAGCTCGGTGGCGTTGGTCCGAAGCAGGAGGAACTGATAGATCAGGTAGCCCAGCAAGGTCACTGCGGCCAGATAGAGCAGGACGCGAAAGCGCTGGGCTCGGGATTCGACGCTTCCCGAATACTGCAGGACGGCCTCCTGCAGCACTCGGGCGTGCGTAGTCGTTTCGCTGTCGATGATCTGGCCAAGCAGTGCGTCCGCTGCCGGCAGATTACGTGCGATATATCGCGCGTGCGTCACCAGCAGTTGGAGTTGAGCATCAGCGGCGCTCAGCGCCTGGAGACGATCGAGCATCTGGTGGATTTGATCGCCCGCGCCCGACTCGGGCGTTTGCATGAAGCTCAGCAAAGAGTGAGATAGGCGGCCCAGCTCCTGCGCCGTGAGCTTCTCGATGTCGATCCCGGCGTGAGCGAGCGTTTGCGGGTTCGTCAGGTACATGAGCGAGTTGCGAAGCAGCGCGTTGTCGGATTTCAGGTACTCGACATTCGTCAGCTTCTCCTTCGCGGCCGCTTCGAGTGCGCCGATGTGTTGCCCAAGCAGTTCCCTCGTCGAACTGTGCGAAGCCGTGAGGCTTTGGCGGCGCAAGCCCTCCAGGTCCGCAAGCAGATTGCGGTTGGCGTGGGCCAGCGAGTCGTAGTTGGGGAGGAGCCCGGCGCGCGCGAGCAACACATCGCGCGTGAGCTCCGCGTCGTGCAGCGCGAAGGATTGCAGGATCTCATGCATGCGTTCACGTAGCACGAGATCGGGGCTTCGGCTCTGTACCAGCAAGAAGGTCAACAGCAGCAGCAGCCCGGCGACGATCGTCGTTGGTTTCCAGGCGGCGCGCATCATCGTGGCGGGGCAGCGAGCGTGAGAGGTTGGCCCCGGTACTCCCCGGTCAATGTCCGCAGGAACCCTGCGATCGCGTCGATCTCCGATCTGGTCAGTGTTCGACCCAGCTGCACGCGGGCCATGGTGTCCACCGCCCCTTCCAGACTCGGCATCCGACCGTCATGGAAGTAGGGCGCGGTGAGCGCGACGTTGCGCAGACTCGGGACCCTGAAGACGCCGCGATCGCGGTCGATGCTCGTGATCTGGTGACGCCCGGCGTCGACTGCCTCGTCGGGCCTGCCGGCAGCGTCCGGGTCTTGAAACACGCCGAATTTCTGGAACAGGTTTCCGCCGACGTTTACTCCCTGATGGCAAGCGATACAACCGTAGGACTTGAACAGCTCGTAGCCGCGCTTCTCCTCCGTGCTCAACGCAGCGCGGTCTCCACGCAGGTATCGGTCGAACCGGGCATTGGGCGTCAGCAGCGATCGCTGGAACTCGGCGATGGCGTCCAGAAGGTTCGCCCGAGTGATCCCCTGCGGGTAGGCGGCAGCAAAGGCGCTGACGTAGGCCGGATCGGCTTTCAGCTTGCCGAGTAGCTCCGGCCAGCTCGCGTTCATGATGTCGGGATTGGTAATCAAGCGCTCGGCATGCGCTTGGAGGGTTTGCACGGCACCGTCCCAGTTGAATGAAGCGTTGAGGGACACGTTGAACAGAGTCGGCGTATTGCGCAGACGCGCCTGCCCGTCGCGCGCCATTGCACGGCCACGCCCATCGATCGCTGCGTATTGCAAGGCGTGGCAACTCGCGCACGACTTGCTGTTGTCGGCAGAGAGGCGCACGTCATGGAACAAGCGTTCGCCGAGCGCGACGCGATTCGTGTCGAGCGACGCGCTGGCTGGGACGGGTGTAATGGGTTCGGCCAGGTGGCGCGTGGCTGCCGGCGCGGATTGAACGGCGTCTCGTACCGCCCAGGCGAATGTCGCTGCGAGTAGCAGGACGCACGACGACGCCGTGGCTGCCTTTCGCCACCCGAAGCGACCGAACCGAGTCAACGTTTGACGAGCCATCGTCGGCTAGCTCCTTCACCAAAGGCTGTGGCATGAGCGACTCGGTCGCACCAAGGCCACAGTCTCCACTGCTAGCACTGTCAGCACTGGTGCCCGGAGCCGGAATCGAACCGGCACGACCGGTTAGGGTCGAGGGATTTTAAGTCCCTTGTGTCTACCAGTTTCACCATCCGGGCGGTGAGCGTGAGCGACGCATTGAATTACACCATGCGGATGCGCTTGGCGCTGCGGTGGATCGACGCGCCTGTCGACCTGCCTCCGGATCGTAGGGGTAGGCGACCTCAGCGCCGCGGGCGCGCAGGCGACGACAGTTGCCTGGTCGAACCGATCGCGCCGAGCAGCTCCGACGATCTGGATATCAATGAGGTTGCGCCGGACGCCTCGCCTCGAACGATGCGCATGACGTGCATCGCACTGTCGAATACAGCCAGATGCCGCGCCCGTCTTGGATCGGATTCAGCGTAGGTTGTCAGCCCCTCTTCGGCGCGCTCGCCAACGCAAAGCAACTCGGGGCGGTTGGTATGAAACCAGCCCGGGTGGGCGTCGGCGGATGGGGTACTCCAGAGGAATCCGTCACGCAGCACCTCGAAGGTGGCGAGCATGCGCAACTGCGAATCGAACACCCGCACGAAACCATCGGCCGACGCCGTGGCGATACGGTCAGGGCCCAGCACGGCGACGCTGCGGTGATAGACCGGAGCATCGATGACCGTGCGATGCAATTCCCGGCGTGAGGCGATGTCGAATGCCGAGAGGGTGCCCGACAGGGTGAGCGCATACAGCTTGTCGCCGCTCAACTCGAACCAGCGTACCGATTCGCACGGATAGAGTTCGTGCCGCTTCGGATCGCCAAGGCGGTAACGGCGTACACCGTCGCCGGCGCAGGTCCAGAGGTTTCCCTCGGAGTCGAATGTGGCTCGGTACGGCGTGCCCGGCTGGTGAAGAGTGTGAGTGAGCCGTGCTTGTCCGCTTGGATCGAACATATCGAACATATCGAACAGAGCGACTTCGCCATCATTGCCTGTGGCACACAGCCGCTGACCCTGGGCATCCAGCGCGAGCGAACGAACCGACGATGCACACGCTTCGACGGTTTGCACTACGCATCGGCCATCGAGGTCGATGCGGTTGATCCTGCCTGACCACGTTCCGACCCAGGCGCAGCGGGATTGGGCTTCGAGCACGATCGCCTGCACCGGTCCTTGCGCAATGTCGATGACTGCCAGCGCGGTCAGGTCGTGATCGAACAAACGCAGCTTTCCGTCGTACGCCCCGGTGGCGATATGTGTTGCGCTGCTGCTGACCACTGAGACCGAGCCCGCCTCGGTGGAGATCGACCTGCGGCAGGTGCCGTCGCGCAGACTCACTTGGACCACCGCGCCGTCGCGGTCCGAGACCAGCAGCGCATCGCGTTCCCGCTGGATGGCCATCGAAACCACCAGCGGGGATTCGTCGTAATACGAGCGGACGTGTCGGCCCGCGTCGAGTTGCATCACGAGCGGTTCGCCACCGGCCACGTAAAGCGTGCCGCGTCCGCCGAATCGCGCGTCCAGGACCGGGGTGGTGAATGACTCATAGCGAATGCGAGGCGTGCCTGTGCTCAGGCCGAACAGATGAAGGCCACCGTCCTGGGTGGCCGCCAGAGCCATACTGCTCGATTCGTGCAGGTCGATGTTTTGGATCGGCGAGCCGAGATCGCGCACGCAATGTGCCGGTTCGCGGCGCGAGCAGTCGAACCAGCGCACGATCGAGCCACTGGGGGCAACCAGCGTCGAGTCCAACAGCAGGCTGTCTTGCGGTTGCGGATCGAGTGCGCCGTACGGGAAGCGGCGCAACGGCTCGCCGGTGGTCGCGTCGTAGATCGTGCTGTGCGACTCGCAACCCACCAGGACGTACTGGCCGCCATGCGTGTGCACGATCGGGCGCCCCGGTGCGTCGCGAAAGGTCTGGATGATTCGCCCGCTTCGACTCTCCCTGACTTGCACGATGCCCGATTGATCGGCGCTCACCAGCAGATCGGCCTTACCGTCGATGTGCAGGCTGGTTACGTTCGAGTGATGTTCATAGGCGAGGCACCGAGCGCCCGTGTCGATGTCATGCACAGTGACGGTCGGGCCGGTGGCGATGGCGAGGGCAGTGCCATCGCGCGATACCGACACTGCGAGCACGGTACCCGCTGCGACGAAGCGATGCTTCAACTGGTGCGTGCGCGTATCCCACAGGCAACACAATTCACCGCCACCGGCCGCAAGCAGGCCGCCACCAAAACTCAGGCAGGTGACACGTTCGAGGCGAGGCCGGCGCCAGTGAATGGCGCGCTTTCTTCCCGATCCGCTCGTGCCGCTCGAGGGTGTCAGAGCAGTAAGTCGATTTGCCTGTGGGGCGGGGAGGTTGTCGCTCACGATTCGCTCCCTTGCCCTCCGGGCGTTCCGTCCGCATCGCGCTTGGCGAGTCTGTCGCTGAGCGTTGTTGCCAGACGCCGCGCTTCATCGTTCCAGTGAGTCGCAAGGGTCGCCATGCGCGCGCGCTCGGTGGATCGCTCGTCATCGCTCATGGCGATGATGCGCCGATACTGCTCGTGCTGAGGATCGAACTCCAGATGCGAAATGTCGTCTCGGACGGCATGCAGATGGCGCGCGACGTCGGCAATCGCTCGTCGCAGATCGTCGTGTCGCGCCTGCAGCGTCGCGCCATCGAGCAGGCGGGAGGGCGCATGGAAGGTCATGCAGCGCAGGATCCGATCGGCCTCGGCGATCCAGCCTTCGAGATGCTCAACGTAGTTGACCAACCGTTCTTGCGAGAGGAACGCGCGCGTGCCGTGGGTCGCCGACGCCTGGTGCCAGATCTCCTTGAGCCGCCGCTGGTTCTCCGGGGCAATCGCTGCGTAGTCGTCATGCCGTTCCAGCGCGTCGGGATGGATCATGCGTGCCAGACGGCGAAACAGCAGTGCGGCGTGCTCGCGATCGGCCTGGTCCGCCTGGCGCACTTCGCCCTGCGACCATAGCGCCGAGAGTCGCTGCAGCGCGGCGCGATCGGCTTGCACACCCTGCACGGTGTCGAGCAGTGCGAGTCGCAACTCCGCTTCCAATTCGATCACCGGGTTCGCGTTATCGGGTGTGTCGAGCGCCTGGCGCAATCGCGAAGCCAGATCGTCCATCGACAGCGTCGGATCGTTCATGGCGCATCGGTACCGCATGAGTGCGATTCGATGGGCCGCCGCGATGTATTCGACCAGCGCATCGCCCATTGCCGCCAAGTACTGCACGCGCGTCGATTCCAGCTCTTCCACGAGTTGCTGTCGCAGTGCGAGCAGCCAGTCGAGTTGCAGTTCGTCGAGCAGCCAGGCGCGCTTGTCGGTGAGGAAGGAACGCGTTGCTTCGGCGCAAGCTGCTGCAAGTTGGGCACGCTCCGTGGCATGGCGCAGGGCGAGCGGCGCGACTTCTTGCTGACCGATGATGTGGCATGACAGGGCGCATTGTTCGAGCAGCAGTACCTCCGTGGAACCCTCGCCGAGAGAATCGGCCTCGCCAAGCAATCGCGAGAACCGCTCGGCGTCGCGCCATGGCTGCCACATGCCGGGCTCGTCCGCGTGCAACTGCGCCTCGGCCTTGAGCAGCAGTGCGAGCGTCGCATAGCGATCGAGCCCGGCGCATCGGGCGACCCGGACCAATCCTTCGGGCCGGCTGCTGAGGTGGGCCGCCGCGGCTTCGAAGTTGAGCCTCAGATCATCGAGTTGCGGGTGCTGGGCCGCCAGCATTGCCAGATCGTCGACCAGGGACACGGGTTTCATCGGTAGCCCGTCCGTTGTTGTTCATGCCGAACCATAGCGGAGTTCCACGCGATGGCGCGAGCGGGGACATTACGACAGGCATTCCAGCTCCGCTGACGTTCAGCAATCGACTTCGGCAGGCGTTTCGACGGCGCGCTTCGCCGGTTCGGGTTTGATCGGACGCATCCGCGCATCGTGGATCGAACCGATCCGCACCAGCTGCGATGTTCCATCCGGATTGATGCCGCGCGCGAGCCATGCCGTGCGCACGCGCCAGTACGGCATGCCGTACGTCTCGGAAACGCCTTCGATCGTGACGATGAGTCCGAGGTTGCGGCCTGCCACAACCACTGCCATGTCTCCGGGCTTGCAGTTCACGTTGGACTCCTTCGGATGGCGATTCAGTTCGCCCAAGCATAGTCAATCCACAAGCATTGACAACGTGGGCATGTACATTCGGCGAAGATTTCCTCGCTTCGGGCTTCGAGTGAGCCCGCTTGCGTGGTCATGGAGTTTGGATGCGATCGGAGGAACGTCATGCAACTGCTCATGGATGCACGGTTTTGGTTCACCACGGTACTGGTGCTTGTCATCGTCTCGATGTTGCTGTCGGGCAGGAACCTGCGCGCAAAAGGTTGGCTGCTTGGATCGGTGCTGCTCTCGTGGGCGGTGCTGGCAGTCTTCTATGTGCCGATGCAATTGCTCAGCCTCGGACTGCTTCCATCAGACCTGCACAAGGAGATCGTGATCCGAGCGGCCACCGCGGCCGGCTTCGTCGACATCCTGAGCTGGGTGCTCCTGCTCATCTACGTGGCGAAAGCGCGTGCGATCGCCAACCAGCAGGTATCGGCACAGCATCGCGCCCAGTACACGCAGATGCTCGATCCGGCTGCCGAGTACGACGTTATCGAGCTTGCGGAGAATGGTGCGGTATCGGTGTCGGGAACCGGCCGTGACATCACGCAGGTGCAGGCGATGACGCGCAATCTCACGGCCAAGCCATTGCGCGTGGTGATCCAGCCGGGCACGTGCTTCACTTCGAGCGGCGCGCACCAGAACATGGTCGCCGTGGAAGCGACGCGTTTTGCACTGGCGCCGCAGGGCGAAGAGCAGGTGATGTTGCGTGCAGCCTGCGTCAATGCGGAACGGCCGATTCCTTCGGGCGCCGACGGCTTCAGCGGCGTGCATCGGGTACCCGACATGCTGACCCGCTTCCTGCAGGCGGCGATCCACGCCTCACCCATGGTGCGGCAGGCCGGCGTCTGGGCGCTCACTGACGACTATTCGGCCGCCGCGATTCGCGCCCACCTCACAACGCGGGACCGCGATGGCAATCAGCGCCCGGCGATCAGCGATGACGACATCGCCGAGGCCAAGCGCTTGCTCGATTCCGTCGGCGCCCGGCATCGGCTCTGAACCAGGTGGGCGCGGGCATCGATCAGCGCGCGTGCTCGGTCCGCAGCGGCTCCAGAATCAGCCGGAAGTCCGCCGGAATGACGGCCCGAAGTGGATCGCTTAGCGCGAGGCGCACGCGCTCGCCGTAGCGATCCAGTTTTGCGAGCAGACGAACCAGCCGCGGAATGTCCATTTCGCGTAGCGCATGCACCTGGAGCGTGACCGTCGTCGTCGAGCGCGACAGCACGCGTCGCAGATGACGCGACAGGCCGCGAAAGAAGCGCGGGTCCACGTGGTCGAGCAACGCAAGCTGCAGGTGGTCGCGGGGTGACGCCGATCGATCGAGTGAGAAGCGCAGCGCACCCTGGGCAATGTAGCGCTCGAAGCGGCGTCGAAGCGCGATGACTGCGTTTTCGGCGCGCTCGCGATGCTGCGCGAGCGGCGGTACCAGATGCCGGTCGACGTAATCCTTGATCGCGAGCGCGGTGATCCAGTCGAGTATTGCTTGTCCCATTGAACGGGGCGAGCGCCACGGAAGACTGCGTGTGAACAGCGCGATGCGCCGCGGCCCGCCCGGCATGATTCCCTTGGTGAGCAGCCGCAGCACGATTCGCAGGCGATCGCCGGCGCCATAGGGGCTGACCGGGTGTGCGGGCGCGAAGTGGCGTAGCTTGTTGCGAATCCGAGCGGCAATGCTGCCGTCGTCGGCGAGGCGGCGGTGCAGGGCGGTATATGCCGAGAGCATCGCATCGTAGGTCATCGCCTTCGGCACCACGTTGGTATGCAGCTTGGTGTTGTCGGCAGCGTCGGTTCCGGTTCGCAGTCGGCCTTCGCGCTCCAGCCGTTCGTAGAGCGGTGTGCGGGGCAGTGCCGTCAGCAATCCGATCATCGCCGCCTGGATGCCGGCA
>CADEDU010000004.1:116169-122675 GCA_902826155.1 uncultured beta proteobacterium
GACGATGAATCGGTCCTGTCGCGCGAACGTCGCCTCGGTATCCTGATCGAAGCCGACGATGAAGCCGCCGAGAACGTCGATGCCGTAGCTGTAGAGCCGCTGCACGACGCCGAGCAGATCGGCGTGAACGTTCTGCATCTTGCCGGCCTGTTGCAGGCTGACCGGATCTGGCGTTTCGATGCCGAGGAACACCCAGCTGAATCGGGCCGCGCGAAACAACTCGAGCAGCTCCGTGTCCTGCGCCAGGTTCACCGATGCTTCGGTGCCGAACTAGAACGGATAGCCTTGCTCGCGCTGGTAGTCGCCCAGGAATCGCAACAGTGCCTTGGCGGCCTTCTTGTCGCCGATCAGGTTGTCGTCGACGAAGAATACGCTGCGTGCGCCAAGTGCACGTAATGCATCGAGCTCGCGTCCGATCTGTTCAGGTGCTTTGGTGCGCGGCCGTCGGCCGAACATGACGATGATGTCGCAGAACTCGCAGCGATACGGACAGCCGCGCGAAAACTGCACGCTCACGGTCGAATAATTCGCCAGCGGTAGCAGATCGAAGCGGGGCACCGGCGAGTCGGCCAGGCTGACCATGCCCGTCTCACGATAAAGTGGTTGAGGCGTGCCGCGTTCAAAGTCTTTGCAGAAAGTCTTCCAGATGGTTTCCGCCTCGCCGGCGACGACCGTGTCGGCTTCATCGCGATACGCCTCGGGGCATAGCGATGCGTATGAGCCGCCGGCCACGACGAAATAGCCGGCGCGGCGATAGTGCGCGAGCAGTTCCTTCTGCCGCGGATGTTGCACGCCCATTCCGCAGATACCGATGATGTCGGCATCCGGTTGCAATGGAACGGGTTCGACGTTCTCGTCGACGATGCGAACCTGCCAATGCGGCGGACACAACGCGGCGAGTGTGGCCAACCCCAGCGGTGGATTGAGCGCGCGTTTGCCCGGCAGGATTTCGCGCACGGCCCAGCGAAAACTCCAGAAGCTTTCTGGCAGGCGAGGGTTGATCAGCAGCAGTCGGGTCTCACGGCTCGTCGCAGCGGACATCGGCAGGCTCGGTCGGTAGGGGAGCCCAAGCGTGTAATCGAATCGCCGATCGGGTTTGTTGAGCCAGCGCAAGGAAACGGCGCGGCCATAGAATGCTTCGTTCGATGGTGTGTTCGACCTTTCCATTCCGTCATCGGCGCCATCCAATCATGCGCGATACCCAACATACCCGCTCAGAGCTGAATGACGAGGGCATCGCCACGCTCACGCTCGTCAACGCGAAGTCGCTGAACATCATCGGCTCGGCAGCGATCGTGGAGTTGACCGAAGCGCTGCACGTCCTGGCTGCCCGAGACGATGTACGCGTGCTGATTCTGCGCGGCGACGGCGATCGCGCCTTCATCGGCGGCGCCGACATCTACGAGATGGCGGATCTGAATCGGGCGAGCGCGGAGGCGTTCATTACCCGTCTCAAGGCACTCTGCGAAGCAGTGCGACAGTTTCCCGCGCCAGTGATCGCGCGACTCAGCGGTTGGACGCTGGGTGGCGGCCTGGAGGTCGCGGCAGTTTGCGATCTGCGTGTCGCCACTCAAGGTGCGCAGTTCGGCATGCCCGAAGTTGCCGTGGGTATTCCGTCGGTGATTCATGCGGCGTTGTTGCCGCGGTTGATCGGCACCGCGCGGGCGCGCTGGCTGATCCTGACGGGCGAGACCATCGATGCCGCCACCGCTTTGGCCTGGGGACTTGTTCACCAGGTCGTCGCGGAGCAGGCGCTTGATCAGACCATCGCGACGCTCGCGCGCAAGCTTGCGTCGTATGGCCTGCAGGTGGTGCGCCAGCAGAAGCGCATGCTGCGCGAATGGGAGTCGATGCCCCTCGATGCCGCGATCGAAGCATCCGTCGGCGAATTCGGTCGCGCCTATCTGACCGGCGAGCCGCAGCGGCACATGGCGGTGTTCAAGGAACGGCAACGCCGTCGTGCGTGAGCGGTGGAGGGAATGATCGACGTTCCCAATTCACGTCGGAAGGGTCATTGCAGCCGGATGTTCGCGGTGCGCGCGACTTTTGCCCAGCGATCTATCTCTGCGGCAAGGTGACGGTTCATCTCCTCCGGTGTTGACGGGGCAGGTTCAGCACCGAATTTCTGTAGTGCCGCTGGTGCTTCGGGTGCGTTCAACACTTTCTGCATTGCCGCGTTGAGCCGATCGATGACCGGGCGTGGTGTGGCGGCCTTCACCAGGAACGCGCCCCAGTCGCTCACCTGCAGATTGGGATAGCCCGCCTCGGCCACAGTTGGAATGTCGGGTAACGCAGGCAGACGCTTCGGCGAAGTGACGGCGATGCCGCGCAGCTTGCCCGCGTTGATCTGCGGCACCATCGGCGCGGTGGTGATGAAGCCGTAGTCGATCTGGCCATCGATCAGATTGGCAATGCCCTGCGGAAACTGCGTGAACGGCACGTGCAGGGCGTCGACGCGAGTCTCGATCTTGAACAGTTCACCGACAACGTGCGCGGGCGTTCCCGGTCCGCCGGACAGAAACGCGTGCTTGCCCGGACTGGCCTTGAGCATGCCGATGAGGTCGCTGACCGAGCGCACCGGGGATTTCATCGGCACGACGAGCACGTTGTAGGAGTAGACGGTGCGTCCGACCGTGGCGAAGTCGCGAAGCAGATCGATCGGATAGTTGGTCGCGATGCTCGGTGCGACCGACATCGGCATCGAGATCACGAGCACGGTGTAGCCGTCTGCGGGCGCTCGAGTGACCTCCTGCAGGCCAATGAGGTAGATGCCGCCGGGTTTGTTCTCGACGATGACCGGCTGGCCGAGATCCTTGGCCATGCCCTCGACCATCCACCGCGACACGATATCAAGCGGAGAGGCTGCCGTTGCCGGGACGATCAGTCGTATTGGCTTGGCGGGATAGTTTTGTGCTGTTGCCAAGCACGAAGCGCACAATGTGGCGAGTGCAAGCAAGGCTCGAGCTGCAACGCGCAAAGCAGTCATCGGTGTCTCCTCCTGTGATTCGATGAGCGAATGTATCGCGATTCGAATTTCGTCCCCGTACACCGGTGATATCGAGCAGCGCATGTTCGTCGCTGCGCGAAGACGAGCGTCCAGCTTTCGCGCAGACGCGCGTCCAGGATTTCGCGTCGAAGACGCGCGGTCATCGACACTACCGTTCGCGATTGCTCTCGTGTGCACGAATGCGCGAGGTCATTTGCGGCCCCGGACGTAGTGCCTCACCAAGCTTGACGAATCGCGCGCACACTCTCATTCATCAGATCCCTGATGGGAGCGAACTATGCGAGGGGCATTCGAGATAGTCGACAACCTGCGTGACGGCGATCTGCGTTCACTGCAGACCGATTGCGCCGATGGCATTCGTCGCTGCACCGAGATCATGCAGTCGCTGCTGGACGACGTGCAGGACTCGATCAAGCTGCAGCCCGCGTCTCGTCCGTTGAATCGAATGCAGACGTTTCAATGGCGCGCGCTGCTCGACGAGGTGCTGCTTTCGCTGCTGCCGGTGGCGCAGGATCAGAACCTGGAGTTGCGTGCCCGGATCCTCGCGCCCAAGGTCGATAGCGTGCAAGGTGATCGCGAAAGCATCGGGCGGCTCGCCACGCTGCTCGTCGAGCATGGCATGCGATTCGCACCGCGTGGTGGCGTGGTCGCGCTCGAGTCGAGCCTGGTTCCAGGGCAGGCGGCCAAGGCGAAGCTGTATCGACTGAGCGTCGCGCAGACGCTTCCCGGCGAGGCACCTGCCAGACCTACCGATGAGCCGACGGACTCAGGCAAACGCCAACTGGTAGTGCGCCAATGTGTGGAGCTTGGCGGCTGCGGCATCGTGGTTGAGCACGTCGCCAGCCACTGGAAGACCACATCATGGTTCGACGTGCCGTTGCGCGCCGAAGCCACCGTCCAGACCCAGTAGCGCCGCGACGCCGAGCGCCGCGAAGATAAGCGCGGCGATGCCGTGCACGAGGCGGATCGGAATCCGCTGCGCCATGCGCTCGCCCAGGATTACCGCCGGCACGTTCGCGATCATCATGCCGAACGTGGTGCCCAGCACCACCGCAACGAGCGCCTGATACCGCGCTGCCAACGCGATCGTGGCGATCTGCGTTTTGTCGCCAATCTCGACCAGGAAGAACAGCACCAGCGTCGTTCCGAACACGCCGAGGCGATTCGCCCGCGGCTCATTCGTGTCGAGCTTGTCGGGGATGAGCATCCACGCCGCCATCGCCAGGAACGACGCGCCGAGGATCCAGCGCAGCGTCTCAGGGCGAAGAGTGGAGGTGATCCAGGCCCCGAGCGCGCCCGCAGCGGCGTGGTTGAGAAGCGTCGCGACCAGGATGCCCAGGGCGATTGGCCACGGTTTGCGGAATCGCGCCGCGAGAACCAGTGCCAGCAGTTGCGTCTTGTCGCCCATTTCGGCGAGGGCGACGATGCCCGTGGAGACGAGAAAGGCTTCCAGTCGGCAGCTCCGCAATATCGGAGCGCGATGGTAAGCGAGCGAGCCTGCGCTGGCAAAGTGCCACTATCATCCCGATGCACCTGAACTCAGGTCTGATGATGGGGATGAATGCATGAAGCGTGGCTACACCGATACATCGCAGGGACAGATCCACTTCTACGCGCACGGCCGCGGCGTGCCGTTACTGATGCTGCACGAGGTGCCGCGCTCGGCGTGGAGCTTCGCGCCGTTGATGCGCCGCATGGGATCTCGCTTCCGTTGCCTGGCGCCGGACGTGCCTGGGTTCGGTATGTCCGATCCGCTGCCGCCGAAGGCGTCGATGGAAAGCTTGGCCGATGCGATGGCGGAATTCCTGGATACGCAACGCATCGAACGCGCGCACGTGCTGGGCTTTCACGGCGGCAACAAGATCGCAGCGGCGATGGCAGCGCGCTTTCCCGATCGCGTCGATCGGCTGGTGCTGATCGGCATGACCCACAGCCTGGTGGTGTCGCGCAAACAGCGCAACGCCGCGATCATGGCCGTGGTGCGCAGATACATGAGCACCTATCGCGAGCATCCGGACGGTGCGCACCTGCTGCGCAACTGGGCAGCCGACTTCGGCGGTCTCGCGGCGGTGTGGTGGAACCCGTCGATCATGACCGCCGGCCGCATTACCGATGCCACGCTGCGGGGTCAGGAGGCGCGCATGATCGAGCTGATCCAGTGCCGGCGCACGATCAAGCAGATCTACACGATGAACTTCGCGTTCGACCTGGAAGCGACATTGCGGCGGATCAAGGCGCCGACGCAGGTGATCGAATGCCGCGTGCCGGAAGAGGCGCATCTCGGTGAGCAGGGGCCGAAGATGTTGCGCGTGCTCAAGCGCGGCGAACTGGTGACGCTCGATGGCGCCGGATTCGATGCAACCGAAGCGCGTGCACCGGAAATCGCCAAGGTGGCGAGTCGATTTCTGCTGAGGGGTTGATGAATGACGATACGCATCTGGCATCAGAGCTTCACTGATCTCACCGTGATGCCGCTCTATCGGCAGACGCTCACCGATCACGCGCGTAGCGTGATGGGCGAGGAGGGACGGGTGAGCGTGCATGGCCTGCGGCCCGGTACCTATACGCAAGGATGCGCACCGATCGACGCGATCCGCTTTCGCTACGTCGCGCACATGCATGAGTTGCAGATCTGCGACGCCGCGATGATTGCCGAGCGTGAGGGGTTCGACGCGATGGCGATCGGCTGCTTCTTCGATCCGGGCTTGCGCGCGGCGCGCTCGCTGGTGAATATCCCGGTGCTGGGGCTGGGCGAGACGTGCGCGCTGGTGGCTTGTTCGCTCGGGCGCAAGTTCGGGTTGGTGACACTGTGCGAGGATCAGTCGGCCGACTATACCGACCTGATGCACGGCTACGGACTGGAGCGTCGCTACGCGGGTGCGGTCTCGCTCGATCCGCCGATCGACGAATTCGCGCTCGAAGCCGATGAAGATGTCGCCCGCGCGATCGAAGCGCGTTTCGAAGCCGCTTGCGCTCAAGTGATCGGCCGCGGCGCGGAGATCGTGATTCCGGCCGACGGCGTGCTGAACGAATTCCTGGTGCGGCGCGGCCGGCTCACCGCGCATGGGGACGTCCCGGTGATGGACAGTCTGGGCGTGCTGTTTCAGCACGCCGCGTTCATGGTCCGTGCGGCCCGGACCACCGGGCTCGGTGTGAGCCGTCTGCAGATGTACGCCAAACCCTCGACGACGCTGATGGACCACGTACGCAGCTTCGCGCGTCAGGCGCCGCTTGGGCAAGACTTCTCCGGGGATCGCGACTAGCCTGCAATCGCTCGACCAGGCTGTCTAAACGCTGAGCACGACCTTGCCGAACACCTCGCGCGAATCGACGAGGCGATGGGCGTCGGCCGCGCGCGACAGGGGCAGGTTGGCGTGGATCACTGGCGCGAGCCTGCCTTCGGCCACCAGCGCCATCACGGTATCGAGTTCGGGAAGCGTCGCATTCTTCGATCCGACCAGGCGCAACTGCCGGCGAAAGAACGGGATGATGTCGAGCG
>CADEDU010000004.1:122775-174573 GCA_902826155.1 uncultured beta proteobacterium
TTCTTCGATCCGACCAGGCGCAACTGCCGGCGAAAGAACGGGATGATGTCGAGCGGCACGACTTCGCCCGCGTGTGCGCCGGCGGTGACGATCGTGCCGTCGTCCCGCAAACACTCGAGGCTGCGCGTGAAGATCTCGCCCCCTACGTGTTCCATCACCACGTCCACGCCCTTGCCATCGGTCAGTTCGCGCACACGCGGCACGAAGTCGGGTTCGGCGCGATAGTCGATCAGATGATGCGCACCCAGCGCTTTGGCGCGTTCGAGCTTCTGCGGGCTGCCGGCGGTGGCGATGACCGTCGCGCCCGCCAACCGCGCCACCTGCACCGCCGCGCTGCCGATGCCGGAGCCGGCCGCCTGGATCAGCACGACCTGGCCGGCGCGCAATTCGCCGCGATTGATCAGCACGTGCCACGCGGTGCCGAACGCAATCTGCGTGGCGGCGGCCTGCTCGAAGCTCACGCGCGATGACAGTTGTCGCAACGTCGCGATCGGCACGCTGACGTACTCGGCATACCCACCTGGACGGTCGATGCCGAAGAACCCGCCGTGTCCACCTTGATTGCACAGATTGTCGCGCCCGCTGCGGCAGAACTCGCAGGTGCCGCAAGGGAACCGACAGGTGATCCACACGCGGTCGCCCTCCTTGAATGTGTCCCCGGAATGCGATGCACCCGAGCGGCCGATCGCGGCGATCTCGCCCGCGGATTCGCGACCCAGGATGTGCGGGAAGGTGACCGGAATGCGCGAGGTACCGGCGCGGATGTCGAGGTCGACATGATTGACACCGACGGCCCGCACGCGCACCAGCGCCTCGCCGTCGCGCGGCGTGGGCATCGGCGCCTCTTCGAGCACCAGTTCTTCCGGACCGCCGAACCGGTGAAACAACGCTGCTTTCATCTAATCGTTCCCTCGCGTATCAATTCCATCTCCTGAACAGGTCTGGGCCGCGTTGCGAGCGGCTCGCGTCCAACGAGGCGGCGCGCATGCCCAATGCATTGTGGCATCATCGACGTCGCGATGAACTTGCATCGAAACCGCTTCTGAAAGGGAGAGCAATGAGTCAATCCAGAGGGTCGTTGCTGCTGGCGTTGTGCGCCGGAGTCATGAGTGTGACCGTGGCCAGCGCCGCGCATGCGCAGGCCAAGTATCTGCTGCGCTGGGGGCACTATCTGCCCGACACGCCATTCCTTCAACTCGAGAAGGAGTTCGTGCAGAAGATCGAGAAGCGCACCAATGGGCAGGTGAAGATCGACATCACCTTCGCCGAGGGCCTGGGCAAGGGGACCGAACTGCTGATGCTCACGGCACGCGGCGGGATCGACATGACCGCCACCGCGCCGGGCTACAACCCTGATCAACTGCGCTATTGGCGCGCGTTCCAGACACCGCTGCTGTTCCAGAGCAGCAAGCAGGCGATCACGGTGCTGGGTAAAGTGGTCGAGGAGTTTCCGGCCTACCGCCAGGAAATGGACAAGATCGGGGTGGTATGGCTGTTCCAGCAGCCGCTGGGCGAGTACTACCTGAGCGGTGCGACCGCCGATTGCGACAGCGTCGCCAAGCTCAAAGGCAAGAAGGCGCGCAGCTTCGGTGCCGACATCCCGAAGGCGTTCAGCGCGATCGGTGCGGTGCCGGTGACGGTTCCGCCGAGCGGCGTGTACGAAGCCCTCAAGCACAGCAATCTCGACTTCTCGTTCATCAACGCGGGCAACATCCAGTCGCTCAAGCTGAACGAGGTGGCCAAGCATCACTGCGGTCCGGTCATGGCGATCACCGGCCACAACATCACCATCAGCAAGCGCACCTGGGCGCGGCTGCCGGCCGACATTCAGAAGGTCATTCTCGAGGCGGCGAGCGAGACCCAACAGCAGTACCTCACCTGGGTGGGGGACTTCGAATCGAAGGCCGTCAGCAGCCTGAAGGCCGCCGGTGGCATCTTCACGCCGATCTCGGCAGAGGAGCTGAAGAAGTGGCGTGCCACAGCACCGGACTTCCTGGGTGAGTGGGAAAAGGCCACCGCAGCCGCGACCGGCGATGCCGAAACACCGAAGAAGGTTGCGGCGCGCTGGAGACAGTTGCTGGCCGATTAGAGCCTCGGGCACGGCGGCCCTCCGCGATGCCGTGAACGGGCGTGCGGAGGGTGGTGGATGATAGAGATCAATCGATGCAAAGCCGCTTTCGCGGATCGCTGAAACAGGGGGCAGTGGGCCTGGTGTTGCTCGGCGCCCTGGGCATGATCATTTCGATGCTTCTCGGTGTGGCCGACGTGGTCGGCACCCGATTCTTCGGTTTTCCGATACCGGGAACACTCGAGGTCACCGAGAGCACGATGGTGCTGATCGTCTTCGGGGCGCTGGCCTACACGCAGACCCGTCGCGCCCACATTCGCGTCGAGATCCTCTACGGCCAGACCGGGCCGCGGGCGCAGTCGTTCATGGATGCGTTCACGCACCTGGTTGCGCTGATCTATTTCGGCTTGCTCGGCTGGCAAGGGATCAGCGAGCTGCTTTACAGCTGGGAGATCCGCGAGGCGACCATGGGTACGATCCGCTTCCCGCTGTATCCGGCTCGCTTCCTGCTGGTCGTGGGCACGCTGCTGCTGCTGGTGCAACTGGCGATGGACATCGCCGCAGACCTGCAGCGGGCATGGCGCGGCGAAGGTCCGCCCGCGCCGCCGAGTCCGTCGGTCACGGAAGAGCAAGCGCCGCAGCGGGCATAGCGCGCGGACCAGGACATCGCATGCCTTTGCTTTCCCCGGAAGTCGCCGGCTACGTAGTCGTCACGCTGCTGCTGGTGTGCCTCGCAATGGGCGTGCATATCGGCGTGGCGCTCGGCCTGTTCGGGTTCCTCGGTATCTATCTGACCGTCGGCCCCGACGCGGCGTTCGCGCAGCTCGCTGCGATCCCATTCGGCACCACCAACTCGTTCGCGCTCGCCGTGATCCCCCTGTTCATCCTGCTGGGATCGTTCGCCACGGTCGCCGCGATCACGACCGATCTGTTTCGCACCGCCTATCTTTGGCTCGGCAATCTGCGCGGCGGCCTGGCGATGGCGACGGTCATGTCATCGGCCGCGTTCGGCGCCGCGTCGGGCTCGACGATCGTCAACGCTGCGGTGTTCACCCGCATGGCGATGCCGGAGATGACGCGCTTCGGCTACGACGTGCGCCTGAGCTCAGGCAGCATCGCCGCGGCCGGAACGCTCGCGGCGCTGATTCCACCCAGCATCCTGATGGTCATCTATGCGGTCATCACCGAGCAATCGATCGGCAAGCTGCTCATCGCCGGCGTCGTCCCGGGCATTCTGACCGCGGTCATCTATTGCGCCGGCATCTACGTCATCGCCCGCGTGCGACCTGATATCGCGCCGCTTGCGCGCATCCAGTTCACCTGGGCGGAGCGCCTCCGCTCTCTGTACGGCGTCTCGGGCATCCTGATCCTGTTCACGATCGTCGTCGGCGGCATCTATGGAGGTTACTTTCCAGCCACGTATGCCGGTGCGGTCGGTGCGTTCGGTGCCTTCGTCATCGCGTTGGCCAAGCGGCGCCTGCGGTTCGGCTCGCTGATCGAAGTGTTGAAGGATGCTGCGTACACGACGTCGGTGATCTTCATCATCGTGGTCGGCGGCATCATGTTCGCGCGCTTCCTCACCTACAGCGGGCTGGTGACGACACTGTCGACTGCTTTGCTCGGTCTGGGCGGCGGCCAGTACACGTACCTGCTCGGTTTCATCGTGCTGTTCGTCGTGCTGGGCTGTTTCATTGAGCCGATCGCCATCATGGTGATGACCTTGCCGATCATGTTTCCAGTGATGAAAGGTGCTGGTTTCGACCCGATCTGGCTCGGCGTGATCGCCGTCAAGCTGGCCGAGATCAGCGTGCTCACCCCACCGGTGGGGCTCAACGTTTTCGTGGTGAAGAGTTCGTCGCCGATACCGGTCACGCTCGGGCAGGTATTCACTGGCGTGGCGCCCTTCATCCTGCTCGACTTCCTGTCGCTGGGGTTGTACGTGCTGTTCCCGGACATGATCCTGTGGCTGCCCAATCTGATGGCGCCATAGCCACGCGCGCATTGCATGGCCCGCATTCTCGTCATCAGCTCGCAGGTCGCTCGCGGTAGTGTCGGCCTGAATGCGTTGTTGCCGGCGCTGGCCGCGTACGGACACGAGACCATCGCGCTGCCCACGATCTTGCTTTCCAATCATCCAGGCCATGGCCGGTTCGCCGGCGAACGGATCGATCCGCCGTTGCTGGCGCGGATGCTCGCCGCGCTGGACGCCAACGGTTGGCTTGCGGAGGTCGATGCGGTGGTGACCGGCTATCTGCCCAGCGCGGCGCACGTGGCGTTCGCTGCATCTGCACTGGCCACCGTGTGCACGCGCAACCCCGCAGCGCAGTTGTTCTGCGATCCGGTGCTGGGCGACGATCCGAAGGGCCTCTACATCGCCGCCGAAGCTGCGGAGGCTTTGCGCGACACGTTGGTGCCGCTTGCCGATTTCACCTTCCCGAACCGCTTCGAGCTGTCGTGGTTGTCGGGTCGCGACGTGCGAAGTGAAGACGACGCGCGCGATGCGGCCCACAGGCTCGCACCGACGTGGGTCGTCGCGACCTCTGTCCCGGGCCCGATCGGACAGTTGAGCACGCTCGCGATCAGTGCACAGGGGGCATGGGCGGCATCGCTCGCCGAGCGCGCGCGCGTCCCCAACGGCACCGGCGATTTGCTGGCCGGGTTGTTCACGGGCGCCGTCCGCAGCGGCAAAGCACCCGAAGTCGCGCTTGCCGAGTCGGTCGCGGGGGTGGCCAGCGTGATGACCGCGAGCGCCGGTCGTGACGAACTGCGGCTGGTCGGTACGCTCGATCGCGCGCTGTGGAGCGGAACCGTGGGAACACGCGTGCTCAGCTAGGCCAGCCACGCCTTGGCGCGCGCAGCAGGAGCATCCGATGCGGCGAAGCACTGATCGAATCCTCACGACGCACACCGGTAGTTTGCCCCGGCCGGTCGCGATTCTCGAAGCGATGCGCGCGAAGGAAGCGCAGACGCTGACCGACGAGCGCGAACTGCAGCAGGCGATCGCCGCGGAAGTGAAAGCCTGCGTCGATCGGCAGGTGCGCGCCGGCATCGACATCGTCAACGACGGCGAATGCGGCAGGCCCAACTTTCACGCTTACGCGGCCGAGCGCCTGAGCGGCTTCGCACGGCGTGTGCCGCCGGGCGGCGTGCCGGTCCTGACCCGGCCATTGGGTCTGGGCGGGCGTGATGCGCAGATGTTCCCCGACTTCTACCAGTCGGTACTCGAGCACAATCCTTTCGCAAACGCCATTCGCATCGCGCCGCGTGTGTGTGTTGGGCCGATCGGTTATGTGGGCCTGGAGCGGCTGCAGCGCGACATTGCGAACCTGCGTGCAGCGATGACTGCAAGCGGCGTCACGGAAGGATTCATGTCATCGACCTCGCCGCTCTCGACCGCGAAGAACGAGCACTACCCAACGAGCGAGGCGTTCCAGCTTGCCTACGGCGAAGCCATGCGCGTGGAGTACCGGGCGATCATCGATGCCGGCCTGCAATTGCAGATCGACGACCCGGCGTTGTTCAGCGAGTGGGATGCGCAACGCGATTGGAGCGTCGCCGATTTCCGCCGCTGGGCGCAGCAGCGCGTCGAATTGATCAACCACGCCTTGCGCGACTTGCCGCAGGAGCGGATCCGGTTTCATACCTGCTACGGCGTGAACGTGGGTCCACGCGTGAACGATCTGCGGTTGGAGCAGGGGATCGATCTGCTGTACATGGTGCATGCGGGCGCTTATTCGTTCGAAGCCGCCAACAGCCGGCACGAGCACGAATGGCGTGTGCTGGAGCGGATCAAGGTGCCTCCGGGCAAGCTCATCATTCCGGGGGCGGTGACGCATTCCAATCCGATGGTCGAGCACCCCGAGGCGGTGGCGGATCACATCGAGCGCTGGGCGCGCGCTGCTGGTCGCGAAAACATCATCGCCGGCAACGACTGCGGCTTCGCATCCAATGCCGGCAACAGCGAAATTCCGATGAGCGTGGCGTGGGCCAAGCTGCAGTCCCTGGCCGAAGGTGCGCGGATCGCCTCGGAACGACTATGGCGATGAGTTGCGCGGCCGCAAGGACACATATCAGGACACAAAAAGAGGACGACATGAGGATTCCGCGACCATTGAACGTTGCGCGTCGCCGGCTGATGTTGAGCGGGTTGAGCGCCAGCGCCATCGGTGCGCTTGGTGCGTTACGGGGCGCCTTGGCGCAGGACGCAGGTGCTCTGGCGGGGCCGTTGCGCATTCTGGTGGGATCGGCCGGTGCCGGTCCGGATCTGCTTGCCCGGATCGTGGCCGATCAGCTGCGTGCGGCGCATGGCTGGAACGTGATCGTCGAAAACCGGCTCGGCGCCGGCGGGCGTATCGCGATCGAAGCCACCAAGAATGCGCCGCCCGATGGGCTGACGATGATGCTGGTCTCGATCGAATTGCTGACGCTGTATCCGCTCGTCTACAAGCAACTGCGCTACGACTCGTTTGCCGATTTCGTGCCCGTGGCGGGTGTGTCGAGTAGTCCGTACGCGCTCTCGGTGAGCGCGAAGTCCGGGCACGAGTCGTTGGCGCAACTGATCGCCTGGTGCAAGGCCAACCCACGCCAGGCCGCATTCGGCACCCCCGGCCTCGGCACGCCGCAGCACTTTCTGGGCACGATACTCGGGCGTGATGCTGGCATCGAGCTGTCGCACGTTCCATACAAGGGTGGCGCCCCGGCGATGCAGGACCTGCTCGGCGGACAGATCCCCTGCATCATCACCGCGCTCGCGACCGCGGCAGCACAGGCACGTGCTGGGAAGATTCGTGTGCTTGCGCACTCGGGGCTGAAGCGGGTGAATGCGGTGCCGGACATCCCGACGTTCGTGGAGCAGGGGTTTCGTGACGTCGCGGCCGAGGGCGACTTCCTGATCGCTGCGCAAAGCAATGCACCGGCTGAGATCGTGAAACGGGTGAGTGCCGCGATCGTCGCGCGCGTGCGGTCCGACGAATTCCGCGCTGCGGTCGAGAAGCTCGGACAGGAGCCGCTACCCGCGACGCCCGCCGAGTTGACCGATCGCATGAAACGCAATCACGCGATGTGGACCACGATGGTTCAGGCTGCGAATTTCAAAGCGATCGAAGAATAGGGGCTACTGAGTAGGGACTGCTGATTGGGGGCGACTGAGTCGGGGCTACTTCATCTCTGACCGAACCTTGGCCACTTCCGCGATCATCGCCTGATAGACGCGCTCGTTGCGCGGTTTGGCTTTGCGCCACTTCTCGGTGAGCGGTTCCAGCACTTTGCGAAATTCCGCTTGCACGGCCGCGTCGGCCTTGGTGACCGTGTGCTTGGGCAGGGCGGACACGCGTTCGAGGTTGGTGGCATTCGAACTGTCGCCCACGGCAGCGAAGCGCCGCGCGAACGCCTCGCCGCTGTAACGCTCGATCGCGGCCTTGCCGGCAGCGGGCAACGAATCGAACCGCTTCTTGGTCATCGGGATGATCACCGTGCTGCCACCGAGCGGAATGGCCAAGTGGTTGTTCACCACTTCGTCGATCTTGAAGGTCTGCACGAAGTTCCACTCGCACAGGATGCCGTCGACCACGCCCTTGGAAAGCGCCTCGGCCGCGGCCGGGCCGCCGATCAACACCGGCACCGCACCCATCGCCTCGACGATCTGTCCGCCCATCGAACCGCCGATGCGCATGCGTTTGCCCTTCAGATCGGCGAGCGTCTTGAGCGGAAACTTGCCGTGCAGATGCACCGGTGGCACCACGCCGACGAGCAACATCTTCAAGTCGGCAAAGCCGACCAGATCGTTGCGCGCAACCAGCCGCGTAAGGGCAACGGAGCCTTCGAGTGAGCTGTCGATGAGGAACGGCAGCTCCGAGACTTCGGTGTCATCGAACCGCCCCGGGGTGTAGCCGGCCGCGGTCCAGGCCATGTCGGCGACGCCGTCCTGCACCAGCTTGAGCTGCTGCAACGGGTTGCGCCCGAGCGTACCGCCTGCGAAGACCTCGATCTTCAGCGTGCCGTTCGAGGCCTTGGTGACATCTTCGGCCCACGGAATGAACACGCGCGCGGTGAAGGGCGCAGTCGGCGATTCGAAGCTCGCGAACTTGAGCACCACCGGCTGCGCCACGGCGATCGACGCCGCGAAGCTCGCGCAAAGCGCGGATGCCGTGCGGCAGAAGATGCGAACGGATCTCATCAGCGTCTCCTCGTTGGTGTGGGCGGGGCGATGTACGTTTTCGCCTTCGGTGCCGATTCTGCTGCTGCAGGGTGCGCGTGGCAATCGTCGCCTCGATAAACTCGGCGACGGGGTCATCGCGCGGTGGCGCTGTGTCGCGTGGGCGTGCAACGCATTGAAGGTGTTCCATCGAAAGTTTTCCAATGAAGGCTTCTAGTTCATGGACCATGACGTTCTGATCGTTGGTTACGGGCCGGTGGGTGCCACGCTGGCCAATCTGCTTGGAACCGCCGGCGTCTCGGTGGGGATCGTCGAGAGCGCGGCGGCGATCTACGACAAGCCGCGCGCGGTCGGGATTGATCACGAGGCCCTGCGCATCTTCCAATGGGCCGGGCTGGGCGAACGGGTCGATGCGATCTGCATCGATGGATCGTCCGCGGACTACGTCGGCATCGATGGGGCGTTGATTCGCCGGTACACATCGATCGAGCCGCCGTATCCGCTCGGCTGGCGACCGAACGTGCGTTTCGTGCAACCCGAACTGGAAGCGCTGCTGCGTGAGGCGGCGTCGCGGTTTGCGCACGTCACGACGTATCTCTCGACCGAGGCGGTGGCGCTGTCGCAAGATGGCGAACGCGCATCCGTGCAGGTACGTGGCCTGGACGGATCGACACGGACGCTGCACGCGCGGTATCTGATCGGCTGCGACGGCAGCACCAGCTTCGTGCGGCGGCAGCTGCGCACGCGGATCGAGGACCTCGCTTTCGACGAATGGTGGATCGTGATCGATGCCTGGATTGATCCTGATCTGAAGCTGCCCGATCGCACGATTCAGTACTGCCGGCCCAGTCGCCCGGGCACCTACGTTCCGGGCCGTGACGACATCCGGCGGTGGGAGATCAAGTTGTTGCCCGGCGAGTCGCCCGATGACTTCGCGGACGAAGCGAGCGTACGGGCGGTGCTGCGTGAGTTCGTCGACGATTCCAAGCTCAGAATCTGGCGCCGTGCGGTGTACCGATTTCATGCGCTGGTGGCCGATGGCTGGCGCAACGGCCGCGTGCTCCTGATGGGTGATGCCGCACATCAGATGCCGCCGTTCATGGGGCAGGGCCTGTGTTCCGGTGTGCGCGACGCGGCGAATCTGTGGTGGAAACTCGTCGCGGTGCTGAACGGTACGGCCACGCCTGCGCTGCTGGACACCTATGAGGCGGAACGGCGTCCGCACGTTCGCGATCTGGTGGCGCTCACCAAGTCGGTCGGCCTGATCATCGGCGAGCTCGATCACGCGCGCGGACGCGAGCGTGATGCCCGGTTACGTGGCGAGAGCGACGGCGGGCGCAAGGCGGTGGTTCGGCAGAAACTGATTCCGGGATTGACCGACGGATTACTCGCACGCGCGGCTGACGGCTCGATTGCACGCGGGGCCGGGCAGCTCTTTGTGCAGCCCTTTGTTCGATCGCTCGCGCGTGACCAGGATGGCGAGCGTCGCCTCGATGATGTAGCCGGCGCATGCTTCCTGCTCGTGACCGCGTCGCCTGCAATCGCGGAGTCGCTCGACGAGCGGTCGCGATCTCAGCTGGCGTACATCGGCGCGCGCGTGGTGGTGCTGGAACGCGGCGAGCCTCAGGCCGCTGCTGCAACGCCTCGCGCATCGAGCAACGAGCGCGATCTCCATCTGCTCGAACGCGACACGCTGTTTGCCGACTGGTGTCGCGATCAGCGTTGTGTTGCAGCGCTGGTGCGGCCGGACCGCTACGTGTTCGGACTCGCTGAATCGTTGAGTGATGTGCCGCGCTTGGTCGAGGCGTTGAGTGATCAGCTGCGGCGATGAGGTAGCTGGGCGCAACGGCGCCCCTGCGCCGCGTTCCGACTCCGACGCTGCCCGCCGCGATCACTGCATCGTCAGGCCGAGCGTGCGGATGAGGTTGCCCAGCTCAGCGTGTTCCTTGCGCAGATGGGCGCCAAGTTGCTCGGGGCCGAGCAGCGTGACTTCCGCGCCATGCTGGCGAAACAGGCGATCGCGCACGTCGGGCATCGCCATCACCTTCGTCACGCCCTGGTGCAAAGTGGCCACGACCCCTGCGGGCAGCTTTGCCGGCCCGAACAGAGCCCACCATGTGCCCGCGTCGAAGCCGCGCACGCCGGCCTCTTCGATGGTTGCCAGTTCGGGCATGGCATCGGAGCGTCGCGTGGTTGCCATGGCGACTGCGCGGAGCTTGCCCGCCTTCACATGCGGGAGCGCGGCCGAGAGGTTCACCAGCGCCAGGTCGATCTGGCCGGACATCAGATCGACCATCACCGGTGCCGCGCCCTTGTACGGAACGTGCAGCAGATCCAAGCCCGTGAGCGAGCGCAACTGCTCGATCGCCAGATGACCGATGCTGCCTTGTCCGGCTGATCCGTAGGTCAGCTTGCCCGGTTGCTTGCGGGCGAGCTCGGCCAACTCGTTGAACGACTGCGCGGCGAAGGTCGGGCGTGCGACCAGAACATTCGGCACCGTCACGACCATGGCGATCGGCGTGAAGTCGGCGATGCCGTCGTAGGCGGCTTTGGCCTGCATCGCCGGCGAGATGATCTGGCTGGGCGCGCCGACGATGAGCAGGGTATAGCCGTCGGGTGCGGACTTCGCGACCAGATCGGCGCCGAGCGTGGCACCGGCACCGGGCCGGCTTTCGATGATGATCTGCTGGCCGAGCAGGTTGCCGAGCGGCGTGCCGATTTCGCGCGCGAGCAGTTCGCCCGGCCCGCCCGCCGCGTACGGATTGATCAGGCGGATCGGTTTGGCCGGATAGGTCTGCGCGTGCACGCCGCCAAGCGCCAGTAGGGCGACGAGTCCGATACCAAGCGCCACGCGGCTGCGGCGCAGAATCGACGCGGTGCAAGCGGGCGGGGCGACTCGTCGCATGGAAAGCTCCTTGGTGAGGTGCCCGCAATGGTAGCGAGGTCGCATCGTGCACGTATGCCTATGGCGGTCGCGTGCAAGCTCCAACGTGCGCGCACGATACGTAGCGACGGCGTCAGGGCAGAATCTGACGCAGCGCCGCAGCTGCCACAAGCAGCAGAGCGATGATGAAGCTGAGCACAACCGTGTCGCGCAGCAGTGCGTTGAGCGTTGCACCGGATTGCGTGCGCTGAATGCGTCGGCCAAGCAGCGTGGCGGGCAGCGCCGCGCTCAGGGTGATCGCATACCAACCGCTTACAGCTATTGCCAGGAGAAGGATCATCGCCATCGTCAGTGTCAGGAGCAGCACGTACTCTGCGCGACAGAAATGCGCGCCGAAGCGAACGGCGAGCGTGTGCCGCCCGTTCCTTCGATCGGCGTCCATGTCGCGATAGTTGTTCACGGCCAGCACGGCAGCACTGATCAATCCCAAAGCAGTGCCGGCGAGCCAGGCCGAGAGGCTCACCGTGTGTGTCTGCAGATAGTAGCTGCCGCCCACCGGGACGATGCCGAAGAAGATCAGCACCAGCGCCTCGCTCGCGCTGCTGTAGGAGATCGGTCGCGGCCCTGCCATGTAGAGAACGGCAATCGCGATTGCGGTGACGCCGACCAACAGGATCGGCCATCCCCCCTGCGCGACCAGGGCCGCGCCGACGATGGTGGCCAGCACGAACGACACTGCTGCACCGATTTGCACTTCTTCCGGCGCGAGCCAACCCAGTGTCGTCGCGCGTGGCGGTCCGGGTCGGGCGAAGCGGTCGGCGCCTCGCGCGAATCCGCCTGCGTCATTCTGGAGATTGCATCCAATTTGAATGAACAGCGCCGCAAGCGTCGTAGCCAATGCGGTAGCTGGAGAGAAACCCGCGTGCTCGGCCCATGCCAACGCCGTGCCGGCGAGCACCGGCCCGATGGTCATGAGCAGCGACCAGGGCCGGATGGCGTACCACCAAGCCGCAGGCCTGCTCGGGTGAGTGAACGCGTGCACGGCGCTGGCCCGAGGGGATTGGTACGCAGCATTCGTCCGCAAGCTGATCGCGGATTTGACCTGAGTCAATCGACCGGATGGATGCGCCACTACCCTGATGTTAGGCATGCCAGGAGCCGGGCAAGCCGCAAACAGCTTCACTGCCCAGGAGAGCGCGATCGATGAATGCGATGTTGGTAAAGGATCTAATGAGCCGGGAGGTGCAGACCGTGCGGCGCAACGACGAGCTTGCGCTGGCCGATGCACTCATGAAGGAGGCGCGCATCCGCCATCTTCCGGTTCTCGATGAAGATGATCAGGTGTGCGCGGTCGTCAGTCAGCGCGACCTGTTTCGTGGAGCACTGCTGCGTGCGTTGGGCTATGGCTCGCGCGCGGAGGATTCGATGCTGCGGCAGGTGCCGGTGAAGGCGGCCATGTCGGGCGAGCTTTATACGACCACGCCCGATACGCCGATCGCTGAGGCGGCTCGGGTGATGATGGAGCGCAAGGTAGGCTGCCTGCCGGTGATCGACAACGGCAGGCTCGCCGGCATCATCACCGAGTCGGACTTCGTCCGACTCGTCGCGGAGGGACGCGTGAAGCCTTGAGCGCAGCTGGGCGCGCTACGGCGGATCAGGCCACAGCAGGGCGCGCTAGAGCGATCCCCATACTTCTTTCGCCGTGTCGATGCACAACTTCAGTTTCGCCACTTCCTGATCGACGGTGAGGTCGTTGCCGTGGTGCGTGCTGGAGAAACCGCATTGCGGGGACAGGCACAGATTGGCTTTGGGTACGTGCTTGGCCGCTTCTTCGATTCTGCGCTTCAGTTCATCCTTGCTTTCCAGTTCCGCTTTCTTGGAGCTCACCAGACCGAGCACGACTTTCTTGCCTTCGGGGACGAAGCGCAGCGGTTCGAAGCCGCCGGAACGCTCGTCGTCGAACTCGAGGAAGAACGCGTCGACGTCCAGCCCCTTGAACACGCGTTCGGCGACGAAATCGGCGTAGCCGCCGCTCGCCAGCCAGGTGCTGCGGAAATTACCGCGGCAGGTGTGGATCGCGACGGTCATGTCATCGGGCACCTGTGAGATCGCCGCGTTGACCGCTTCGGTGTACATCGCGGCGTCCTTCTCCGGATCATCGCCCAGCTTGCGGAACTGTTCGCGCACTTTCGGATCGCCCCACATCGCGATCGTCGTGTCGTCGATCTGCAGATAGCGGCAGCCGGCCTTGTACAGGTCGGCGATTTCCTCGCGGTACGCCTTGGTCAGATCGGCCCAGAATTCGTCGAGCTTGGGGTACGTGGCCGCGAGCGCGGCGCGATCGCCCCGGGCGTGCAGCATTGCGGGCGAGGGCATGGTGAACTTCGGAACGCCCTTGGACATCACCGATTTCAGGAAGGTGAAGTGCTCGAGCATGCTCGGCTTGGTACGCCGGATCTTGTTCTTGACCATCATCGTCGGCGGTTGCTCGTGATTGGTCTTGAACTTGGCATCGCCATATACGTCGGCATGGCCGAGTTCCACGCCGTCGAAGCCGTGCAGAAAGTCGATGTGCCACCAGTCGCGACGGAACTCGCCGTCGGTGATCGAGGGCAGGCCGATACTTTCCTGCAGCTTGACGACATCCCGGATCAGGCGGTCTTCGGCCAGCTTGAGATTGGCGG
Organism: uncultured beta proteobacterium; assembly: GCA_902826155.1. The sequence continues at coordinate 136,566 of CADEDU010000004.1, forward strand.
CCGTCTCCTTGCCTTCGCGCACTTTCTCGCGCAGATCGTGCAGTTCGCGGGGGCGCAGCAGGCTGCCGACATGGTCGGCGCGGAATGGCATGGTCATGGGGAACTCCCGGTCGTTGGAATCGCGAAGAAGGTTCGTGGCGGCGGCACAGTAAAGAAGGCGGTGCGCACGCCGCAGATGGGCAGGATTCTACCGCTCGCGGCAGCACCGCAGGACGCCGAGGGGGGCGCGTTCCGCCGCCGCGAAAGTCAAGCGCTCTCCCGGTGCACGCCCTGGAGCGCCGCTGCTACCATCGGCCGCACCGGGTTCTCATCAGGAGGAGCGTGTGCATTGGCAAGGGCTGGCCGAGCGCGTCAACGACGATGCGCTTGTTGCGCGGTTTGCGCGGGGCGCGAGCTTTCGCGTGCTGATTCGCAGTGGCGACGAGGAGCGGGTCATTCAAATCGTCGATGGACGCGTTGCTGCCATCGCGAACGGACCATTCGTGATGCCGCAGTGTGACTTCGCGTTGAGCGGCACCGCAGCCGCGTGGGCACGGTTTGCCGCAGCGAAGCCTGCGCCCGGCGACCAGGATGTGTTCGCGTTCTTCCGGCGCGGCGAGATCGGTCTCACCGGAGACACGCGCAAGTTTTTCGCCCATCAGCTCACCCTGAAGCTGGTGCTGCAGCGACTACGCGCGCAGGCGAACCTATCATGAACGCGCAGATCGAACCCATCGTGGGCCGCTACGTGCGCTTCGAGCACGACGGCCGGATGCATCGCGTGTATTTCGAGGAAGCGGGGCAAGGTATCCCGCTGTTGTGCCTGCACACCGCAGGGTCCGATTCGCGCCAGTTTCGCGGCCTTCTAAACGAGCCGCGCATCACGTCGCGCTATCGGGTGATCGCGTTCGATCTGCCGTGGCATGGCAAGAGTTCGCCGCCGGCCGGATGGCAGCTCGAGGAGTACCAGCTCACCAGCCAGTCGTACACGCGGATCATTCTCGCGGTGATGCAGGCGCTGCAGCTCGATCGGCCGGTGGTCATGGGCTGCTCGATCGGCGGACGCATCTGCCTCAACCTGGCGCTCGAGCATGCAGCGAAGTTCCGTGCGATCGTCGGGTTGCAATCCGCTGCGAACACGCCGCGCTACTACGACCCGAGTTGGCTCACGCATCCGGAGGTCAACGGCCAGATCGCCTCCGCCGCCACCGTGATGGGCCTGATGTGTCCCGACAGTCCGGAGCGCGAACGTTGGGAGACGCTGTGGCACTACATGCAGGGCGGACCGGGGATCTTCCGCGGTGATTTGTATTTCTATCAGGTCGACGGCGACTATCGCGAACGCGTCAAGCGCATCGACACGAAGGTGGCGCCGTACTATTTCCTGACCGGTGAGTACGACTACTCGTGCAGCCCGCAGGACACGCGCGAGACCGCCGACAACATCGCCGGCGCGAAGGTGCGCATCATGCCCGGGCTGGGGCACTTTCCGATGAGCGAGAACCCGCCGGCCTTCATCGACGCGCTGCTGCCGGTGCTCGACGAGATCGCGCAGCGTCGCTAGCGCGAGCGGGGCCGATGCGTTGCGCGTCGCTCAGCGTGCGTGGCGCGCCTGGCGAGTGGTGTTGGACGCTTTCAACTTCGAACGCGCGTCCGACTGCACGTTGGCTCCAGCGTTCGAAGCCGGGATCGTTGGCGAGTCCGCTTCCGCTTTCGATTCTCGCGCGGCCTTCCGCGTGAGTTCGCGATCGGGCGACTGAGCGAGAAAGCGCGGTGCGCCTCGTGCACCGCTGGCTGCATAGTCGGCCGCCAAGCTCGCTCGAAGCGTCGGCTCGTCGAGGCCGAAGCACAAGCGGGCGCTCTCGAAGACAAGGTCGAACAGCCGGTCCAGTTCGATCGCGTGGGTCTGCCCGGTGCGCTCCCACAGCCAGTCCGAAAGCTGCATGAATCGCGCGAACGGGGTGTCGTGCAGCAGCGTGGCGAGGGTGCGCTGGAACCGGCCGGAGTTGCCGATCAGGTCCCAGTAGCGCGCGAAGCGCTGCACGCGCTGCATTGTCAGGAAGTCGATTTCCGCGTTGGCCAGGATGTTGTACGGCGGGTCTGGATTGAAGCGCAGATCGAATGCTTCGGTATGGCGGGCGATCGGCGTACCGCGCAGGCGCTTCAGGATGCCGACCTGGATCTCGTGCGGCTGCAGTGCGACGAGCCGATCGAACCCCGCGGCGAAACTGTCGAGCGACTCGCCCGGCAGGCCCGCAATGAGATCGGCGTGAATGTGCGCACCGGTTTGCTCGCGCAGCCAGCGCAGGTTCGCTTCCGTTCGATCGCTATTCTGCTTGCGGCTGATCAGCGATTGCACCTGCGGATTCCAGCTCTGGATGCCGATCTCGAACTGCAGCCGACCGGTCGGGAAGCGCACGATCGCAGCCTTGAGTGGATCGGGCAGATGATCCGGGATCACTTCAAAATGCACGAACAGACGTTCATCCATGCGCTCGAGGAAGAATTCGAGAATCCGCAGGCTGGAGGCGACGTTCAGGTTGAACGTGCGATCGACGAACTTGAAGTGCCGCGCGCCGCGATCGTAGAGCGTGCCCATCGCCTCGAGGAAGCCATCGAGCTCGAACGGCCAGGCGGTCTTGTCGAGCGACGACAGGCAGAACTCGCACTTGAACGGGCAGCCGCGCGAGGCCTCGACGTAGATGAGTCGCTGGGCGATGTCGGTGTCGCTGTAGTGCGCGTACGGCAGCGCGATCGCATCGAGCGCGGGCTGCTTGCCGGTGATGATCTTGCCAGGAGGGCGGGCACCCGCGAGCACGGCATCGACGAGTTCGAGAAAGCTCACGTCGCCCCAGCCGGTGATCACGTAGTCGGCCAGTTGAACGATGCGCTGCTCGTCGCACTCGTAGCTCACTTCCGGACCGCCGAGTACCACAACCAGATCGGGGCGCACGCGCTTGAGAATCGCAACGACCTGCGTGGTCTCGGTGATGTTCCAGATGTAGACGCCGAAACCGACAATGGCCGGCGACTCGGCGAGAATGCGCTCGGCGATCTGCGCCGGCTGCTGCTGAATCTGGAATTCCAGCAGCCGCGTCTCGGGCTGATGTAGACCCAGGTTCGCGAGCAGGTAGCGCAGCCCGAGCGACGCGTGGATATAGCGTGCGTTGAGCGTCGACAGGACGATTGAAGCCATCGCGTTGAGGCGCTGTTCGGTCGGAACGAGGTAGGCAGCGGGACACTGGGGCAATGCGACAATGGTAACTGCTTGGAGCATGCGAACGAGCGACCTGGGTCGATCTGCAAGCAAACTCGGCTGAAAGCCCACCCAATCGAGGCATGAAAAGGAGAGGCATGGTTTCGTCCGAACAGAATCAACCACGTCGGATCGCGCCGCGCGAGCTGCGTGCAAGGATCGATGGTGAAGGCGAATTGGCAGTGCTCGACGTCCGCGAGGAAGGCGTGTTCTCGCGCGGACACCTGTTTCGCGCCTGCTCGGCGCCGTTGTCCCTGCTCGAGCTGAATATCGAGCGGCTCGTTCCGCGCAAGGCGACGCCGATCGTGCTGTGCGATGACGATGAAGCGCTCGCAGAGCGGGCGGCCGAGGTGTTGAGGCGGTTCGGCTATGCGGATGTTTCGATCCTCGAAGGCGGGGTTTCCACCTGGGGACGCGCAGGCTACGAAGTCTTCACCGGCGTGAACGTGCCGAGCAAGGCATTCGGCGAACTAGTCGAGCATCGCGAGGAGACGCCCTCGATTCCGGCTGAGGAGCTCAAACGGCGCATCGACGCGGGCGAGCGCATGGTGATCCTCGACAGTCGGCCGATGGATGAGTACAACCTGATGAACATTCCTGGCGGGGTCGATTGCCCTGGCGCGGAACTGGTCTACCGGGTCCACGAGGTCGCGCGCGATCCGTCGACGACGGTCGTGGTCAATTGCGCCGGGCGGACGCGCTCGATCATCGGTGCCCAGTCGTTGATCAACGCCGGTGTGCCTAACGCCGTGGTCGCGCTGCGGAACGGCACCATGGGCTGGCAGCTTGCGGGCTTCGAGCTCGAGCACGGCAATACGCGTATGGCGCCAGTTCCGATGCCTGATGCGCTCAGGCAGGCACAAAGCGCCGCGCGTCGCGTGGCTGAGCGGTTCGGCGTGTCGCGCGTCGGTGCCACGCAGCTGGAGCGATTTCGCGCTGAGGCGGAGCAGCGATCGCTCTATCTGCTCGATGTCCGTGACCCGGCGGAGTTCCAAGCCGGAACGCTTCCGGGCTTCGTCAATGCGCCCGGCGGTCAGCTGGTTCAAGCCACCGACGCCTACGTCGCCACGCGAGGGGCCCGACTCGTGCTCATGGATACCGATCGCGTGCGAGCGGTCATGACAGCGTCGTGGCTGCGGCAGATGGGGCTGAGCGACGTGTTCGTGCTCGACGGTGTCGACGCGACTCAGATGCGCGCACCGGAGCCGGCGCCTTCTCCGCGATTGGAGCCGGAGCCGCGAACGATTGACGTGGACGAGCTACGCGCGTTGCGCGAGGCTCGTGCGGCGAGCGTGGTTGATCTGGGAACCAGCATCGCGTTCCGCAAGGGCCACGTGCCGGGCGCTTACTGGGTGATTCGTTCGCGCATCGGCGATTCGCTCGCCAAATCCGCGTTGGAGCGGGCGGTGGTGTTCATGTCGCCTGACATGCGGCTCGCGCAATTGACTGCCAGCGACGCCGCGAGGCTTCTACCTGATCGCGAGATGCTCGTTCTTCAAGGCGGGCTCGAAGCGTGGCGCGCGGCGGGGCATGCAATCGAAACCGGCGAAGACGGCATGCTCGATGCGCACGATGATGTCTGGTATCGACCGTACGAACGCATGGCGGGCGGCCAGGACGCGATGCGCGAATACCTGTCATGGGAGCTGGAACTGGTCGCGCAGATCAAGCGCGAGGGCGTGCGTTATCCGGAATTCGCGGCCCGCACGTAGCGAGGTACGGGGGCGCGAGAGCCAAACCGCGCAGGTGCTTTATTCGAACGCGAACGGACGCGCCGCGCCGCGAAACAGCTGATCCATGATGCGCAACTCCCGCGCCCTGACGAGCTCGAGGAATTCGTTGGGGCCGCGCATCTTGTGGAAGGCGGCCAACCCACGCTCCAGAAACGACTGCAATTCGCCGAAGCCGGCGCTGTTCGCGACCCCGCGCATCATGCGCACCGTTGTCGAGAGCATCGGGACGCGCGACATGTGGTCGAGCTTCTCGCCGACGCGGATGATCATGTCGATCTGCCGCGTGCGTTCCTCGCGGTTGTCGCAAGCGCGGTATGCGGCGCTGTAGCGGGTGGTGGTGATCGACTCGGCCGACTCACCCGCGCCGTTCTCGAACAGTGACTTGCCCAGGGAGTGATCGAGCCATTCGGTCAACGCATCGACCTCGACCGCGAGCGCGAGCGGCTCGAGTGCCTGCGGCGGCGCGATCTTGACCATCGTGGGCAGCACGCGCGTGAGCTGCTCGTCGCGCTTGGTGAGATCACCGGTGCCGTACAGATCGGAGAGAAAGAACTCCGCCGCGGCGTGATAGCGCGGCTGCGCGAGCAGATCGGCGTACGTCTTGGCCAGCCGCTGGGCTTGCCAAGCGCGCAGCAATTCGCGCTGCTGCACGTTTACGTGCCTGGTTGCGCGGCGATACTTCAATGCCGCGAAATGATGCGAGCGGATGTGCTCGAGAATCTCCTTGCGATCCATGGTGAAAGGCTAATGCAATCCGCGGACTCGGGGTCGATAGAGATGCGGGTAGTTTAGAGGTTCGGCTCTAGAAAGCGGCTGCCGCAATGCCTGTGCGGTGCGATAGGGTGTGCCGTGCTTGCTCGGCACACTATCGGGCCCTTCACTAACGACAACACGTCCGGACCATGCTTGCTCGTTTCCTGCGGATCTGGAATTTCGCCGAGGCACTGATCTGGCTCGCGGTTGCCGCTTGGCTCGTCACCACGCGATCCTGGACGTGGGCTGCGGCGATCGGCTGCGTCGTCATCGGTGGCTGGTTCGGTCTGCGCGTGCTTCTGAATGCATTGTCGTTTCTCATCGCGGCTTCCGCAGCGCGGCCGCGACCAGGCGAGTTCAGAATATCGGTCCTGAAGTGGATCGCGGCCGTGCTGCGTGAGGCATGGGTGTTCAGTGTCGCGTACGCGTGGTATCAGGCACGCCCGTTGCGGTTCGTCCGTGAGGGGGCTCCAGTTGCGATTCGCGAGACAGGCAACCGAGCGCCCGACAATCTCACGCCCGACACGCTCTCGCCGAGCGACCCATCGGCAATGCCTCGTCCGTTGGTCCTGCTCGTGCACGGCTACGCTTGCAACGGCGGGGTCTGGGCGCGATACGTGCGCTGGTTCGACGCGGCCGGATGCGACGTTCACACGGTCTCTCTGGAGCCGCTCTTCGATGATCTGGCGAGCATCTCGCAGGCGCTGGAGGCGCGCATCGATGCACTGACCAGACAGTATCCCGGGCGACCGATTCATCTGGTCTGTCACAGCATGGGGGGCTTGGTAGCGCGCGCCTATGTCCGCCGGTGCGGCGGCGCGCGTTTAGGCAAGGTGTTCACACTAGGCACGCCGCATCAAGGCACGGCGCTCGCGGTGCTCGGACTGGGCGAGAACGCGCGCCAGATGCGCTCCGATAGCGCGTGGATGGCCGACCCAGCGAATCGGCCGCCACTGGGCGAGGCGACCGCGGTGTTCACGTACGACGACAATCTCGTCAGTCCGCACGAGAACGCGACGCTCGATGGCATGGCACGCATCGCGTTGAGTGGCATCGGACACCTGAGCCTTACCGCCTCACGCAAGGTGTTCGAGCGCGTGTTGGCTGAAATCAAATACTGAGCCACGCGGCGCTCCCCCCGTCGCGCGGACGGGACGAGGGAATCCAAAGCGCGTTGCGAGCCGGCTACAGGTGGATCCCCCGCATGAGCTGGCCGAGCGCAATCTGATCAGCAGTAGCTGCTGGCGCTTCGCCATCCTTGCGTCCTTGTGCTGCCGCCGAGTCGGGAAACATGCGGAAGGTCGTGTTCATGATGATCTGCGCCACCCGCGGCAACAGCGCGTGCAGCACTTGGCCGAATATGCCGAGCCGCGTGGCGATGCGCATCGGCTTGTAGACGATCGCCTGCACGATCAGGTCGGCAGCTTCCTCCGGCGTGAGCGTCGGGATGTTGTTGTAGAGCTTTGTCGGCGCGATCATTGGCGTTTTCACCAGCGGCATGTTGATCGTGGTGAACGATATCCCTACGTCGGCGTATTCGGAGGCCGCGCAACGTGCGAACGCATCGAGCGCCGCCTTCGAGGCCACGTAGGCCGAGAATCGCGGCGCATTGGTGAGCACGCCGATCGACGAGATGTTGATGACGTGGCCGCGCCGCTTCTGCGCCATGCCAGGGAGCAGGCCGAGCGTTAGCCGCAGGGCGCCGAAATAGTTCACCGACATCGTGCGCTCGAAATCGTGATAGCGATCGTACGAGTTCTCGATCGCGCGCCGGATCGAGCGGCCGGCGTTGTTGATCAGTATGTCCACGCCGCCATGCTGCTTGGTGATCGATTCGACCAGTTTGGCGCACCCGGCTTCGTCAGCGACGTCGGCTTGGTACGTGATCACGGTAGCGCCGGCCGCTTCGATCGATTTCTTCGCCTCGGCGAGCTTGTCCGGATCGCGAGCGACGATCAGCGTGGTGGCGCCGGCTGCCGCGATCTTGTGTGCGGCAGCCAGGCCGATGCCCGAGGAGCCACCGGTGATCAGCACCACCTTGCCACGCACCTGGCCCTTGAGCGTGCGGTCGATCAACAGATCCGGGTCGAGATGCCGTTCCCAGTAGTCCCACAGTCGCCATGCATAGTCTTCCAGGCGCGGCACGCTGATGCCTGACCCTTTGAGCGCCTTCTCGGCTTCGCGCTGATCGAAGCGGGTGGGGTAGTTGACGAACGTGAGGATGTCGTCGGGCAGACCAAGGTCTTTCATCACCGCGTTGCGGATGCGCCGCACCGGCGTGAGCGCCATCATCCCTTTCTTGATGTTCTTGGGAACGAAGCCGAGCAGTGCCGCATTGACGCGCATCGCCATTGCTGGTGCGTGCGCGGCCTTGGCGAAGATGTTGAGTACATCGCCGACGCGATAGGGCATCGGATCGACGAGGTGAAAGCATTTGCCGTCATGGCCGCGTCCGTGGGCGATGTGGTCGATCGCGTTCACCACGAAGTCGACCGGCACGATGTTCACGCGTCCGCCTTCGATGCCGATCGTGGGCATCCACGGCGGCAGCATCTGACGCATGCGCTGGATCAGCTTGAAGAAGTAGTAGGGCCCGTCGATCTTGTCCATCTCGCCGGTGTGCGAGTCGCCAACCACCAGCGCTGGGCGGTAGATGCGCCAGGCGCCCTTGACGCTCTTGCGCACGATGCCCTCGGAATCGTGCTTGGTCTGGAAGTAGGGATGGTCGAGGTTTTCGGCTTCCTCGAACATGTCCTCGCGGAAGATGCCCTCGAACAGACCGGCGGCCGCGATCGAGCTGACGTGATGGAAGCAATCGGCCTTGATGTCGTTGGCGAATTCGACGGTGTTTTGCGTTCCGGCCACGTTGACCGCGATCTGCTGCTCGGCGTCGGCCTTCAGGTCGTACACGGCTGCCAGGTGGAAGAAGTGCTTGATGTGCCCTTCGAGCCGCTTGCGATCGGCGGGCGAGACACCAAGCTTCGCGCTGGTGAGATCACCCTGGATCGGGATCGCACGCTTGTTGTCGACACCCCAGTAGTCGAGCAGCGCGGCCAGCCGCCGGGCGCTTTTCTCGCGCGTGAGGAAGTAGACGACGCTGCCTTTGCGCTCCAGCAGCTTCCTGACCAGACGCTTGCCGATGAAACCCGATGCGCCGGTGACGAAGTAGCTCATTGCAGACTTCCTCCTTGGGGTGCGGTCGTTGTGTGATCGAGTGAGTCCGATTATACGGTTGAGGTTTGTGCCGATCTGCGCGGGGGCTTCGATGTCACGGAGGGCACTGAGTCGGCATCAAGCGGGCACTATTGGGCGCGCGCCTCTAGCACTTTAGGAGCCCGGCTCTAAATCGGTTGCGTAGACTGCTTGCCGTAGTGGGTTGCAGTGCAAGCAGTGGAGTGTGCCCGTGAGGCGGTCCGCAGAAGTTCGGTCGCAGCGGGCGGTTCGCGGCGGCACGGTGGTTCTCCGGCGAACCCGATCGAATCGAATCTGATAGGAGATGATCCATGGTCAAGAAGCTCAAGGAACTGGCTGGCGAAAGCCAAGACAAGAATCTGTCCAAAACCATTCGCGATTCGGCGCAGCAGATCTGGCTGGCCGGACTGGGCGCCTTCTCCAAGGCGCAGGAAGAAGGCGGCAAGGTATTCGAGGCGCTGGTGAAGGAAGGGCGCTCGATGGAATCGCAGACGCGCAAGGTCGCCGAGGCGCGCATCGCGCAGTTCACGCAGCAAGTCGGCAAGGCCGCCGGCGAAGCGAGCGGCAAAGCGACGCAAACCTGGGACAAGCTCGAACAGGTATTCGAGGATCGCGTGGCCCGTTCGCTCGGCAAGCTCGGAGTGCCGACCAATCGCGACATCCAGGCGCTCGCCAAGCAGATCGAAGAGCTGAACGCCAGCGTTCGCAAGCTGACCGGCGAGGCGAAGAAGCCCGTCCGACGCGCGGCAAAGCGCTGACGAGGGCGACTGTGGCGCTCGCCTGGCGGGCGCGCGCCTCAAGCTGCTGTTGCAGTTCGATTTCGGGAGGCCCGCGGGAGCGATGTCGCGGGCTTCGTCACGTTAGCGCTGCATCGACCCAATTGGGCCGCATCGGCCTCGCGATCCGCACTGGCGTCATTGAGCGGCATCGGCTCCGCGCTCGCATCGACATGCACCACGCATCGGCGTGCGGCGAAACGAAGGTGCTATCCTGACCGTATCGCATCGCGTCCCGCCCTCGTCCCATGACCGCGCCGAAACGCAAACGCCGCACGCGTGAACGCACGCTCGAGGTGAGTCTGGCGCTGTTCAATCAATTCGGCGAACCGAACGTCACCACGACGATGATCGCCGAGGAAATGAACATCAGCCCGGGCAATCTCTACTATCACTTCCGCAACAAGGACGAGATCGTCAACGAAATCTTCGCGGCCTTCCGCAAGGAAATCAGCGCGATCCTGAACGTGAGTGAAGGGCGTGCAACCTCGATCGAAGACGTGTGGTTGTTCATCCACGTGCTGTTCGAGACGATCTGGAAGTACCGGTTCCTGTATCGCGACATCAACGACATGTTGACGCGCAACCGGACCATCGAGGTGTATTTCAAGTCGATTCTGGCGGACAAGGTACGAGCGGTACGGGTGCTTTGCGCCGGTCTGGGTGAAAGCGGCGAGATGGACCTCGAGCTCGTCTCGCCCGACGATCTGGCGACCAATCTCACCCTCGTCGTCACCTACTGGCTGTCGTACGCGTACGCGCGCGATCCGCGGCACTTCGAGGCCGATCAGGTGCTGGCGCGCGGGGCCTACCAATCACTCGTGCTGGTGGCCCCTTACCTGCGCGGCAAGGGGCGGGAGCTCTTTCTGAAACTGGCAGACGAGTACATCAGGAGATAGCCTGCGCCGGTCGGCGCGGCGAAGCGAGAAAAAAGGAGCGATGAATGGCAAAGGCGGCCTGGAGCAAATTTCCGCACGCGGACAAGGCGTACGTGTACGACGCGGCGGGCTTGAAGAAGCATTGGGATCGACTGCATCGCGGCGATCACGAGCCGTTCCCCAAAGACGAGGCGGTGCAGGAGGCGTGGCAGCTCTACCACCAGGGTGAGTTCGAGAAAGCCGTGGCGGTGGGCCTGAAGACGGGCAGCTCAGGCATGACTGCCGCGAACAAGGCAGCGGTGGTGTACGCGACCTATCTCGAGAAGAAGCCGGCCGCCAAGCAGGCCATCTTCGAGGAGATTGCCAAGCGTGCCGAGGCAGCGATCAAAGCCGACCCGAAGAATGTCAATGCCTACTACCTGCACGCTGCCGCGCTGGGTCGTTACAGTCAGGAGACGTCGATCACCAAGGCGTTGGCCGAGGGGTTGGGGGGAAAGATCAAGAACAGCCTGACCAAGGCGCTGGAACTCGATCCCAAGCACGCCGATGCGCACATCGCGTTCGGGGCCTACCACGCCGAGATCATCGACAAGGTCGGGGCGACGCTGGGTGGGCTCACCTATGGTGCGAAAAAAGAAACCGCGGTCGAACACTTCGAGCGCGCAATCAAGCTCAACCCCGATTCGGCCATCGCGCGCATCGAGTATGCGAATGGCTTGGTGATGATGTTCGGCAAGAGCAAGATGGCGCAGGCCGAATCGCTTTACAAGGAAGCCGCGGCATGCAAGCCGCTGGACGCGATGGAGCGGCTGGACGTCGAGATGGCCAAGGAGAATCTCGAGGACTGACCCGCGCCTGCATGCGCACCACAACCGCAGCAAAGGAGACCGTAATGATCGATTTGTACTACTGGCCCACGCCCAACGGCATCAAAGTGACGATCATGCTGGAGGCGTGCGGGATCCCCTATCGCGTGCACGCCGTCGATATTGGTGCAGGGGATCAGTTCAAGGCCGACTTCCTGCGGATCTGCCCCAACAACCGCATGCCGGCCATCATCGACGACGATCCGATGGGTGGCGGCAAACCGCTCGCGATCTTCGAGTCGGGCGCGATTCTCGAATACCTCGCCGACAAGACCGGCAAGTTCCTGCCCAAGGCGCCGGCCGCCCGCTACAACGTGCTCCAGTGGGCTTACTGGCAGATGGCCAATCTCGGGCCGATGATGGGCAACGCCAATCACTTCAAGAACTACGCCAAGAACATCACCGACGATCCGAGCCAGCTCGTCTACGGCATCAAGCGTTTCGTGGGCGAGGTCGACCGGCTATGCGGGGTGATGGACGCGCAGCTCTCGGTCAACCAGTACCTGGCCGGCGAGTACTCGATTGCCGACATGCTTTCCTGGCCGTGGGCACGGCTCATTCCGCAGCGGATCGACGAAACGGCGTGGGGCAAGTTTCCGAATCTGAAGCGCTGGGTCGACGCGGTCGAGGCGCGGCCGGCGGTGCAGAAGGGCGCGGCCGTGCATAAGGAATGGGGCGAACGCAAACTCACGCCCGAGGAGGAAAAGGCACGGCGCGAATTGCTGTTCAACCAGACCAACGAGAAGGTCCGCGCCGCGCGTGAAGAGGCAGTCAAACGCGCGGCTTCGGGCTCGCGGTAGCTTCGCGCCCTTCGCATCAACGCGATTGGTTATTCGGAGGTTTCCTACGTGCGCCCACCGCGCTTGGCGGCATCGAGCACGCGATCGGCCACGTACGGATTGGACCGACGCTCTTCGCCGAAGGTCGAAGTCGGCCCATGGCCCGGCACGAACGTGATGTCGTCGCCGAACGGCCATAGCTGTTCGGTGATCGAGCGAATCAGCGTGGCGTGATCGCCGCGCGGGAAATCGGTGCGGCCGATCGACCCCTGAAACAGCACGTCGCCGACGAAGGCGAGCTTGTGTTCGCGCTGCACGAAGACGATATGACCCGGTGTGTGGCCCGGGCAGTGGCGCACGTCGAATTCGATGTTTCCGACGCGAACCGAATCGCCGCCTTCGAGCCAGCGGTCCGGCTCGAACGCTTCGAGTTCACCGAATCCGAATTTGGCGCCTTGCGTCGGCAACTGCTCGATCCAGAACCGCTCCTCGCGTTGCGGGCCTTCGACCGGTACGCCGCTGCGGCGGCGCAGTTCAGCGGTGCCGCCGCAGTGATCGAGGTGGCCATGCGTGAGCAGGATCTTCTCCAGCGTGGCACCGCTCTGCGCGATCGCCGCTTCGATCTGATCGAGATCGCCGCCGGGGTCGACCACGGCGCAGCGCTGCGTCTGCTCGCACACGATGAGCGAGCAGTTCTGCTGGAAGGGCGTGACGGGAACGACGTAGACCTTCATCGATGACTCCGGTGTTGCGGGTGAACCGCGAGCGCCGACTCGGGTTGCTTGCGAACGAGCGTCACGCGGCTCGAAACCGTTGGACGCGACCCCAGTCGACCAGGCCGTGATAGCCGGCGCACTCAGGCAGCGCGAGCGTGCCTTGGCGGACTTCGAGCGGTGCATGGGTGATGCGATCGCGCAGACCGAGAAAGAACGTGCATTCGGCCGGCGCCAGCGCGTTGCTGAGCGAAGAGTGAAACGCGAGCGGGGCGAGCGTGCCGAGCGTCGACTCGCTGTACAGGCCCACGACCACTCCGGCGCCGCGCTCTTGTGCCAATCTGGCGGCTCGGTGTGCGATCGTGATGCCCACTCGCGCCGGCTTGATGGCGATCGCTCGCGCGCCGCGATCCAGGAACATGGCGGCCTCCGCAACACCCGCCGCGGGCGAGTCGACCAGGATCGGGATCGGGCTGACCTGCTGCGCCTGCTCGAACTGCCGGTCAGGCGCGAGCCGATACGGATCCTCCGATAGAAACACGCCGACGTCGGCCAGGCGTTTGCTGTACTCGGTGCCGCGCGCTGCGTCGTAGAACGAGTTGGCGTCGACGTAGATGCGCACGTCGGGCCCGACCGCGTTGCGCACCGCCGCCAGTCCGGCGAAGTCGGTATCGAATCCTTGCCCGCCCTTGAACTTGATCGTCCGGAAGCCATGCGCGGCGATCAGCTCAGCCGCTTCGCTTGCCATCGTTGCGGGCGCCGCACGCGTCAATGTGCACGACACCTCGACCTGCGCACTGCCGCCCAGCAGTTGGTGCAGTGGCTTGCCTGTCGCGTTCGCGCGCAGATCCCAGCACGCGTTGTCGATCAGCGCTTTCGCGGCACGCCCTTCGGGGATGGCGCGATAGGCGTCGATGAGTGCATCGGCGTCGTCGAGATCGAGTGTCGCCAGCCGCGGCAGGAACAGTTCTTCGAGGGCCACCGCGAGCGAGCGCAGGGTCACGCCCGACCATGTCGGTTTGACGGTCGCCTCGCCGATGCCGCGTGCGCCGGTGTCGCTTTCGAGTTCGAGCAGCAGGAAATCGGCGGCGTCTTCCGCGACCTCGGCCCAACGGATGGTACGGAAGTACGGCAACCGGATCGGGTGCAACGTCCAGCGGGCCAGTCTCATGGGCGCGTCACTCGCTCTTGACGCCGGTCCTGCGCACGACGTCGATCCACATTTTCGACTCGTTGGCCATCTCCTGGGCCAGCTCCTTGGGGGTATTGCCGACGATGTTGAAGCCGGTGCTTTCGAGCTGTTTCCTGACGTCAGGTTGCTGGAGGGTCTGCTGCAGATCGCGGGCGAGGCGCTCGAGCACCGCCGGAGGTGTTGCCGCCGGCGCGAACAACCCGAACCAGATCGAGGCGTCGTAGCCGGCGACACCCGCTTCGACCATGGTCGGAATATCCGGCGCCTGCGGCGAGCGCTTCGCAGTCGATACCGCAAGAGCGCGCAGCGTGCCGGCCTTCGAGTGCGACAGGCCGGAGAGCATTGCGTCGAAATGGAGGTGGATCTGATCGCCCACCAGCGCGGTCACCGAAGGCGCGCTGCCGCGAAACGGCACGTGCAACGCATCGAAGCCGGCGAACGTCTTGAACATCTCCGCGCACAGGTGCAGCGAGGTCGCGTTGCCCGGCGAGCCGAAGCTGAGCTTGCCGGGGTTGGCCTTGCCGAAGGCGATCAGATCGCCGACAGACTTGAATGGGCTCTTGGCGCTCACCATCAGCAGCGCCGGTGCGAAGCCGATCTTGGTAACTGGCGCAAGATCGCGCATCGGGTCGAATGGCAGCTTGCTCGCGACGATTGCCGAGATCAGCAGCGCACCAGTGTTGACGAGCAGGACATGGCCATCGGGTGCCGCGCGCACGACGTACTCGGTGCCGATGTTGCCGCCTGCGCCGGTGCGATTGTCGATTACGACCGTCTGATTCCAACTCGCCGACAGGCTCTTGCCGATGACGCGCGCGACGATGTCGACCGGGCCGCCTGGCGGGTAGGGTGCAACCAGCGTGACTGGGCGCTGCGGATAGGTCTGAGCGAACGACGCGTCGATGCTCAGCCCCGTGAGCACCGCGCAGCCGACCGCGGATCGGATCAATCCTCGTAACGTCGCGGACCATGACGACGATGACGACGGCAATGACAACGCGAGCATGGGTTTCTCCGGAAAGCCTGGATTGTATGCGGGCGTCCGCGCCGCGATTGCGGGCCACCGCGGACGGGCGAGCTTGGGTCGCCCCGTCACGTTTCGCGGTGAGCGTGAACCAGTTGCGAGGGGCAGTCTGCGGGCATACAGTACCGGCGCTTGACCGCACGCCTCTGGCCTCGCCGAGGTGGCATCCCGATCCGGCAGGACCCCCAAATCCGGCAGGACCCCAAACAAACGAGGAGACACCCTTCCCATGGTTCGTCTGACCATCAACGGCACGACGCACAACGTCGATGTTGAACCCACTACGCCCCTGTTGTGGGTGATTCGCGAAAACGTCGGTCTCACTGGGACCAAGTACGGCTGCGGCGTCGCCCAGTGCGGAGCATGTACGGTGCATGTCGATGGTGTCGCGATGCGTTCATGCTCGGTGCCCGCGAGCGCCGTCGCTGGCAAATCCATCACCACGATCGAAGGTCTGGCAACGGGTGGCAAGCTCAACAAGCTGCAGCAGGCGTGGCTCGATCACGACGTGCCGCAGTGCGGCTACTGTCAGGCGGGCATGTTGATGGCCGCTGCGGCGCTGCTGCGCGAGAAACCCAAGCCCACCGACGCCGATATCGACGCGGGCATCACCAACATCTGTCGCTGCGGCACCTTCCAAGAGGTGCGCAAGGCGATCCATGCCGCGGCCAGTGCGTGAAGGGGCAACCATGACGATCGAACTGAACATGAATCGCCGTACGTTCCTCACGACGTCGGTGGCGGTGGGTGGTGGGCTCGCGCTTAGTCTGCGCCTGCCATTCGGGCCGGAAGTGGTACGCGCCAACGATGGTTCGCCCGAGGTCAATGCGTGGGTGGTGATCCGTCCCGACGACACCGTGGTGATCCGCATCGCCCGCTCCGAGATGGGGCAGGGCACCCTCACCGGTCTGGCGCAGATGGTGGCCGAGGAGCTGGAGTGCGATTGGTCGAAGGTGACCACCGAGTACCCGACGCCGGGGCAGAGCGTCGCGCGCAAGCGCGTCTGGGGCGACTTTTCCACCGGTGGCAGCCGCGGCATCCGCATGTCGCACGAATACGTGCGCAAAGGCGGCGCGGCGGCGCGAGTGATGCTGGTGCAAGCGGCGGCGAACGAGTGGAAAGTACCTGTGGCCGAATGCTCGGTGGCGAACAGCGTCATCACGCACAACCCGAGCGGGCGCAAGACCACCTACGGCAAAGTGGCCGAAGCCGCGGCGAAGCTGGAAGCGCCGAAAGACGTGCCACTCAAGGATCCGAAGAACTGGAAGCTCATCGGCAAGCCGGTCAAGCGGCTCGACACCTACGACAAGCTCACCGGCAAACAGGTGTACGGCGCCGATCTGAAGCTGCCCGGCATGTTGAACGCGGCGATCCGCGATTGCCCGGTGCAAGGCGGCAAGATCAAGAGCTTCGACGCCGCCAAGGTCGCGAGCATGCCAGGTGTCAAAAAGATCGTGAAGGTGGGCGATTCGGGCGTCGCGGTCGTTGCGGATACCTGGTGGCACGCCAAGACCGCGATCGATGCACTGCCGGTGGTTTGGGATGAGGGCGCGAGCGCCAAGGTGTCGAGCGCGTCGATCGACGGAATCCTGAAGGCCGGTCTCGATGCGCCCGAAGCGTTCGTCGGCGTGCAAAACGGCGATGTCAAAGCCGCGCTAGCCGGCGCTGCCAAGAAGATCGAGGCGGTCTACGACTATCCGTATCAGAACCACGCGCCGATGGAGCCGATGAACTTCACCGCGCGCTGGACGCCGGAGAAGTGCGAGTGCTGGGGGCCGACGCAGAATGGCGAGGCCGCGTTTGCGGTAGCCGTCGAGGCTTCCGGCCTGCCCGCCAGCCGTGTTGAGGTCTACAAGGTGCACCTTGGTGGCGGCTTCGGCCGGCGCGGGGCGTTTCACGACTACGTGCGTCAGGCGGTGCTCATCGCCAAGGAGATGCCCGGCGTACCGGTGAAGCTGTTGTGGAGCCGTGAAGAAGACATGACGCACGGCCGCTATCACCCGGTGATGAAGTGCAAGATGACCGCGGGCTTCGATGCGAACAACAATCTGACCGGCATGCACATGCGGCTGTCGGGCCAGTCGATCATTGCCGACGTGTTCCCCAACCTGCTCAAGAACGGCATGGACCCGTTCACGTTCCAGGGGATCGCGGCCGAAGGTGAGCATGCCATCGGCTTCAGCGTGCCCAATCTGCTGATCGATCACGCGATGCGCAACCCGCACATCAAGCCGGGGTTCTGGCGCGGCGTGAACATCAACCAGAACTGCTTCTTCGTCGAGAGTTTCATGGACGAGATGGCGCACGCCGCCGGACAGGATCCGCTGGCGTTCCGACGCGCGCTGCTGGCCAAACATCCGAAGAATCTGGCGGTGCTCAATGCGGTGGCCGAGCGCATCGGCTGGGATAAGCCCGCGCCCGCCGGCCGGTTCCGCGGGTTGGCGCAGATGAAGGCATTCAACAGCTATGTCGCGGCCGCGGCCGAGGTTTCGGTGGCGGATGGCGGCAAGAAGATCAAAGTGCACCGCATCGTCGCTGCGACCGACTCGGGTTACGCGGTCAATCCGGCGCAGATCGAGCGGCAGGTGTCGGGTTCGTTCGTCTACGGCCTGTCGGCGCTGTTCTATCAGGCGTGCACGGTCAAGGACGGCGCGGTCGAACAGACCAACTTCCATAACTACAACTCGATGCGCATCCGCGAGATGCCGCAGGTCGAGACGATCGTGATGCCATCGGGTGGCGACACCTGGGGCGGCATCGGCGAGCCGACGATCTGCGTGGCCGCGCCGGCGGTGATGAACGCATACTTCCGCGCGACCGGCCGGCGGATCCGTTCGGTGCCGTTGAAGAATCACGACATCACGTTCGCGTAAATGATGTTGTTCCGGCCCGCACGCGAGTCGTTGCGGGCCATGTAAGACGTGTTCCGGCCCGCACGCGAGTCGTTGCGGGCCATGTAAGACGTTTAGTTCAAGCCGTCCCTGCCGCTCGGGGGCGGCTTTGTTTCGTTCCGCCCGACACTACGGAGAGTGCCGATGATTCGCAGCACCGATCGATTCCTCACCACGCATACCGGCAGCCTGCCGCGTCCCGACGATCTGATCCGCATGATGTACGCGAAGGAGGAGGGCGTGCCGATCGACCGCGACGCGCTTGCCGCGCGCATCCGATCGGCGGTGGCCGAGGTGGTGAAGAAGCAGGTCGATGCCGGCGTCGACATCGTCAACGACGGCGAGTTGTCCAAGCCCAGTTACGCCACCTACATCAAGGATCGGCTGGCAGGGTTCGGCGGCAGCAGCACACCGCTGGTGTATCAGGACCTCGCCGATTTTCCCGAGATGGCCAAACGCGTATTCGGCGACCCGGGTCGTGCGCGCCGCAAGACGCCGGGCTGCAACGGCCCGATCGGCGTCGCCGACAAGCGTGCACCGGAGATCGACACCGACAATCTCAAGGCCGGCATGGCGGGCCTGAAAACCCGCGGCGGTTTCCTGAGTGCCGCGTCACCAGGCGTGATCGCGCTCTTCTTCAAGAACTCGCACTATCCGAACGAGGACGCGTACATCGAAGCGATCGCCGAGGCGATGCGGCATGAGTACGAAACCGTGGCCAAGGCGGGTTTCATTTTGCAGATCGATTGCCCTGATCTAGGCATGGGCCGGCACATCCAGTACGCGAGCCTCAGCCTGGATGAATTCCGCAAACGCATGCGTGTGCACATCGAGGCGATGAATCACGCCACGCGCAACATCGCGCCCGAGCAGATCCGGCTGCATCTGTGCTGGGGCAACTATGATGGCCCGCATCACTACGACGTGGCATTGAAGGACATCGTCGAGGTGGTGTTTACTGCGCGTGCGACCGCGATTTCGCTGGAAGCCGCGAATCCGCGTCACGCACACGAATGGCGGGTATTCGAAACGGTGAAACTACCCGAAGACAAGGTCCTGATTCCCGGCGTGCTCGAATCGAAGACCAATTTCATCGAGCATCCGGAGCTGGTGGCGCAGCGCATTGCGCGTTACGCCAATCTGGTGGGACGCGAGCGCGTGATCGCCGGCACCGACTGCGGCTACGGTACCTGGGTGGGGCAAGCGGCGGTCGATCCGCAGATCGTGTTCGCCAAGCTGGCGGCGATGGCCGAAGGCGCCCGGCTGGCCTCGAAGGAGTTCTGGGGGCGCTAGCGCGAGTGCGGATTCGCTGGTGCCGGAGCAGATGATCACGGCATCAGGTGAACCGTCAGGATGGTTTGCTGAGAGCTTGGTTGGCGACGTAGTGTCGATGCAGCGAGGGACATATGAGCAACATCTGGTATCCATCCGAAGCGTTCAAGCGAGAGGCCCGGATCACCGGCTACATGCGCTTCCTTAAGGAGCGCTACGGCCGCGACTTCCGTGACTACCCGTCGCTGTGGCAATGGTCGGTCGACGATCTGCCCGCGTTCTGGGAATCGATCTGGACGTATTTCGACATCAAGGGTTACAGCCCGCATCGCACCGTGCTCGGCTCACGCAAGATGCCCGGTGCGGAATGGTTTCCCGGCGCGACGCTCAACTACGTCGATCAGGTGTTTCGTCACCGCACTGATACTCGCCCGGCGATCATCGCGAGCAACGAGTCCGGCACCATGCGCACGATCGGCTGGGGCGAACTCGAACAGCAGGTCGCCAACGTCGCAGCAGCGTTGCGCGGCATGGGTATCAAGTCGGGCGACCGGGTGGTTGCGTTCATGCCCAACGTGCCCGAGACGATCGTCGCCTTTCTTGCGGCAGCGAGTCTGGGCGCGACCTGGTCGCTGTGCTCGCCCGACATGGGGCCGGTGAGCGTGCTCGATCGATTCAAACAGATCTCGCCGAAGATCCTGTTCGCGGTCGATGGCTACCACTACAACGGCAAGTCGTTCGATCGACGCCAGGTGGTGAGCGAGTTGCTGGCAGGGCTGCCTTCGGTCGAGAAACTCGTGCTCGTGCCCGGGCTGGGCGCGGCGGTCGACGCGAGCGGATTCACGCAAGCGGTAGCCTGGTCGGACATCGTGCGGGGCTCGGCCAAGCTTCAGGTCGAACCGGTGGCGTTCGATCATCCGATCTGGGTGGTGTACTCCTCGGGCACCACCGGCGTGCCCAAACCGATGGTGCACGGCCACGGCGGCATGGTGCTCGAGCACTGCAAACTGATGGCCTTCCACACCAATCTCGGTCCGGACGACGTCTACCACTGGTTCTCCAGCACCAGCTGGTTCATGTGGAATCTGCATATCTCCGGCTTGCTGGTCGGCTCGACGATCGCGATCTACGACGGCAATCCGGGCTGGCCAGATTGGGGCACGTTGTGGCGCTTCGCTGATCGCGCCGGCGCCACGGTGTTCGGTGCTGGCGCGGCCTTGTTCCTGTCGTGCATGAAGGCCGGCGTCCAGCCCAACAAGCTCGGCAATACCGAACGGCTGCGCGGGATCGGTTCCACGGGCTCGCCGTTGCCGCCCGAGGGCTACCAATGGATCTACGACAACGTGAAGCGCGACGTGTGGCTCGCACCGCTCAGCGGCGGCACCGATCCGGCAACGGCGTTCGTCGGCGGTTGTGCGCTACTGCCGGTCGAGATCGGCGAGATGCAGTGCAAATGCCTCGGCGTGAAGGCCGACGCGTTCGACGATGACGGCAAGTCGATCGTGGGCGAAGTGGGCGAGTTGGTCGTGACCGAGCCGATGCCCTCGATGCCGCTCTATTTCTGGAACGATGCCGGCGGCAAGCGCTATCACGACAGCTACTTCGACGTGTATCCGGGCGTGTGGCGCCACGGCGACTGGGTGCGATTCAGCGCGAGCGGCAGCTCGGTGATCTACGGGCGCTCGGACGCCACCATCAAGCGCCATGGCATCCGCATGGGCACCGCGGAGATCTATCGGGTGGTCGAGGATCTGCCCGAAGTGGTCGACAGTCTGGTGGTCGACCTGGAATACCTGGGGCGCGAGTCGTACATGCCGCTGTTCGTGGTGCTGCGGCCGGGCATGAAGCTCGATGCCACGCTCGATGCGCGCATCCGCGACAAGATCAAGGTCGGCCTGTCGCCGCGCTACGTGCCCAACGACATCTTCCAGATCGAGGAAGTGCCGCGCACGCTGTCGGGCAAGAAGCTGGAGCTGCCGATCAAGAAGCTGCTGCTCGGCCAGCACATCAGCAAGGTCGCCAACCCCGACTCGATGAGCAACCCGGGGAGCCTCGACTACTTCGTCGCGTTCGCGCAGCGCCGGGAAGCATCGAGGCAGAAGGCAACCAAAGACTGAGCCACAGATTTCGCAGATGAACGCAGATGTCCGGGAGGATCAGCTGGCGAAGGAACTGCGCAAATCTACGTAATCTGCGGCTTGCTTGGCGGCAACCTACTTCTTGTACTTTCCGGCGGTCTGCGGCGTGTGCGCGCCTTCGAGTTTCTTCTCGGCGTGCTGCAGACGCGTGGTGCGGTCCCAGGTGCGCTTCAGTTCGTCGCGGATGTTGAATGCGAGCCGGCCGCAGCCTTCGACTTCGAGTTCGATCTTGTCGCCGTCCATGAACGGGTTCAGGCCGCGATGGTTGGTGCCGGTGGCCAGAATGTCGCCGGGTTCCATGGTGTGGATCGAACTCACCCATTCGATACAGCGCGGGATTTTGTGCGCCATGTCGTCGGTGTTGAAGTTCTGCATCAGCACGCCGTTGTTCCAGAGCTTGACCTGCAGCTTGTGCGGATCCTTGATCTCGTCCTTGGTGACGATGTAGGGGCCGATCGGACAGAACGTCTCGCGCGACTTCATCTGGTAGAACACGTTGCCCGCCGGCGGCAGACCGCGCGCGGAGCCGTCGATGAAGTTCATGTAGCCGAAGATGTAGTCCATCGCGTCGGCCTGCTTGACGTTGGAGCAGCGCTTGCCGATCACCAGCGCGAGTTCGGCTTCACCCTCGAACACCGTGGCGGGTACATCGGGCAGCACCATCGTGTCGCCCGGCCCGATCACCGCACTGGGCGATTTGTGGAACGCGTTGATCGGCGCCGGCTCCTTGAGCGTGCCGTCCTCCATGTAGTTGACCGCCATGCACTCGATGTTGACCGGCTTGGGCAGAGGCGGGCGGATGCGCACGCTCGACACCGGAACGCCCTTGCCGCTGGCCGCGGCGGCCTCGACCTTGGCCTTGTACTGGTCCCAGCGTTCGATGAGTCCGCTGATCAGGTTATGCGGGCCGGTGTGGGGAATGTCTTTGACTGCGTTGGTCACGTCGACGACCTGGTCGCCTTTGAGAATGCCGAGGCGAAAATCATCGAAGTAGAGAATCTTCATGGATGCTCCTTTGCGGTTGGTGCGGTGCCGGTGTGCGACCGGCGCGGGATCGGTACGGAACCTGTTCGGGTCCGGTACAGGTATCGAACAGCCGGATGTAATGTACGCCATGTGGCCGGGGTCGCCAAACCGCAACGCATGGGACGCCGCTTGTCCGCGCTTGCATGGCGCGGCACGCCGGGCACGCACAGTCGCAACAAGGAGAGACGATGACTGAGAAGAAGCTGACGGGAAAAATCGCGCGCGAGCGCATTCGCATGCTGGCCGTGCCGCGCCCGCCGGCGGGCTTGATCGAGGGATTTCAGGCGTTGGGGGATGCGAGCGGCATCGTGTCGGACATCATGGACGAGCTCGGCATTACCGGCGTGCTCGGTGCGAGCGCGCTGCGACCGACGATAGCCGGGAGCGTGATCGTCGGCCCGGCGCTGACCGTCCGCAACATCGTGCAGCGTGAGCATCCGTACGAGGCGGCCCGCGATCACGTCAACAAGATGGCCGAGTTCGAAGCGCACAACCTCGCCACCGCGGGGGACGTCATCGTCATCGAAGGCGTGGCCGGGGTATCGAACATGGGCGGCATCTCCGCGCACACGGCCAAGCGCCAGGGCGAGGCGGGTGCGATCATCGCCGGTGGCATTCGCGACATTGCGCACTCGCGACGCGTCGGCTTTCCGATCTGGTCCACGGAGGTCACGCCCCTCACCGGCAAGTGGCGTCTGGAGACGGTGGAAATCAACGGTACGGTCGAGATCTGCGGCGTGCGCGTGGCGGCCGGTGACATCGTGCTGGCGGATGACACGGGCGTGTGTTTCGTGCCGCGAGATCGCGCTGAAGAGGTGCTGCGGCTGGCGCAGGCGAAATCAGCGGCTGAAGATGCGAAGTGCGCGGCGATTGATCGCGGCGTGTCGGTCGCCGAGTTGCCCAAGAACGCCTGAACGGTCGTATGCCCTCGCCCCAAGCGTCTGGGGCGGCAGCGCTTGATTCAATCCACTTTCGCCTTCGATTGCTTGACGACCTTTGCCCACTTCGCGGTTTCGCTGCGGATGAACGCACCGAACTCCTCGGGGGTGTTGCCGACCGGCTCGGCGATCTGGGTGACGAAGCGCTCCTTCACGTCGTTCATCGCCAGCACCTTGACCACGTCGGCGTGCACCTTGCTGATCACGCCAGCGGGCGTGCCGGTCGGCGCGAGAATGCCGAACCATGCGGTGACTTCGTAGTCGCCAATGCCAGCCTCGACCATCGTCGGCAGATCGGGTACGGAATCATGACGCTTGCTGCTGGTGATCGCCAGTCCGCGCAGCGAGCCCGATTTGACGTGCGGCAGCACGACCGGCGCGTTGTGGAAGATCAACTCCACCTGGCCGCTGATCGCATCGGTGGTCATCTGCGCGCTCGATTTGTACGGTATGTGCACGATCGAGCTGCCGGTCATGACGTTGAACAGCTCGCCCGACAGATGCGGCGTGGTGCCGTTGCCTGCCGAGCCGTAGCGGATCTTGCCGGGGTTCTGCTTCACGTATGCAACCAGCTCAGCAATCGACTTCACCGGCAGATTCGGATTGACGCAGACGATGTTCGGCGTCTTGGCCACCAACGTGATCGGCACGAAATCCTTGATCGGATCGAATGGCAGCTTGTCGAACAGATTGATGTTCACTGCGATCGGGCCGATCGTGTTGAACAGCAGCGTGTAGCCGTCGGGTGTCGCCTTGGCCACGCGCTCGGTGCCGATGTGACCGGAGGCGCCGACCACGTTGTCGACCAGGATGGGCTGCCCCCACATCTCGGTGAGCTTGGCGCCAACGGTGCGTGACAGGAAATCGGGGGCGGATCCAGGTGGTGCCGGCACGATCAGTCGCACGGGTCTGCTTGGCCATGCCTGACCCCACGCCAACGACGAGACTGCGCCGAGCACGAAGGCGCAAAGCAGCAGGCCGATCGTGCGGCGCCGTGCGCGCACGCCAGGGGTGACAGTCGACATGGAATCCTCCTAGGTGGGAACGCTGCGACGCATATGAATCGTCGCTGGCTTGTTGAATGTGAGGGCAATGATACCTATCGCGACGCCTGGACCAGCGCCTGGGCGGCGCGAGCGACATCCGCCTCGGTGGTTGGCCATCCGGTGGAGAGCCGCACGGCTCCACGCGCGCGATCGTAGGGAATGCCCAGGGCGGCAAGCACGCCGCTCACTTCCTCGCTTTCGGCGTGGCACGCCGAGCCGACGGAGGCGGCCACCACGGCTTCGGCGCGATGCAGCAGCGCACGGCCGTCGACGCCGGGAAACGAGACGTTGAGCGTGTTGGGCAGGCGATGTTGCGCATGACCATTGAGGGTCAGTCCCTCGATCGAATCGGCGAGCATCCGATGCAACGCATCGCGCGAGGCCTGCATGCGAGCCGTGACCGCCGGCAGACGCGTGCGCGCCAATTGCGCTGCGGCGCCCAACGCGACGATTCCCGCTACGTTCTCGGTGCCGGGACGCAGGCCGCGCTCATGGTCCGCGCCGGTCAATGCCGGTGCGATCGATGTGCCGGTGCGCACGTACAGCGCACCGATGCCCTTGGGGGCGTAGAACTTGTGGCCGGCGATGGTGAGCAGATCGACGCCGAGCGCATCGACGCTCACTGCGATCTTGCCCACGCTTTGCGCGGCGTCGGTGTGCATCAACGCCCCACGCGCGTGCGCCAGACGCGCGATCGCAGCGATGTCTTGCAGCGTGCCGATCTCGTTATTGGCATGCATGATCGACACCAGTGCGGTGTCATCGCGAAGCGCGCGCGCCACGTCGTCGGGATCGACGCGCCCCGTGTCATCGACCCGGACTCGCGTGACCGTCCAGCCATCGGCTTCGAGTCGCTTGCACGGCTGCTGCACCGCCGGGTGTTCGATCGTGGAGGTGACCACGTGTCGCCGTTTCTCGCGCAGCGCGCGTGCCACACCGAGGATCGCAAGATTGTTGGCTTCGGTGGCGCAACCGGTGAAGACGATCTCACTGCTCGTGGCACCGATCAGAGCGCCCATCTGCGTGCGCGCCTGCTCGATGGCCTCGTGCGCGCGACGGCCGTAGACGTGCGCCGACGAGGCATTGCCGTAGTGGGTTTGCAGGAACGGCAGCAACGCCTCCAGCACCAGCGGATCGACCGGGGTGGTGGCGTTGTAGTCGAGATAGATCGGATCGGGCATCGCAAACTCCAGTTCGCCTCGTTGACTCGGTCGCGACCGGCTTGCAACGGTCGAAACTTGCGCGGGACGTCCGCCTGCACGGGTCTAGCGGGCCGTGCCCCACACTTCCTCGGCGACGCTGACGATCAGCTCCAGTTTGCGGCGCTGCACGTCTTCGGTGATCGGATTGCCGCGATAGGTGCTGGCGAAGCCGCACTGCGGCGACAGGCACAGGTTCTCGATCGGCACGAAGCGCGCTGCTTCTTCGATGCGGCGCTTGATCGTATTCCTGTCTTCGACTTCGCCGGACTTGGTGCTGATCAGCCCGAGCACGATCTTCTTGTTGGATCCTTTCGGAAAGAATCGCAACGGCTCGAAGCCGCCGGAGCGCGCGTCGTCGTACTCGAGAAAATAGGCATCGACGTTCAGCTGATTCAGCACGGTATCGGCGATCGGCTCGTACCCGCCCTGTGCCGCCCATTGCCCGGAAGAATTGCCGCGGCAGACATGAATGCCGATCGTCATGCCATCGGGTTTGCCGGCGATGACGTCATTGATCAGCCGGGCCGAACGAGCTGGCATCTCGTCCGGGTCGTAGCCCCACTGACGAAACACCTCGCGCAGCGAGCTGTCGCACAAGTAAGCGTAGTTGGTGTCGTCGAGCTGCACGTATTCACAGCCCGCCGCGCCCAGAAGCTGCAGCTCGCGTTGATAGACGGCGACCACATCGGCATGAAACTGCGCCAGATCGGTATATGCCTCGCGGCTCACTGCATCGCGACCGCCCCGCAGCAGCATGGTGGGCGAGGGCATCGCCTGCTTGGGCGTACGCGTGGTGTTCGATCTGACGAAACTGAAATTCTCGACCTCGATCGGCCGCATATGTCGCAGCTTCGCGGTGACATTGAAGGCGCGCGGGGCGAACGGCGCGCCTGCGGCGCGAGGACCGGCCATGCCACCACTCGTACCCGGAATGCTGAGACTCCCCGGGCTTCGGGCACCGTCCAGTTTCTCGATGAAATCCGTGCTGAACGAAGTGCGGCGCAGTTCACCATCGGTGATCGCGTGCAACCCGATCGATTCCTGCATGCGGATGATCTCGCGCACGTGCTGATCCTGCAGTGCGCGCAGGGCGGCGGCGTCGAACTTGCCGGCGAGGAACTGCTCGTGCGCGGCGCGCAACGCGGCGGGACGCAGCAGGCTGCCGACCTGATCGGCGCGAAAAGGCGGTTTCGATGAGGGAAGCGAGCGAGATGTCATGGTTGCGGAGGCTTGTGCGGAGGAGGCGTGTCGCGCATTGTCTTGGCCGCTAAATCGGGAAGTCAACCACGGTGCTTGCCGATCGAAGCTCGCCGTCGAGACGATGAGTTACGATCGCCGCATCGAATCGAACAGCGACAAGGAGGCAGGCATGACATTGAATATACGCAGAGTCGTAACCGGACACGATTCGCAAGGCCGCGCGAAGGTGTTGATCGATGAGATCAGTCGAAACGTGACATCGAGCCGGCCCGGGCAGTCGGCCGCAGTGATCTGGACCAGCGACAAGGTGCCTGTCGACAACAACGGCGATATCGATACCTCGGTGCGCAAGGTGTCCACCAGCGAGGACGCCGGCACGGTGTTTCGCGTCGTGCGCTACGAACCGGGTGTATCGCCGCGCAATCACCGCACCGACAGCATCGACTACGCGGTCGTGATGTCGGGCGAGATCGATATGGATCTGGACGGCACCATGGTGCATCTCAAGGCCGGCGACTTGCTGGTCCAGCGCGGCACCATTCACAACTGGGTCAATCGCGGCAAGGAGCCCTGCGTCATTGCGTTCGTGCTGGTGGGCGCGGATCCGGTCCAAGCCGGCGGCAAGACATTGAGCGCGGTCGGCTGAGGCGGCTGGCAATCATGCGCGTGGCGGCGAATCGAACCTCGATGGCGATGGTGGCCGGCGTGTGGCATGTGGGATTCGCGCTAGCCGTGGCCCTGACTCTGCTGGCGACTGGCGTGAGCGCTCAGGCGTATCCGACCAAGCCGGTCCGCGTCATCGTGCCGTTCGGGGCCGGCGCGCCCGACACCGTTGCACGGTTGATCGGCCAGCAACTCGCTTCGCAGATGAGTCAGTCATTCGTCGTCGAGAATCGGCCTGGGGCGAACGGCGTGATCGGCACCGATGCGGTGGCCAAGGCGGCGCCCGATGGCTATACCGTGCTGATCGTGTCGGCGTCGATGGCGGTCAATCCGAGCATCTACAAGAAGCTGCCGTACGACGTGCAGCGCGATCTGGTGCCGGTCACCAATATCTGCTCGACCGAAGCGTTGATCCTGGGCGTGCATCCGTCGGTGCCGGCGCAGAGCGCGCGCGAGTTGATCGCATTGGCGCGCAAGCCCGACAGCAACCTGTCGTATGGCTCGCCGGGCGTGGGCAACACGCTGCATCTGGCGGGGGAACTGTTCAACGCCCGCGCCGGCACGAAGATGGTCCACGTCCCGTACAAGGGTGCGGGGCCGGCGATCACCGCGCTCATCGCCAACGAGATCCAGGTGATGTTCCTCACGCCGCCGCTGTCGCTGCCGCACATCAAGGCCGGCAAGCTGCGGGCGCTGGCCTATACCGGCAAGCGACGCGCGTCGTTCCTGCCCGATGTGCCGACGATGGCCGAGGCGGGTGT
This sequence comes from uncultured beta proteobacterium, assembly GCA_902826155.1. The sequence goes on from CADEDU010000004.1 coordinate 164,844, forward strand.
GCCCAACATGGAGATCGACGGAGGCTGGCATGGCATGTTCGTGCCGGCGAACACGCCCGCGCCGATCGTGGCGCGCCTGGCCGCCGAGGTGAAGGCGGCGCTCGGAGTTGCTCTCGTGCAGGAGCGCTTGGCCGCGCTCGGGCTCGAGCCGATCGGCACGCCGCCCGAGGTGTTCAAACCGTTCGTCGAGCAACAGATCAAGGCGTTCGCCGAGATGGTGAAGCTCGCCGGCATTCAGCCCGAGTAACCGCGGGCACGCAACGAATCGAAGCAATTCCAAGGGAAGGACATGAACATGAAACTACACTGGTCCCCGCGCTCGCCGTTCGTGCGCAAGGTGATGGTTCTCGCACACGAAATCGGACTGGCCAACCGGCTCGAACTGGTGCGCTCGTTCGTGGCGATGACGCAGCCGAACGAAGCGCTGATGCAGGACAACCCGCTCAGTCGCATCCCGACATTGATTACCGATGATGGGCTGGCGCTATACGAGTCGACGCTGATCTGCGAGTACCTCGATTCGCTGCACGGCGGGGCGAAGATGATTTCGGCGGATCCGAAACTGCGCTGGCCGGCGTTGCGCTGGCATGCGCTGGGTGAAGGCATGACCGAGATCCTGGTGCTGTGGCGCAATGAGATCATGCGACCCGAGGCTCAGCGTTCGGCGCCGATCGCCAACGGCTTCGAGCGCAAGATCGGCAAGGCGCTCGATCTTCTGGAACGCGAAGCCGATCAGCTCGCGCGCGCGCCATTCGGCATCGGCCAGATCGGTGTGGCGATCGCGCTCAGCTACATGGATTTCCGCTTCGTCGATCGCGCCTGGCGCAACGGCCATCCCAAGCTGGCCGCATGGTTCGAGACAGTTCATGCGCGGCCGTCGTTCCAGGCCACGTTGCCGGTCGATGAGTAGTGGTGCGCAGTGATCAACAAGGAATTGGCGCCGCTCGAAGTGTGCACGGCGTTCGGATGAGAGACATGCGGATGGAGGAATGGCGGCAATGAACGGCGCGGAGAGTCTGGTAAGAACGCTGCTCGCGGGCGGCGTCGACGTGTGTTTCACCAATCCCGGCACCTCCGAGATGCATTTCGTCTCGGCGCTCGATCGCGTGCCCGGCATGCGCTGCGTTCTTGGCCTGTTCGAGGGCGTGGTCACCGGCGCGGCCGATGCCTACTACCGGATGGCCGACAAGCCGGCCGCGACGCTGCTGCATCTGGGACCGGGCCTGGGCAACGGGCTGGCCAATCTGCATAACGCGAAGAAGGCGGGCTCGGGCATCGTCAACATCGTCGGCGAGCACGCGAGCTATCACATTCAACACGATGCGCCGCTCACTGCCGACATCGAAGGCATCGCGCGGCCGGTGTCGCATTGGGTAAAGACTTCGCCCAATTCGCGCTCGATTGCCGCCGATGGCGCGGCCGCGATCGCTGCGGCCAGACAGGCGCCCGGACAGATCGCAACGTTGATCCTGCCGGCCGACACCGCGTGGGGCCCGGCTGATGGCGTCGCGCACATGCCGGCGGTCGTTGCGCGACAAAAGGTTGCACCCGAGGCGGTCGTGAACGCGGCGCGAGCGCTCGGCAACGGCAAGCGGACCGTGCTGTTGCTCGGCGGCGTGGCGGTGCGCGAGAAAGCGCTGGCGCTCACGGGTCGGATCGCCGCCAAATCCGGATGCGTCGTCGCGGGCGAGTACGGTCTGGCGCGTTTGCAGCGTGGTGCCGGGCGGGTGCAGGTCACGCGCGTGCCGTACGCCGTGGACGCCGCACTGGCCATGTTCAAAGATGTCGAACAGATCGTGCTGGTGGGGGCGAAGCGTCCGGTGTCGTTCTTCGCCTATCCCGACAAACCGAGCGTGCAGGCGCCGGCCGGATGCGAGTTCATCAAGCTCGCAGGCATCGAAGAAGATGTCGAGGCAGCGCTCGGTGCATTAGCCGACGAACTCGGTGCACGCAATCTTCCCCCGAAGGGTGTGGCCGAGTTGTCGCGTCCGGCGCTGCCCGAAGGCAAGCTCAATGCGGAAGGCATCGCCGCGGTGCTCGGCGCCACGCTCCCGGAAAACGCCGTGGTCATCGACGAGTCGGTGTCGACCGGGCGTGGCTTCGCACGCCTCACCACCGGCGCGCCGCCGCACGACTGGCTCAACATCATGGGTGGGGCGATCGGCTTCGGACTGCCCGGCGCAGTGGGGGCGGCCATCGGCGCACCCGGCCGCAAGGTGATCGCACTAGAAGGCGACGGCAGTGCGATGTACACGATGCAGGCGCTGTGGACGATGGCGCGCGAGTCGTTGGATGTGACGGTGGTGATGTTCGCCAACCGCTCGTATCAGATCCTGCGCGGCGAACTGGCCAACGTCGGTGGTGGCACCCCCGGGCAGCGCGCCACTGACATGCTCACACTCGATCGACCGGACATCGACTGGGTCGGGCTGGCGAAATCGGTCGGCGTCGAAGGCGGCCGCGCGCTCGATCTGCAAGGCTTGGCCAGAGAAATGCAGCGCGGGCTGGCGAGCAGCGGGCCGTACCTGATCGAGGTGGTGCTTTAGGTCTGGAGCAATTGTTGGCCCTCACCCTCAGGGCATGATCTCGCCGCCGTTCGGATGGAGCAGTTGCCCGCAGTAGTAGCGCGCTTCGTCAGACGCGAGAAACACATAGCCGGTGGTCATGTCTTCCGGGGCGCCCAGCCGCTTGAGCGGCAGGCTCGCTGCATGCGCGCGCTTGACGTCTTCGGATAGCGGGTCGAAGCCGGTGTCGACCAGGCCCGGCGACACGCCGTTCACGAGAATGCCGTGCGGCGCGAGTTCCTTGGCCAGTGAGCGCATGAAAACGATGAGGCCTGCCTTCGCGGCCGAATACGCGGTATAGCGCTCGCGGCCGATGTAGCCCAGTTGCGAGCAGGTGAAGATCATGTGGCCGGTGCGGCGCGGAATCATGTGCTTGGCCACTTCGCGCGAACACAGGAAAGCGCCGCGTAGGTGGACGGCCATCATCCGGTCCCAGTCCGCGACGCTCATCTCGGTGATCGCCTGCGGCCGCTGGATGCCGGCGTTACTCACCAGGATGTCGAGCTTGCCCAGCGCGCCGACCGTCTGCTGGACGAGCGCGACGACATCGGCTTCGTTGGTCACGTCGGTGCGTATCGCGACGGCTCTGCGCCCGCCCGCCTCGATCTCGGCGACCAGCGAGTTGGCGTCGGCTTCGCGATCGATCCAGGCGATCGCAACATCGGCACCTTCAGCTGCGTAGGCTTTGGCGATCGCTCGGCCGATGCCGGTGTTGCCCCCGGTGACCAATGCGGTACGGCCAGCGAGGCGGTTCATCAGCGCACCTCGCGAAACAGTCGACCCCACTGGGTGATGCGCCGGGTATCGACGTCGGCGACGCGCATCGCGCCCCAGATCGCGGTGGCGATCGTGTCGTAGATCGGAATGCCGATCTCGGGTTCGAGCGTCTGCGCGTGCGAGGCGCCATCCATGTTGGTGCAGAACACGATGATCGCCTGCGGTCCGGCTTTGGCGACTTCGCGGATCATGTTGGCGACGGTGCTCGGCTCCACCTCTGAGAAATCGAAGTTGACCTTGATGCCGCAATGGCGCTCCGCGATGCATTCGAAGCCTTCCTTGCGGAAATTGCCGATGATCGCGTTCTGCACGTCGTCAGTGTAGGGCGTGACCATGCCGTAGCGCGTGACGCCCGTCTTGCGGAAGATCTCCTCGATCGCCAGCACGGACGAGGAGGCGCGGATGCCGGTGCGCGATTCGATGGTGGCGCACAACTTGCGGTCGGATTCGAACCCCAACCAGCCGGCCGAGGTGCCGTTCCACGAGATCGCATGGCACTTGGCGTCGGCGAGCAGATCGGCCGCGGCGAGCATCGGTCCATCGGTGAACTGACTCAACGCGTGATTGGCCAGACTGATCTCGAGCACGCGGAACCGCCCGAAGTGCGCGGTGACCTCGGGCGTCTCCGTGAGCATGCGGGTGCACACCGGCTCGAGCACGGTATTGGACGAAGGCGTGAGCATGCCGAGGAATTTGCGGTCTTTCTGGCTCATGGGCGTGTGGTCGGGTCAAGGTGCGATGTCGGGAGCGCGGAGCATACCGGTAAGGTTGTGCCTCAGGCGAGATCACGCAACGCGGGCATGACCTCTCGTACGAACAGATCGATCGAACGCAGCGTTGCGTCGTGGGTGAGATTACCGAACGCGAACTGCCCGACGATGTAGTTCGCGCCGCTCGCGCGGATCTGCCGTTCGAAAAACGCAGCCACGGTTGCAGGAGAGCCGGCCACGCCTTGTCCAAGCGCCATCAATTCATCGAAGGTGGGCGGGCGCGCGTGGCGCAGGCTGCGGCCGTGCAGGTGAAACAGGTACATGAAGCTCTCGTGCCAGCGCAGATACGCCGGCCGCGCCAGGGCCAGCGCCTGCGTATCGGTATCGGCCACGACCACGAATCGGCCCAGCCCCATCAACGGCCAGGGGTCGTTGCCATGTGTTGCGCGCCAGGTGTCGCGGAAGCGTTGCACCAGCGCGCAGGCGAGGTCATGCGGATCGAGTGAGATCACCCGCTGGCGATTGTGCGCCGCGCGTTCGGCGCTCTCCAGCGCATGCATGCCGTACCACAGCGGCGGCATCGGTCGTTGCAGCGGTTCGAGCGCGATCGGTACGTTGTCGAACTGGTACTGCGCGCTGCGGTAGCTGAGCTTCGATTCGGTCAGTCCGCGCCGGATCATCTCGATCGTGTCGGCGTAGATCTGTTCCGATTGCGCCGGGTCGACGCCGAAGTATTCGATCTCGATCGGCGAGGCGCCGCGTCCGAAGCCAAGCTCCAGTCGTCCGCGACTCATCTGATCGAGCATGCAGATCTCCTCGATCAGCCGTAGCGGATGGTAGAGCGGCAGCGCGTACACCATCGGCCCGAAGCGCAGCCGCAGGGTGCGTTGCGCGACGGCGGCCAGGAATACCGTCGGCGAGGGCGCCATTCCCAACGGCGTGGCGTGATGTTCGGCCAGGTGATAGGCGAAGAACCCGCCGCGCTCGTACGCCTCGACCGTTTGCAGCCGCGCCTCGTAGTAGTCCTGCAGCGGCAGGTCGTTGCGGTCGAGGTGATCGAAGATGCCGAACTGGATGGGCATGGATGTATGAACGAATGAAATCCAAGGTTGCGATGGCGGCCGGGCCCGGCGCGCGGTCGGGATGATGTCGATCAGGCGGGATCGAGCCGACCGATAGAATCAGCACCTTTCATCCGACCCTCCGAGCGTGACCGCCATGAATGCTACCGAGCGCCGCAACCGATTGCGTGCCCACTTCGCTGGGACGCGCTGCCTTACTCCAGCCAGCGTCTACGATGCGCTCTCGGCTCGGATGGCGGCAAGCGTCGGCTTCGAGATCGGTATGCTCGCCGGCTCGGTGGCCTCGCAGACCACACTCGGCGCGCCCGATCTGATCGTGATCACGCTGAGCGAGCTGGCGCGGCAGATCCGGCATATCCAGCGCGCCGCGCCGCTCAGCCTGATCGTCGATGCCGATCACGGCTACGGCAACGCGCTCAACGTGATGCGCACCATTGAAGAGACCGAGCACGCCGGCATCTCGGCGGCGAGCATCGAGGACACCGCGCTGCCGATGCGGTTCGGTCAGGCTGAAGGCACCGATGAGTTGATTCCACTGGCCGAAGCCGTGGGCAAGATGAAAGCAGCGATTCGCGCACGCACGGATCCGGCGCTGATCATCGCCGGGCGCACCGCGGCGCTGAAGGTCGAGGGCACCGCGGGTGCCGTGGCACGCGCCAAGGCGTATGCAGACGCCGGCGTCGACGTGATCTTCATCGTCGGGCTGGAGACGCTCGATCAGATCGAAGCGATCCATCGTGCCGCCGGCCTGCCGATCATCGTCGGCACCGCTGCGCCGGGATTGAAGCGCGACGAACTCGCGGCCCGCGGCGCGCGCATCCTGCTGCAGGGGCACGTGCCGATCGCGACGGTGGCCAAGACGCTGCAAGACACGTACCGCCATCTGTTCAACGGCGGCTCGCCTGCAGAACTGCGCGACAAGGCCTTGTCGGCGCAGGAGATGGACGCGCTGTGGCGAGCCGATCAGTACCGTGCGTGGCAGACCGAATTTCTGCGGTGATCGTCGTGGCGCACGGCGGTGCTCGACTCGCGCGGCGGGTTACCAGCTGCGGCCGAGATAGACGCCGTCGGCCTCCAGCCGCCGTTGCAGCGCTTGCACGTCGAGCGCGCGAGGGGTGACGCCGGCGCGCAGGGCGAGGTCGGCGGCGGCGCCCGCCGCCTGACCCATCGCGTAGCACGGTCCTGAGACGCGTGCGGAGGACTGTCCCTCGTGCGTCATCGACGCGCAGCGGCCCACCACGAACAAGTTGTCGACGCGCGCCGGCACGATCATCCGGTAGGGCAACTGGTTGAAGCCGCGCGACTCCTTCGGGTGGAAGCGGAACATCACGTCGCCGGCCACGTGCGCCTCGACCGGCCAGCCGTTCACGCCGATCGTGTCGGCGAAATCCGCGCAACCAAGGATGTTGTCGACCGTGAGCTGATATTCACCGCGGATGCGCCGTGTCTCGCGAATGCCGATCTGCGGGGCGATCTCGACGATGTAGGCGTTCTCGAACCCCGGCGTTACTTCGCGGATGAATTCGAATACATCCCAGCACTGGCGCCGGCCCTCGATCTCGCCGAAGCTGAGCTGATCGGCATCAAGCCCGCTCACCGCCGAACCGTCGGGATTCTTGATCTGGGTGAGATTGGCGCGCCACTCGATCGGATTCTTCTGCGGGCGCACGATCGCCGCCTTGCGTGGAAAGGTGCGCCCCTTGGCCGCCGCTTCCTCCATCAGCTTCGGGATGCGCACCCAGGCATCGCCCGCTTTGGCCGGATCGACGCCGTTGATGCGGAACATCGTGGTCGGATAGAGCATGTTGCCGCGTCCGTCGCCCACCTCGTACGGCACACCGGCCCACGCGGCAAGATCGCCATCGCCGGAAGCGTCGACGAACAGTTCACCACGCACCGCGCCGCGCCCCGACTTGGTCTCGACGATGACTGCGTTGATGCGATCGGGCGAATGCATGTCGATCGCCGCCGCGTAGGCATGGAACAGCAGCTTCACGCCGGCGGCGAGCAGCATCTCGTCGGTGGCGATCTTGTAGGCGGAGATGTCGTAGGCCTGCGCGGTGATGCGTTGCTGCACCGACAGGTGCGGGGCGTTGAGGCCACCCATGCGATCGAGTCGTTCGAGCAACTCGTCGACCACGCCGCGAATGACACGCCGATGCTCGCCATTTACGGTCGCGTGCAGTCCGCAGAAAGTGCTCAGACCCGCCGCAGTACCGGCGCCACCGAGAAAACCGTAGCGTTCGATCAGCACGGTGGAGCGGCCGGCGCGCCCCGAGGCGAGGGCCGCGGCAATGCCGGCCGGTCCGCCGCCCAGCACCACCACTTCGTACTCGCCGATGATGGGAATCGAACGGGCCGGTTCGTGGATCGTTCCCAACGCGTGTGCGGTGCGCGAATCTGAGGTCATGGCGGCGATGCCGGGGTGGTCCGGGGTGGGCGGAGGGTAATATTGAGCCCCACGCAACTGCCCGGTCAATCGACCGTCACGGAGCGTGGTTGGTCAGCGGTCGAGTCTTTGATCAGCGTTCACGTCGTTCGTAACCATCCAACGAGCTGGCCGTCGTCATGCATGCACGAACAAGCAGCGAGCCCATCACCGACGGTCCACGCGTCGCCACTGATGCAATGGCCTGGACGCGCGCGAGCTTTCCATCGGCTGAGCCCTACACGCTGCGCTTCGACGCGGCTGACCAGGCCGAACTGGCCGCCGCGCTTGACCGCGTGGAGCGCGACGGGCGCCTGCGACAACCGGAAACATTGACCCGCGCCGATGTTCGATTCAGCGCACTGGGCGACAAGCTGGCCCAGGGCTACGAGCAGGTGCGGGCCGGGCGCGGGTTCGTGGTGCTGCGCGGCCTGCCGCTCGATCGCGGCTTCGATGCGTTCGCCGCGTCGGTGTGGGCGGTCGGGCTGCATTTCGGCGACATGCTCTCGCAGAGCGCCCAAGGCGAGCGCATCGGCCATGTGCTCGATGCATCACGCGACGAGGCAACACCGCGCTACTTCCGCACCAACATCGAAGCGCGCATGCATAGCGACGTGACCGCGATGATCTCGCTCGCCTGCTGGCACAAGGCCCAGGAAGGGGGTGCTAGCTTCGTGTCGAGCGCCATCACCGTGCACGACGAGATCCGCCGCCGTGCACCGCATCTGCTGGCGCCGCTTTATCGCGGCTTTCACTACCACCGGCTGGGCGAGGAAGGCGAGGGCGAACACCCGGTCACGCCTTATCGGATGCCGGTGTTCGCGCTGCGCAATGGCCAATTGAGCTGCCGCTATCAACGCGCCGGCATCGTCGCGGGCCAGCGTGCGGCGGGGCAGCCGATCACCACCGCCGACATCGAAGCGCTCGATCTGTTCGACGAGATCGCCAAGGCGCCGGAGAACCGGCTCGCGTTCTATTTGGAACGCGGCGATATGGTGGTGCTCAACAACTACACGCTCTTGCACTCGCGCACCACGTTCAAGGACTATCCGGAGCCCGAGCGGCGCCGCCATCTGGTGCGGCTGTGGATCGACCGGCCGGGCTTTCGCGATGTGCCGCGCGAGATGTGGTTGTTCGACGTCAACGGCGTGCCGAAGCAGTCCGGCCGCGTCTGTACCTTCGATTTCAAGCAGCTGTTCGGCAACGACCCGGCCGCCGGTGGACTACCCAACATGCAGTTCGACGAGCGCGAAGTGATCCAAAGCTGATGGCTCGCAAGCTGCGCAGCAATCTCGAACCCGGCACCGCGTTGTGGGCCGGGCGGCGGGCACAGTGGCGGGCATTGGGGCTGTCTGACGCCGACATGGCCAAGCCCAAGATCGCGATCGTCAACAGCTCCTCGGAGCTGTCGAGCTGCTTCAGCCATCTCGATGGAGTGTCGGCGGCACTCAAGACGGCGATCCGCGCGGCCGGCGGCATTCCATTCGAGATCCGCACCGCCGCACCGAGCGATTTCATCACCAGCGCGGGCAAGCGCGGTGGCTACATCTTGCCCTCGCGCGATCTGATCGTGAACGACATCGAGGTGCAGGTCGAAGGCGCGCTGCTCGACGGCATGGTGTGCCTGGCTTCCTGCGACAAGACCACGCCAGGGCAGCTGATGGCGGCGGGACGGCTCAACATCCCGACCATCGTCGTGGTGTGCGGCTATCAGAAGAGTGGCACCCATCGCGGCGAGCACGTCGACATCGAAGAAGTCTTCCTCAAGGCCGGCTACGTATCCTCGGGTGGCATCACCGTCGAAGAGCTCGCGCAGATGGCCGACGTTGCAGTGCAAGGGCCCGGGGTGTGTGCGGGCATGGGCACCGCGAACTCGATGCATATCGTGTGCGAGGCGCTCGGCATGGCGCTGCCAGGCAGCGCGCCGGTGCGTGCGAACAGCCCGAAGATGATGGCGTGCGTGCGTCGCGCGGGCGAGCGCATCGTGCAGATGGTGTGGGACGACATCAAGCCGCGCGACATCATGAGCCGCGAATCGATCGCCAACGCCTCGATGCTGGTGCTGGCGTTGAGCGGATCGATCAACTGCGTCAAGCATCTGCAGGCGATCGCGACCGAGTCCGGGATCGATGCAGACGTCTACGGTCTGTTCCAGGCATACGCCGATCG
>CADEDU010000004.1:174673-188935 GCA_902826155.1 uncultured beta proteobacterium
ATGGCGCTCACCTCGGCGGTTGTGTTCGCGCTCGACGGCGCCGGGTTGATCGATCAGGTCGGCGTGATCACCGAAGGGCAGTTGTCGGGGCTGGTCAATCGCGGACTGGTGGTGGGCGAAGCTTCACCCGAGGCGGCCGAACTGGGGCCGCTCGCCTATGTCGACGATGGCGACACCATCGAGATCGACGTCACCAAGCGTGAGGTCAATCTTCTGGTGGACGCAGCGACGCTTGCCGTGCGTCAGCAGCAACCGCGGCAATTCGGCGCCCAACATGAGCGCGGCTGGCTGTCGGTGTATCAGCGCACGGTGCAGCCGGTGCACAAGGGAGCGGTGTTGCTCGAATGAGAACGAGACGAAGCGCAGCACAAACCGGAACGCGAACTTCGAGCGCAGCGCGAGTGAAGATGCGGCGCGCATCGTCGAGCATGATGCGCGGGCTCGCGTCTTTGTTCATTGCAGTCGGTGCGGCGTCGGCGGCGCTCGATGCACGCGCGCAGGCAAGCGCGTTTCCGAGCAAACCGGTGCGCCTGATCGTGCCCAATGCGCCAGGTGGGGCGATCGACATCCTCGCGCGGCTGTTTGCGCAGCACCTGCAGCCGCTTTGGGGTCAGCAGGTCGTGATCGAGTACAAGCCCGGCGCGAACACGATCGTCGGCACTGAGGTCGTCGCCAAGGCGCCGCCCGACGGACACACGATCGGGTTGGTGGTGACCTCGCACGTGATCAATCCGAGTCTGCGTTCGAGCCTGCCCTACGACACGCTGAAGGACCTGACCGGCGTGACCATGACGGCGGTCTCGCACATCGTGATCGTGGCTTCGCCTTCACTGGAAGCGAACACGCTGGCCGAAGTCATCGCGCTGGCGAAGAAGTCGCCGGGCAAGCTGAGCTACGCCACGCCGGGAAGCGGCAGTGCCATGCACCTGACCGGCGAGATGCTGAAAGCCACGACAGGCATCGACATGGTGCATGTGCCGTTCAAGGGCAGCGGTCCGGCTTATCCCGAAGTGATGGCCGGGCGCATTCAATTGCTGATCGATCCGTTGTTCTCGTCGCTCTCGTACATCAAATCGGGCAAGCTCAAGCCGATTGCCGTGAGCAGCGCCCGGCGCGAGCCGATGGCACCGGACATCGCGACCGTCGCCGAGACGATTCCCGGTTTCGTTACGCAGAGCATCAACGGCATCGTCGTGCCCGGCGCGACGCCGCGCGAGATCGTGCGCAAGATCAACGCTGATTTCGTGAAGGTGCTGCAGGTGGCCGAACTCAAGGAACGCATGGCCGGGTTCGGTCTGACGCCGGTGGGCAACACGCCGGAACAGTTCGACGCGATCATTCGCGCCGAGATCGAACGTTGGGCCAAGGTGGTCAAGGACTCTGGAGCAAAGGCAGACTGATGAGTGAAGTCATCCACACCGAGCGCGACGGCGAGATCCTGCACGTCCGACTCAATCGACCGGCCAAGCGCAATGCGCTGAACGATGATCTGTTCCAGGGCATCGAGCGCGTGTTCTCGAACATCCCCGACGGCGTGCGGGTGGCGATCCTCACCGGAGCGGGAGAGCATTTCTGCGCCGGCCTCGATTTGTCGGTGCTGAGCGAACGCTCCGCCGCCGACGGATTCATGCATTCGTACATCGGCCACCGCTCGCTCGATCGCATCCAGTTCGGCACGGTGCCGGTCATTGTGGTGATGCATGGCGCAGTGGTGGGAGGTGGACTGGAGGTGGCCACCGCGGCGCATGTGCGGGTGGCGGAGCCTTCAGCGTTCTACGGTCTGCCCGAGGGCCAGCGTGGCATCTTCGTCGGTGGCGGTGGATCGGCCCGCGTGCCACGGCTGATCGGTTTCTCGCGCATGGGCGAGATGATGCTCACCGGCCGCGTCTACGATGCGCAGGAAGGTCAGACGCTCGGGCTGTCGCACTACCTGGTGCCCGAAGGCGAAGGGATGGCCAAGGCCAGGGAACTGGCGCGCAAGATCGCCATGAATACGCAGATGACCAACTTCGCGATCATGCACGCGCTACCGCGCATCGCCGAGGCGAGTCAGGATCACGGCATGTTCATGGAGTCGATGATCGCCGGCATCGCGCAAAGCTCGCCCGAGGCGAAGCAGCGCATGCAGGACTTCCTGCAGAAGCGCGCTCCGAAGGTCAAGAAAGACAACTGATTCGACACCGCATCGCGGCACAACCCAGACTCGAAGGAAGGCAGCAGCTTTGACAGGCGCACAGAGCGGCAACAACAGCAGCAGCATCAGCACGAGCAAGCTTCGCATCGCCGCCGATGTGGGCGGGACATTCACCGACGTAGCCGTCTTCGACGAGGCCAACCACCTGGTGCGCCTGGGCAAGATGCTCACGACGCCGCAACGCATCGTCGAAGGCGTCAACGCCGGCGTGGTCGAGGCGAAGTCGCGCTTCGCCGATGCCGGGCTGTTCCTGCATGGCACGACGATCGCGATCAACACGGTGCTGGAGCGCTCCGGGGCACGCTCGGCGCTGGTGACCACGAAGGGGTTTCGCGACATCTACGAGATCGGTCGCGTCAATCGGCCCGATGCCTACAACCTGTTCTTCCGCAAGCATCAGCCGTTGATTCCCCGCTCGCTGCGATTCGTCGTGAGCGAGCGGGTCGGCGCCGATGGTGCGGTGATCGCGCCGCTCGTGGAGGACGAACTCGAGCACATCGCGGTACAACTCGAACACGCGCAGGTCGAGGCCATCGCGATTTTGTTCCTGCACTCGTATAGCAATCCGGCGCACGAGCAACAGGCCAAGGCATTCTTCGAGCGCCGCCTGCCGGGGCGATTCATCTCGGCCTCGCACGAGCTGTCGCAGGAGTACCGCGAGTTCGAGCGGACCTCAACGGTGGCGGCCAACGTGTATGTCGGGCCGCGCGTACGCGGATACCTCGCCGAAGTCGACCGGTTCCTGCAAGGCGAGCGCTTCAGCGGCGAGTTCCTGGTGATGCAATCGACCGGCGGGCTGTTCGACAGTGCCCAGGCGCAGACCGATTGCATCCGCGTGCTCGAGTCGGGTCCGGCCGCGGGCGTGATCGGCACGCAGGCGTTGTGTCGGGCGGCGGGTCTGTCGCGCGCGATCGCGTTCGACATGGGCGGCACCACCGCGAAGGCCGGCGTGATCCTCGACGGGGTGCCGCTGATCGTTTCGAGCGCGATGGTCGGCGGCTACGAGGAAGGCCTGCCGGTGCAGATCCCGATGATCGACATCCAGGAGGTCGGCACCGGTGGCGGGAGCATCGCGCGTGTCGTGGCGGGTGGAGCGATCCGCGTCGGTCCGCAAAGTGCCGGCGCCATGCCCGGGCCGGTGTGCTACGGGCGCGGCGGTGAAGCGCCGACGGTGACCGATGCGAATCTGGTGCTCGGACGCATCTCGGCCTCGCGCTTTCTCGGCGGCGGCATGCGATTGGACAGCGTTCAGGCTGCGCAGATGCTGGATCAGTACGTCGCCAAGCCGCTCGGATTGTCGCTCCACGCGGCGGCCGACGGCATCATCCGCATCGCCACGGCGGCCATGGCCAACGTGGTCAAGCGGGTCACCACCGAGCGTGGTCTGGATGCACGTGACTTTCCGCTGGTGGCCTATGGCGGTGCTGGTCCGCTGCACGCGTCGCTCGTTGCTCGTGAGTTGCGGATGAAGCAGGTGATCATCCCCAATTCGCCGGGACACTTCTCCGCTTTCGGCATGTTGCTGGCGGACTTGCGCCGCGACTACGTGCGCACGCTGTTCGCCCGGCTCGCTGATGCGCCGTTCGACCAGTTCGATGCGGTCTTCGCGGAGATGGACGCGGCCGGTCGCGCGAGCATTCAGGCGGCGGCAGGGCGGCCGATTGCGATCGAGGCGGTGCACGGCGCCGACATGCGCTACGTCGGGCAGGAGCACGCCGTGTCGCTAGAGATTCCGCACGCACTATTCGCGCAGCGCGATGTGGCTGGCATCAAGGCCGCGTTCGATGCCGTGCATCAGCAGCGCTACGGGTTTTCATCGGCCAGCGAGCAGGCGGAGATCGTCAGTCTGCGCTGTTCGTTGATGGGCGCGATGGCCAAACCCGATCTGCCCCCGCTTGCCGAGGGTGGAGCACAGCCTCCCGCCGGCGCCGAGCGCGAGCGGCGTGCGGTGTACTTCACCGGTCATGGCATCTTGCAGGTACCGGCATTCGATCGCACGCGGCTGTTGGCAGGCAATCGCATCGATGGGCCGGCGCTGATCGAAGAGCACGCATCCACCACCGTCGTGCTGCCTGGCGATCAGCTGGTGGTCGACCGCCTCGGCAATCTCATCATCGAAGTGGGCAAGCCATGAACGATTCGCACACGCCTTCCTCCGTACCGACGCCGGGTTCAGCGTCGGCCATCATCGATCCGATCCTGGTCGAGATCCTGCGCAACGGGCTGGTCGCCATCACCGAAGAGATGAAGACCAACCTGATGCGCACCGCCTACAACATGATCATCTACGAGGCGCTCGATTTCACCGTCGGGCTGTTCGATGCGCAGGGCAACACGATCTCGATCGGCATCGGCCTGCCCACGTTCATACGCGGCATGAGCAACACGGTGAAAAAGAAGCTGGCGCATTACGGCGTGGCAGGCATCGAGGAAGGCGATGTGCTGCTCACCAACGATGCGTACACCACCGGCAGCCACCTCAATCACATGACGTTCTCCGTGCCGATCTTCTGGCAGGGCGAGCTGGTGGCATTCGCCGCATGCATGGCGCACTGGCAGGATGTGGGCGGAGCGATCGGCGGCATGACCTCCGACATCTTCGCCGAAGGCCTGCAGATGCCGATCGTGAAGATGTTGCGCAAAGGGCAGATCAACGAGGAATTGCTCGCGGTGATCCGCATGAACGTGCGCGTGCCGGAGCGCGCCATGGGCGACCTGCGCGCGCAGATCGCCACAGTGAAGACGGGCGAGAAGCGCTTCCTGGAGATGCTTGAACGCTACGGGCGCGACGCGGTGCTCGAAGGCATCGGCGAGATCATGAATCAGAGCGAGCAGCTCGCGCGCCATAGCGTTCGGGCGATTCCCGACGGCGTCTACGAAGCCGAGTCCTTCATGGACGACGACGGCGTGCGCATCGGCGAGCGCGTGCCGATCCGGGTGAAGGTGACGGTCGCGGGCGATCGGATGACGGTCGATCTGTCCGGTGTGAGCGATCAGGTCAAGGGCTTCTACAACTCCGGCGAGACCGCCGGACAGTCCGCCGCGCAGGTGGCGTTCAAGTGTCTGACCGCGGCGCAGGACTGGCCGATCAACGACGGCTGTTTTCGCGCGCTGGATGTGATCCTGCCGCCGGGCAAGGTGGTGAGTGCGGTGAAGCCGGCACCGATGCGCTACTGGATGACGTTCCCGATGACGGTGATCGATACCATCTTCAAGGCGCTGACGCCGGCGATTCCCGACCAGACGGCGGCCGGTCATCATGCCGATCTGTGCACCGCCAAGGTGGCCGGTATTCATCCGCGCGACAACAAGCTGTTCCTCTACACCGGCGGATTGATCGGTGGCGGCTGGGGCGCCAAACACGGCGAAGACGGCATGAGCGCGACAATCGCGCTCAACGATGGCGACACCCACAACGGACCGAGCGAGCAGGTCGAGGCGAAGTATCCGTTGCGCGTCGAGGCGTACCAGTTGCGCGACGACTCGGGTGGGCCGGGTTCGTGGCGCGGCGGCCTGGGCACCGAGCAGATCGTGCTCGCGCTGGCTGATATCGGCTTCGATGCGCAGATCGATCGGGTGAACTGCCGTCCATGGGGATTGAACGGCGGGCTGTCGGCGGCGGGCAATCAGGTGCGGCTGCAACGCGCGGGCAAGGCGATCACCGACTTCCCCAACGGCAAGGTGCTCGGCCAGTATCTCAAGGCGGGCGATCGCTACGTGCTGCGCTCCGGTGGCGGCGGTGGCTACGGCCATCCGCTCGTACGCGACCCCGAAGCGGTGGCCCATGACGTGCGCGAGGGCTATGTGTCGCTGCACGCGGCGCGCCATTTCTACGGCGTGGTGATCGAACCGAACGAACTCGCAGTCGACGCGGATGCAACCGCACGGATGCGCGAGGCGATGCGCGCGCGTGGCTTGCCCAAGGACGATCCGCTGCCGCAGGCGCGGCCGGTCGGATCGCTATTCGGCACGCGCCCGGCGACCGATGCCGCGCAGGGGAAAGCCGCTGACGAACCCAACTACGAGACGGAAGCGCGCTCGCTGCGCCAGGCGATCATCGAGGCGGGGCTGTACTGCGATTTCTGCTGCACCTGACTCCGCCACTCATCGCACGCCACTAGTCGTACGCACGCTCCCCCAACAGTGCCTGGCGGAAGCGCCCACGCAACTGGGTGCCGTCCATGGTCTTGGGCAGGGTGAGCGTGGTGGGCACCGGCGCGACCTTCACCGCGGCAAACAGCGGCCCCGGCGCGCTGTAGAGCCGCGTTTCGAACGCCCTGAGCTGCTCGTCGGTGAGAATCGTTTCGGTCGACGCGAAGCGTGCCCCTTGGGCCATGACGGCCAGATCGATTCCGTAACCGGTGTGGGCGCGCTGCATGCCGGTCTCCGCGAATAGTCCGTTGTCGATGACGACGATCGCGAGGTTCGAGGGCTGCGCCACGCCGATCGTGGCGAGCGAGCCCAACCCCATCAGCATTTCGCCATCGCCGGTGATCACCACCACGCGACGTGAAGGCTGAGCCTTGGCCAGTCCGAGGCCGATCATTGCCGCAGCGCCCATCGCGCCGAACAAGGTGAAGTCGAGCGGGTTGTCGCCGAGTTTGAGAACGTCGTAGCTGGTCGAGCCCAGGCCTGCGACAACCAGCGCGTCGCCGCGGCCGCGCAGCAGACGCTCGGTGACGACGCGTCGATCAAGTGGGGTGCTCATGGTCGGCCTCGGGCTAGCGGAATTGTTTTGTGCCGATCACGCGCTGGCCGATCAGCACGGCCACCTGACGCCCGGCGTTGTAGGCGAGCGCGAGACACGCGCGCACGGTTTCCACCACCTGCTCGCGATCATCGACGCGGTAGACGAGCACGCCCATCGCCTCCAGGGCCGCCTGCGTGCCTTGGCCCATCCACACCTGCCACGGGACGAATTCACCCCATTCGCCGCGCATCGTCACCAGCATCAGCAGCGGAATGCGGCACTCCACCGGCAGCGAGAGCAGGTTGATGGTGTTGCCGACCCCGCTCGATTGCAGCAGCAGCACGCTGCGCTGCCCGCCGAGATACGCACCGACCGACAGGCCGATGCCTTCCTCTTCGGTGGTCAGCGGCAGGGTGGTGAGCGAGCTGTTGGCGTGGCACAGCTCGATCAGGCGCCGATGGCCTGCGTCGGGCACGTAGCCGATCTGGCGGATGTTGGCGTCCAGGAGAACGCGGTAAAGCTCGTCGGGCCAGGCGGCCGGCGCGGAATCGCTCATCGCTGCGATGACTCTGGGTTGCGTGACCCGATGAGTCTATCGCCTATCGCCCATTGCGAAAAAAGCGTGAGATTGATCCCGCTGCGTGGATCCCGCTCGGTTGATCCGCTCGGTTGATCCGCTCAGTTGCCCCCCGGACCTTTGTCCCGGTCGTTACGGGGAGCGCTCGGCTTCCGGATTGCGCGCCGGCATGCGCAGGAACTCGAGCCGATAGCCGCGCTGATAGACCGAAGTGAGCTTCCAGTTGTGATCAGGGGTGAGATCGAGCTTGGCGCGCAGCTGGCTCACGTGAGTGTCGACGGTGCGCGTGCTTCCTGGTACCGGCCGGCCCCAGACGGCTTCGTAGATCTGCCCGCGCGACACCAACCGATCGAGATTGCGCAGCAGGAACACCAGCAGCGCGTACTCCTTGGGGCTGAGTTCGACCTTGCCGCGATCGCGGAACACCTCGCTGCGTATGCAGTCGACGCGCAGGTTGCCGACCTCGATCGTCGAGGCTTGAGAGGTCGGGTTCGCGCGTCGCACCAGCGCGCGGATGCGCGCCGAGAACTCCACCCGGTTGAGCGGCTTCGCGAGGTAGTCGTCGGCACCCTGATCGAGGATGTGAGCAAGATTCTCGACGCCGCCGCGAGAGGTAACGAACAGAATCGGGATGCGCGACTGCAGGTTGGCATGCATCCAGCGCATGACCTCCTCGCCGGACTGGTCGGGGAGGTGCCAGTCGAGGATGGCGATGTCGAACGTTTCGCGTGAGAGCAGGCGCTTGAACCCCGCGGCCGAAGTCTCCCAGTAGCAGGCGTAGCCGTCCTCGGCCAGCCATTTCTGCATCATCTCGCCTTGGGGGAGATCGTCCTCCAGCAGGGCGATGCGAAGCGTCGGGTCGGGAGCGATCTGTGAATCTGATCTGATCATGATTTCTTGTTCTTCGAATGCCATGAGTAAATCAGGTTGGACATGGGCGGTCTGCGTCTCGTGGTGTCTCGGTCGAAGAGGCTTCCCGGAGAAACCTGCTTGCGGCCAAAACTCCCCGTCGACTCGGCGCAATGATCCCTCAAATGACGCGGAGTCAAACCCTTTCCTGACAAATGCTAACTATGCCCGGACGCACGCATAACCTAACCGCGAAGAGGACCAGGTTGCGCGGATGAATCCTCTTCCGCCGTGGTCAACCTGTCATCCACGCCGGCCGGAAGCTCCAGCGCAAACACCGAGCCCCGGTCGAGCTGACTGTCGACGAGGACCACCCCCGCATGCTTGTCGGCGACCGTCTTCACGAAAGCCAGCCCCAGACCCAGACCGCCGGGGTCGGTGCGGTCTTTGCGCGTGAAGCGTTGATAGGGCTGGAACACGCGCGGCAGATCTTGAGCGGCGATGCCTGGACCCTGATCGACGATCCGACACGACCAGCGCTCGGCATGGCGCGCAAGCTCAACCTGAATCCGCGTGCCGGTGCCGCTGAACTTGATCGCGTTGGTGAGCAGATTGAGCAGCGCGCGCCGCAGCAGATCTTCGTCGCCGTGCACCAGCGCCAGCGCCACGGTGATCCGGCGCTCGATGGTCTGTTGCTTCTGGTGTGCAAGCGGCCATGATTCGTCGCACACCTCGTGCAGCAACTGCACCAGGTCGAGTTCCACGAAGGTGGCCGGGTCGATCCGATCGGCGCGCGCCTGATGCAGCATGCCTTCGGCCAGCGCCAGCGCACGACGCGCGTACACCCGGATCTGCGCATCGCGTGCGGCCCCGTCGGCTGGTCCGCCTGCGGTGATCCCGGAGCCAACACCGGGTTCGGTCAGAGCGAGCACGGAATTGAGCGGTGCGCGCAGGTCGTGCGAGATGAACTGCAGCAGTTGCTCGCGTTCCTGCTCGAGTTGCTTGATCCCGGAGATATCCGACAGCGTGACGATCACGCCCACCACGGCATCGTCGACCAGCGCGTACGGGGCGAAAGTGACCAGCACATGCCGCGCGCCCGGCAAGGTCACCTCCTGCGCCAGAACCGCCTGACCGTCCACGGTCTGCTGGAAGAAGTGCTGCCAGTCGTGGCGCGTGCCCACTTCGTTGCGTGCGATCAGCGACCACATCTGACCGCGTTCGCGCTCGTCGTGCCAGGCGAGATATTCGCGCGCGCGCTGATTGGCGAGGATCGGAAAGCCGCTCCGATCGCACACCAGCACGGCGACCGGTAGTCCGGCGAGACTCTGCCGGAAGATGCGGCGCGACTGACGCAACTGTTCGGCGGCAATCTGGGCGGCGGTGAGCCGACGCGCGACGAAGTCGCCCCAGGTATCTGCGCTCGCTGCGGTCTGCGAGTCCGTGCCATACAACGAGACGGTTGCCGGCTCGGGTCCGACTGCTCGCAGTTCGGCGGAGAGAAAGCGCATCGCCGCCTCCAGCCTGCGCCAACTCCACGCGGGATATGCGCTCAGCGCCGCCAGCACTGCTGCACTGGGTGCGAACCAGTAGGCGCGCAGCGTGAGGAGCGCGCCCGCTGCCAACACGACGAACATCATCGCACCGATGGTCGCGAACAGCGAGCCGCGCGGCGACAGCCAGGGCAGCACCAGGACCACGACGAGGATCAGCATCCCCGTGGCAAGCGTACGCGCGAGCGCCGAGGCCTCGCTGATGTCGATGCGATGCGCCACGCCCGCCAGCACGTTCGCCGAGACTTCCACGCCGGGCATCGCGCGCCCGAACCGGGTGGCTGGCGTGGAGAAGACATCGCCCAGCCCCGGTGCTGTCGCGCCGATGAACAGCACCCGACCAGCCAGTTGCGCCGCAGGCACATGGTCGAGCAGGACGTCGACGTATGAAACACGTTGGAAGTGCCCCGGCGGACCAGCATAGGGAATCACGTAGCGCTCCTCGAACGCGCGCGTTACGAACGTAGTGAGCGGATCCGGACGCGGTTCGATCGCCATGGGTCGCATCACACGCAGGTCGAACTGCGGATCGGCGACGCGAAGCACTTCGAGTGCGAAGTGACTACGCGTGATGTCCGGCCCGACCTGGCGCAGATGCGTGCGCCGCACCAGGCCGTCGACGTCGACGTCGATGTTGATGTGCCCCATCGCGGCTGCCGCGCGTGCGAAGGGCGGCGCCGGCACGATTTCACGGGCACCGGCGCTGGCCGGATCGGCATGGATCGGCAGCACGACGCGGCCCTGGCTGGCGATCGCTTCGGCCAGCCGCTGATCGGCGAGCGGATTGTTCGCGTCCTGCTCGGCGAGGATGATGTCCAGACCGATCGCGCGCACGTTGGCAGCGGTGAGCTTGTCGAGCAAGGTGGCGTGCACGGCGCGCGACCATGGCCAGCGCCCGAGCGCCGCCAGGCTCTTCTCATCGATCTCGACGATCACGATGTCGCTCGGTACCGCACGACGCCAACTGGCCATCGCGATGTCGAACAGCACCAGGTCGAGCCGCGCGAAGATCTGCCAGTAGCTCGCGGAGCACGCGCCAATCACCAGCGCCGCGGCCACGACGAGCCAGTCACGGATCAGTGATCGCCGCATCGATGCAGGCGTTGGGCTGCCGTTCTAGAACAGCAGCAACAGCGGCGCCAGGGGCACAAGGTTGATCCACCACGGCGGCGGGGGCTGCGGCACCTCGAACGACTGCGGCGGGGAGAACGCGCCCACGTAGCCGTCGGATTCCGTGGCCTGGATGCGCATCTGATAGCGCCCGGGCTCGAGCTTGCCGAAATCGGCTTCCGGTGTGCGCGTGTTGAGCGACTGCACCAGCACCTCGAAGTTCGGGTCGCGTGCCAGTTGCACCAGGAACGTCTGACTTGGGTCACCAGCCCAGCTGACCTTCACTCGATCGGCGGAGACATCGGGCGCGGCCGGCGCCGGCACCGGAGGAATCGGCTTCAACGTGAACTGACGCGGCAGGCTGAACGGCCCCTGATCGCCGGTTGTGTCGATGGTGGCGACGCGCCAGTGATACTCGCCAGGATTGAGCGGCAACGGCAGCGCGGGTTCACGCACGTCGCGTACGTCACCGCGCAGTGCGCTGAACGAAGCGTTGGTCGCGATCTGCACCCGGTAGGTCGCATTGGGAATGTTGGTCCAGCTGAGCGTGACATCGTCGCCGCGCAGCGTGGTGCGATCGTTCGGCGTGGTCTGGAACGGCGGCTCGGGTCGCGCCTTCAGCGTGAACGCGTGGCGGGAGTCGAGCCCTTCCAGTCCCTGAGTGTCGATTCCGCGCACGTTCAGCGCGTACTGACCGTCGGGCAGGCCGGGGAAATTGAACTCTCCATTCGGCGATGTGCGCGTGATCAGCACCCGTGCCGATTGCGGTTCGACAATCTCACCACGGTAGCTGCCCGCCTCAGCAACCGGTGGAATCGTGAAGCGGATCACCGGCCGCTCCTGCAACGTGGGCAACGATTCGACCTGCGGCGCGTTCAGCAATCTGCGCGGCGGCAGCGGCGGCCGATCGCGTTCCACGACCGTTCCGAACCCGGCATTGACCTGCAGTGCCTCGTTTGCACGAGCAGCGGTGGCAGCATCAACGGCGCCGTCGAGCACCTCGAGGCGTGCCGCGTCGCCCTGGTCGGTCGATGCGCGAAAGTCAGTCCCGCGAACGCCAAGCACCGCGCTTGGCGTATTGACCTTGAAGCGTGCCGCGTTCTGTAGTTTCCGGATCAGCGCCTGGATCCGGCCCGTCTTCACGTCGATTTCGGTCGTGCTGTAGTCCAGACCCGGAGCGGTCTGCGAACTGCGCAACTGGATCTCGCTCGATTCGCGCACCCAGATGCGCGAGCCATCGGCAAGCTGCAGCACGATGCCACCGCCGGTTCCGGTGCGAACGCTCTGGCCCGGCGCGAGCGTCGTGCCGGGTGCGAGCGTGGCGCCGTCGAGTTCGGCTTGTCCGTGCGTATCGACGACGCGAATCGGTACATCCACCAGTCGCAGCCGATCCGCTGGCAGATGCAGCGTCTGACCAGGGGTGAGGCGGTTGATGTTGCGCAACCCATTGCGCTCGCGCAGCCATTCGAGGTTCTCGGCCGAGGCGCCGCCGATGAGCCGCGTGTCGGCAATGCCGATCAGAAATTCGCCGACCTCGACGCGGTAGGGGACACTTGCCTGTGCATGAACGGACGGCTGTTGTGCGCGAGCGAGCGGCGCGAGCAGCATGAGTTGCACGAGCAGCAGAGGCGCGAGTATGCGGACCCTGCCGAACCGCTGGCCTGGAAGTGACTTTGCTGTGCGGATGCTCATGTCGGTCGTTGATTGCCCCCGGCGCATCTTAGCGCTACGCTCGTTCGCCATGGTCCCTGACATTCGCCTCTCGCCGCGACCTTGCGGCGCGCAACGACCGCGCCAGGCTGCATACCCGACGGCAAGCGAGCATGTTGCATCCGTAACGCCGTGAAGCGCGAAACCCTCCTTTCGGTGCTGGGCATGGCGGTCATCGCGGCGATTTTGTTCGTTGCGTTTCGCGCGTACCTGCATCCCGACTTTGCGTTGAGCCTGAGCACGCTGATTCTGCTTTGCATGTGAGCCATGGCTGATCACGACACGCTTGCACCCTCGGCGTGGGTGATGCGCTGGGCCCATCTGGTCTCGCGGGGTGCGCGCGTGCTCGATCTTGCGTGTGGTCACGGTCGGCACGCGCGGCTGTTTGCCCGTCGCGGTTGCACGGTCACGGCCGTCGATCGCGATGCGGCCGCACTCGAAGCGCTCGCGGCTATTGGCGGCATTCGCACGCTGCATGTTGACCTCGAACTCGGTCCTTGGCCGTTCGGCGCGGACCAGTTCGACGGCATCGTCGTCACCAACTATCTGTTCCGCCCACGCCTGGGGCTGCTTGCCGAAGCACTGTCCGTGGGGGGCGTACTGATTTACGAGACGTTCATGCTGGGCAACGAGGCATTCGGCCGGCCGCGCAATCCGGAGTTTCTGCTGCGCGAAAACGAGCTGATCGAGGTGTTCGGCGCGTCGCTCACTCCGATCGCTTTCGAGCAGGGGGCGATCCAGGGTCCCAGACCCGCCGTGATCCAGCGCTTTGTCGGTGTCCGCGCGACTCCGGCGGCCCGGGTTGCGCTCGCAAATTGATGGTAGTGCGTTGAATTTGGAATAAAATCGCGAGTTGCCGTCATCGCGCACAAAAAAGGAGCGTACCCATGGGCAAGGGCTATAGCCGCATCACCGGCAGTCTGGTCGCCATCGTCACGCCAATGCTGGAGGATGGACGTCTCGATCTGGTCCGCTTCAAATCGCTGATCGACTTCCATGTTGCCGAGGGCACCGACGGCATCGTCGTGGTAGGGACGACGGGCGAGTCGCCCACGGTCGATTTCGACGAGCACAAGGAGCTGATTCGCGTCGCCGTCGAGCATTCGGCCGGGCGCATCCCGATCGTGGCGGGCACCGGGGCGAACTCCACCGTCGAGGCCATCGAACTGGCCGAATCCGCGAAGAAAGCCGGCGCGCACGCGAGCCTGTCGGTGGTGCCGTACTACAACAAGCCCACGCAGGAAGGGCTGTACCGCCACTTCCGCACCATCGCCGAGAAGGTCGACATTCCGCAAATCGTCTACAACGTGCCCGGCCGCACGGTCGCCGATCTGTCGAACGACACGGTGCTGCGGCTGACGCAGGTGCCCGGCATCGTCGGCATCAAGGACGCCACCGGCAACATGGAGCGTTGCACCGACCTGATCCGCCGCGCGCCGAAGGACTTCGCGATCTACAGCGGCGATGATGCATCGTGCCTCGCGTTGATCATGCTCGGCGGCCACGGTGTCATCTCGGTAACCTCGAACGTGGCACCGCGGCTGATGCACGATATGTGCGTGGCTGCCCTGGCGGGGGA
>CADEDU010000005.1:0-24683 GCA_902826155.1 uncultured beta proteobacterium
ATGTGAGACGACAGGCCGTGCTCCGCCAGGAATCCCTGGAACGCCCACCCGAGGCGATCCCACTCGTCGAGCAGCACGCGCTTCAGGAAAGGTTCGCGCCCAAGATCGATCTCTCCCTTGAGGGCTGCGGTGCGCACGAACTCCGCATCGAGCCGCCCTGGTGTGGTCACTTCGAGCAGCGCGAAGCCGGCACGTTTCACCAGCTGACCGAGGGATGCCGGATTGAACAGGTTCACATGCTCGGCGTCCACGGCGAGGGCTTTTTCCTGCAGCGTCGCGATGTCGAAGCCCAGGCCGTTGGGGCAGGACAGCACCAGGAGTCCGCCCGGGCGCACGTGGCGCGCGCAGTCGCGAACGAAGCGCGCAGGCTCGAACAGGTGCTCGATGACCTCGAAGGCGCAAACCACGTCGGCCGCAGGCAGTTCGGCACCGACGTCTTCGATCCGTTGTTCGATCACTTCGATGCCTCGGGCACGACACGCCGCGGCGAGCTGGGGGGTCGGCTCGACCGCGACCACCCGCTTGAATCGGCCGGCATCCCGTGCAACGGAGCAGAAGGTGCCGAATCCCGGCCCCACCTCGACCAGCGTGCCAGTGGGCACGCCATAGCGTTCGCAGTAGTCGACGACCCGTGCGTACCACGGCTCGTGGATCTTCTTGCGGCGGGCACCCTCCGACGCAGGGAAGATGCGGCTCGCCCAGTACGCGTAGTTCTCACTGTTGGCGTAGTAGTCCGACATCACGGCTTCCGAGGGCCGCGGCGACATGTAGAGCGTCGCGCAGACCGGGCAGCGCCGGAATTCGAAGTCGAACTTGCGGAAGATGGTTGCGCTGGGGTCGGCGTTGCAGGCTGGGCAGTTGACCATCACGAATTCGCGCCGACGTGCGTGCAGTCGCGCGATGTCGCGGGCGAATGCGGCCTCCTGCTCGGCGAGCAGATCGTCCGGGCAGAGTTCGCTCTCCGAGAGACGGGGACCGGCGGCGGGTGCCACGGCAGCGCCGGACGGGAAGGGTTTCGCCGTTCCGCTCATCTCCAATGCCTCACGACTGATCCGCCGACGGCAGGTCGCGTTCCCATCGACCGGCCGAGCGACGCCAGACGCGCGGATCGCGAAAGGTGTCGGCGATCCGATCGAACTCGTCTTCGCTCATGCCCACGTAGTCCAGCCAGCGGCGCAGGTCGCGCGGCTTCACCGGATCGTACCGTCTCACCAGTTCGAGCGCCCGTTGCCTGTCCATGAGGCCGGCGCGGATGTCCTTGCAGGTATGGTCGGTCGCCCGCCCATAGCCGAACTTGATGTACTTCAAGAAGTCGTGCACGCCGTTCTCATGCATGTCATCGAGATTCGACATGGTCCGGTAGGTACGGTCGAATGGTTCGTGACTCACTTCGAACCCGTATCGTTCGGTGACCAGCCGGATGTGCTCGTTCGCCTCCCAGTACACGTAGTTGCCGAGGAAGATGCCACGCAAATCGAGATCGAAGAGTGTCTGGTCGGACGGATACTTCCAGATATCCATCTGCTGGCTGGTCAGCCCTTCGCGTCCGACGAAATACGTCCACTCGAAGCCGCGCGCGAAGTGCTCGAGTCGGTCGCGATAGCTGATCTCGGGGAAATCGTCCATGGAGAACTGACCGCACAGGTCGAGGTAGCCGTGCTCGCCGTAGAACACCAGCGGAATCCCGTGCGAGGCCGCGACCTTCACCGGAGCGGTCATGATCCCCACGTGCGCATGCCAGTTCATGTCGCCCATGGCGACGAACGCCAGCCGGTTGAGCTTCTTCAGCGTGTTCACCGACGGCGAGACGAGGATGTGATCGACGTCGAACACCTCCTTCATGCGCAGCATGTTCCGCCATCCCACCTCCGTCCAGTTGTTGCCGTTGTACGTCACGAGCAGAGGATTGAGACCCAGCTCGTGCTTGATCACATGGGTCTGGAAGTAGCTGTCCTTGCCGCCGCTCACCGCCACTACGCAGTCGTGGCGCGCGCCGTCGCGTGATCGGTATCGATCGACCAGGTCTCGCAACAAGCTTGTACGCCGGGTCCACTCGGCCTGGCTGATCGCGGCCTTCACCTCGGCCATGCGACAGCCCGTGCACACACCATGCTCGTCGTATTCCATCGGGGCCGCGCTGATCGACGGATACACGCACCGCCGGCACCAGGTGATCGTGCTGCGGCGCTGCGCTCCGTTCGCAACAACGAAGTCGGATTCCTTCGCCCGTCGCAGCCGAGCCTCGATCCGGGCTGTCTCTGCCTGCGCTTCGTACTCCGGCTCGCGGGGCAACCACCGGCTTCCGAGGACGATCGGACGCATCGGAATGCCGGCATCGAAACAGGCTCTTTTCGCGTTGGGATAGCTGAGTTCGAAGAAGTGGAAGATGTTCGCCGCGGCGCACGCTGCCGCGTGGGCGTCGCGGATGGCGGCCGGAAAGTGCGCGTAGTTCCCGACCCCGCCGCATGCGACCACCGGAATGGCGACCGCTCGAGTCACCGAGGTGATCAACTCGACGTCATATCCGGCCCCGGAGCCGTCCCGATCGATCGAGTTGAGGAATACCTCGCCCGCACCCAGGCGCTCGACCTCACGCGCCCACTCCGCTGGGTGTCGGCCGGTCGGGACTCGGCCGCCATCGGCAAACACTTCGTAGCGGCCGTGCGCGTCACGCCGAGCGTCGATCGAGGCCACGATGCATTGCGTGCCGAAGCGGCGCGCCGCCCGTTCCACCAGCGACGGATTCTCCAGGGCGGCGGTATTCAGGGTTACCTTGTCCGCGCCCGCGCCGAGCCGCTCGGCGATGTCCTCCAATGAGCGAACGCGGCCACCGACGGTGAGCGGCATGAAGCACACCTTCGCCACGGCACGCAGGACATCGAGCGCCGTGTCGCCGGCGTACTGCTGGTGCAGGTCATCGCGGCGCAGGTCATGGCCCTGCTCGCCGCGGCTGATGTCGAGGATCACCAGTTCGTCGACGTTCCACTGGGAATAGCGCTCGACGGTGCTCATCGGATTGCCGATCACCTGGTGCACCTTGAAGAGCTGGCTGCGCACGATCACGCCATGCTTGAGCAGCAGCACCGGTATGAGGCGGGGCCGAGTCACTCGCGGCTCCGCGACGATACGGCAGCCACGTGAGTAACCCACCGTGCCAGAAGGTCGAGCCCTGCGTCCTGGCTCTTCTCGGGGTGGAACTGGACGCCGTACACATTGCCCGCCTCGAGTGCGGCCGCGACGATGCCACTACCGAACCGGATCGTCGACGCGACGTTCTCGGCTGCGGTATCGACGTGGTAGCTGTGCACGAAGTAGAACGACTCCTGCCGGGCCCGGTCTGGAAAGAGCACACCGGATCGTTCGACTGTCACCTCGCTCCAACCGATGTTTGGCACGCGGAATCCCGGCTGGTCGGCTTCGAGCCGCCGTACCCGACCGGGAATGAGACCAAGCCCCGCGTGGAGGCCGTGTTCCTCGCTCTCGTCGACCAGCAGTTGCATCCCCAGGCAGATGCCGAGCACCGGTCTTCCCGACTGGGCCGCCCGCAGGATCGGCGCGACGAGTCCGCGGTCCCGAAGCCCGGCCATGGCGTCGCCGAAGGCGCCGACGCCGGGGAGGATCACCGCGATCGCATCCTCGAGGTCCTGCGCGGTGCTTGCCAGGCGCACCGGTGCACGCACCCGACCCAGCGCTCCCAGGACGGAGGCGAGGTTGCTCAGACCGGAATCGACCACTGCAATCATCGATGGTCAACCCTCGTCGGGAGGCGTCGCGAAATCTCAGCCGCATGCAGCCGGATGAGGCCCTTCTCCTCGAATCGTTCGAGATAGCGGCGCAGCCGCCCGAACGGAAGATCATGTCTGAGCGCCACATCCAGGATCGTGGTACTGCCGTCGAAGTACCGAAACAGGCAGTCGAGCAGATGCCCCCACTTCTCGGCGTCGTCCTCGAGCACCTTGTCGACCGTCGGATCCGGGCGTTCCAGGTACAGGCCGTAGTCCGGATTGGACAGGCAGACCAGGCCGTCGAACCGGCGCTCCATCGTCGCGTCCGCTTCGAGGATCTCGACGACGTGCTTCAGCACCTCCAGCATCTCGTCCAGCCTGGCAGGACTCATGAGATCCGGCGTGTCGAGACTCGAGTGGTACTCCCGATAGGGCGCGAACTGGTCTTCACAACGAGTCATCTCGACGAACGGCACTTCGTAGCCCGGCGCTTCCCAGACCGTCTCGTCATTGCCTGCGCCTTTCCTCCAGGGCACCTGGACGGACGGGTAACCGCTGTGGCGCAGTGCCGCGGCGAACGCACGATCGATTGTCTGTTCGCCGAGAAAACTCGAGGTGACTTTGATCGCTCCCGCGGTGCCCGGCATCTCCTCGAAGACTCCGCACACCATCCGGTCCACCTCTGCGCGCGGCAGGTCACGAAGATAGAAGACCGATCCGAGATGTTCCGGGCCCAGCACCAGGCGGTAGCTGTAGCGGGTGTCGCGATCGGCCAGCCACTGGAACAACCGGATCAACACGGTCGTTCCCGCGAACCCGTCGTTCGCCATGTGCGGGTGGCAGGTGTTTGAATTGAACACGATCATGCGCTCGCTGCGCCCCGGCTTGTGATGATGCGCGACCAGCATCTCACCGGGTTCGTACTCCGTCGCCAGTTCCACCCGGTAGCGCCCGGGGCTCATCGTCTGGTAGATGCGATGCGGAACGCACAGAGCCCAGTCGGCGTCCCACGGACGGTACTGCCACATGCAGTGGAACATGAAGGCATCCGGGAGGCCCGGATTGGTCACCAGGTGCGGGCGCAACGCTTTCCAGTCGAGCTCGCCGGAGAATGACCGCGAATAGCGACCCACACCGAGCGTATGGGACTTTCCATCGAAGATATCCCGGCCGTCGCGCGCGAGAACTGCGCGCCGCACCCGCCAGTTCTGCGGCACCACCCAGCCATTGAAAGACTCACCTGAGCGGAACCGGAAGATCTGCAGCGGCAGCTCCTGGCCGATGCGCGCGAACAGTCGCTCGTTGTCGTCGGCCACGACACCGGTCGCGAACTGGCACAGATCACGGATAAGGGCGTGCATCCTGGGGGCGCTATCAGTCGCGCACGCTCGCTGAGCCGAAGATGCTGCACGCGAACATCAACTTCCACCTCTCGGACTCCGGCCATCCGGTCGTCGCAGGATAGGTGCGGGAATTGATGTCGTCGAAATCAATCTTCGGTGTGAGGAGCGGTGGGAGGGAGTGCAGGATGGCGAATTCCTGCTGCACTTCCCGGAAGCCGAACCGCTGCAACTTGAATCTGTAGGCAAGCGGGTTTTCTCGGATTCCGAAGACCTTTCGGTCGGGTCGATCGGCGTTTGCAAGCAGACTGCTAACGTCCGTCGAAGAATCTTGGAACGAGAAATGATTGCGGAAGAAATTCACAGTGTATCGATTCAACGTGAACAGGTCGAACAACTCGTTCGAGTGCGTGACGGTGAGAGTTCCGCCGGGTCTCAGAAGGCGCCCCGCTTCGCGATAGAAGACTTCCTCCTCGGACGGGCTCATGTAAGCCAGGACGTTGAGCGCGATCAGGTGATCCACGGACCCGCGGGATCGCCGGGAAAGAGCGTCGACACCACCCTGCTCTAGCGCAACGGAAGGCCATCGCGCCCGCAGTCGTCGCTCCGCCGCGGTGATCATCTGCTGATCGATGTCGATGCCGTCGACCCCTACGCCTTGCTCCAATAGATATTCAGCGAATACGCCGTCGCCTATGCCGAAGTCGATGAGGGCGTCTCCACGCTTCAGTCGGCTGGCCAGAAGGGCCCTTACCATCGCCAGTCGGTTGGCATGGTATGGCCCCTCCACGTCACGAATGTAGATGGGACTGCGTTGCCGCCAGTATTCCGCGGACTCCATGCCATGCTCCCTCTGGTCGTCGCAAAAAAATCGGGCCGTCGCGTTCGAATCGGGTTGTGCGCTGTGTCGCGTTGCGGGACTCTGGTCGGTGGGTCCTACGCG
This sequence comes from uncultured beta proteobacterium, assembly GCA_902826155.1. The sequence continues at coordinate 6,009 of CADEDU010000005.1, forward strand.
CGCGCCTTGCTCTCGATAAAGGCGACCAGCCGCTCGACGCTGTCCTCTTCCGACTGGCGCGCCGTGTCGATGATCACGTCCGGTGACTCCGGCGTCTCGTAGGGCGCGGAGATGCCGGTGAACTCGGGCAATGTTCCCGCACGCGCCTTCTTGTACAGACCTTTCGGATCGCGCCGCTCACAAACCGCGAGTGGCGCGTTGACGAACACTTCGCAGAAGGCCTCCCCGGCAGACCTTCTGGCACTGTCCCGATCGGCGCGATACGGCGAGATGAACGCGCTGATCGCAATGAAACCGGCATCGGCGAACAACGCGGCGACCTCGCCTACCCGGCGGATGTTCTCGGAGCGGTCTTCCGGCGAGAAGCCCAGGTCGGAATTCAGTCCGCGCCGCACATTGTCGCCGTCGAGCACATAAACCTGCCAGCCCTTGGCGAACAACCGCTGCTCGACCCGCATGGCGAGCGTTGACTTGCCCGAGCCCGACAGGCCGGTGAGCCACACGACCATCCCCCGATGTCCCGCGCGTTCGGCGCGGAGCTGCCGTGATACGCGATGTTCGACAGCGAAGAGGTTGGCCGCCGGCTGTCTCAGCCGCCGGCGTTGATCGGGAAAGCCTTCCATGCTGATCAGCCCGCCGGCTACCACCCGGAATCCGTCCATGAGGGCGAAGCGTCCCAGCGACGGATTACGCTGATGCTCGTCGACCGCGATAAGTGTGCGGCTGCGGAGTGTCAGCTCGGCAATCTCCCCGTTGCCGACTTCACTTGCATGCTTGGTCACGAAGTCATGCGGATCGAACACCCTGCTGATCTCCTGGATGACGACCGTAGTCTCGGTGGTGCAGTGCTTCAGCTTGAGCGTCTTGCCGGGGGAGAGGTGCACCGGACCGACAATGAAGACCGTCGCGCGGAACACGTCGGTGAGCATCGGCGGCCGGTCGGGGTGGCTGGCGATCTGTCCCCGTTCGACGAAGATCGGGGCATCCAGCGAGATGCCGATGGACATCCCGGCCCGGGCCTCGATGCCGGCGCTTTGTGTGGGCCAGGCTTCGATCGCCTTGACGCGTGCCCGCAGGTTGCTCGGCGAGAACAGAAGATCGTCGCCGACGCGCAACACCCCGCTTTCTATTCGGCCCGCCACGATCCGGCGTTCGTCGAACTTGTAGACATCCTGCACCACCAGCCGCAGCGGCTTCTCGACATCGGATGCGGGCGGGCGCACATCCTCGAGCGCACCGAGGAGCGTCGGCCCGACGTGCCAGGGCATTCGGGTCGAGGCGGCCACCAGGTTGTCGCCATCGCGCGCGGCGACCGGTACGGCATGCAACAGTCGGGCGCCGATGCCGTCGAGGTAGTTGGCGACGTCCTCGCGGATGCGTTCGTAAGCCGGGCGCTCGAAACCGACCAAGTCCATCTTGTTCACTGCCAGGACGATCTGCTCCACGCCGAGCAGTCGCAACAGGTAGGCGTGCCGTCGCGTCTGCTCCCGCAGGCCCTCCAGCGCATCGACGACCAGGATCGCCGCCTCGGCACTGGCCGCGCCGGTGACCATGTTGCGCATGAACTCCCGGTGCCCCGGCGCATCGATGATCATGTAGCGGCGATGCGCCGTCGTGAGCCAGATGCGCGTGGTGTCGATCGTGATGGCCTGGTCGCGTTCGGCCTGCAGCGCATCGAGCACGAACGACCACTCCAGCGCCATCCCGCGCTTCTCCGAGAGACGCAGCAACTCGTCCGCCTTGCCGGGGGGCAGCGAGCCGGTTTCGTGCAGCAACCGGCCAACCAGCGTCGACTTTCCGTGGTCGACGTGGCCGACGATGGCAACCGGGAGCGCGCGGGACGACTGCGTCATCGCGCGCGCCGACGCTTACATGTACCCGCTGGCGCGCAGGCGTTCGAATGCATCTTCGGTCTCGTGATCCATCGCGCGTCCGGCACGCTCGGGGGCTGTGGTCTGCTCGAGTTCGCTGATGATCTCGTCCAGCGTGGAAGCATTGCTTTGGATCGGGAAGGTGATGTTCTTTTCGCCGAGCGACCGGTAGCGCTTCCCCGCGCGCGAGAAGTAGAGCGGGACGACCGGGATTCCTTCGCGCCGCGTATAGCGCCAGATGTCCAGCTCGGTCCAGTGGAGCAACGGATGCACGCGCACGTGCGCGCCGGCGGGAACCTCGGTGACGTACAGGTCCCAGAATTCGGGGGGCTGATCCTTGACGTCCCATGCGCCGTCGAGCAGGCGTGGACTGAATACCCGCTCCTTGGCCCGGGTCGCCTGCTCGTCGCGGCGGATACCCGCGATGATGCCTCGGTACTGCTCGCGGGCCAGAAACTGCTTAAGGCCTTCGGTCTTGCGTGCGGCTGCCCTCGCGCCGGGTGGTAGCGAGGGATCCATCGACTCCTCGGGCGGGCACGGCTCGGCGATGAGACGCAGCTGCCATTCGTGCGCGATGCGGTCGCGGAATTCGTAGACTTCGGGCAGCTCCATTGCGGTGTCCAGCTGGATCACCGGAAACGGCACCTGTCCGAAGAACGCCTTGCGTGCCATCCACAGCAGGGCGTTGCTGTCCTTGCCTATCGACCACAGCATGCCGAGCGGCTTCAGCCGGGCGAAGGCTTCGCGCAGGATATGGACGGTCCTCGACTCGAGCTCGTCGAGGTACTGGTCTTCACGCATCGGGAGGGGGAGCGATGAAACTTGCCATTGTCGCAAATTGGCTGCGCCGCAGCGACGCTTGGTCGCGCCGATCAGCCACGCTTGATCGCGGTCAGGTGGCACCAGGGCTGCGAGAGGGCACCGCGGAAGCAAAGGTTGCGACCCTCCGCCGTTCGCTGCGTATAGCTCACCACTTCTTGATCGTACCCCGGCATTGGCAATTCGATTGGGAGCTCGAAAGGCAGAAATTCAATCTGATCCATGCCCGCCTGCTCGAAGATCTGCGCCACTCTGGCCATCGGACGAAAGCAGATCCGAAGCCCCTGCGGGTGCCCGAGCGTCGTCTCGTGGATCACGATGTCCTGGAACTGAAACGGGTGAAGCCACTCGAAAGCCAGATAGCTGCCACCTGCCCTCAACGCGCGGGCTACGCTCTTCGCCGCCCGTACGTACTCGTCCCAATGGAAGTACACCGCAACGGCATTCGCAACGACGATGTCGAACTGTTCGGTATAGGGGAGGTCGAGCATATCGAGCTGCTCGAAAGCGATCCCCGTCAGCGCGGGATTCGCGCGGCACTCAGCTAGGGACGATTCGGCGAGATCACCCCCGGTCAGTACAAGCTCGGGCATCAAGCGACGCAGGTGAAGCAACAGGTTCCCCGTCGAGCAGCCGATATCCAGCAGTCGGAGTGGTCCCTTTGACCGGTCGTGCCGCGCCGCTGCTTGGGCTACCAGGTCGATCAACACCTTGTCGCTCTCGCGCATCTGCTGCGCGTATTTTGTCTGGTAGGCGTTGTAATCGCGCAGGAATCGCTCGTCGGAGACGTACTCCCGGTAGGTGAACTGTTCGGTCATCGGGTTTCTTTCGGTGATGGGCGTGCGCGCGCATGCCGGATCGCGTCGAACGTCTCCTCGAACAGGAAGCAGCGACGCACCATCCCCACGTCGACGCTTCCCGTTTGTCCGAGGAGACTGTGGCGAAGGAGCTCGCCGGAGACATCGAAGAGCAGGTCGCCGCTGTCGCTGCGCCAGGAACCGGGTGTGCGGCCCGCCCGCGCCAGATACCCGAGAACTCGCGCATCGAGTCCGGCACTGGGGTCCGCAGGATAACCGGCCAGAGCCATCTCCGGTCCGCAGAGGTAGTCGGTCGTTCTCACGACGTCTGTGGCCAGATTCCCGCGCCAGCGATCGGTGCTCGCATCGTAGATGTCGCGGCCCCCGTGATCGAAGCTGCTGTTACCGGACCAGCCGTCGGCCGACAGGGCGAGCATTCGCGGATCGAAGTCCAGGCCCAGCTCGCCACAAATCCGGCGGGCCTCCTGCTCGGGGCTCGCCACGAGATCCTCGTAGCGGATGGTGCGGAACCGCGGCGCCAGATCCTGATCGGATCGGTAGCGCAGCGACAACGCGACACTCTTGCGCCAGTGCCGCATGTACGACGGAGGATGCGCGGCTTGCGACGGGTCGCGCTCTGCCATTGCCACCAGCGAGCCCACGATGGCGCGCGGGTCGCGATCGATCGCATAGAAGCGCGCGTCCGGAAAAGCGCGCGCCAGCGCGGGGACGAAATCGAACATCCACACTTCCTTGCAGCCGACCCATGCGGCCTGCGGACGCTGCGCCTGCACGATGCGCAATGCGCTGCGGATCAGTTCGCGATACCCGCTGCCCGCGATGCTCCGCAGGGCGTCTCCCAGCGCCGGATCCTCGAGCGCTGCGCGAACCTGCACCGCGTCGCGCAGACCGTCGAGTTCACCGGCGGCAAGTGGGATGGCCGCGGTTCCCGACAGGAGCGCGTCGAGCAGAGCGGGGCCGTTGCGGTCGAAATAGTGGTCCTGGAAAGGTAGTGTCGGGCGAAACCCCGCCTGGTCCTCGGCCGCGGCGTTGGCGTGCGTGAGCGCATTTCGAAGCGAGCGTAGAACCGGCATCAGCGGATCAAGCGCCACACGAATCGCTGGATGGCGATCCAGCATGCGGGCGAGCAGATTGGTACCCGATCGGGCCAGACCCAGAACGAACAGTGGGCGAAACGGGCGGGCGTTCATCGGATCGGCCGCGCAGCGATCACGATGTCGTCGCACTGGCGGCCGCGGTCCGCTGCTTCCTGAATTACCGGGATCAGTTCCGCCAGGCGAGGCACGAGCGAGTCGTCGCCGAGGTGAATCGCCGCTTGGACGACGAGCTCCCACGCGTCCATGCCGAAGTACCAGGCGGCAACCGGGGCGAATCCCTCTTCGACCAGGGCCGTGCAGAGCGATTCATCGCTGAAGGCATTGACATGGCTGGTCGGGTCCATATGACGCGCAACGGTCGCGCCTTCCATCGCCTGCACCAGCGTGCCTAGCGCATCGGCCCGCGGCACTTCGACCACCAGCAGCCCACCAGGCAGAACGGCACGACGGGCTGCTGCCAGGAATCTGCGCGGCTCCGGGACGTACTCGAGCAGGCCCCAGAAGGTGACAAGTCCAGCCGGTTCGACGGGGGCGGCGCAGAAATCATCATCGCGTAGTGCCAGTCGGAACGCTTCGCTGGCGAATGCACGCGAAGCCCGGGATTGCTCGAAGCCCTCGACTGTCATGCCTCGTCGCGCTGCCGCCGCCAGGAAGTGCCCGGCACCGGCGCCCACATCCAGTACGCGTTGCGGCGCGTCGCACCCGTTGCGGACGAACTGCTCCAGGCACCAGTCCAGTTTGGGCGCGATGATCTGCGCCATGCGGATCTCCAGCGCGCTGCTGTCGACATACACCGCCGAGTGCTGCGCGGATTCGGCGAAGACACGCCCCAGCGCCGCGCTGGTCGGTTGCCTCGTCACCATGACGTGCCCGCAACCGGAACATCTCTCGTATTGCACGCCGAAGACGCGCAGCGCTTCGGTGGTGTCCCGCAAGGGCCTCGCGCACGCCGGGCAGTTCGATCGTGATTCGAGCGCGTCCCTACCTCCATACAGTTGCTTCGCACACCCCGCGAGATAGTTCGCGTAGGCGCGCACTTCGTCGAGGTCGCGACCCTTCAGCGCCATCACGTCCAACGGCTTGCCGATGCGTACGTCCACATCGAATCCGACCGGTTCGCCCGCGCCGTGCCACTCCCACCGTTCGGTGTGCCGGGCGGAGTGATCGGCTGAGAAGGGCAGGGTCCGGTACCAGCGGCTCATGGCGCCTCGGGCCTCACCAGAAAGGCCCGTAGGGTGAATTTGCTGCTCGGCTCGCGTAGACGTTCGATCCGAGTCACCGACAGGCCGGCGCGCTCGGCGGTCAGCGCGAGCGAGGCGGGACTGAAGACGTGATGGTGCTCGATGAAGAACTCCTCACGTGCTGCGCCAATCGACGCGGCGGCGTCGCCGTCCGGCACCTCTACGTACACGAAGCCTCCCGGAGCGAGGAGTTCGAGCGCGCGCGTGAGCATTCCGACCGGGTCCTCGACGTGTTCCAGCACCTTGTTGAAGGTGATCACGTCATGCCGACCGAGTCGCTCCGGAGGAACGTCCATCAGGTTGCCGGTCACGACGTCCACGCCCACGATCTCGCGCGCGTGTCGCGCGGCCACGGGATCCGGATCGAGCGCCGTGCATCGCCAGCCCGCCTGTTTCATTTTCGCCGGAAAGACGGCCAACCCGGAGCCGATATCGAGAAGCGTCGGCGTCCTCTCGGAGGAGAACCGCGACGCTGCGAACGCCAGCACAATCTCGGCCCTGCCTACGTTGTCCGACTGTGCCGGGGGCAGCGACATGATCCGCTCGAATGTCTGGCGCATGCGGTCGCCGTAGGTGCTGCTGACATAGGCCCCCTCGTAGAGCCCGCCCAGGTCGAGATCGTGTTGCGCGTACCAGTGATGGCAGAGCGTGCAGCGTGCAAAGGCGCGTCGGTACGTCTGACCCTTCAAGTCAAACCGCGTCTCGCCCACCGGCGGTGTGTCGTAGGTGACCACCAGCGCGTCGTGACTGCGATCGCACGGGCAGCGAAGCGTCGGCGCGACCACTGTCAACCGGCCATCCGGCGCGCGAGCAAGTCGAGCGCCTCGGTGTTGTCGAGCCAGGCGATGAGGTCGAGCCCTTCCTGCACGCGATACTGTTCGAATGCGGCCTCGTGACCCCGCTCGACCAGCAGCACGAAATAGCGGCCGGTCGTGCGGTTGCGGATTAGGACGCCGCGCAGTCCGAACTGCTCCAGCCGGCCGTTCAACGACGGGGTGGCGTAGAAGCCCCAGTCCTTGCGTGCCACATCGTATTCCGCCCCGGACTCCGTTTTGAGCGTGACCTGCTCGTTTTCTTCCAGGTGCAGCGTCCCGCAGTCCTGCATGTCGAACCGGACGGCGTTCCCCACGCTGAAGCGGCGGGGCGGATCCTTCGGGTCGAACCTCATTTCCACTCCCGCTCCGAATCGATGAAATCCGGAATCTGCCACACGCCGTTGGCACGTCGCGTCCAGATCGATCGGTTGCGGAATCGCTCGGCGATCACGAAAAACCGTTCGCGGTCGATGCCGGCGAACGCACAGAACTTGTCGATATCGGCAAGCGGCGTGTCGTCGCCGTTGCGTCGGATGACCTCGAGCGCCTCCCGGCGGGTCATCCGGCCGTTGCGGATCTCAAGGGACAGGTTGTCGAACAGCCGGGTGAAGCCGAACTTGTACCACTTCATCCAGTGATGCAACGAGATGAAGTCATCGTCGATGTCGGCGAAATCGTAGTAGCCGGTTCGCGCCTCGCCGCTTCGATAGCGAAAGCCATGCTCGACCGCGACCCGACGAGTGGTGTCCGGATCCCACGGGAGATAGTAGCCGAGGAAGACAGCGTTGATACCGCGCGACTCCAGGACGTCCGGGTCCGGCCCGAAGTAGGCGGTCAGTTGCCGGGCGTCAAGATCGTCGCCGATCCAGTCCGCTGCGGTCGTTCCCTGAGTGACGCCGTGCTTGAGCAGCCAGTCGCGTCCGAGGCGCAGACCGGTAAGCGCTTCGTCAGCCGTTCCGTACTCGAAGGCCGAGTTCTCGCCCCAGACGACCAGCGGGATCTCGAATCGCAGGGCGATCGACAGCGGGATGCTGAAGAGGGCCATGTGCATCGGGATCGCGGTGGAACCCAATCGCTCGAAAGTCTTCAGCATGAATCGCGCCTCGACCTTCGGATTGATCTGATAGTCGACGTGATCGACTCCGAGCGAAACCAGGTTATCGAGGTTCGCCTGCCCGAGCACGGTTCGGCCGGGCGTTTTCCAGGTGACGGCGAGCGGATGCAGACCCTGCTCCAGGCATTTCACCACCTGCCATGTGCTGTCCTTGCCGCCGCTCACGGGAATCACGCAGTCGTAGCCGCGTGTACGGGACCTTGCATGCGCGGCGACTGCGACGAACTCGCGCTGACGCGCACCCCAGTCGATGTCGAGCTTGGTTGCATGACTCACACAGGCGTTGCACACCCCGTCCGGACCGATGGCGAGGCCCGGTCTCGTATCGGGCAGCACGCAGCGTGCGCACCATCTCATGCCCGCGCTCCCGCGTCGAACTCCTCCAGGAACATCTTCGCATTCAGGAAATAGAAGAGGAACTTGCTCTGGCTGTTCGGGAGGTGGGCCGCATCGAGCAGGCGGACGATGTGCTCGCGTCGGAGATGCTCGTAGACCGGACTGTCCCGCAACAGTTCGTCGCGCACCGCTGGATCGCGCACGTCGAGGTAGTCCAGGATCGGCACGTTGAACCCAACCTTGCGCGGGTTGTCGATTATCGCTGGCGGCGCGATCCCGCGGACCGCCTCGCGCAAGACCGCTTTGGCCCGTCCGTCGCGCACCAGATGCCGGGTCGGGATCGACGCCGACAGCTCGAAGAGCTTGCGGTCGAGGAACGGCGAGCGATTTTCGATCGAGAAGTACATCGAGTTCAGGTCGTCTTCGTGCAGGATCGGCGGGACCGATTCGTGCAGCAACTCATTCGCCATCCGGTTGCGGAGCGGCACGCGGCTGTAGCGGGCCTCGGCGAACGGTTCGGACCAGGGCCGGCGCAGCCATGCCGCGAACTCCTCGGCGTCCAGGTAGATGTGATCGCGTCGATCAGGGTCCTTCACGAAGCAATCCGGATCCTGCAGGACCGGATTGCGCACGATCGGCGCGACGACCTCGAGCCAACGCGTGCGGGCGGCGCGGTATGCGATCGAATCGTCGGCTACGGCCTGTAGATAGAAGTTGTGGTGGTCGAAGTAGCCGCTGAATAGCTCGTCGGCGCCGGTGCCGCTCACCGAAACCTTGTATCCGGCAGCCGCGACCGCCTCCATCAGACGCCACTGGGCGTAGTAGGTGATCGTGCACACCGGGGCATCATGGTGTCGCACTTGCGCTCGGAGGTTCGCCAGGAAGTCACGCGTTTCCACCGGGATAGGCGTGTGGCGGATGCCCAGCTCGCGCACCGCGGTCTCGACCAGATCGCGTTCCTCGTAGCGGGCGTCGGTGTTCATGATGGTGAAGCCGTGGACGTCGTACCCGAGTTCCCGTCTCGCGATGGAGATGAGCGCGTTCGAGTCGACACCACCGCTCAGGCAGAACGCGATCGGCACGTCGGCACGCAGACGCAACCGGACGGACTCCACCAGCCGGGATCGTGTCGCGGCGACGGCTGTCTCGAACGGCATGTGCTCGTCCTGCTCGTCGAATCGCGGTATCCAGTAGCGCAGGCCGGTCTTCCCGCCTTGCGCATCATGGCGTTCCGCGCAGCCCGGCTCGACCTCGCGCAGACCGACGAAGAACGTCTCCGGCGTTTTGAACAGCGACTTGTAGCCGTTGACGAGGTACCTGTACAGGTGCGGCAGGTTGATCGACGGCTGCCGGGCCATCAAGGTGAACAGGAACTTCGGCTCCGATCCGAAATACAGGCCGTGTGGCGCCTCGTACACGAATAGCGGCTTCTCGCCGAACCGGTCGCGCACGAGCGTGAGGCCGGTGCTGTCCAGCCAAGCGAAGGCCCACATGCCTTCGCACCGATCGAGCCCGTCCAGTCCGTCACGGGCGAGGATTTCGGCGAGCACTTCCGTGTCGCTGGAGGTGCGAAAGCCGATGCCCTTCGCGACCAATTGCTCGCGCAGCTCAAGGTAGTTGTAGAGCTCGCCGTTGAAGCAGAGATCGCCGCTTTCAGTGCGGAAGGGCTGATTCGCCCGCGGGTCCAGGTCGATGATGCGCAGGCGGCTGTGCAGCAGGTAGGCGTGGCGATCACCGATGCGACGATGCAGCACGTCGCGGCCGTCAGGGCCGCGTCTTTGCATCTGCCGCAAACACGCGTCGATGCGCTCCTGCGGCAGCGTGGCGAGTCCGAAATAGCCCGCAATCCCGCACATACCTCTAGTGCACCATCTCGTGCGCGAGTCGCTCGCCCGCCGCGACGCCGCGCGTAAGCTGCCGTCCGATCAAGGTTGCCGCTGACTCCGGCGGAATGCCGCCTCCTGGTCGCAGCCAATCGATGTCATCGGCGCCGACGACGTGACCGATCGGCAAGTCACGCCGCGCATGGGCGGAACGCCGAGCGGCTGCGATTACCGGGACCTCTACCTCCATGGTCCGCTTGACGCCGTCTCCGAGCGCGACGCAAGCAGCCCTCACGCGACGGACCAGTTCGGCGAGCTCCTGCGGATCCGCCGACAGCTGATGGTCGCGGAAGGCGGAATGGGTTTTGGACAGCGTGAAGTGCTTTTCGATGACGCGGGCTCCGAGCGCCACGGACAGCACCGCCGCCTCGATGCCCAGCGTGTGGTCGGAGTATCCGACGACACGGCCCGTCTCCTGTGCGATCGAACGGATTGCCAGGAGGTTGGCACTCTCGATCGGTGTCGGATAGGCCGACACGCAGTGCAACAGCACTAGGCCGGGCGCAGAGCCGTGCCGTCGCCACGCACTTTCCAGCGCGGCACGCGAGCGCTTGACGCCTTCCAAGTCCACCATCCCGGTGGACAGCAGCACGGGCTTACCGGTGATCGCGACTGCATCGAGCAGATCGATGAAATCGTTGTCGCTCGAGGCGATTTTGAAGGCGGGTACCAGCGGCGCGAGCTGACGTACGCTCTCGATGTCGAACGGGGTCGACAGGAACATGACCTTTGCCCGAGCAGCCGTCTCTGCCAGTTTCCCGAACTGATCGTACGAAAGGCAGAAGCGTCGCAGCTGGGCGATGCGCGCGGATTCCGAGCTCGCTACCAGCCGCTCGGGCACGATCGTCTGGAACTTCACCGCCTGTGCACCTGCTTCGGCGGCCCGTTCGATCAGCTCGACGGCGCAGCCCATGTCACCTTCGTGATTGTTCCCGATCTCGGCAATGATCAGGACTTCCCGCTCCAGATTCACGGATCCGATCTTCACCGCGCGCCCCCATGGAAATGGAGAACGAATTTGGCGTCCGACAGGCGAAAGCCCACCGACTCGTACAGGCGCATAGAGGGGACGTTCGCGGCCTGAGTGCCGACCATCATGCCTCGCGGACGGCGCCCATTTCCGGTGCCGTGCTGGTATGCGAAAGCGATCATCGCGCGGGCAAGCCCTCGGCGCCCGCTGGCCGGAAGCACCGCGATCAGATCGATGACCAGCTGATCACCATGCCATAGCAGCTGAAGGAATCCGGCCACCGATCCCGCTGGGTGTTCGGCGACGATCATGCCGTCGCCGCGTGCACCGCAGAACCAGTTGGCCGCCCAGGCCCGCTTCACTTCATGGGCGAGCGCCGCCGGAACCTGCGGATCGAGATGGAAGCGTGAGTAGCGGAAAGCACTGGCCGCGATGGCCTCGACGGCCGCCCGATCCGTTGGGACTGCAAATCTCGCAGTGCTCTGATCGGTCGCGCTCACCAGCGGAGTCTCGAGGGTGAGCGCCGTATCGACGACGCGAAAGCCGAAGGCCTGCAGTTCACCGGCCAGCCCGGTGTCGGCGGCGGGCACCTTGGCTGTTGCGAAGTACCGCGCGCCACTATCGGGGCGCAGCGCCGATAGTGGCGACTCGCCCGTCCCGTCGAAGCGAACATTCCAAACCGGTCGCTCGAGTAGTCCGGTCAACCAGGGATCCGGGGAGATCCGGGCGTCGAGCACACCTGCACTAGGCATGTTGGAACAGCTGGGGCTGCGACTCCGCGAGCTTCTTGTACCACTGGATGTACCGTACGAATCCCTTTTCCAGGGGATACCGTGGCTCGTAGCCGAGCAGCCGCCGTGCTTTGTCGACCGAAAGCGTTCCGCGCTCAGGCATCAATGCATCCCGTGGGCGGTATTCGACGCGAACGCGGGGAAAGTACTCCCGGACCAGCTCCGCCATGTGATTGAGCGAGCGGGCGCCACCGAAGGTAAGGTTGAAAACTTGGTTGATCGCTTCCTTCCGGGTGATGACCCGCGCGATCCCGGCGATGAGATCGTCGATGTACGTGAAGTCCAGGGCATCGGATCCATCGCCGTTGATGGTGAGGTTCTGTCCGCGCAGGGCGTTCTCGATGAACGCCTGGCCCACGCGACGGCTTACGCATCGCTCGCCATAGAGCGCCGACGGTCGGACGATGGTGTAGGGCAGCCCGAACACCTGGTTGTAGGCGATCACCAGCTTTTCGCCGCCGAACTTAAGTGCTCCGTAGATGCCGAGCGGTTCGCAGCGCCGATCCTCGGTCACCGATTCGCCCTCGAAGTTCCCGTACACCATCGACGAGGAGAAGAAAACGAAGTGCGGCTTGCGCTCGCGGACAGTATCGAGCGCATTCTCGAGCGTGCGCATGCTGTGATCGAAAGTGCTGAACGGATCCTTGTTGGCGCGATTCGCGTGGGCGATGGCGGCAAGTTGGATCACGACATCGGGCTTGATCGACCCCAAGCAATAGCTGAACACGCTGTAGTCGCGCGCGTCGATGATGTGCAGCGGAATCCTCGCCTCGCGCAGCAGATCCAGCCGCTGGTTGACGAAGTTGACGTACAGCCCGTTGTTCGGACCGGGATTCCACCCACTGGTGAAAGCGCCAAGGTTGTTCACCTGTAGGCTGTCGATCACGTGGACGTCGGCGCCGCGCTGCTGGAACTGCAGTGCCATGTTGTGACCGATAAAGCCGCCCCCGCCGACCAACGCTACGGTCTTTCCGGTGAGGTCGGGTAGCGCGCTCATGTGAATCCCTTCAGGACGGTTTTGAATGCTTGGCCGATGTAGGCCATGTCGTCTTCCTGCAGATGCGGCCCCACCGGCAGCGCGATGGAGGCGGCGCTGATCCAGGCCGCGTTCGGAAAGGTGTTCTTCGAGTAGCCGTACTTCTCCGCATAGTAGGTCAGGTGCGGCACGGCGCGGGGATAGTAGACGCTGGTCCCGACGCCAAGCTGATTGAGCCCTGCCACGACCTCGTAGCGGTGCCCCGCCAGCCGGTCGGAGAGCATGACCGAGAGGCAGTAGCGGCTGCTCGTCGAATGAGCTGGCGGCTCGTCGAACAGGGTCAGCTCCGGCAACTCGATCAGGGCGTTTCTCAGCACGCGGTAGTTGCGCTCCCGGCGGGCCAGGATGTCGTCGAGCCGCTTGACCTGCTCGATCCCGATCGCCGCTTCGATCTCGTTCATCCGGTAGTTGAACCCGAGCATGGTGACGTCGTATACGCCCGGGACGGTGCGTTCTCCTTGATGACGGTCGACCCCGAACGCCTTCTGGCGGGCCAGACGGGTCGCCAGCGCGGCGTCGGTGGCGAGGATGATTCCACCTTCGGCGGTGGTCATGTGCTTGACCGGGTAGAAGGAGAAACATCCGGCGTCGCCGAGCAGGCCGGCGTGCCGGCCCCGGTACTTGCTGCCGATCGCCAGAGCGCAGTCTTCCAGCACCTTGAGGCCGCGCTGCTTCGCGATGCGGCACACGGCATCCATCTCTACCGGGACGCCGAGGTAGTGCACGACCGAGATCGCTCGCGTGCGCGGCGTGAGGGCGGCTTCGATGGCTGCGACATCAATATTGCCGGTGCCTCGCTCGGCGTCGACGAACACCGGCTTGGCGCCGACCAGTTCAGCCGCGTGGGCTGTCGCAGCGTGTGTCTGGGCGGGCACGATAATCTCGTCCCCTGGACCGTACTGCCACGAAAAATAGAGCAGATGCATCGCGGCGGTGCAGGAGGACACCGACACGGCGTGCGGGGCACCGGTCCATTCGGCGAACGCGCGCTCGAACGTCACGCTCCTCGGACCGTGAACCAGGATCGGCCCGTTCAAAACCTCCGCGACAGCGCGACGCTCCTCCTCCCCGATCCAGGGACGTCCGAACGGAATGCTGCGAGCAGGCGGGGACGACATGAGCGCGTTCCTCTCTTAGTCCTTACTGATGACCTCGGCACGGCCGCTGCGGCTGGCTCGTTCAATCGCCAGGCAAACCGCCGTGCACGACATGATTTCCGCAACGCCGATCTCGTCGGCTGCCCGGCCCAGGATCGCGTCGACGAAGCCGGGGATGAGATCGCCTTTCCCCGCTCCGGGGTAGGGCAGGTCTGCTTGCTCGGGGGGCATGGCCGGATCGCGATGCCACCAGTACCGACCGGCTTCCGGACCATTCTCGAAGGTTCCAAGGGTGCCATAGACCGAGAGCCGATGGAAATGCGGTCGGACGCAGCCGAAGTTCGCGCCCAGCTTGGCGATGGCGCCGTCGTCGAAGCGGACCAGTGCTGCGACCATGTCGTTCGGTTCGAAGGAAAGGCGCGCTTCCGCGCTGGCGATCCGGTTGCCCATGGCCATCGCCTCCACCGGGGCACGCCCGGCCATCAGCCAGAGCAGGAGATCCACTAGGTGGACCGCTCCACCGAGCACCACCGAGTACTCCGGTGCCGTTCCGCGCCATGTTCCGTCAAGCTTCTGGAGGCGTCCGTAGTCGTAGTCGCCCTCCGCGTAGAAGATCCGACCGAGCGCGCCCTGCTGCACTCGGGCTTTCAGGTCTGCGAAGCGCGGTGCCTTGCGAAGAATCAGATTGGAGGAGATCTTGAGGTCCGGCCGACGCGCGAGGCGGTTGCGCAGATCGGCAAGCTCCTCCTCCCGCGTGCAGATCGGCTTTTCGACGAAGGCATGCTTGCCTGCGTCCAGGGTGCGGCACAACTGGCCGTAGTGGGCGCCGTCGAAACTCGCGATAGACACGACGTCGACTTCCGCGTCGTCGATGAGCGCCTCAGCGCACTCGTACACGCGCGTGCCGGGCCAACGCGCGCGCGCCTGCTCTCGTTTCACCGGGTCGAGGTCGCAGAGCGCCACGAGGCGGCAGTCGGGATGGCGATCGAATTCGGTTGCGTGCCGCTCGCCCACGCCCAGACCGATGATTCCAGCGCCTAGCGCCTTGCTGCCTGCTCGCTGGTCAGTTCGTCGAGGCAATTCGCTATCTCTTCCCAGCCGGCCCGAAGTGCTCTTGAACCCAACGATTGGATGACGGCCTCCATGCGCGAGAAGTCCTCCGCAGTGTCGACGGAGAGTTGTAGCCCGGACCGCTGGGTGCGTGCTTCGAAGGCACGGATCCGAAAAACGTCGGGATGCGCATACGCAAAGCGGGTTACGTGTTCACGGTCTGCAGGATCACCCGTTGCATCCAGAATCCGCTGCATGGCGTCCTGATCGATGACCTCCACCGACATGCCCTTGGGAAAGGATCTTGGAAATACATTGCTCGCCAAGTCGCAGCGGGTTGCGCTGAAGAGCTCGCAACCTTGGACGATCAGGGCCGGGTCGATAAGCGGGCTGTCTGCATTGGTGCGCACGAAAGCATCGAATCCTGCGGCTCGAGTGGCCTGCATCAGGCGGACAGCCACATCCTCCAGCGGACCGCGATAGCAGCCGACCTTCATTGTCTGGGCCAGATCGGCCACCGCGTCGTCCTCGGCAGCGAGCGAGGTCGCTACTACGACCGGCAGTTCGACTTGAAATTCCGGACCGAGCCGCGCCAAGCGCTCCAATAGCCACGCCAACATCGGCTTCCCTGCGAGCGTTCGCAGGACCTTCCCAGGCAAACGCACCGACGACATGCGGGCCTGTACGACAACGCCGATCCTCATCGGATCGGCCGGCCGGGCCACGGCCTGCTCTGGAGGACCATGGAGTGCTCGAAGCGGCGTAAGGCGACATCATCTGATAGTGACGAAGGTTACGCGAGTTCGGCATAGCCTTCAATGCAGCAGACAGCCTGATCGACGCAAGCGAGAATCGACGCGATCTCCTATCCTTCACACATTCGATTGCTCGGGTACGCAAAACATGGGTGCGAGCGCAAAGACCCTCTCGCGAATTCTTAGCCTGCATCAGCGCGGTCTAGTGCCCTCCGGCGCCGCGGTTATCGATCTGGGGACGCAGCAGCTGTTCTGTTCCGGTCAAATCCAGGCGATAGAGGAGATCATTAGGCATTTTGCTGCCACCGATGCTGCTGTTCGAAAGCTAGAGGCCTATTCGGCCGCACAGCTTAACGACTTCGCCGATAAGGGCCTACTGGGCGACCTGCTGATAGCTTGCGGCTTCGCCTACCGCGCCCTCGACATCTTCGAAGCGAGCCACACCACCCTATTCGATCTGAACGTCCAGTCGGTCGATGATGAGATGCGCGAGCGCTTCGATCTAGTGACAAATCTGGGCACAACCGAGCACATCATCAACCAGTACCAGGCGATGAAGTCGATGCACGAATTGGCGCGCGTTGGCGGCTTGATCTATCACGACCTGCCACTCGCCGGCTATCACACCCACGGATACTTTTCGTACAACCCGCTCTTCTTCCAGCACCTCGCAGTAGCCAACGGCTACGACATCATCATGCATCACTATTCGCGGGGCGCAAAGTTGGCCCCAGCGCCGGAGTTTATGGTCGAGAACGGGTTTCCCGGCGACGGCTACTTCGACTTCGGCATCGAGTTCATCCTGCGGAAGAACTCATCGGCGCCGTTTCGTATGCCGCTGGAAACGAGCACCAGTATGGACGCGCCAGCAGCATCGTTGGGGGCCAATCCCTACGTTCATGATGCCTTGCGTGACGGTGATGCGGATTTCTTGCGAACGGGCTCCTATCTATCCATGGTGTCCGGGCGCGAGCTCCTCAAGGAATTATTTCTTCGCTACCGACGTAGGCTCTTACGCAAGTTCACGCGTCGGTGATTGGGACTTCAAACTCGCCGACCGCGCTACGTTGCTCGCCGCAGTGAAGCGGACAACGAGGCTGCTGCAGTACGACACAAACCGCGTGCTGGGCGAAGTTGCTCGAAGAATCAAGTTGGACGCGAATACCAGGGGAATCCACGCCAGCGCAAGTGGCACGAGCACCGGTAGCGCGAGCATCCCGAAGCGACCATAGATCCAACGGATGCGCCGATAGCTCCGGGCGGTGAAGCGCTTGAGCTTGCCACCGACGAACACGCAGTCGTTCTCGACCGGCGGGGATCCCACGATGTCGTTCACGTACCAGAGCAGCTCACGCGAAAAGTCCTGGCCCTCGTTCTCGCCGTGCAGGTGATGGATGAAGACCTGGCAGACGGCTCCCGGTGACATGAACCGCCGGCATTGCTCGACGATCCGCTGCGCCTGCCGGCAGTCCTTGCGCAACAGGTAGACGAAGACCTGGGAGTACATCGAGGTGCCGCGGACGTTGCCATCGAGGATCGCGTCCGTGTCTTCGAAGTCGAGCAGTGTTCCGCCGTCGGCCTTGTGCATCAGCCGTGCGCTTACCACGCCGTCGATGAGCTGCGGGCTGTTGCGCACCACCAGCATACGTGTCGGATTGCCTTCCAGCGCAGTGTCGACGGCATCGATCAGCATGCGGTAGTCGAGGTAATTGGGGCTGAACAGCGTGGCGCGCTGTCCCAGACCGAAGCCGACGCGGAAGCACCAGTACACGAATGACCAGAACAGGCTGCGCAGCCGGACGATGCCGGTCGTGGGGGCCAGCTCCGGCGGGGATGTCGGCAGTCCCTGCTGTTTGCGATAGTGGCGCCAGGCCTCGACGCCGCGGACCCAGTAGTAGTGGGAAGCGTGCGGGACGGGCGGACCCAGCCTTTGGCTGATGCGTTCGATGAAGGCAGTGGCCTCGGCCCGGACCGCTTCGATCTGCGGGGGAACGTCGCTCGTGTGAAATACGACGTCATGCGTCGCGGCGCGTCGATGCTCGGCTGTCGTCCATTCCTGCAGGCTCCGCGCGATCTGCCGGTCGGTCAGTCGCCCGATCTGCAGCATTCCCAGTTCCTGTTCGCGGCTCTGCAGCTCGAGCATGAAGAACTCGTCGGAGTCGCCCATCACCACCTCGTCGCCGGAGGGACACAGCTCGGGGATGAGTGCGTAGTCACAGAACGAGTTGATGGTGCGGATGATGCGCTCGGGCTTGAGGCACAGCATGAAGATCAGGTAGTAGCGACCCAGCAGAGTGTGCTCGTCGACCTTCCAAAAGAACTGGTTCGGGTGGCTCGAGTGGAGGAACCCCTGGTCCTGGACCTTTGCCACGGTGGTGGCGTGCGGGTAGGGCATCGACAGCGCAGCCAGCGGCCGCGGCGGAATGCTAAGGACGTTCCGGACGGCATCGACCGAGTGTTCGAGCTGCGGCTCGAGTTCCTCCGCGATGGCGCGGAAGCTCGGCCCGAGCACGATGGAACGTCCGCCGAGGATGTGCTTCGACAGCGCGCGCAACGATCCGTCGGCCAGCACGAAATCCGCGTTCATGAACACGAAGTGCGTGTTCAGCATCTCCGCGCCGCAGGCAATGATCGGACGGGCGTACGCGAGGGTGAGCGTCACGCCGTAGACGCGGGTGCTGATCAGATCGTCGATCGCGACGAAGCGAACGGGGCAGATCGCGCGCAGCTTGCGGAAGCAGTCGTGGTCCTCGAAGTGTCCGACGTCCTGGCTCTGCGTCATGATCACGACCTCGAGATCGGTCACCGCGGCGAGTGCCGGCAGGTTGCCCGGTGCGAGGAATGACGGCAGCGCAAGCTCCGCGAAGCGCCGGATGTAGGCTTTGCCCCAGACGACCGTCAGGAACTTGGTGCGAGGGCGACCGTTGTCGAGCCCGGCTTCTTGTGGTGTTGCGTGCATCCTGGATTGAGCGCGGAATTGCC
>CADEDU010000005.1:24783-78428 GCA_902826155.1 uncultured beta proteobacterium
AATTGCCAAGTGGTTCGAGCTGGCAGGCACACGCTTCCGGTGCGGGGCCAAGGTCGCGAGGTTGCCTTGCCATGCTACCATTCCAACGTGTCGCACTGCTTTGCGATGCATGGAGCGCAGGCTCGCGGTCTCGGCTGGACGCTCTGATCGTTCCCGTCCCCGAGTCCTTCTGATGTGGTCATGCCCACGAACGGATCCGCAACGCCCGCTTCAGACGTCACCAAGACCCGTGAGCCTCAATACCAGGAGTGCCTCGACGCGGTTGCCGCGCGCGGATACGAGCGGTTGGGACTCCGGAGCAGCCAGAGTTGGCATGACGATCCGAAGCATCTGCTGTTCAGACTATCGCGCTACAAGTTCGTCGCCAAGATGCTGTCGGGGAGCGAGCACGTGCTCGAGATCGGCTGCGGCGATGCATTCGGAACCCGTCTGGTACAGCAGGAAGTCAAGGCACTGACGGCAACCGATTTCGATCAGGTCTTCGTCGAGGACGTCACGGCGCGGATGGTGGATCGGTGGAGATTCCGCGTATTCACGCACGACCTGTTGGCGGGCCCAATTTCCGGCAGCTACGACGGCGTTTTCGCGCTTGATGTTCTCGAGCATATCGCTCCGCAGAACGAAGAGGTTTTTCTAGCAAACGCGTTCGCGCCGCTCACGCAGTATGGCGTTGGCATCATCGGCATGCCATCGTTGGAGAGTCAGGCGCACGCATCGCCGACCAGTCGCGCGGGTCATGTCAACTGCAAGACCATGCCCGAACTCAAGAAGACGATGAAGACTTTCTTCCATAATGTTTTCATGTTCTCCATGAACGACGAGGTCGTGCACACAGGATTTCATCCGATGGCCCACTATCTATTCGCCGTGGGCGCCGGTGTGAAGTCCCGTGGATAGTTGCTGGGCGCATCGCATGGGCGGACGGCCAGTCTAGTTCGTACCGGGGGGTAAATGCGCGCATCGGGAGATTCTCGAGACGCCGACCGCGAGCGCTTGGTCGAAGATATCCGGCGGCGCGCGGGAGGCGACCGGCGAATCGTCTTCGTTTCCGGCAACTTCAACATCATCCACCCGGGTCACTTGAGGCTGCTGCAGTTCGCCGCGGACTGCGGCGACTTTCTGGTTGTGGGAGTCAACTCGGACTCTGCGCCCGCCGTGACCATCCCGGCCGTCATGCGCCTGGAGGGTGTGCGCGCTATTGGCATCGTCGATTTCGCCTTCCTTCTCGACGAACCTGCCGAGAGTTTCATTCGCAAGCTCACTCCTGCCGTGGTTGTTAAGGGAAAGGAGTTTGAAAATGGTCGCAATCCGGAACAGGAGGTTGTTGATTCCTACGGGGGGACGCTTCTCTTCGGTTCGGGAGAAGTGCGGTTCTCTTCCCTCGATTTGCTCCAGCGGGAACTCCTGGAGACCAATTTTTCGACCATCCGCAAGCCGCTCGACTTCCCCGCGCGGCATGCATTCGAACTTACCCAATTGGTGGAGGTCGTCCGGTCTTTCACCAAGCTACGCGTCACGGTCGTCGGCGATCTGATCGTCGACGAGTACATCAACTGCGACGCGCTGGGCATGTCGCAGGAAGACCCGACGATCGTCGTCACCCCGATTCGAACCGACCGGTTCGTCGGTGGTGCGGGCATCGTCGCCGCCCACGCGAAGGGCCTGGGCGCAAGCGTGCGCTACTACACGATTACCGGCCATGACGAAACCGCAAGGTTCGCCGAGGAGACGCTCGGGCGGCAGGGCATCGGCGGCGCGTTCGTGCGCGATGACAGCAGACCCACGACCCTCAAGCAACGCTATCGCGCCGATGGGAAGACCCTTCTGCGGGTCAGCCATCTGCGCCAGCACGACGTGAGTCATGCACTTGCCGAGCAGATTTTCGAGCATGTTCGTCCGGCTCTCGATGACACCG
The DNA here is from genome assembly GCA_902826155.1 of uncultured beta proteobacterium. The sequence goes on from CADEDU010000005.1 coordinate 26,699, forward strand.
ATCTGCTGCTCTTCTCCGATTTCAACTACGGGTGTCTGCCGCAACCTCTCGTCGATCAGCTCACCCGACACTGCGTCGAACGAAAAATCATGATGGTCGCCGACAGCCAGGCGTCCTCGCAGATGGGGGACGTGTCCCGATTCGCCAACATGCGGCTTCTGACTCCCACCGAACGCGAGGCGCGGCTCGCGACGCGTGATTTCAGTTCCGGGCTCGTAGTGATGGCCGAAACGCTACGTAAGAAGGCGAACGCGCGGGACGTTCTCGTCACGTTGGGCGCGGAGGGGTTGCTCATTCACGCGCACGATCGCAGCACCGATGGGATGGCGACCGACCGGCTGCCCGCGTTCAATACGGCTCCGAAGGACGTGTCCGGCGCGGGCGACTCATTGCTCACCTGTGCGTCGATGGCCCTTGCCGTCGGAGCGGATATCTGGAGGGCCGCCTATCTGGGGTCGATTGCGGCAGGATGCCAGACCAGCCGGGTGGGAAACACTCCGCTCTCGGCCGAGGATATCTGCATGGAGCTTTCACTCTGAGGGCGCTATTGCTCGCTGCCGGCCTGGGCACTCGATTGCGTCCGATCACTGAGACGGTGCCAAAGTGTCTGGTGTCGATTCGCGGCAGACCATTGTTGGCGTACTGGCTCGATGCGCTGCTTTCCGGGGGCGTGGACAGAACTCTCATCAACACGCACTACCTCGCGGAGGCGGTCCGCGCGTACATAGATGCGTCGTGCTGGCGCGATCGCGTGGATCTCGTCCATGAGGACGAACTCCTCGGGACGGGTGGCACCATCCTGGCGAATCGTGAATGGCTGGGCACCGGCCCATTCATGGTCGCGCACGCAGACAACCTGACCAGATTCGACGTAGCGGGATTCATCGCTGCGCACGCCAATCGGCCGGCGCAGGCCGAGATAACGATGATGACCTTCGCAACGGACTCACCGCAGTCTTGCGGAATCGTGGAGCTCGACGGCAACGGTGTCGTGGTTGGCTTCCACGAGAAGGTCGAAAACCCGCCTGGCAATCTCGCAAATGCGGCCGTTTATATTCTCGAACCTGCCGTAGCCAGCTACCTTGCGTCCCTTGGTCGCAAAGTGATCGACCTGTCCACCGAGGTGCTGCCGCACTACATCGGGCGCATCACGACTTTCCACAACGCAGACTATCACCGCGACATCGGCACGATCGAGAGTCTTCGAATGGCCCAGGCCGAGTTCTGAACGGGGCCTATCGTCGCGACATCCGCACGCCCATGCCCACCGCGAGCGAGCCGAGCGCCCTATACCAGACCATAGGCGCGATGTCGAATGGGCGCAAAGCCAGAAAGAGCAGTGCAGTCTTCAGAGAATTGGCACTCGCCGGCAAGGCGCGCGCAAGAGCAAGCATTCCGTCGGCCCACCAATGCCGGGCAACCATCGGTTCCGTGAGCGAAAACGACTTGCGGGAACGAATCGCGGCAAATCGGATACGTGCCTGAGTGCGTCGATTCATTGCTTCGTCGTAGAGTGCCGGCGCGATCGCGCGGCCGCGGTCTAGCAACGCGCCCAGCACCCTCTCCGTGACGATTGGATCCTGCAGGGTGCGATCGAGGAAGCTGCCCTCGTGGCGACGCAAGCTGGCTAGTGGAACCGGGGAGAAGATTGCACCATGTCGGCTTGAAATGGCCAGGCATGCAAACAGGTCGGAGAAGGCACCGAGCGAGGGGTCGAATCCGCCCACTTCATCGAGCGCGTCGCGACGATAGATCATGGTTCCTGCGAACCAGCTGCCGAGGCGACGGGCGAGACGACGACATTCGGGCGGACCAAAGTAGCGATCGCGCAGCGACACCACTGCGGATGGATAGATCCGGGTGGACATCCCATCCTGATCGGTCATCCACATCATCGCTGACCACAGTCCCGCATCGGGATAGCGGTCGAGGCATTGGCGCGCACGTGCAAACACACCAGCGGCCAGGAAGTCGTTGGCCGAAAGGCAGTAGACGTACCTGCTACGCGCCTCGCGAATGCCGATATTGAAAGCGCGATTGACTCCGACATTGGTCGGATTGCGGACCAGGCGCGCGAAAGGGCAGTCGCGGATCAAGTCCTGAATGATCGCAACACTGTTGTCTGTGGACGCGTCGTCGACGACGATCAACTCGTCCGGTAGTGGCCGTTGTCGCAATACCGAACCGATCGACTCGCCGAGATACCGTCCATCGTTGTGGTTCGGGATCACGACCGACAGGCTGAATGCAGCACCGGAACTCATCTGCCCGCTTCGAGTCCGGTCGCCCGAAGTTCGGCGAGGCATCGCTCGACGCCGTCGAGCCAGTTGGGAAGCGTGATCCTGAACGCCTTCTCCAGGCGGGCGCAGTTCATCCGTGAATTGGCGGGACGGCTGGCGATGGCAGCAAATTCCGCGGCCGAAACAGGCACTAGCCGGGCGGTCCTGTGGCCGCGCCGCCTGAGGTGGCCCGCGATCGTCGAGGCGAATCCCAACCAGCTCGTCTCTCCAGCAGCAGCCAAGTGCAGGGTACCCTCGGGCGCGTCATGGTCCTGCTCGCGCAAGACCGCGCGAGCAGTGATATCTCCGATGAGTCGAGCACCGGTGGGAGCTCCGAACTGGTCCCGAACAACTCGCACTTCATCGCGCTCGTCCAATAAACGAATCATCTTCAGCAGGAAGTTGTCGCTTCGATTGCTGTACACCCAACTAACACGCAGCAGCAGGTGCCTGCACCCGGAGGCCGCGATGGCTCGCTCTCCGGCAAGCTTCGACACTCCATACCAATTGACAGGATCCGGCTGATCCTCCTCTACATAAGGCTCGGACTTGCGGCCATCGAAGACATAGTCGGTTGAAAAATGGACCAGCAATGCGCCGGAGCGTCTTGCCTCCTGAGCGAGAACCCCTACTGCGTGCGCATTGACCGCGAATGCCCGATCACGCTCGGTCTCCGCCCGATCCACCGCCGTGAATGCCGCCGCGTTCACGATGACCTGCGGTGCGACCTGCCGCACCGTGCAAACCAATCCGTCGATGTCCTCGAGATCCAGCGTCGCGCGATCGGGCGCCATGACTTCTATCGCGGTTCCCCTGACGGCTCCGATTGCCCGAACAACCTCCCAGCCGACCTGACCGTTAGAGCCCGTCACCAGCACCTTCACGGGTATACCTCGGCGTTGCCGAGTCGCGCTCCACTTGCATCGCGAGTCGAAACGACCGGCAATAGCCCAGTAGGCCAATCGATTGCAAGATCCGGATCGCTCCAAAGAAGCACACGTTCATCCTCTGGGGAGTAGTAGTCGGTGACTTTGTAGACCACGTCGGCGCTCGCCGACAGCACGAGAAAGCCGTGCGCGCACCCCGGAGGTACCCAGATCATCCTGTGGTTCGCGGCCGAGAGTCGTGCGGCGGTCCACTTGCCGAAGGCACTTGACGAGCGTCGCAGATCGACCGCCACGTCGAAGATCTCGCCGCTCACTACCCGCACCAACTTCCCCTGCGGCTTGTGGATCTGATAGTGAAGTCCTCGCAGCACCCTCGCGTTGGAGTGAGAGTGATTATCCTGGACGAAGGGTGCTTCTATCCCCAGTTGGAGCATCATTCGAGAGTTCCAGCTTTCGAGGAACCATCCGCGTGCGTCCTCGTGGACGTCGGGCTCGATGAGTAGAACCCCGGGAAGTGAGGTTGATCTGCTGATCATCGATAGACGGGGTCCTTCAAGATGCGCATCAGGTACTCGCCGTAGCCCGTGTTCACCAAAGGCCTTGCCAGCTGTTCCAGATCGGAGGCCGATATGTAGTGCATCCGGTAGGCAATCTCTTCCGGACACGCAACCTTCAGGCCTTGGCGCCGCTCCAGCGTTTCAATGAACTGCGAGGCCTCGAGCAGCGACTCGTGAGTGCCTGTGTCGAACCACGCGTAGCCGCGCCCCAGTGCCACGACTTCGAGTGCCTCCCGCTCGAGGTACGTGCGGTTGATGTCGGATATCTCCAGCTCTCCGCGTCGCGAAGGCCGCAGGCTCCTCGCGATCTCCACTACCTTCGCATCATAGAAATAGAGACCGGTAACCGCGAACCGCGACTTCGGGTGCGCCGGTTTCTCTTCAATGGATCGTGCCCTGCCGCGAGCATCCAGCTCGACGACGCCATAACGATTCGGATCGGTTACCGGATAGGCGAAGATCGTCGCGCCGCCCGTCTTTGCAGCGACCCGCTGCAGTTCATCCGAGAGATCGTTGCCGTGGAACAGGTTGTCGCCGAGGATCAGGCAGCAGGGGCCGCCTTGAATGAACGCGTGCCCGATCAGGAACGCCTGCGCGATTCCGTTGGGCTCGCGTTGCACGGCGTACTCGATTTGCACTCCCCATTGGCTGCCGTTTCCTAGCAGGCGTTCGAAGCGCTCCTGCTCGTGGGGGACGGTGATCACCAGGATCTCCCGAATTCCGGCCAGCATGAGCACCGAAAGGGGATAGTAGATCATCGGTTTGTCATAGACCGGGAGCAGCTGCTTCGAAACCGCCCGGGTAACAGGGTACAAGCGCGTGCCGTTTCCACCGGCCAGAATGATGCCTTTCACGCAGACGCCCTTTCCCCGTAGTTTCGATTGATCCAGTCGCGGTAGTCGCCGGTTTGCACCTCAGTGAGCCATCGACTGTTCGACAGATACCAGGAAGCGGTTTCACGAAGACCGATATCGAAACTCGTCAGCGATTGCCATCCGGTGTCGCGTCGTATCTTGGCGCTATCAATTGCATACCTGCGATCGTGTCCCGGCCGGTCGGTGACGAACTCGATCAGATCCTCGTAACGCGCCGATCCCGGCAGCGGCCGGACCTGATCGAGAAGTCGACAAAGGGCACCAACGACTTGCAGATTGGTCTGTTCGACACCGCTTCCCACGTTGTAGGTCTCACCGGGTCTGCCCCGCTCGAGCAAAAGTTCCAAGGCGTCGCAGTGATCATGTACGAAAAGCCAGTCTCGACGCTGCAACCCATCGCCGTACACGGGTAGTCGCCTACCCGCCAGCGCATTCACCAAGGTCAGAGGAATCAGCTTCTCGGGAAACTGATAAGGCCCGTAGTTGTTCGAACAATTCGAACACAGCGTCGGTAACCGGTAGGTGCCCCAGTAAGCGCGGACGAAATGGTCGGCAGCTGCTTTCGATGCGGCATACGGGCTATTGGGCGCGTACGGCGTGGACTCGCTGAACGGGGGATCGTCTGCCGCAAGCGATCCGTAGACCTCGTCGGTCGAAACCTGAAGGAATCGAAACGAATTTTGGTCGCTTGGGGGCAACTGATCCCAATGGCGCTTTGCTTCGTCGAGCAACGTGCAGGTCCCGACTACATTCGTCTCCACGAATGGTGCTGTTTCTGCAATCGAACGGTCGACGTGGGTCTCGGCGGCGAAATGGAAGATGGCACGCGGGCGCCTTGTAGACAGGAGCGAGCGCACGAGTTCCCGATTGCAGATGTCGCCTCGCACGAACTCATGGCGACGATTGCCCGATAACGCCGCCAAGTTTTCCAGATTTCCAGCGTAGCTCAGCTTGTCGAGGTTCACCACCAGCTCGTCATGGCGGTGCAACCATCGACGCACAAAGTTCGAACCAATGAAGCCTGCACCGCCGGTTACGAGAATGGTCATCTGAAGCAAACCGAGTGCGCAAGAATTGGCCGCAATACGGCCGGTACGCAAGTCCGAATCATTCTATTCCGCCGTTCGCGCTCGTGCTGCTGAACTCCGGGCGAACGTGCAGCGCGTTGTCCGCGCCGGTCGGGTCCCGGTCGTCGCGCAAATATTCTGGAACGAGCGCCATCAGCTTTCCGCGGACCGTCTCGTCGCCGGGCTGGCGCGCCTCTTTTGGCCATACGCGCAATGCTTCCAGCCACACTAATTTCTGTGCGGGCCGCGCCAGAGCGATTCGAACCTTTGCATGCTGGGTTGGCAGAGAGGTTTCGTCATCGGTCAACAGCTCCTCGAACAACTTCTCGCCGGGCCGCAGGCCGGTGATCTGGATCTTGATGTCGTCTTCGGAAAAACCCGATAGCCGGATCATGTCGCGCGCAAGATCGAGGATGCGCACCGGCTCACCCATGTCGAGCACGTAGATCTCACCGCCCTGGCCCATGGCGCCGGCCTGCAGCACGAGCTGGCACGCCTCGGGGATCGACATGAAGTAGCGGCGCACGTCGGCGTGGGTGACGGTGACCGGCCCCCCCGATGCGATCTGCCTGCGAAACAGCGGGATCACGCTGCCGGTGCTGCCCAGCACGTTGCCGAAGCGCACCATCACGAAACGCGTGCTCGCGCCGGTCTGCAGCGCCTGGCAAACCATCTCGGCGAGCCGCTTGCTCGCGCCCATCACGCTGGTCGGGTTGACCGCCTTGTCGGTGGAGATGAAGACCAACTTGGCCACACCCGCCGCGATGGCCGCCTCGCCGACCACCAGCGTGCCGTAGACGTTGTTGCGCACCGCCTCCCAGGCGTTCTCCTCTTCCATGAGCGGCACGTGCTTGTATGCCGCAGCATGAAACACGACATCGGGCCGATGCTTGTTGAGCACCGCGCGCACCCGCGCTTCGTCGCGCACGTCGCCTGCCACGCACACGATAGGCAGTTGCGGATGCTGCGCGCGGAACTCCTGCTCGATCGTGTAGAGCGCGAACTCGCTGATCTCGAAGAACACCAGCTTGGTGGGCGCGTAACGCGCGATCTGCCGGCACAGCTCCGAGCCGATCGAGCCGCCGGCGCCTGTGACCATCGCGACCTTGCCGGCGACGTACTGGCCGATCGCGGCGTCATCGAGGGTGATCTGCTCGCGCCCGAGCAGGTCTTCCACGTCGACACGGCGCATCTGCGAGACCTGCACTTTGCCGCTCACCAGATCGTCGGTCGAGGGAACGGTGAATACCGAGAGCCCTGCGCTGTTTGCGAGCTTCACCGCGCGCCTGCGCTGGGCCATCGTGGCCGAGGGCATCGCCACGATTGCGTGCTTGGCATCGTGGCGTTTGGCGTGTTCGGCCACGTCGTCGATCGCACCAAGCACCGGCACGCCCTGAATCAGCGCTCCGCGCCGCTTGCTCGAATCGTCGAGCAAACCCACCACGCGCCACTCGCGGCTCGTGGATAGTGACCGCACCAGTTGTTCAGCGGCCTGTCCGCCTCCAAGCACGATGACGTACTTGCTCTCCAGCGAGCGCAGCGAAGTGAAGTGCCCTTCCTTCCACGCACGATAGAAGATGCGGCTGCCGGCTAACACCAGCAACAACAGGATCGGGCTCAGCACCAGCACCGAGCGCGGCACTTGCGGCTGCGGTTGCCACAACAGGAAAAGCATCGCGACGGCCAGAGCACTCGTACCGACGGCGAGCACGATGCGCCGCAGATCGGGCAGGCTGGCGAAGCGCCACACGCCGCGATACAGACCGAACCAATAGAAGACAGCCGCATTGAGTGCGACCACCGGCAACAGGTCGCGCATCAACGCTTCAGCGTAGAGCGCCGGAACGTCGAAGTTGAAGCGCAGCAGATACGCAACGCTCCAGGCGATGCCCGCGGCGAGCACGTCGTGAACGAATGCGAGGGAACGACGCGGATTCATCTGCGAGGGAGGGCCCGGGAGCACGCCGAGCGTGATCCGGGACAGCGGTTCGACTTGGACCGCAATTATCGCGGAGAACGCACGTGCCGGGTAAGGCGATCAACAGGAACCCATTGATTCTGCTGGGCAACGGCGGTCTGGGTCCGACGCGACGGATTGACAAGCGCGGCCTGCGAAGGCATGGTCGGCTCGCCCGGTCCGATCTGGACTGCGTGCACTACGGAATGGGTCGCGCACTGATTGTCACTTGCAGGGCCCGTCTGCGTTTCGAATAACGCGCATCACAAAGGAGTAGTCATGCTCATCCCCTCCCGTTCGCGCACGCGCCGCGTAGTCGTCGGCTTTGGTGAACAACTTCGTAGCGACGCCGCCGGTGCCGGTCATTCGACCTGCTCGCCCAACTGACATCGTGAGGCCTCATGGCTGCCAATCCCCGCTGGAAAATGGCGGTGGACGTCGAGCGCTGCATCGGTTGTCACGCGTGCTCCGTCGCCTGCAAAGTCGAGAACAACGTACCGCTGGGCCGGTTCCGTACCAAGGTCTACTACCTGGACACCGGCAAATTCCCGAAGGTCACCCGCGCGTTCCTGCCCACGCTGTGCATGCAGTGCGAAGACGCGCCCTGCCTCAAAGCCTGTCCACATAGCGCCATCGATCGCAAGGCCGACGGCATCGTCCGCGTCGATCCCGACAAGTGCGAACACGACGGCGCCTGCGAAGCGGCCTGCCCCTACGGGGCCATCGGTTGCGATGACAACGATGTCGCCGACAAGTGCGATTTCTGCTCGCATCGGCTGGCCGTCGGCATGGAGCCGGCGTGCGTCGAGACGTGTCCGGCCGAGGTATTCCACTTCGGCGACGCGAACGATCCGAAGTCACCGTATTCGCGGTTCATGGCCAAGCACGGCAAGGACACCGCGGTGTTGAAGCCCGAAGAGAAAACGCAGCCGTCGGTGGCCTACCGCGGTCACAAAAAGGAGATGGAAGCGAAGATCCCCAAGGGGCGCATCCACGATCCCTATTCGTACGAGATCGAAACCTGGACCAGCCTCGCACCGCAATTCCCGAAGGGCAAACGGGTGCAATGGGCGCAAGTGCCTCAGGGGGGCGTGTTCACCTACGGGCCGGATGCGAAGCAACTGGCCGCGAACGGGAAACCCGAGGGGGAAGACAATGGAAAGGCGTGACTTCCTCAGGCGCGGCATGGCCGCGATGTCGAGCCTCGCGGTCGGTGAAACCATCCTGCTCTCACCCAACGACGCGCACGCTTTCTTCTGGCGGCGCAAGCCCGAGCTGATCGGTCAGCGCGAGGCGGTGCGGCGTGCCAACGGCAAGGGCCGCATTCCGAACGACTACAGCAAGGCCACGATCGTCAAAGGCGTCTGCCTCAACTGCTCGACGGTGTGCGGGATCCAGGGCTACGTCATCGACGGACGGCTGGTGAAGGTGAGCGGCAACCCGGAGGATCCGAACAACGGCAAGGCGTTGTGCGCCAAGGGCCAGTCGGGGCCGACCATCAACAGTTACGCCGATCGACTGCTGTTTCCGCTCAAGCGCGTCGGTGCCCGCGGTGAAGGCAAGTGGATGCGCATCACCTGGGATGAAGCCTACGACGAGATCGCGCGGCGCATCCGCAAGGCGATGGACGAAGGCAAGCCCGAGGAGGTGGCGATCCAGATCGGCCGTTCGCGCATCGGCGAGGAGATGGGCCGCTTCCTGAACGCGATCGGCTCGCCGTCGCTGTTCAATCATCGCGCGCTGTGCTCGTCGAACAAGCGCGCCGCGAACTACGTCTCGCTCGGGGAAACCGACTGGGAGAGCGCCGATTTCGCGCGCAGCAAGTACATCCTCAACTTCGGATCGAACTTCTACGAGGCGCACCAGGGCGCGATCCACGCGGCGATCCGCATCATCAAGGGCCGCTTCGACAACGGCGCGAAACTGGTGACGTTCGACGTGCGCATGTCGAATACGGCCGGGCGGTCGGATGAATGGTTCGCGCCGGTTCCCGGCAGCGACGGGGCGATCGCGCTGGCGATGGGCAACGTGATCATGCAGGCGGGCGAGCACGACAAACAGTGGCTCGACACCTGGAGCAACGTCGATGCCGAGAGCCTGAAGCGCTGGATCGCGCGCTACACACCGGAATGGGCCGAGGGTGTGTCGGGCATGCCTGCGGCCGACATCCGGCGCATCGCGCTGGAGTTCGCGCGGGCGCGCCCCGCGTGCGTCGCGTTCACCAACCGCGGTTCGGGGGCGCACTACAACGGCTTCAACAATGATCGCGCCGTCATTTTGCTCAACGCGATCGTCGGCTCGATCGGCAAACCCGGCGGCTATTGCTACACCGTCGAGCCGACGCGCGTTCCACCGTCGGTGTTTCCGCAGCCGCAGCCGCGCCCGCCGGCACCGAAAGCCCGGAGCGCGATCGAGAATCCGCCCGAATGGCCGCTCGCCAACAAATGGCAGCGCATGAAGGTCGGGCAGATCGTCTATCAAGGGATCAAGGAAGGACGCGGCAAGATCCAGGTGTATCTCTCCTACACCGTCGCAGCGCCGCAGACCTGGCCCGAGGGGCGCAGCCTGACCGTCGAGGTGCTCAAGGACGAGAAGCTGATCCCGTTCCACGCGTGTTCCGACATCGTCTATTCGGAACAGGCGCACTACGCCGATCTGATCCTGCCCGATGCCACGTACCTGGAACGCTGGGGCTTCGATACGCGCAACAACATGGAGTTGCGCGACTACGTGACGTTGCGCCAGCCGATCGTGCCGCCGCCGGGCGAGTGCGTGAGCTTCGTCGATTCGATGATCGAGATCGCCAGGCGCATCGGTCCGCAGACGGCGCAGTATTTCCAGTTCAAGAATCACGAGGACTGGATCCGGCAGCGCTGCCAGGCGTTGACCAAACGCGTGGGCGAGGATGGATTCGCTTACATGAAGAAGCACGGCGTGTGGCAGGACACCACCAAGCCGAAGTACTACGAGCTGTACAACTGGGAGGTGCCGGCGGCCGAGCTGAAAGACACCCGCGTCGACGAGAAGACTCGGATCATCTACCGCAAGGCTGCCGACGGACGCGAAACCGCGGTGGGCCTCATGGTCGATGGCAAGGCGCGGCGCGGCTTCATCACGCCTTCGCGCAAGTTCTCGGTCGATCATCCCGACATCGAGGCGGCGGCGAAGGAGCGCAACTTCACCGAAGATCCGACCGGAATGCCGAACTATTTTCCGGTGCCCTCGATCGAGCGGATGCGACCCGACCAGCTGCATCTGGTCACGTTCAAGTGGAACGTGCACACACAAGGGCGTACGCAGTCGCAGAAGTATCTTTCCGAGATCGTTCACCACAACCCGATGTGGATCAACACCGACACCGCTCTGCGGTACGGCATCAGGACCGGTGACCTGGTGGAGGTGACGACGTACCGCCCGCACGGACATCAGATGAAGAACGGCGGCGCGATCGTCGGGCGCACGCTGATTCCGGCCTTCGTCACCGAAGGCATCCATCCGCGCGTGCTCGCGGTGTCGAACACGCTCGGCAATCCGTGGCACGGTCGCGCCGCGAACGCACGCAACAGCAGGCGTTCGCGTAGCGACGCATTCGATGACCGCGTGATCGCCGAGGATCAGGATCTCGACGGCGATATCTGGTGGGACGTCCGCAAGGGCGGCACCGGTGCGGGCTACAACGTGAACGCGATCCTGCCGATCCAGCCCGCGCCGCTGGTGGGCATGCAGGGTTGGTACGACACGGTGTGCTCGATACGCAAGGTGGAGGCGTAGCGAATTGCATCCGCAACCTGCTCTCATCCGTAGCACTACGAGCACCAGGGATAGCGACGAGGCGATCGGGCGTAGCGGGTTGAGCGCGCGCTCGCCTTTTCGGATATTTTCGCGCCTCCCTGTTCTCCGTCCAATCCGTCAAGGCATGTTTCTTCTACGCCGACTCACTGACCGCAGCTCAAGATCGCTCGCGATGATGCTCGGCATCGCTGCGGGCGGTGCAGGCGAGCGCGAACTGCGGCGTTCGGCGCGCGGCCCCGATGTCGGCCGTCACGCTTCGGCCCACCGCAGCCCTCCGCGCGTCCTTGCCATTCATCCATTTGTTTCCAACTAAGCGAGAGGGCTCCATGCACCGACTCCGTTCCATTTCAAGTATTCGCCTCGTGCTCCGATGCGCCGCCGCCGCGGTGCTCATCGCAACAGCCGGCACCTCGGCCGCCCAGCAGACCTTCAGGGTCACCACGATCCCCGAGGAGGCGGCCACCGAACAAACCCGCAAGTTCGGCCCGATCGCGCGCTATCTGGAGAAATCGCTCGGTCGCAAAGTGGAGTTCACGCCGGTGACCGACTATCCGGCTGCGGTCGAAGCGATGGTGAACAAACAGGTTGATCTCGTTTGGTTCGGTGGATTCACCCACGTGCAGGCGCAGATCCGCTCGGGCGGCAAGATCATTCCGATCGCACAGCGTGAAGAAGACACGCAGTTCCGCTCGGTGTTCATTACGCTGGCCGACTCCGGCATCAAGGCCCTCACTGACCTGAAGGGCAAGCAGGTGAGCTTCGGGTCGCAGTCGAGCACCTCCGGCCATCTGATGCCCCGCAATTTCCTGCTCGAAGCGGGCCTCAATCCGGAGAAGGACTTCAAACGCATTGCGTACTCCGGTGCGCACGATGCGACCATCGCCTCGGTGGTCGGCGGACGCGTCGACGCCGCCGCGCTCGACATCACGGTCTGGCGCAAGTTCGTCGACGAGAAGAAGGTCGACACCAACAAGGTCGCGGTCTTCTACACCACGCCGCCGTTCTACAACTACAACTGGTCGGTGCACGCGGACATGCCGACCGATCTGCGTGAGCAACTCACCAAGGCGCTGCTCGCACTGTCGATGGAGACCCCCGAGGGCAAAGAGATTCTTACGCTCAATCGCGCCACGAAGTACATCGCCACCAAGGCCGAGAACTACAAGGGCCTCGAAGCCGCGGGCCGCAGCGCCGGATTGATCAAATAGGGAGCAGTTCGTTGCGCGTCAAACTGACTGGCCTGGCTGCACGGCACCCGGCCGCGCGTGGCGAAGCACCGCCCGCGCTGCATCCGATCGAACTCGAAATCGCACCGGGTGAGCAGCTCGCAGTAATCGGCCCTTCAGGCGCGGGCAAGACCACGCTTCTGCACGCGATCGCCTGCGCATTGAAGCCGATGCATGGCGCGCTCGCGCTCGACGGCGTCGATCCGTGGACGCTGAGCGTGAGAGCGCTGCAAGGGCTGCGCGGCAACTTGTTTCTCGCGCCGCAGACGCCACCGTTGCCGCCGCGCCAACGGGTGATCACAGCGGTGCTCGCGGCGCGTCTGCCGCGTCAGTCGTTGCTGGCGAGTGTGCGGTCGCTGTTCTATCCGACTGATATCGCCGGTGCGGAGCGCGCGCTGGCGCGCTTCGATCTGGCTCCCAAACTATGGGACCGCGTCGATCGACTGTCGGGCGGCGAGCGTCAACGGGTCGGGCTGGCGCGTGCACTGATGTCGCATGCGTCGTTGTGGTTGGTGGATGAACCGCTCTCGGCGCTCGACCCGGCGCGCGCGGCGCTTGCCATCGACACCATCACCACGGCCGCGCGCGAGCGTGGCGCCACGCTCGTGACGACCCTGCATCAGGTGGACGTCGCGGTGCGGCGTTATCCCCGCATCGTCGGCCTGCGCGACGGGCGCATGGAATTCGATCTGCCCTCGACCGAGGTTTCGCGGTCGCGACTCGCCGCCCTCTACGCGCAGCGCGAGCACGAGCTGACCGGGCCGGCGTACGACCCGGCCGAAGACGTGCGAGAAGTCCAGGCCGCGCCGCAGACCGCAGTCATGCATTGTCGGTAGGCCGATGAGCACGATCGCGGCCTCCAGCCCGGCCTGGCGCGACCCCGCGTGGTCCGGACGGGTTTTCTGGTTCGGCGCGGCACTCGTGCTGATCGTGCCGGCGCTCATCGCGACCGAGTTCAAGCCGTGGACGCTCTTCGGCGCCGACAACCTCAAGGCGACGAGGAATTTTCTCGCCGATTTTCTACCGCCCAAGATCGAGGGCGAGTTCATGCTGATGGTGATGCGCGAGACCTGGCGTACGGTCGCGATCGCCACCGCCGGCATTACGCTCGCGCTCGTGATCGCAGTTCCCCTCACCTTGCTGGCCACCAGCGCGCTTTCGGTCTCCGCGCTCACCGGACGCATGAACGCGCTGCCGTTCGTGTTCCGGCAGGCTATTCGCGGGACCTTGATCGTTTTGCGGAGCATTCCGGAGTTGGTCTGGGCACTTGTCTTCGTGCGCGTGGTCGGGCTCGGCCCCACCGCGGGCGTGCTTGCCATCGCGCTCACTTACGGAGGCATGCTCGGCAAGGTGTACGCTGAGATTCTCGAAAGTGAAGAGACGCACGTGACGAATTCGCTGCTGCGCAGCGGCGCGGGGCGTTTGCAGGCGTTCTTGTACGGGCTGCTGCCACAATCGGCGGCCGAGCTCACCAGCTACACGGTTTATCGCTGGGAGTGCGCGATCCGCTCCTCGGCGGTGCTCGGCTTCGTCGGCGCCGGTGGCCTGGGCCAGCAGATGGACGCCTCGATGAAAATGTTCAACGGCTCCGAAGTCTGCACGATGCTCATCGTGTTCGTGCTTCTGGTGTGGCTCGCGGATCAGGCCAGCGCCTGGTTGCGCCGTGCGTTGGGTTGAGTCCATGGCCGCCGATCGCAAACTCGTGCCAATACCCGCGGCCAACGAAACCTATCGCGCTCCGCCACGGTTGTTCGACGCGCGCTGCAAGGCGTGCTGGTTCGTGGCCGGACTGGTCGTGCTCACCATTGCGAGTTTCTGGTCGCTGGAATTGCAGTGGGCGAGATTTTTCTCGGCCGACTCGATGCGCCGCATGGGTAAATTCTTCGGCGAACTCATGTCGCCGACGGCGAATGGCGAGTTCCTCTGGAGGCTCACGATCGCAAGCCTGGAGACGCTCGCCATGTCTGCGCTGGGCACGTTGCTGGCCGCGATCGGCGGCCTCGCGCTCGCACTGCCGGCGAGTCGCACGCACGCGGAGGATCCGGCACGCTGGCGCGGCGTCACGCGGCTGGTGCTGAACGCGCTGCGATCGATTCCTGAATTGGTGTGGGCGGCGTTGCTGCTGATCTCCGCCGGACTGGGCCCGTTCGCCGGCACGCTCGCGCTGGCGGTGCACACGACCGGCGTCCTGGGGCGGCTTTTCGCCGAGGCGATCGAGAACGCGCCGCAAGGGCCGGCCTTCGCGTTGCGCACCCAAGGCGTGCCCGCCGGGCGCGTGTTTCTGTACGCGACGCTGGTGCAGGTATTGCCGCAACTGCTGTCCTACACGCTGTATCGCTGGGAGAACAACATCCGCGCCGCGGCGGTCCTGGGTGTGGTGGGGGCGGGCGGCCTGGGGCAGATGCTGGCGTTTCACATGGGCCTGTTCCAGATGAGCGAGACCAGTTCGATACTCATCGCGATGATCCTGCTCGTGGCGGTCGTCGATATCGTGTCCTATCTGTCGCGACGGATCCTTTCCCGATAGGCGCACCTGGGGGCAATCGCCGGCATGTGAATCCACGCGCGCAAGCGGCGCGTAGCACGTCTGAAGAAAAGGGGGATCGAATGGCTGTTTCACGTCGCAGGTTTCTGGTCGGCACAACGCTCGCCACCACTTCGCTCGCGAGCGCGTGCGCGCCGTTCGTGAACACGCAATCCACGCGCACCGCCTTGCCGGCCTCGAAGGGCAAGAGAGTGGTCGTCGCCGGCGGCGGCTGGGGCGGCTTGACCGCCGCGCGCCATCTGCGCCTGAGCAATCCCGATCTCGAGATCGTCCTGCTCGAGCGCAACCCGGTGTTCTTCTCGTGCCCGATGTCCAACAAATGGCTGGTGGACATCATCGATACGAATTTCCTGATGCACGAGTATCTGAGCACCGCGTCGAAGTACAACTACACCTACATGCAGTGCGAGGTCACCGCGATCGAACGCGACCGCAAGCGCGTGTTCACCTCGCAGGGAATGCTCGACTACGACTACCTGATTCTCGCCAACGGTATTCGGTACAACTACGGCGCCTGGTTCGGCAACGATCGCAAGGCGGCCGACTACACCAAAGCCAACTTCCCGGCGGCCTATATTCCCAATGCAGAGCACATCACGCTCAAGAAGAAGGTGCAGGCGCTGAACAAGGGGCACCTGGTGATGACGCTGCCGCCGCCTCCGCATCGCTGCCCGCCATCACCGTACGAACGCGCCTGCCTGCTCGCGTGGCACATCAAGAAGAACAAGCTGCCGGTGAAGATCACGATTCTGGATCCGAAGGACTCGCCCCGACCGATCACCACCGGCTTCCTCGACGCGTTCAACTTCCTGTACGACGACGTCATCACCTACGTGCCTAACGCGCGCATCAGGGAGGTCGATCCGTTCAACAAGGTCATCAAGGCGAGTACCGGCGACGTGAAGTTCGACGACGCGATCCTGATGGCGCCGCATCAGGCCGGTGACATGGTGTGGATGGCCGATCTGATCGCGCCGGACAAAGAGGGCAAGCCGACGGGCTGGGGCGCCGTCGATCCGCTCACCATGCAGGCGAAGGGTGACCCGAACGTATTCATCATCGGCGATGCGATTCAGGCGGTCTCGCCGCAGTTCGGCTACTACCCCAAGAGCGGACACATCGCCAATCGCCTCGGACGCATCGTCGGCAAGCACGTGGCAGATCTGGCCGCGGGGCGGCAGGCCGGCCCTGCATTACCCGACAACCTCTGCTATCAGCTCGTCAACGGTCAGCCGCCCGAAGCCATCCTGGTCGATTTCGGCTACAAGCTGGTCGATGGGGTGATCCATCAGACCCAGAACGACATCAATGCCCGCAGCGGCAAGCTCGCCGCCGATGACTTCAAGTGGGCGCGTGCCATGTACGACGACATGTTTGCCTGAGAGGTGCCGCGCAGCCCTCGCTACCTCATACACAACGGAGAACATCATCTTGCAACGCCAACGACTCCAGCTATCCCGACTGCTGTTCCTGCTCGCCGTCATCGCCCTTGCCAGCGGCTGTGCCACCCGCCACAACCTGCCTGACGGCATGGGCGGCAAGGCGATCCTCGCGGGCAACGATCCGGTCTCGTATCACACCGCGCCCAAGCCGGTGAAGGGTGATCCGAAGATCTCCTCCGAATGGGACGGCGGCACCTACTACTTCGCCAACGCTGCCAATCGCGAGCTGTTCACGAAAAGCCCCGAGAAGTACGCGCCGCAATACGGCGGCTTCTGCGCCAACGGCGCGCCTTATAGCGTGCTGCTCGGAGGCGGGCCCGACGCCTACAAGATCGTCGACGGACGCCTGTACATGTTCAGCAGCCAGACCTCGCTCAACTACTGGGCGATGGACGAGAAGAAGAACATCGAACTGGGCGATCACTACTGGAAGACCGAGATGAAAGACGTCTCGAGCGCCTGGCTGCATTCGTGGTGGCGCATCCTGGCGAACAAGGTGCCGCACTACAAGACCGGCAAGGAGCAGGCGGCGGAGTGGGACGCCCGGCAGGGTAAGGCGACCAAGAACTAATAGTCACCCGCACCAGACGATCGCAGTTGCCCGGGTCGGAGGCGAGTAGCATTTGCACCGGTTCCCGGTTGCACGGGAATACCGTTTGCCTCAGTCCTTCAACTTCGTCAGGAATCGGACCCGAACCAACATGACGCCCGCAATCAAATCCGCTCTCGGCCTGATCATCGTTGCCTTCCTGCTCGGCGGCTGCGCCTCGCGCAACATGCTGCCTTCAGGCGACGGCAAGGCCATGCTCGCCGGCAACGACCCGATCTCGTATCACACGCAGCCCGCGCCGGCGAAAGGCGATCCGAAGATCAATGCCACCTGGGACGGCGGGTTGTACTTCTTCGTCAACGAAGCCAACCGCGATCTGTTCACCAAGAGCCCCGAGAAGTACGCCCCGCAATACGGGGGCTACTGCGCCAATGGGGCGCCGTACGCGATCATGATGGGCGGCACGGCCGACAACTACAAGATCGTCAACGGCCGACTGTTCATGTTCGGCGACGCCAACGCACGCAGGTTCTGGGAAATGGATCAGACCGAGAACATCCGCTTGGGCGACCATTTCTGGGAAACCGAGATGAAGGAAGCGGTCAACGCGCCATTCCAGTCCTACAAGCGGCTCGTCTTCAAAGTGCACCACTTCAAATCGTACGAGCAGCTCGAAGCGGCGTGGCAGGCGCGGCAGAAGAAATAGCGGTACGGCGCGCGCCGTAGCGTCGCGCACTCGGATTGGCAGGGCGTAACACCGACCCACAGTCGGGGTGCCCAATTCAAAGGGGCTGAGATGGACTGCGACGACACCTGGGATGCAGGCGACATGGGCTGCGGCGATCTGGTGCTGCGCCTGCGCATGAAGCTGCGCGCCATGCCCGGCAAGACGCTCAAGGTGATCGCGACCGACGCGGGCGCTCCGGCCGACCTTCCGTCGTTCTGCCGCATGACAGGCGACCAGTTGCTCCAGGTCGACCCGGCTTCGCACTCTTACTGGATCAAGGCGAAGGGCTGACCGCAAGTCGGTCCTTCATCCGCACGCCGGTCGCGCAGCATCGGCAATCTCAAAAGGAGTGGGAACCATGCCTGGGAAGTTCGTGATCAGTCTCACCTGTGCCAAAGACAACACCGACAAAGCCACAGTCGCATTCGTGGTCGCCAATGCCGCCGTCGCCTCCGACAAGGAAACGGTGGTGTTTCTGAACATCGAAGGGGTGCATCTGTCTCAGAAGGGCTACGCCGATTCCATCCACGAAGAGGGATTCGCACCGCTCAAGGAATTGATGAGCAATTTCGTGGCGGCCGGCGGCAAGATGTATGTGTGTTCACCCTGCTTCAAGAAGCGCAAGCTCGACGAGGGCAATCTCATCGCTGGCGCGGCGGTCGTCGGCGGCGCGAAGCTGGTCGAGTTCATGAGCGACGGTGCGCCCAGCATCAGCTACTGATCGGCGAACTCGCCTCGAGCGTCGCCGCAATCTCTCAACCGAGGAATTCCAAATGTTGATCCCCAGTGCATCTCGCACCCGCCGCACGCTGCTGCCATTGAGCGCACAGCTTCGCGGTACCAGCGCAGGCGTGTGTCAGACGGGAGGATTTCATGACCGACCGTAGAAACTTTCTGATCGGCACCGCGGGTCTCGCGAGTGTCGCAGCGCTGCGACCGGTCGTGGCGCAGTCCAAGAAGCTTCGATTCGGTGTCGGTCCGTTGCTTCCCAATCCCGAAGACACCAGGAAGGCCTACAACCCGGTCTTCTCCCACCTGGCCAAACAACTCGGCGCCGATTTCGATCTGGTTGCCACCACCGACTGGGCCGGCATGGCCGTGGCGATGGGCTCGGGTCAACTCGATGTGGCGTGGATGGGGCCGTGGGGCTACGTGATCGCCAACAACTCCACCGGCTGCCAGGCGGTTGCGACAGCGAAGTACGACGACAAACCGATCTATTTCGCCATCATCATCGCCAAGCCCGATCTGCAGGTCGCCAAGTTTCCCGACAGCACCAAAGGCCGCTCTATCGCCTTCGCCGATGTTGGTTCCACCTCCGGCTGGCTCATCCCGAGCTACTACGCCAAGGAAGTGTGGAAGATCGATCCGAAGACGTTCTGGAAGTACAGCGAAGGCGCAACGCACGCGGCGAATGAGATTGCGGTGAGTGCAGGGCAGGTCGACATGGCCACCGATTTCGATCGCAATCGCAACGCCATGATCGCGGCCGGACGCATCAAGCCCGAGTCGAACAAGATCGTCTGGCAATCCGATCCGCTGCCCAACGACGCCATCGCCTTGCCGCGCAACGCCTCCAAGGAGTTGCTCGCGCAGGTGCAGAAGGTGCTCACCGACATCACTGTCGACGAGGCGAAGACGCTCCTGCCCACGCGCTACACCGGCTTCGTGCCGGCCACGCACGCGAGCTACGCGTCGATCGAGAAGGCCGGGCTCGCGGTCGGCAAGATCAAACCGCGCGCTGCATAGAACGTGAGTGCTGTCACGTGAGTGCCGCTGAGCTCGCCTTGAAGGAGCTCGAGGCCCGCGGCCACGCCTGGTCGTGGCCGCGGGCCAAAGTCTGGCTCATCGTCGTACTGGTGCTCGCGTTCTACGCGATGAGCTGGTCGCTCACCAAGGTCGACCTGGAGAAGCTCGCGACCGGTTTGCCCAAGCTGTGGCATTGGATCGCCTCGGCTTGGCCGCCGAAGCTCGACGAGCTGCCGCTGATTCTGTTGCGTACCGCCGAGACAGTGGCGATGGCGGCGCTGGGTACGACGCTTGCCGTATTGCTGGCGATTCCGATGGCGATCCTGGGCAGTCGCAACATCACGCCGTTCCCGCGCCTTTACTATCCGGTGCGATGGTTCCTGAACGGTCTGCGTGGAATCGATTCGTTCGTGTTCGCGCTGTTGTTCGTCGCGGCCGTGGGGCTCGGACCGTTTGCCGGCGTGCTGGGCATCGGCCTGCACACCTGGGGCAGTGCCGCGAAACTGTTTGCCGATCACATCGAGAACGCGAATCTGGGCGCCTTCGATGCGGTGCGAACTACGGGCGCGAGCCGGTCGACCGCGATCGCCTATGCGCTGGTTCCCGACGTATTGCCGGTGCTGCTGTCGACCTCGCTGTTCTGGTGGGAATTCAACGTGCGCGCTTCGACCGTTCTCGGAGTGGTCGGAGCCGGTGGCATCGGCCAGGAACTCAAGAACAGCATGGACCTGCTCGATTTCCCGCGGCTGTTCACGATCATTGCCGTCATCCTGATCGTCGTGACGGTGCTCGACCAGCTCTCCAGCTGGCTCCGTAAGAAGCTCGTGTAATGGCAAACGATGCCGCCGTGCTCGAGGGGCCGCCACGTGCGCAAAGCCATGCGGGCGATGCGATCCCGGTGCGCCTGGAGGTCGCAGGACTCACCAAGACGTTCGGTGCTCATGCGGCAATCGAAAACGTGAGCTTCGAAGTTCGATCCCGTGAGTTCGTGGCACTACTGGGTCCAAGCGGCGCCGGCAAGACCACCTTGTTCCGATGTGTGACCGGGTTGATGCAGCCCGATCACGGACGGGTGCGGGTCGCGGGCCACGACGTCGCCCAACTGCGTGGTCGAGCACGCCGCCACATCGGCATCGTGTTCCAGCAGTTCAATCTGGTGAGCCGGCTGTCGGCGCTCGACAACGTGCTCGCCGGGCGTCTGGGTTACGTGGCGTCGTGGCGTGGCTGGTCGCGCCGGTTCGAACGGGCTGACCGGCTGCTCGCCATGGAATGTCTCGACCGCGTCGGCCTGCTCGCGCAAGCGACGCAGCGCGCTGATACGCTCTCAGGCGGTCAGCAACAGCGCGTGGCGATTGCGCGCGCCTTGGCGCAACAGCCCGACATCATCGTCGCCGACGAGCCGATCGCCAGCCTCGATCCGAACATCAGTGCCGGTATCCTCGAGTTGCTGCGCGGCATCTGTCGCCAGGATGGCGTAGCGATCGTGTGCAGCCTGCACCAGGTGCACTTCGCGAGTCAGTTCGCCGACCGGCTGATCGGCCTTGCAAACGGTCGGGTGCAGATGGACGTACCCACGGCGGATTTCGACGAGGCCATGGCGGCGCGCCTCTACGGCAATGAGCGGACGTGACTGAACGGGGAAGCGGAGCGACGATGACAATCGATGATTGCAAGGGCCTGAGCACTGCCAAGGCGGTGTGGGACTTCACCACCGGCGATGCGCGTCGATTTCACGACCGCGCGAGCCTGATGCTGCACGCCGCGCGCAGTTTCCGACAACAAGGCATCGCGCCCGATTTCGTGGTGTTGCTGCACGGACCGGCCACGAAGTTCGCGGCGCGCGATTTTCACGGATCCAGGTTCGCCGCGGACGACGCGGGCAATCTTGCCGAGATCCATGCGACCTTGAAAGCGCTCACCGAAACCGGCGGGCGGATCGAAGTCTGCGAGATTGCGATGCAACGTTCCGAAGTCGCGCGCGAGCAGATCGTGCCGTTCGTGCAGATCGAGGAGAACGTCTTCGTCAACAGCATCGCGCTGCAGAATCGCGGCTACGCGTACATTCCGGTCGTATAGCGGTCTGGCCGCCGAAGCGAGTCCGCGCCGTACTGCGTCGCACAGCGTCCATCCATGATCGATCTGCTCCCGTCCCGCAAACTCTGGTTGATGCTCGCCGGCTATCTCGGTGCGCTCGGGCTGTGGTACGCAAGCGTCAAGTGGGTGCCGATCGCCTCGTTCACACGACTGCCCGATCCGGTCACGGTGATCAAGGAGTGGCTGGCGCCCGATCCCGCCTATGGCATCTCGATCTTCACCGCGGCCTATTACAAGCATGTTGCGGCGAGTACGTTGCGAGCGCTGGCGGCTTTCGTGCTGGCGGTCGCGCTGGGAGTTCCGCTCGGCATCCTGATGGGTTGGAGCGCCCGATTCCACGCCTACGCCTCAGCGTTGATCGGCCTGATTCGGCCGATACCGCCGCTCGCCTGGGTGCCGCTGGCCATCCTGCTGCTGCCGGCAGCGGAGATTGCGGTGGTCTACGTGACCTTCCTGGTCGCGTTCTTTGCCACGACGCTCAATACGCTGGTCGGCGTGAAGTCGATCGATCACGACTTCGTGCGCGCCGCGCGTTGCCTCGGGGCAAGCCGGCGCGATCTGCTGCGCGACATCATCGTCCCGGGTGCGTTGCCGCAGATATTCACCGGCCTGCAGATCGCGATGGGAGCCGCTTGGTTTTCGCTGGCGGCCGGCGAGATGATCGCCGCGCAGTACGGCTTGGGCTTTCTGATCATGGACGCCTACAACCTCATCCAGTACCCGACGATCGTGATCGCGATGGGTACGCTCGGGTTGATGGGTTTCCTCTCGAGCGCACTCATCCGCTGGGTCGGCGAACGCCTGATGCGTTGGCGCGCCGATGCGATCGGGGGTGCGCGATGACTGCGACAGTCGCGCCGCAGCACGGCGCGCTGTCGATCCGGCGCGCCGGCAAGATCTACGACCCGCACGGCGCGGCGGTCGTCGCGCTCGAGGAATGCACGGCCGAGATCGCGCCGGGCGAATTCGTGGCGATCGTCGGTCCCTCCGGCTGCGGCAAGAGCACGCTGCTCAACGCGATCGCCGGTTTCGATTCGCTCACCGGCGGCGAGATCCGTCTCGACGGCGCCGTGCTCGCCGATTCGACGACCGTGCCGCGACCTGGGCCCGACCGCCTCGTCGTGTTTCAGCACGGCGCGCTGTTTCCGTGGATGACCGTGCTCGACAACGTCACCTATGGACCGACGCGGCAGAAGGTGCTGGCCACCGATGCCGCGCGCGCGAAAGCACTGCAGACGTTGCGCACCTGCGGCGGGCTCGATGCCGCGGCCGATCGCTATCCGGCCCAGCTGTCATCCGGCATGCAGCGCCGCGTCGAGATCGTGCGCGCGCTCATGAACGAGCCGAAAGTGCTGCTGCTTGACGAGCCGTTTCGGGCGATGGACACCGTGTCGAAGGGCGCGATGCACCGGCATCTGCTCGAGATGCACGCGCTGTTTCCGAAGACAGTGGTGTTCATCACGCACGATCTGGAGGAGGCGATCTTCCTGGCCGATACCGTGTACGTCATGACCACGCGGCCCGGGCGGATGAAGAGCGTGCTGCGTGTGAACCTGCCGCGGCCGCGCACGCTCGACATGCTCACCTCGCGCGAGTACCTCGATCTGAAGCGGCAGGCCACCGCCGACGTGCACGAAGAAGCGCGCAAGGCGTTCGAGCGCGGCGAACGGGAACTTGCCTGAGCCATGCACGACGCCAGCCAGAGCGCCGCGCTCGCCGCCCCGACTTCATCGCGACAGGTGCCGGCGCGCCGGTTCGGGCAGATCAACTGGCGCGGCACGATGGCGGTGACGCTGTTCCTCGTGCTCTGGGAGCTGTTGGTGCGATTCAAGGTACCGGGTTTCGCGGCGATTCCCGGCCCGGTCGATTCGCTGCTCGTGTTCTGGGACAACTACGCAACCCGACCCAGCTATTGGGAATCATGGCTGGCCAGCTTCCGTCGCGTGATGCTCGGGTTCGTGATCGCGCAGCTGCTCGGCATTCCTCTCGGCCTGCTGCTGGGCACGCGCGAGCGTTTTCGCGCGGTTGTGTTCCCGGTATTCGAACTGCTGCGGCCGATTCCTCCGCTTGCCTGGGTGCCGTTGTCGATCTTGTTCTGGCCCAGCCACGAACTGTCGATCGTTTTCATCACCTTCATCGGCGCGTTCTTCATCATCGTCATCAACGTCCACGATGGGGTGCGCACGATCAAGAAGGAGCACTTGTGGCTGGCACGTTCGCTCGGTGCAGGCGAGGCGACCATCTTCCTTCGCATCGTGCTGCCCTCGGTGCTGCCGGCGATCGGCGTGGGCATGACGCTGGGTATTGCCGTGACCTGGAACGTGGTGATTGCCGCCGAGATGATCGCCGGCGACAACGGTCTGGGACGCCTCACCTGGGAAGGCTACGTCAGCCATACGTCGACCGTGGTGATCATCGGCATGGTGAGCATCGGGTTGGCCGGCTATCTGTCGGCCGTGTTGATCAACTGGCTCGAACGCAGGCTCACGCCATGGCGCCGATGATGCACGGCATACGCGATCAAGATTCGTCACGCCGGAGGCAGGCATGAGCGGCCCGGTGCACGGCCATCTGCGGGTGAATGGCGTCAGCAAGCGGTTCCCGCAGCGTGATCGCGCCGCGACCGTCGCACTGCACGAATGCACGTTCGAGGTCGAGCCCGGTCGACTCACCGTGCTGATGGGTCCCTCGGGTTGCGGAAAATCCACGCTGGCCTACCTCCTGGCCGGCTACCTCGCCCCCGACGCCGGAACGCTGACCATCGACGGTGCAACGATCAGCGGCGCCGGTCCGGACCGCATGTTGGTGTTCCAGGAAACCGCGCTGTGGCCGTGGATGCGCGTGATCGACAACGTCATGTTCGGGCCGCTCGCGCGCGCCAGCACCGCGCGAGATGAAGTACGGCGCAGCGCCCAGGCGCTGCTGCGACGGTTCGGGTTGGCCGATTTCGCCGACAAGTACCCCAACCAGCTTTCCGGCGGCATGAAGCGCCGAGCGGAACTGGCGCAGGCACTCATCAACAGTCCGAAGGTGATGATTCTCGACGAGCCGTTCCGCGGGCTGGACGTGATGACCCGTGAGCTGATGCAGCAGTACTACATGAGCCTGTTCGAGGAAACGAAGTTGACGACCTTGTTCATCACCTCGGAGCTCGAAGAGGCGATCTTCCTGGCCGATCGCATCGGTTTCATGAGCGCCGGGCCCGGGCGTGTCGTCGAGACGTTGGATGTCGGTCTGCCGCACCCACGCACGGTCGACACGCTCACGACGGATCGGTACCTGCAGATCAAGAAGCACGCGATGCAGGTGCTGACCGAGCTGGGAGCGGTTACGGTTTGATTCAGGCAGGGCCCGCCTGCGAGCGGAGCCACGAAAACAAAGGAGAGCTTGCGATGAGAAGGACGATGGTTGCATTTGCGGGCGCGGTGTTCGCGACCGTTACGTACGCGGCCGATCCGGTGAACATCACCTACGGCTATCACCCGTATTGGACCGGCGGCTGGAACGGCGTGATCATCAAGGCGAAGGATTTGTGGAAGAAGCATCTGCCGCCGGGAAGTCAGGTACGTTTCGAGCCGCACCTCACCGGTCCGCCGATGGTCAATGCGATGCTCGCCAACCGCATGCAGATCGGCACGATGGGCGACATGCCCTCGCTGGTGGCCACCACCAAGGGCACGATCGGTGACATCCGGCTGGTATCGGTCCCGATGTACTCCAAGGGCCAGAACTGCACCAAGATCCTGGTGCGGCGCGACGCCCCGGAATTCAAGGACCACACCGAGGCGATGAAGTGGATGTCGGGCAAGCCGTTCGCGGTGCATCGCGGCACCTGCGCCAACGCGTCGATCCAGGCCATCATCGATAAAGGCGTGTTCAAGCCCTCGGAGCTGCAGTTCACGCCGATCGAGGTCATTGCCTCCAACTTCGAGGCGAAAAAGCTCGATGCCGCGATCATGTGGGAACCACACGCGCGGCGTCAGGTGGAGGCCGGCCACGCACGCTATGTCGCCACCGGCGCGCCCTTCGACGTGCCCGATGCCGACTTCACGCTGATGCGTCAGGACTTCATCCAGAAAAATCCCGAGGCTGCCGCCGGCTGGATCAAGGCGGAGATCGAAGCAGTGCAGTTCATGATCGGGAACCCGAAGGAGACGGCGCAGATCCTGGCCAAGGAGCTGACCGGCTATAACGAGCAGACGGCCTGGGCAGCGCTCTACGAGGAGAACCCGGCGCGGATTGGCGGTGATCCCGTCAACTACGTCGGCAAGATGATCTTCGACCAGGATGTCGTCGAGCTGATGAAGCGCGGCTACGTGTTCCTGCACAAGATCAAGGCGATCGACAAGCCCGACATGCCGCCCAATGCGATCAACGATGGTCCGCTCAAGCAGGCCCTGACGCAGTTGAAGGCGACTGCGCCACTTGGCGAGATCAAAGGGCAGCCGCGCGCGTCATTCAAATGAAGGGGTATTCCCATGGAACCAATCGCGCAACATTCGCATCAGCCCGATGTGAGCTTCGACGGCGGTGACCTCGATTGCGGCAACGGCTTGCTGCTGCTGATTCGCAAGCATCTCGATCCGTTGGACCGCGGCGGGCTGCTCGAGATCCGCTCCACCGAGATCTCGGTGGACGACGACCTGCCCGCCTGGTGCCGCATGACCAGCAACCAGCTCGTCTCCTGGACCAAGGCAGGCAAACAGCGCAGCTTCATCGTCTGCAAGGGCAAGCTCGAGGAGCGCAAGGTTGCGGCCAAGGCGTCCGCCACGACTGCTGTCGGTCTGGGCGCGATCAAGCAGGTCGTCATTCCCGACACGCTGCCCGCGCCGACCGCCGCGCCTGCCGTTGCACCGCTCTCGGTCATGAGCATCGGTTCGTGGCCGCGGCCGCGCTGGATGGTCCAGGCAGTGCACGAGCACACCGAGGGCAAGCTCGACGAGGCGTCGTTCCAAACAACGGCTGACGACGCGGTCCGGCTGGTGGTCGAGGCGCAGAAGCGCGCCGGGGCGGATGTGATGACCGACGGCGAGCAGCGTCGCGACAGTTACGCGAGCTTCGTCGGCGGCATTCTCGACAACTGCCAGCTGATCCCGCTGACCGATCTGTTGCCGCTGGTCGAAGATCCCGAGGACTTCGAGCGAGAGCTGCGTGCGCTCGATGTGCCGGCGGGCGACGTGCGCCATCCGGTGGCGTACGGTCCGCTGGGGCGCTCCCGGCCGATCGCGGTTCACGAAGCGCAGTTCTTGAAGACGGTTTCCGATCGGCCGATCAAGATCGCGATCCCGGGCCCGTATCTGCTGGCGCGCACGATGTGGATGGACTGCATCGTCGATCGCTTCTATCTGTCGCGCGAGCACCTGGCGCAGGACATCGTGCGTGTGCTGCGCGAGGAAATCGCGCATCTGCTCGCCGCCGGCGTATCGATGATTCAGCTCGACGAACCGGTGCTGTCCGAAGTCGTCTACAGCGCGCCGCAGAACGACGCGAAAAAGCGCTCGTTCATGTGCGGGGCGCTGTCGGAGAAGAACGACATTCCGACCGAACTCGCGTTCGCGCGCGAGCTGATCAATGCCGTGGTCGAGGGGTATCCCAAAGAACGCATGGCGCTGCACATGTGCCGCGGCAACTGGACGCCCGATGAAGCGGCCGCGCTGAGCGGCGACTACACACCGCTGGTGCCTACCCTGGCGACGATCAAGGTGGGCACGATGCTGCTCGAGCTGTGCACGCCGCGCGCCGGCGAAATGGAGATCCTCAAGGCGCTGCCCGACGACGTGCGCATTGGCGTGGGGGTCGTCAACCAGAAACATGCGCGTGTCGAGACTGTCGAGGAGATCGTCGCCAAGGGCGAGCGCGCCATCAGTCTGTTCGGACGCGATCGGGTGCTGTTCTGCCCTGACTGCGGCTTTGCCACCTTCGCCGACAACCCGGTAAGCTCCGACAGGATCGCCGAGGCGAAGATGAAGGCCATCGCATCGGCCGTGGCACGGCTGCGCGATCGACACCCGGTGTAGTGCAAATCGCAAAGGAGCCGTCATGAAACGATGGAGCAGACTGGCCGCATTGTTCTGCGTCGTGGCCGTGTTGGGCTTGCTGCATGGCTGCAGCAACACCCACGCCACGATGAAGAACCAGCACGGCGAAGAAGTGATGCTGCTCGGTCACGATCCGGTCGCGTACTTCACCGTAGGCAAGCCCACCTACGGCAATCCGTCGATCAAGTCGACGCTGCCCGGACGCACCTACTACTTCGCGAGCGACGCGAACAAGAAGCTGTTCGACACGAGTCCCGATAAGTACGAGCCGCAGTACGGCGGGTTCTGTTCGTCGGGCGCGGCGTTCGCGATCAAGCTGGGAAGCGATCCGACCGAGTTCGAGATCGTTGCCGGCAAACTCTACATCTTCGGCGACGTGCTCGGCCATGAGGCGTGGAGCATCGACCCGGCCTGGAACATCCAGCGTGGCGACGAGGTGTGGCCCGAAGCGAAAGACGTCGGCTGGCGCTGGCAATCGCTCAAGCGCTACGCGAGCAAGGTGTCCTGGTACAAGAACACGCAGGACGTCCGCACCGACTGGGCCAAGAAGTTTCCCGGCCGGTCGATGTCGGACTACGACCCGGGCGGCATGGTGACCAACCTGTTTCTCAAGGATCCTGGTTGGCGTGCGCGCGAAGGGTATGGGCCGCAGCCGGTGGTCGGCTTCGTGGGGGAAGACCCGTGTCCGCCGGCGTGTCCGGGGCAGGTGTCGAAGCGCTTCGGCGAGAAATAGATCGAGCCTCGGTCGCCTGCGGCTGCGGGGCAGGATCGGCTGGGGCGGTGTGGTGCCAACCTGAACGCATCGGAGACAACCATGCTGGCGATTCGAATCGCGCTGATCGGCGCTGCGCTGTTGCTGCAAGCCTGCGCCAACAACTTCGCGACGCAGCAGAACAAGCACGGCGAAGAAGTAATGCTGCTTGGACACGATCCGGTCGCTTACTTCACCGCGGGCAAGCCCACGCGTGGCAATCCGGATATCAAGTCGTCCCTGCCCAACCGTACGTACTACTTCGCCAGTACCGAGAACAAACGGCTGTTCGACGCCAATCCCGACAAGTACGAGCCGCAGTACGGCGCGTTCTGTTCATCCGGAGTGAGCTACGGCATCAAGTGGAACACCGATCCCACGTCATGGCAGATCGTCGATGGCAAGCTCTACATCTTCGGCGACGTGCTCGGCAAGGAGGCGTGGAATCTCGACGTTCCCTGGAGCATCAAGACCGGCGATCAGCAGTGGGCCGAGGTGAAAGATGCCGGCTGGCGCACCCAATCGCTCTACCGCTGGACCGTCAAGGTGCCTTGGTACAAGTCGGGGCGCGACATCCGCGAAGAATGGTCGCGCAAACACCCGGGGCGCGAATGGCCCAAGTACGACACCGGCTCGTTCTGGAACAGCTTCACCAAGGGGCCGGGCTGGCGCGCGCGTGAAGGCTATGGGCCGCAGCCGGTGGTGGGCTTCGTCGGCGAAGACGCATGCCCACCCGCGTGCCCAGGCACCGTGTCTCGCGGCTTCGGCGAATAGTGGTGAACCATCCGAGGGGAGATCGATGATGCGCTCCGCCGCAGCGATCCTGATGGCGTTGCTGGTGATGTCGAGCCTGAGCGGTTGCGGTGGGGTCATCTACGCCACGATCAAGAACGATCTGGGCGACGACGTCATGCTGCTCGGCCACGATCCGGTCGCGTATTTCATCCTGGGCAAGCCGGTGCGCGGCGACCCGCGGCACAAGGTGAGTCTGCCGCACCGCACGTACTACTTCATGAACGCGCAGCACAAGCGTACGTTCGAGGCCGATCCGGCGCGATACGAACCGCAGCACGGCGGGTTCTGCTCCAACGGCACCCCGTACAAGATCAAGTTGGGCAGCGATCCGACCGAGTGGGAGATCGTCGACGGCCGGCTGTTCATCTTCGGCGACATCGTCGGGCACTCACTTTGGAAGCTGCACATGCGCGAGAACATCGCCAACGCCGACAAGGTGTGGGACGAAATCAAAGACGTGCCTCACCGCGAGACGACCTTCCGTGCCTGGACCGGGCGTGTGCCGTGGTATCGCGACCACAACAGCCTGATGACCGAGTGGGACGCGAAATACCCCGACAAGCCGATCAGGTACGACCCCGGCGGCGTGGTGCGCAACCTGCTGCTCAAGTACCCAGGATGGCGCGCCCGTGAAGGCTTCGGGCAGCCGGCGCTTGGCGTAGTCGGGCTCGATGCGTGTCCACCCGCCTGCTCCGGCGCCGAGTCCCGGGGCTACGACCCGGGCTGGAAGTAGCCTTGCCGCTCGTCGCGCGTGGGCGGGACCAGCCCCGTTGGCCGACGCCCATAGCGTTTTTCAGATTGTGCCCGCGCGGAACGAATTCACTATGCCGCGATACATCCCGGGCTTGGTGCGTACTGGCCGGTGGGATAATCGAAGCTTCCCCCATGCGATGACGGATCGCCCTGCCGGGGCCAGGGCCGCGATCACCAACCCCGTCAACGCGCCACTTCAGGTTCGATTCGAATGACCACGCTCGTGACCGGCGCGGCCGGTTTCATCGGTATGCACTTGTCCAAACGGCTGCTCGCGCGCGGCGACAAAGTGCTCGGCATCGACAACTTCAATGCCTACTACGATCCGCAGCTCAAGCACGACCGGCTGGCGCTGATCTCGCCGCACCCCGATTTTTCGTTCGAGCGGCTCGACATCGCCGATCGCGCCGCGATGGAAGGGCTGTTCAAGCGCCACCGCATCCAGCGCATCGTTCACCTTGCGGCTCAGGCCGGCGTGCGCCATTCGTTCAAGGCGCCGCAGGACTACATCGACGCCAACATCACCGGATTCCTCAATATTCTCGAAGCCTGCCGCCATAGCGGCATCGAGCATCTGGTGTATGCGTCGAGCTCGAGCGTGTACGGCGCCAACTCGAAGCTGCCGTTCAGCGAGCACGATCCGATCAACCATCCGGTGAGCCTGTACGCCGCGACCAAGCGCGCCAACGAACTGATGGCGCACACCTACAGCCACCTGTTCAACATTCCCACCACCGGCCTGCGCTTCTTCACGG
Organism: uncultured beta proteobacterium; assembly: GCA_902826155.1. Next base: position 57,538 of record CADEDU010000005.1, read on the forward strand.
TGTACGGGCCGTGGGGCCGGCCGGACATGTCGCTGTTCCTGTTCACTAAGGCGATCATCGAGGGCCGGCCGATCGACGTGTTCAACAACGGCGATATGCAGCGCGACTTCACCTACGTCGAGGATATCGTCGACGGTGTGATGCGCAGCCTCGACATCGCTCCCAAGGCGCAGCCCGGACTCCTCACCAACGACCCGGCCGCCAGCCACGCCCCATTCCGCGTGTTCAACATCGGCAACAACCAGCCGGTCAAGCTGATGCGCTTCATCGAGGTGATCGAGGAAGCGATCGGCAAGAACGCCGTCAAGAACATGAAGCCGATGCAGCCCGGCGACGTGCACGCCACCTACGCCTCGATCGACGATCTCAACGCGCTCACCGGCTTCAAGCCGCGCACCTCGATCGAGGAGGGCGTGCGCAACTTCGTGGCGTGGTATCGCGAGTATTACAAGGTAACGGTGTTGGCGACTTGAATGCCTTCGCGCTCACCGCTCGGCCGGTTCGTGCCCCGGTCGTTCGATCGTGTTAGTGTTTCTACAATCCAGATGGTCTACTCTGAGGCTTCCGCAGCCCTCCCATGCGGCTCCTCTTTCTCGTCACTGAAGACTGGTACTTCGTAAGCCATCGGCTTGAGCTGGCCAAGGCAGCAATTTCGGCAGGGTTCGAAGTCGGCGTGGCAACACGGGTGCGCGCGCACGGTGAGCGTATTCGATCAGCCGGAATCGAGCTGATTCCGTTGCAGCTCGCGCGCAGAGGAACAAATCCTTTCGCCGAGCTCCGGGCGGTGCGCGAGATAGTGCGAACCTACCGCTCATTCCGACCTGACATCGTCCATCAAGTCGCATTGAAGCCGATCGTCTACGGCTCCTTTGCGGCGCGACTTGCGCGAGTGCCGCACGTCGTCAACGCGCTGACCGGTCTGGGCTACGTCTTTTCCTCCGACGATATCGGTGCCCAGCTTGCGCGGCCACTGCTGACTGCTGCATATCGCGTCGCACTCCGGCAAGGGCGAGTGATCGTGCAAAACGTCGACGACCTGGCAATGCTCACAAGCAAAGGGATCGTCGCACTCGAGCATTGCGCCCTCATCTACGGGGCTGGTGTGGACATCGAACAATTCGCGCACTCCGAGGAGCAGCCCGGGCTAGTCCAGGTTGTTCTGCCGTCGCGAATGTTGCGCGACAAGGGAGTCGTGGAATTCGTTGCGGCTGCTCATCAGCTCAAAACTCAGGGCGTGCGTGCGCGATTCGTCCTCGTCGGAGCGTCCGACCCCGCCAATCCGAGCTCGATACCCGAATCACAGCTTCGCGCATGGGCAGATACTGGAGTGGTCGAGTGGTGGGGATGGCGCGACGACATGGCAGACGTGTTTCGCGGTGCGCACATCGTATGCTTGCCCTCGTATCGCGAAGGTCTGCCGAAGGCGCTGATCGAGGCCGCTGCGAGTGGCCGGCCGATCGTGACCTGCGACGTACCGGGTTGCCGCGAGGCGGTGATTCCCGACGAATCGGGTATTTTGGTCCCGGCGCGTGATGCATCCGCGCTAGCGCGCGCGTTGGCAGCGCTGATTGGTGATGGCGTCCGGCGCAAAGCAATGGGTGCGCGCGGGAGGCGCTTCGCCTTGGAAAAATTCTCGATGCAGCACGTTGCCGCCGAGACCATTGGCCTCTATCGGCGCATCTCCAGCCCGGCGTTGTTTCCGTCGGCGGCTGACCGCGTCGAATCCCGCTCCTAGCCGGCCTCGATGCGCATTCTGGTGACGGGGCCGACCGGATTCATCGGTCGAAGACTCGTTGAAGCTCTTGTATCCTCCGGGCACCAGGTGGTCGCTGCGGCGCGTAGAGTCGATCGGCTCGCGCAACCTGGGACGAGCGGCGTGACGTGGTTGAGCATCGGCGATCTTTCCGAGCCGATCGATTGGTCGGACGCGTTGCGTTCAGTCAATGCGGTCGTGCATTTGGCCGGCGTCGCGCACGTTGTGGATCGTGCCGATTCCGAATTGACAGACCGCTATCAGGTGGTCAATTGTGCTGCGACGCTGGCGCTCGCGCGTGCCGCGGCAGTTGCCGGGGTTCGGCGCTTTGTCTTTCTCAGCTCCGCCCGGGTCCATGGCGAGGGGACGGCAGGACGGGTATTTCGAGAAAGCGACATATGTGCGCCGGTCGATCCCTACGGTCGATCGAAGTTGGCCGCCGAGCGCGGCCTTGCCTCGATCGCTCGCAGTTCGGCACTTGAGCTGGTCGTGCTCCGACCGCCACTTGTCTATGGTCCTGGAGTGAAAGCCAACTTCCTGCGCCTCATGCAATGGATCCATCGAGGCGTGCCATTGCCTCTGGGAGCAGTCGGCAATCGACGCAGCATGATTTATCTCGACAATCTTGTCGCTGCGACCCAGATCGCCCTTGAGCACCCGAGTGCATCCGGGGGCACCTATCTCGTGAGCGACGGGCAGGACCTGTCAACCCCGCAGCTCATCCGAAGCCTTGCCGAGGCGCTTGGCAAGCCAGCGCGCCTGCTCAAGGTGCCGGGTGCTCTTCTGCGCTTGGGCTTCCTGGCGATCGGGCGAGGCGCGGACTATCAGCGCCTATGCGGCGAATCTGCGGTCGACTCGGCGCGCGCGCGACTCGAACTTGGGATCGTCCCGACGGTCCCGGTCGACGAGGGTCTGCATTCCACGGCGCGCTGGTTCCTGGAGCAGCATGTGCGAGGGGCGCGTCGATGAAGCCAAGGCTCGCGTCCCGAGTGAACCTGTGGCACCGGTAGCAGCCGCGCTACTCGAGCTGCTTCGACGTCTGTCCGATGCGCGATCGGTAGACGCAAGGATCGCGCGCGCCGCGGCCGTCTCGGGAGGACTGTCGGCGGGTGTAAAGGGCGCGGCGTTCGCCAAAGAGATTCTGGTCGCGGCAATTTTCGGCGTATCCCAGCAACTCGATGCCTACTTGATTGCATTGATGCTGGTTGGCGTGCCGAGCGGAATCATCGTAAATGCCGTGCAATGGACCCTCGTCCCGGAGTTTGTCGGCACGGACTTGCATCGCGGGCGTGAGCAAGCGCGCTCGCTCCTGCGCCAAGCGGTCTCGTTCGGGCTCATTGCTCAGCTTGCGTTGCTCGGGTTGTGCGCGGCCCTGCTACCGTGGCTTCTCCCGCATCTTGCAGCACCGTTCGACGAGCAGGGTTCCTCCGCGTTGCGTAACGGTTTGCTGTTGCTGTGTCTCTACTACTTCGCTTCCGGTCCTGTGCTGATTGGTTACTCCATTCTTCAGGCCCGGCACCGTTTCGTGGCAAACGGCGCTATTCCGGTCATCACGCCCGTGGTCATAGTCGTCCTGCTGTTGATTCGTCCGATTCCCAGTACCGAAACGCTTGCCCTCGGCATGGCACTGGGTTTCCTGGTCGAGCTGATCGTCGTCCAACGGATGCTTGCAGGTGAGGCGCTCACGCTCGCCCCATCACTTGGGCCCTTCGATTCGATCGGTAGACCATTCTTACGGAGTGTCGCCAAGCTCTCCGCTGCGACGACCGCGTTGTCGCTACTGATGCTGGTAGAACAGGTCGCTGCCGCGCGACTCGGCGTCGGAGCGGTCTCGACGCTCGGCTACGCGTTCAAGCTGCCGGCATTGATTGCGGCGCTCGCGGTGGTCGCAATCTGGACTGCCGTCTTTCCCTACTTCACCGAGATGCTCGTGCGCGGTCAGGTCGAGGAGTGTCGAAAAACGTTGCGGCGCTGCGCCGTCTGGGTTTGCGTCGGGGGTACCGCACTCGCGGCGATTCTCATTCCGAGCTCCGAATTCATTGTGCGGCTGTTCTTCATGCGCGGCGCTTTTTCCGAGCATGCCGCTGCGGCAGTGACGCTGGCCCAGCAGGCCTATCTCCTGCAACTACCGGCGGCGCTGCTGATGGCGCTTTCGTTGAGGCTACTGCTGGCACAGGGCCGATCGGAGTGGGTTCTGGTGGCCTACGCGTGCCAACTCGTTCTGTTCACCGCGGCGATCGCCATCGGGTTGCAACTCGAACGGGTGCCGGCCATTATTGCGCTTGCAAATTCAATTGCGGTGACAATCGCAGCCGCGCTGGCTTTTCTGTTGGCCGACCGCGCGGTTCGAGTGCCCAATGATCGATAGCAGTCTTGCCGGATCTCGCGCTGGTGGTGAGGTTGGCACACACTCATTCACGCCCGCGTTATTGCGATGGAAACAGTCAGCTGCAACCTCTGCGAATCCCTCAACCTCAGGCCGGTGTACCAGATGCCTGACATCCTGTTCAATCCGCAGGAATGGTTCAGCGTGGTCGAGTGCAAGTCGTGCGGGCTTGGCTTTACCAACCCTCGACCGACACGCGCCGAGATGGGGCGCTACTATCCGCCCGCCTTCTATCAATACTTCGAGACCAACCAGGCATTCCACGCGCAGCGCTATGCCGTTGAGGGCGGCTATCTCGACGACGTGCCTGGGCCCGAACGCCGCCTGCTCGACGTCGGGTGTGCGAACGGCGACTTCCCTCGGTATATGGCTAAACAAGGGTGGCAAGTTGCGGGCGTCGAAGTGAGCGAAGCTGCACGGCCAATAGAGGATTTCCAGGTTTTTCGCTGCGCACTCACCGAAGTCCCTCTGAACGAACCAACATTCGACGCGATCACTGCTTGGGCGGTCATCGAGCATGTCCACGATCCCCTCGCCTACTTTCAAAAAGCCTCGGGCCTTTTGAAACCCGGTGGTCGATTCGTCTTTCTCGTGACCAACTTCGAAAGTTGGGCCTCGCGTAACCTGTTCCGCGAAGATCTACCGCGCCACCTGTACTTCTTCTCGGAGCAGACAGTACGACGATACATGCAGCGGGTCGGACTGGAACTTACGAAGGTCGACTACTCCAACGAGATCTACGCTATCCGATGTGTCAATTGGTTGCGTTACCTCTGGTATCGGCTGGCACTGAAGCGTCCGCTGCAGTGGCTCGACCTTCCTGAGCGCCCGCAGGCGTTTTTCGAACGGCTGGGTCGAGCCGATCTGCGTGCGAAACTCCAGTACGTATTGCAGCACCCGCTGGCAGTGATCGATCGCTCGTTGCTGCCGCTTTTCGAGCTCTTGATGCCCGAGCGGATCGCGATGGGGGCGGTGGTGTTCGTCGCAACCAAGCCGCGCGAGTCGCACGTTCGACCATCCGCCGAAAAATGAGCCCGGGACCCGGTCAGTGAACGAAACCCGCTCGACTCGTTCGAATTCAAGTGCGGTGGACAACACCGATGCGCACGATATCGCCGGCCAACCCTACTGGGACGACGTATGGGACCGCCGTGCGCGCCAGCGGCTCGTCGATCCGCGTGAACCAGGCGTACGCAACTTCCTCCGACGCGAGTTCCACGCGCTATTCGTCGACCTGCTCGGGCGCGGAGAGGGGCGTTCGCTGATCGAAGTGGGATGTGCCGATTCGATCTGGTTGCCGTACTTCGGACGCGAACTCGGCTTCGCGGTCGAAGGGGTCGACTATTCGCCGCAAGGGTGCGTGAAGGCCGAACAGACCTTGCGGGAGGCAGGCGTCGATGCGACTGTCCATTGCGCCGACTTGTTCCACCCGCCGGATCATTTGTTGGGGCGATTCGACTGCGTGTTCACTTATGGTTTGGTCGAGCACTTCGCCGACACGACGGCTGTACTCTCGGCACTTGCTGCGCTCGCTCCTCCGGGTGGTCGACTGCTGACGCTCGTACCGAACATGACCTCCGCAATGGGGTGGATGCAGCGAAGATTCAACGCGTCGATCTACGAGAAACACGTACCGCTTTCCCTCGACGCATTAGCCGCGGCACACGAGGGAGCCCACCTTCAGGTCGAGCGCCAGGAACGGTTGCTGTCTGTAAATTTCGGGGTGCTCGTTCCCTGCTCCGCCACTGACGGTCGGCTCCTCAGCACGTTCAAGCGTGGCGTGTACGGATGTTTGCTGGCGGCGATGGCTCCAGTCTGGGCACTCGAGTCGCGAGGCATTCGGATGCTGCCAAAGACCGATGCGCTTACACCTTACTTTGCGGTGCTTGCGCGAAAGTGAGCGGCTTGAGCGTCCCTCCTGCACCAACCGATCTTCTTTCGACGTTGCGGCTAGAGGAACTGATGGCTGTCCGAAGCTACTTGCCAGCCGCCACCGGTGCACGTGTACTCGAAGTCGGCGGCGGGAACGGCTTTCAGACGGCGTGGCTGCGCTCCTGGGGCTACGAAGTCGTCCCGATCGATATCGAGCCGGGTCGATGGCTCCAACGTCATGCGCGGGTGCTGCTCTACGACGGAGTGCGGCTCCCATTCGCCGCGGGCAGCTTCGATGCGGTGTTCAGCTCGAACGTTCTGGAGCACGTCAATCGACTGTCAGAGTTGCTTGCTGAATTTCGGCGTGTCATGAAGCCCGGGGGCGTCGCCTTGCACATTCTGCCGACGCCCGTTTGGCGCGTTTGGACCCTGCTCGGCCACTACCCGTCCTTGTTCCGACGTCTCCTGTTCGGACCCAATCGCCAGCTCGGGATTGCCGAACCTTCCGCGCGCGACGTTCTAAAGCGGCGATCGTTGCGGCAGCTCGTTTATCGTGCTCTGGTTCCGGCGCCGCACGGGGCGTTTCGTTCAAGCTTCGAGGAGATTCTTGCTTTTCGCCGAGGCGACTGGACTCGGAGATTCGAACTCGGCGGATTCGCAGTCAGCGAGACGCATCCGACAGGCTTGTTCTATTCGGGCAATCTGCTCGCGCCCTGGTTGCCGCTCGATGCCCGTCGCGCGTTGGCCCGGATCCTGGGCAGCTCTTGCCGGATCTTCGTGTTGCGGAGCGCGTAGCACAATGGGATTGTTCGACACGGACAACAGCAATCGAGAGGAAGCGAGATTCGCATTCGGGCGAAACTGGCAACGCTACCTGCGTTCGGTTGGCGAAGCCGATTATCGGCGTGCCATGCAGTCACTAACTGCATCGATTGCCAACGGTGACCCGGGCAATGCGAGTTTCCTCGATATCGGCTGTGGCAGCGGCCTCATGTCAGCAGCGGCGCACCGGCTTGGCTATGGTCGCGTCGTGTCGTTCGACTACGACGCCGATAGCGTCGCCGCGACGAAGCAGCTTCACGCCGCGCAAAATTCCCCGGTTAACTGGACCGTCCAACAGGGATCCGTGCTCGATCATGGATTCATGGGCGCGCTTGGAAAGTTCGACGTCGTCTATTCGTGGGGCGTGCTGCACCATACGGGGTCGATGTGGGCAGCCATAGACCGGGCGCTTGAGGCAGTGAAGCCTGGAGGATGTGCGTTCCTCGCGCTGTACAACGATCAAGGCTGGATTTCACGCTACTGGACGCACGTGAAGCGGGTCTATGTGCACGCTACGAGGCCGGTTCGGGCTCTTCTGCTCGGCACCTTCTATGCTTACTTTGGGGTCGGCCTTTTTCTGGCGGATGTACTCAGGCTCAACAATCCGTTGCGGCGACACATCGGCGATCGGCGCGGTATGAGATTCCTCTTCGATGTAGTTGATTGGGTTGGTGGCTATCCCTTCGAAGTCACATCCCCCGATCGTATGGTGAAGTACGCTGGCGAGCGAGGATTCAGGGCAACCTGTGTGCGCAACGTCGGCCGGCGCCACGGCTGCAATGAATTCTTGCTGGTGCGCATTCCGTAGCACGCCCGTCCCAACCTTCAATTGCCGATCGGCGACTCGTGGCGGTGAATCAGTCCTTGCGCGTGGCATTTGTTACGACCGGCCTGGGCACAGGTGGTGCCGAGCGCATGTTGGTCAAGCTGGTTGCTGCGTTGCGCCCGAAGCGCTGTACTTTTCTCGTCGTATCGTTGCGTGACGTGGGAACCCAGGCGCAACCGTTGCGCGAGCTGGGCGCTGTGGTCGAACAATTGCATATGAATCGGCCGTGGCACCTTCCCGCCTTTGTCCCACGCCTGCGCCGGCTGATCACGCATTTCGCGCCCGACGTGATTCAGGGTTGGATGTACCACGGGAACCTTGCCGCAACGCTTGGAATGCGTTGGGCGCCATCCGATGCGCTGCTGATGTGGGGGATACGGCAGACATTTCACGGGATGGCGAACGAGCGGCCGCTGACGCGACTCGTCATTCGTGCGAACGCGCGACTCTCCGAGAGACCGGGACACATTGTCTTCAATTCCATGTCGAGCCTGGATCAGCACGCGGCAATCGGATTCCGGAATGAACACGCAATAATGATCCCGAACGGATTCGAGTTGGATCGTTTTCGACCGGACGCTTCGGTTCGAGCGAGGCGTCGAGCATGGCTGGGTGTTTCGCCCGACACGCTGGTCGTAGGCCACGTTTCTCGCGATCACCCGATGAAAGACCACGAAACCCTGCTGCTCGCCGCGCGGCAGGTCGTCCGATCGTCCCCGAACGCGCTATTCGTCTTGGTCGGGACGGGGGTCGATGAGTCGAATTCGCGGCTGGCAGGTCTGGTTAGACAATTCGAACTCGGTCGAAACGTTCGATTCCTGGGTGAGGTTTCTCAGCTCGAGAACCTCTATCCGGCGTTCGACCTCTGCGTGCTTTCATCAGCCTGGGGTGAAGCGTTCCCCAATGTCCTCGGTGAAGCGATGGCGTGCGGCGTACCCTGTATCGCGACCGACGTTGGCGAGGCGGGCACGATCATCGGCGATCAACACCGTGTCGTCGATCCTTCGAAACCGGACGCGCTGGCCCACGCCATACGCCGGGTTCTGGAGATGGATCCCGTCCAGCGGTGTCATCTCGGCGCGAGTGACCGTGAGCGCGTCGTCGCCCGATACGCCCTCGATAGAATCGCAGATGAGTACTGGCGTTTGTATTCGGACGCCAGGGGCATTCGACCGGAAGGCTGACACGACATGTGCGCTATCGCAGGCCTACTTGGCCGACCTGGCGAGCGGTTGGCGAGCATCGCTGGTGCGATGGCAGACGCATTGAGGCATCGTGGTCCAGACGACCGCGGCACTTGGGAAGAGCAGGCCGCTGGCATCGCACTGGGACATCGGCGCTTGTCGATCCTCGATCTGTCGTCAGCTGGTCACCAACCGATGAGCTCGGTATGTGGTCGTCTGACGGTCGTGTTCAACGGCGAGATCTACAATCACCTCGAGCTGCGTGAAGAGTTGAAGCGTGCAGGGCTTGCGCCGGCGTGGCGCGGGCATTCGGATACCGAGTCGATACTTGCCGCGTTCGTCGCCTGGGGCGTCGAGGCGACATTGACTCGAATGGTCGGAATGTTCGCGATTGCACTTTGGGATCGTGCGACGCACACCCTCTGGCTCGCGCGCGATCGACTTGGCGAGAAGCCGCTCTACTACGGCACGATCCAGGATCGACTCGTGTTCGGCTCGGAGTTGAAGGCGCTGCGAGCCGCACCCGGTTGGGCAGGGGAGATTGACCGGAACGCGCTCAGCCTGTTACTGCGATTCGGCTACATTCCCGCGCCCTACTCGATCTATCGTGGCATTTCCAAGATCAGACCAGGCGTCGTCCTTCGGTGCGCAGACGGAGACATCGAGGAGCGGGTGTACTGGTCCGCAGCGGACGTAGTCAGCGGCGGTACCGCGGCGCCGCTCGTCGCGGATGAACACGAAATCGCGACGTTGCTCGAGGAGCGCCTTACTGACGCGATCCGGCTGCAGCAGGTCGCTGATGTCCCGCTGGGAGCTTTTCTTTCCGGCGGGATCGATTCGACCACGGTTGTCGCGCTGATGCAGCGGCTCGGCTCGCGGCCGGTAAAGACATTCTCGATCGGTTTTCACGAAGGTGACTACAACGAGGCGCATCACGCCAAATCGGTCGCGACGTATCTGGCAACCGAACATACCGAACTCTACGTAACGCCGGAGCAGGCCCGTGCCGTCATTCCGCAACTGCCGACGATCTACGATGAGCCGTTCGCGGATTCCTCGCAGATCCCGACATTTCTTGTTTCGCAACTGGCTCGTCGGCATGTAACGGTGAGCTTGTCCGGCGACGGGGGAGACGAGCTCTTCGGGGGCTACAACCGCTACTTTCTCGGCCAGAGCTTGTGGCAGCGGCTGCAATGTATTCCGCTGGGTCTGCGGCTCTCGCTGGCGCGGGCGATTCGAGGTATTTCACCATCGACGCTGAACAGTTTGATGCGGCCGGCACTGCGGCTTTTGCCCAAGCGGCTTCACTACGCCAACCCGGGCGACAAGCTCCACAAGCTCGCTTCCCTGCTCGGCGCCCGCGATCGACGCGAGCTCTACCGATTTCTGGTGTCCCAATGGCACGAACCCGAGCATTTGGTCATCGGTTCGCACGAGCCGCGTTCCGTGCTCTCCGCCGAGTCACCCGAGCTTGGCGGATTCGCGGCGACCATGATGCATCTGGATCTGGTGAGCTATCTTCCCGATGACATCCTGGTCAAGGTCGATCGCGCGGCGATGTCGGTGAGCCTCGAAACGCGTGTCCCGTTTCTGGATCATCGCGTCGTAGAGTTGGCTTGGCGGATTCCGTTCGACCTGAAAGTGCGCGCAGGCGAAGGTAAGCGGATTTTGCGACGCGTGCTTGATCGCTACGTACCGCGCGAGCTCATCGAGCGTCCAAAGATGGGATTCGGCGTGCCGATCGAATCGTGGTTGCGCGGCCCCCTGCGAAGTTGGGCGGAGGATTTGCTCTCAGCCTCGCGCCTTCACAACGAAGGAATATTCCACCCTGAACCGATCCGGCGTCGCTGGGAAGAACACGTGTCGGGGCGGCGCAATTGGCACTATTCGCTATGGCACGTGCTGATGTTTCAGGCGTGGTACGCGCACCACCACCATGCGGGCTAGCCAGCGGCCCCATGCTTCGCCGCAAACGCCTCCAGCGCCTGCACATAGCAGGCCATCGGCACACGCACCACGCCGGCGCCGACCTGGCCCAGGCCGGCTTCCTTGTGCGCGATGCCGGTGGTGAGCACCGGCCGGATGCCCGAGTCCACCACCTTGCGTACGTCGATGCCCACCGGTGCCGGAGCGAAATCGAGCGCGGGCAGCGACATCGCGGGGTTGCGCCCGACGGTCACGTGATACATCTCGCGTGAATACTGCATCGATTGCGCCACGGTGCCGCCGGCGAGCAACGTGAGTGCGGGTGACGCCGCGAACGAAAAACCACCGAAGCCGGCCGTCTCGCAGATCGCGCTGTCGCCCAGGTCGGGGTTGGCGTCTTCCTTCTTGAAGCCGGGGAAGTACAGGCCGACCGGCGTATCCGAAGGCGCCTGGAACCACTGCTTGCCCAGTCCGCTCACACGAATCGCGGTGGTCACGCCGTTGCGCGCAGTGGCGGTCACCAAGGTCGAGCAGTCGATGCCGTGCGCGGCGTCCATGGTGGCTTTGGCGGAGACCATCGACAGGTTGAGGAAGAACTGCGACGTATCGGCGATGAACTTCAGCACTTCGTAGGTGCGCGCGCGATCGAAGTCTGTTTTCGCCAGCGCGGTCGACAGGGTCATGTGGAACAACGCGCTGGCCGCGGTGTTGCGCGAGTGCACCTCATCGCCCATCAGCAACGCCTGCGACTGGATCGACTTGAGGTTGATGCCTTCGGCGGCATGGATCGCCGCTTTCATCGCCGGCGCCAGCACATCGCGGAACCAGCGCAACCGCTGGATCACCTCGGGGCTGTTGGCGCCGAAGCGCAGCACCTTGCCGATGCCTTCGTTGATGTTGGTGTACGCGCGATTGCCGTGCGTGGTGTTGCGCACCACCAGCACCGGCATCGACGCGGAGATGATGCCGGTCATCGGGCCCACTGCGCCGAAGTCGTGGCACGAGGCGAAGGGGATCTCGCCGCGCTCGAGCATGCGTCGCGCCGCCTCGGGGTTGTCGGCCCACCCTTCGTAGAGCGTCGCGCCGATCATCGCGCCATGCATCGGTCCGCACATGTCCTTCCACGCCACCGGTGCACCGGCGTGCAGCAGCGTGCGCCCCATGTCGGGCCAGATCTCGCGCGCCTGAATCGCGACGTCGACGAGCACCGGCTGCGACGAGAGCACTCGTTCGACCGCGACCTGATTGGCCGCATCGATACGGCTGCCCAGACAGTTGGCGTCGGTGGGATCGCCGGCGAGTTGCGCGGCCAGCCACGCGAGGTCCGGATCGCCGTTGCCCGGCGGCACCCAGTCGATCTGGGCGATCTTGGCGCCAGCGTCGACCACGCTTTTCGTGAAGCTCTCCACGCCGACGTTCAGCGCCGACAATCCGTTGCTCAGCAGACTCTCAGTCATGTGTGTCGATTCCAATGCGAATGCGATCCGGTGCCTGCGCGGTCAGTGCGGCGATCAAGCCGGTAAGCATGTCCCAACCCGAAGAGTGGCCGATCGCCACGAGCGAACGGGCGCGTTCCACCGCCGAATCGATGGTCCCGCGCAGCAGCGCATCAACCACGTCGTGCAGCAGACCGTAACTCGCGCCAGCAGCCAGGTCGGCAAATAGGGCGGCGCTGATGATGTGCGTACGCCGCTTGGCTTGCGCAACCATGCGCTGCGCGAGCGCATCCTGAGCTGCGTGCGCCGTATCGGTCTGCGCGATCAGCTTGCGCGCGAACAGCGCGGCACCGACCAGGTCGTCGCCCGATGGCGTCAGGCCCGTCCCCACGCCAAGCAACGCGCATCCGTGCGCTTCGATCTGCGCACGATCATCCTCGACGAGTGCAGTGATGAAGCGTTCCACGCGAGGCGTCGCCAGATCCAGCGGAAATGTTGGGGTCGTGCCGACCAGCAAAGTGCCGAAGCCACGCGGTACGGCGACATCGCGAATGCGTGCATGCAGGTCGATCGCGCTTCGGATGAGCCGCCCTCGTGCCACCGCGTCGATGCGCGGCAGCATCGGCGTCCAGGCGTCGAGATGCGACGCATCGATGCGCAGCGCCTGCTGCAAAGGTGCTGCGTCGTCGAGCACGATCATGCGAGGGTGGAGCGAGCGTGCGCGCACGCCGATCCAGACGATCTCACTGCCGGCGTACATGTACGGCGCCTGCGGAAACTGCGCCAACGGAGTCAGCCGTCCATCGCTGGATGCGAGTGCATGCGCGGCCCGCGCGCCGATCGCGATCGCGCGTAGCGGTGCCGCGCTGGTGCGCGAGCTGCCGACCAGTGCTGACATGGCACTCATGGAGTGATACGCGTGCCTGCGCGCCCTTGCACCGCGTCGAAGGCGCGCTCGAGCGAAGTGATGATCACGGTTTTGCCGCCATGCTGCAGGTACTTGATCGCGGCCAGGATCTTCGGCCCCATGCTGCCTGGCGGAAACTGTCCCGCGTCGTAGTGTTGCTTCGCCTCGGCGATGCTCATGTGATCGAGCGAGCGCTGCGTCGGCTTGCCGAAATCGAGCGCGACACGCTCCACGCCGGTGATCAGCAGCAACGTTTCGGCTTGCAACTGCGCAGCCAACAGCGCGCTGGTGAGATCCTTGTCGATCACCGCCGGCACGCCTTGCAGCAGGCCGTCTGCATCGCGCACGACCGGCACGCCGCCGCCACCGGCTGCAATCGGAATCACACCCGCATCGAGTAGCGCCTCGATCGCGGCAAGATCGATGATGCTGCGCGGCTCGGGCGAGGGCACTACGCGTCGCCAGCCGCGGCCGGAATCCTCGGCGAAGGTCCAACCGGTTTCGCGCTGCATGCGCTCGGCTTCGTCCTGGCTGAAGAACTTGCCGACCGGTTTGGTGGGGTGCTCGAACGCCGGGTCGTCGGTGGCCACTTCGACCTGCGTGACGATGGCCGACACCGGCCGGTCCAGCCCGTGTCGATGCAGCGTATTCACGAAGCTTTGCTGGAACATGTAGCCCATGCCGCCCTGCGAGTGCGACACGCACACGTCCATCGGCATCGGCGGCAGTTCGAGCGCGGTCTTGGCCATGCGGAACAGGATGTTCCCGACCACCGGCCCGTTGCCGTGCGTCAGCACCAGGCCATACCCGGCGCGGATGATTTCCACCAAGTGCTCGCACAGGCCCGACATGATGTCGATCTGCTCCTGCGCGGTGCCGCGAATGTGCGGCGGATAGGCCGCGTTACCGCCAAACGCGATGACGATCCGCGGTTGGGATCGGGCAGCGCTCGTGGCAGGGTCGATGACGATCCGTGATTGGGATCGGGCAGCGCTATCGGGGTCGATGGTGGTTCGCCGTTCGGATCGGCCAGCGCCTGCTCGGCCGCCGCGCCTGCCGCCGCGTGACGTGGTCATGTCTCGTTCGCTCCGTCAGGCGCGCGCGCCGACGATGGCGCCCGCCAGCCGCGCGGCCGCCGCACTGTTTGAACTCAGCAGCGCGCCGGCTTCGCGCAGCGTCGCTTCCTGCGATGAGCGTCGTTGCGGGTCTTCCTCGGTCCCGCACACGAACGCCACGACCGGCAGCGTCCGGCCGGCACGTGCAGCGCGCGCCTGCGCATCGCGAATCGCTGGTGCCAGTGCGCCCGCCGGATCGGCGTGGCTGCCGTATCCCAGCACCACGTCGAGCACGATGACCGCCGTTGCCGGGTCGTCGGCTTCATTTGCGATGCGGGCAATGCGTACGCTTGGATCGATCATCGGATGTGGCTTGCCGACGGTGAACGCGTCGTCACCCAGATCGACAGCGGTGTGCTCGCGGCTGACGTTCGGATCGCTAAGCGCCAGTCGCTTGTCGAGCGGCACATTGGAGTGCACGGCCAGCCCTTGAGCGCGCCAGATGGCCTGCGCCTCCGAGCAGTACGTGCCGCCCGAGTACAGGGCACGCACGAATCGCTGCGTGGGTGCCAGCTTCAACGCCGGCGCGCTCGGATTCGCGCTCGCGGGCGATGTGCCAACCCCGGCGAGCTCCACCGCTTTGCGCGCCGCCTCGAACAGGTTGTCGACCGTAACGATCGCGCCGCTGCCCGTAGGCTTCGCGCCGATGAACAACACCACCGCAGGTTTGCCCGCGGCACGCAGCGCCTCGAGCACCGCATCAGTGACTTTCGGTGCCGGCGGTTTCGACACGATCACGATCACTTTCGTATCGGCATCAGCTGCGAGCGCGCGGATGCCAGCGAGCATGCTCAACCCGCCGACTTCGGCCGACACGTCGCGACCGCCGGTGCCGATGGCGTGTGAGATGCCGCCACCCAACAGATGAATCTGCGAGGTCACTTCCTGCAACCCGGTGCCCGAGGCTGCCACCAATCCAATCGAGCCACGGCGCACGACATTGGCAAAACCGAGCGGCACGCCGGCGATGATCGCGGTGCCGCAGTCCGGGCCCATCACGATCAGATTCTTGCGGACGGCGAGCTGCTTGAGCGCCACTTCCTGTGCGATCGGAACGTTGTCGCTGAACAGGAATACGTGCAGGCCGGCCTTCAATGCCTTGAGGGCTTCGGCCCCCGCGTAGGTGCCTGGCACCGAGATCTGCGCGATGCGAGCGTCGGGGGCTCGGTCGAGGCCCATCGCAATCGATCGCAACGCGATGGCTTGCTCGGTCGATCCGCCGGCCATGCTCGCCACAGTTGTGAGCTTGGTGTCGATTGCCTGCCGCGTGGCCTCGCAGATCTGTGCAGAGTCGGCCTCGATGATCACGATCAGATCGGCCGGGCCGGCGTGCTCCACCTCGGCGCGCAATAACTTGGCCTCGGCGAGGATCTCCTTGTTCGCCGGTGTGCCCATCAACAACGTGACGCGCTGCGCGCCCGTGTCGGCCTGCACGTCCTCGGCGATGCGCATCAGCGCGACGGAGTCTTTGTAGAGATTCGATTTGACGAAGGCGACAGTGGGCACGGGCGGGGTGGCTTGGAAGGCGTGGGAGGCTCGTCGCGATGTTACCCGCAACGGCACCACACGAAATTGATCGTGGTGAACGCCGGCGCCGATCGGCGCAGGGCCCGGCAAGTCGAAGCTACTCGCGGCTACAAATCGTGGTTACTCGTCGGGTGGCTACTCGTCCGCCTCGGGGAACAGTGAGAGCTGCCGGCCGCCCATCAGCACCGCCTGTTCGACTAACCGCTTGGCTTCGCGCAGCGTCGTGACCGTGCCGCCGTGATTGCCCACGCGCCAGCGGTACTTCATCTCCAGGTGCTTGCCCGGTTCGATTTCGACGTGCCCGACCCGCGTCTTGCCCAGCCAGTAGCCGTGAGACTTGTAGCCGCGCTCCCAGATGGGCTTCGCGCGGGAGCGTTTCTTCGCCTTGGCCATGAGTCGGACACTCCTCCCTGGACCCACGCGGCGCCTGTTGGTGCGGCGCTCGACACGGGGCCGCGATTATCGCTGATTGCCGCCCGGTTTCGTCCCGCTCACCCGCGCGATCGCGGCGCGAATCTCGGGCAATTGCTTGCGCGTCTGCGCTGCGGCGATCGCGATCGAGCGGCGCCGGTATTCGGCCGAAACGCTGGCGTAGTAGCCCAGGTCGGGATGCAGGTTGACGTCGGCTTCCGGCAGTTCCGCCTGCACCCGGACGGCGCGATCGAAATCGCGCTTCTTCCATTCATCCGGGGCCTCCGGTGGCGTCGACGACAGGTGCGCCGAGATGTCCACCGAGATCACCACGTCGGCGCCGAGCTGGCGCGCGATCTTGATCGGCACCGGGATGTACTCGTCGCCGTCGACGTAGCGCACGCCCTGGATGGTCGCGACCGGAAACGCACCGGGAATCGCCGCCGACGCGCGTACCGCCACACCGGTGTTGCCCACCGTGAACACCTGCGGCGACAGATCCTTTTCGCGTGCGGTGACGATCGCCAGCGGCTTGGCCAGCTTCTCGATCGGCCGGTGCCTGACGTTCTCGTTGACGAAGCGCTCCAGCTCGAGCGCGTCGCCCTCGAACCCGTTGCCGACGAAGCGGATGAAGCGCGTGGCGTCCACCTCGCAGGCAACCTCCTCGATCTTCGATACCGGCCAGTCGGAGGCGTACAGCGCGCCGATCATCGAGCCCACGCTGGCGCCGACGATCAATCCGGGCCGGATGCCTTCCTGCTCCAGAACCTTGAGCACGCCGATGTGCGCGAAGCCGCGCGGTCCGCCCGAGCCCAGCACCAGCGCGACGCATGGCTTGGCGCAGCGCGCGACCACGGTCGGGTCGTAGCGTGGTGCGTCGGCGGCCGTGTAGTCGGGCGGAATGTTCGCGCAGCCGGCAATGAATGCTGCACCTAACGCGACGGTTGCGCGTACCCGAATCGGGCGCGACGGGCGAGGGTGGTGCCGAATCCGAAACAGGCAGTGAAGAAGCTTGGGCGGGACGATCATCGCCAGGTGCGATCGGTTGCCGGGGCGATTGCAACTCTACACCGCGAGCAGCGCGCTTCGGCGAGCGCTACCATGCGTACTGTTACAGGCAGCCGCCGGAAGGGGCACGCGCATGGCCAGACTCAGCGCCGCCGACGTCGATCGTTATCACACGCGTGGCTATCTCGTGCCGCCGTATCGGCTGCTGCCTACGCAGCTGGAAAACCTGCGCGCCACGCTCGATCGACTGATCCGCGAGAACCCCGGGGTGCGGCCCGAGAAGCTCGTGTCGGCGCACATCGAAGGCATGAACAACGAAGGGGTGCGCGGCAGCAGCGATTTCCTCGATCTGGCTCGCGATCCGCAGATCCTCGACATGGTCGAGCAGGTGCTGGGGCCCGACATCATCCTGTGGGGCTGCCATATCTTCTGCAAGCCGGCCGGCGACGGCCTGGAAACGCCGTGGCACCAGGACGGGCACTACTGGCCGATCCGGCCGCTGGCGACCTGCACCGTATGGGTGGCGCTCGACGATTCGGTGATCGAGAACGGCTGCCTGCGGGTCATTCCCGGCTCGCATCACGCGCGCGTCACGCATGCGCACCTGCGCGAAGACCGCGACGATCTGGTGCTCACGCAGCGCACGGTCGACGATGCCTTCGACGCGCGCGAGGCGGTCGACATCGAGCTCGAAGCCGGGCAGATGTCGATGCACGACGTCTACATCATCCACGGCGCGACGGTAAATCATTCGAGCAGGCGGCGCACCGGCGTGGCATTGCGCTACATGCCGGGCACTTCGGTGCTCGAACGCGATCTCACCCCGGGGGAGGGCAAGACCGGCGTGCCGGTGCAGTGGAAAACAAGGCCGCTGTGGTTGCTGCGCGGGCAGGATCGCACCGGGCGCAATGATTTCACCGTCGGGCATCCGGCGGTGAAGGGCTGAGACCGCCCCGTCAGAGGCGCTTGCCGCTCGCCGCGTCGAACAAATGCGCGTGCGCAGCGTCGGGCATTACCGCGATGCGATCGCCAGGCTTCGATTCGGAACGGCCGCTGGTCATGGCAATCAACGATGCCTCGCCCAGCTTGAGCACCAGCTCGGTCTGCGCTCCCATCGGCTCGACTACTTCGACCATCGCGTGGATGTCGCCGCGCCCGAGCGTCAGATGTTCGGGGCGGATCCCGTACTTGACGGTCTGACCATCGTTGCCGCCGACGCGCGCAGGAAGGGGCCAGTGCGCGCCCAACGCCTCGACCCAGGCGCGTTCGCCTTGCCTGCGCAACACGCCGTCGACGATGTTCATCGCCGGTGAGCCGATGAATTGCGCCACGAACAGATTGTCGGGATGGTCGTAGAGGTCGAGCGGAGCGCCCAGCTGTTCGATGCGCCCCTCGTTCATGACCGCGATCCGATCGGCCATGGTCATCGCCTCGATCTGATCGTGCGTGACATAGACCGTCGTGGTCTTGAGCCGCTGGTGCAACGCCTTGATCTCCGCGCGCATCGCCACGCGCAGCTTCGCATCGAGGTTGGACAGCGGCTCGTCGAACAGGAACACCTTCGGATCTCGCACGATCGCCCGGCCCATCGCCACGCGCTGGCGCTGTCCGCCGGAAAGCTCGCGCGGATAGCGATCGAGATACGGTTGCAGATTGAGGATCTTCGCCGCCTGCTCGACGCGCTGCGCGATCAGCGACTGCTCGGCGCGGCGCAGCTTGAGCGAGAAGCTCATGTTGTCGCGCACCTTCATGTGCGGGTAAAGCGCGTAGCTCTGGAACACCATGGCGATGTCGCGATCCTTCGCTTCGACGTCATTCACCACGCGTCCGTCGATGGCGATCGTCCCCCCGGTGATCTCCTCCAGCCCGGCCAGCATGCGCAGCAAGGTCGACTTGCCGCAGCCCGAGGGGCCCACCAGCACCATGAACTCGCCATCGGCGATGTCGAAGGAGATGCCGTGCAGCACCTGCGTCTTGCCGAAGAATTTCACGACTTCGCGAAACTGTACCGACGCCATTGCATCGACCCTTCGTTCAGCTTTTCACCGCGCCGCTGGTCAGTCCCGACACCATGTAGCGCTTGAACACGTAGTAGATGACCGCGGGCGGCAGGCCGTAGAGCAGGCCGGTGGCCATCAGCAGCTCCCAGGGCGAATCATCGGCGGACAGAAAGTGGCCGAGCGCGACCGCCAGCGTTACGTTCTTGTCGTTGTGCAGCAGCAGAAACGCGTAGAGGTACTCGTTCCAGGCGAGCAGCAGCGCGTAGATGCCGATAGCCACCATCGAGGGTGCGATCAGCGGCAGATACACCAATCGGAACAACTGCAACGGACTGGCGCCGTCGATGCGCGCGGCTTCGTCGAGTTCGAACGGCAGCTTGTCGGAGGCCTGCTTGAGTACCCAGATTGCATAGGGCGAGGCGAGCGTCACCATCGCCAGGATCAGCGACCACTGGCTGCCCAACAGCCCGTAGGTGCTCATCGCCTTGTACATCGGCACCGCCAGGAACGCCGCCGGAATGAAGTAGGTGAACAGCGCCAGGTTCATCACCGTGCGTCCGCCTTTGACCTTCAAACGGCTGATCGCGAACGCCGCCGTGACTGCGATGATCAGCGTCAGCACGCCGGTGGCCACCGCGATCAGCAGCGACACCCACAGCTGCGACCAGAAGTGATGCAGAAAGAAGTGCTCCTGCCGAAACACCACACCGAAATTGCGCAGCGTCGGGTTCTCGGGCCACAACGTGCCGGAGAACGCCGAGTCCTTGGTGGAGATCGAGAACAGGAAGATGTGATAGACGGGAAACAGCGTCCACAGCGCGACCGGAATGCCGATCAGCCACAGCTTGGCCTCATCGATCAGCTTCTTGGTTCTCACTGTTCCGGGCCCTTGGACAACCGCTTCA
Source organism: uncultured beta proteobacterium (assembly GCA_902826155.1). The sequence continues at coordinate 77,616 of CADEDU010000005.1, forward strand.
TCATGAACCACACCAGCGGCAGCACCAGCGGCATCGCGCACACCATCGAGGCCATCGCCAGATCGACCTGATCGAGCCGCAGATAGCGGATGCCGAGCGTGGCCAACACGTGGGTCAAGTCGGCCGGTCCGCCGCCGGTGAGCAGATAGACGCTGTTGAAATCACCGAGCGTCCAGATCATCGACAGGATCGTCGAGGTGAGATACAGCGTCTGCAGCGACGGCCAGGTGATATAGCGGAATTGTTGCCAGCGCGACGCACCGTCCACCGCCGCCGCTTCGTACTGCTCATGCGGGATCGCGAGCCGCCCGGCAATCAGGATCAGCGTCCAGAACGGCAGGCTTTTCCAGATGTGGGTCAGCATCGACATGAACAGCGCGAGCGACGGATTGTTCAACCAGTTGGGGCCGTCCTCGGCGGTGAGGCGGAAGATCAGGCTGTTCACCAGACCCCACTCCGGATTGAGCAGGAAGCGGATCGAGAAGATCGTCGGGATCGACGGCACCGCCCAGGGCAGGATGAACAGCACCGACAGCCATTTGATCCACGTCCGGTTGTGCACGAAGAAGCCCGACAGGAACAGCGCCATCAGGAACTTCAGGTTCACGGCCACCAGCAGGAACACGATCGTGTTCACCACCGTGCGAAAGAAGATCGGATCCTCGAACAGCTTGACGTAGCTCGCCGGATTGCGCGCCAGCCACAGGCCGTAGCCCACCGGATAGAGCACGAACACCAGGAACACCAGCACGTACGGGGCGAGCAGGATGAAGCCCCATACCTGCCACGGCGAAAGCCGTTTGCGCGGCGGAC
>CADEDU010000005.1:78528-162549 GCA_902826155.1 uncultured beta proteobacterium
GCGATCATCTCGTCGACCGCCTTCTCCACCGACCACTTCTCGCTGACGATGCGGTTCATGGCCTTGGCCCAGACGTTCTCGTTGTTGAGCACGGTGAATTTGTAGTTCCGGGTGAACTCGAACGGCACGGTGCCCGAAGAGAACTGGTTGTGCACGATCAGCCGGTGCGGATCGTTCTTCCAGAAATCGCGCGCCACGCCCGATTTGGTCACCGGATACCAGCGACCGAGCGCGCCTTCGACGAACGGGTTGAGGTTGTCGTCTTCGAGGATGAACGACACGAACTCCCGGGCGCGCTTCTTGTTAGTGGCGTCGGCGAAGATCACGCCGGTCTTGATCGCCGCGCGATACACGAACGGCTTGCCGTCGGGCTTGTTGGGGAATGCAGCGGTGGCGATGAGCTCGGTGGCGTTCTTCTTCGCAGTCGCGCGCTCTTCGGGTTTGAGCTTGTCGTTGTTCGCGTCATCGACCCACTTCGAGACGATCGAGATCGTCGCGTTGTGCGTCATCAGCGTCGTCTTGTTGTGGAAGTTGACGTTGTTGTCGGGGTCCTTCCAGTTGACCGACGAGGGCGGGGTGCAGCTGCGCGTGAAGATGTCGGTGTAGTCCTTCATCGCTGCCATGAGCCCCTTCTTCACCACCGGATCGTCGACCATGAGCTTGCCGTTGTCGTCCACCAGGCTCACGTTGTACGCATCCATGAAGGTGAGGAACGAGAAGAACGAGTCGGTCGAATCGACGCCCATCGGCTGGCCGATCGCGTAGGTCCGCTTGCCCGATTTCTTGCGGTGGCCGGCCTGCACCTTGTCGCACCAGAAGTCCCAATACGCTTTCCACTGCTTCGGGATATCGGCTTCCTTGAAGCCGGCATCGGCGAGCATGTCCTTCCAGTACTGGATGTGGATCGTCTGCTGCTCCAGCGGGAACGCGTAGTAGGCGCGCTTCTTGGCCGCGTCGTTCCACAGATAGGTGGTCTCGATCGTGTTCCGCAAAAACTTGTCTTTGATCGGCGTGATCACGTCGGAAATATCTTCGAGCTTGCCGTCGAACGCCCACTTGCTCGTGACCTGGAAGTCGTAGACGTGGCCGAACGCGACGTCGGGCACGTTGCGCGCATCGAGTGCGGCGACGGTTTTCGGGATGATTTCCTGCACCGCGTAGCGCGACAGTTCGACCTTGACGCCGGTCTTCTTCTCGAACTTCGCGACCATGTCGTCGAGCGCCTTGTCTTCGGCGGGATAGAAGCCTTTGGTGAACCAGACGACCAGCTTTTCCTGCGCGAGCGCCGCGCTGCTGAACGCGAGGCCGATCGCCGCGCCGAGCGCGACCAGGGTGCGCCGAGTACTCATGACTCCTCCTTCAGTACCGTTTGCAGATGGGTTTGTCGGTGCGAGGGACTCGCACTGGTTGGGTCGCTCGAAGCGTCCCTTGTCGGTGTGACCGGCGCAGCCTACCCGCCGGCGCTTTGCATGGTCAAGCCACGCCCAGGGCCGGGGCGGCGAGCCAGACGACTGCGGCGTATCGCGCCAGCCGGCCCAGTGCCTGGAAAATCGTCACCGCGACCCAGTTCAGGCGCAGCCAGCCGGCGGCCACGCACAACGCATCGCCAACCACCGGCAGCCAGGCCAGCGCGAGAATCGGCGCACCGAATCGTCGCACCCGATCGAGCTGACCGAGCTTGCGCGGTTGCGGCACCAGCCGGCCGATCGCATACGAGGTCATCCCCCCCAACGTGTTGCCCAGCGTCGCCAGCGCAATCGCGTTCACGGCGGCGTTCGGGTGGAACTTGAGGAAGCCAAGCAGCACCAGCTCGGATGACAGCGGCAATAGCGTGGCCGCCACGAATGCGGCGGCGAACAGTCCGAGCAGTCCGGTCTCTTCGCTGAAGGAGAAATCCATGCGGGATGAGCGGGTGAACGGCGATTGGGCTGAGCGTAGTCGAGCGTAGCAGGCAACGTGCTCGACAGGTCCGTAGTTTGCGCGCGAGGTGGGGCGCGCCCGAATCGCAGACAATACCGACCTTGCCGCGGTGCGGCCGCTCCTCGCTCCTCATTTTCGCTGGCGTTTGCTACCCGCGACGCCGGCTCGGTGAGCGCGATGCCGGACATCGCTTCGCTGCCACCTTCGTTGCAATCCACTCGCCTGCCATGCCGCGTGACTACCTAGAGCGCATCCTGCGTGCCCGCGTGTACGACGTCGCGGTCGAAACGCCGCTCGAGCTCGCCCCAAACCTGTCGGCACGGCTCGACAACCGGCTGCTGCTCAAGCGCGAGGACATGCAGCCGGTGTTCTCGTTCAAGCTGCGCGGCGCTTACAACAAGATGGCGCATCTGCCGCCGGCTGCGCTGCGCCGGGGTGTGATCGCCGCCTCCGCCGGCAATCATGCGCAGGGGGTGGCGCTCGCTGCGCAGCGTCTCGGTTGTCGCGCGGTGATCGTGATGCCGGTGACCACGCCGCGCATCAAGGTCGATGCGGTGCTCGGGCGCGGTGCCGAGGTGGTGCTGCGCGGTGATTCGTACAGCGATGCGTACGAACATGCGCGGCAGCTGGAGCGGGCGCGCCGGCTGACCTTCGTGCATCCGTACGACGATCCGGACGTGATCGCCGGGCAGGGCACGATCGGCATGGAGATCGTGCGCCAGTCGCCGCGTGCGCCGCATGCGGTGTTCGTCGCGATCGGCGGCGGCGGGCTCATCTCGGGTGTCGCGGCGTATGTGAAACGCGTCCGTCCCGATGTGCGCATCGTCGGCGTGCAGCCGGTCGATTCCGATGCGATGGCGCGCTCGATCAAAGCCGGTCGGCGCGTGATGCTCGATCAGGTCGGACTGTTCGCGGATGGCGTCGCGGTCAAGCAGGTGGGCGCGGAGACGTTTCGGCTGGCGCGCAAGCTCGTCGACGAAATCGTGCTCGTCAACACCGACGAGATCTGCGCCGCGATCAAGGACGTGTTCGAGGACACGCGCTCGATTCTCGAACCGGCCGGTGCGCTGGCGATTGCCGGTGCCAAGGCCTACGTCGAACGCCGCAGGCTGCACGGGCACGATCTGGTCGCGATCGCCTGCGGGGCGAACACCAACTTCGATCGCCTGCGATTCGTGGCCGAGCGTGCCGAGGTGGGCGAGCAACGCGAGGCGATCCTGGCGGTGACCATCCCCGAGCGGCCGGGCAGCTTCAAGGCGTTCTGCGCGCTGCTGGGTGATCGCAACGTCACCGAATTCAACTACCGCTACGCCGATTCGACCGACGCGCACGTGTTCGTCGGCGTTCAAGTGCAAAACCGCGTCGAGACCCGCGAGCTGGTGCGCACACTGGAGCGTGCCGGGTTGCGCACGCTGGATCTGTCCGACAACGAGATGGCCAAGCTGCACTTGCGTCACCTCGTGGGCGGCCGCGCGCCCAGCGCCAGCGACGAGCTGCTCTACCGGTTCGAATTTCCGGAGCGGCCCGGTGCGCTGATGCGTTTTTTGACCGCAATGCGCTCCGACTGGAACATCAGCCTGTTCCACTACCGCAACCACGGCAGCGATTCGGGGCGCGTACTGGTCGGCATCCAGGTGCCGGCGAAGGAGCAGCGCGCGTTCGCGCAGTTCCTGGCGCGGCTGGGTTATCCGTACGTCGACGAGTCGGCCAACCCGGCGTACCGGCTGTTCCTGTAGCGGGCCGTTTCTGCACCGCCCGCTCAAATCGCAACCAATCCACCCGCTTCGCGCCGGAAGGCCCCGCGCTCGGTGACCACGAAATCCATCGGGATGTCGTGGCGCTGCGGATGGATCGTCGGCAGCTCAGCGAACGCATAGGCAATGCCGATGACGCGCGGCTTGCGCTCGAGGGCGGCCAGCGTGCGATCGAAGAATCCGGCCCCGTAGCCGAGGCGAAACCCGGCGCGATCGAACCCGTTCATCGGCAACAGCACGGTATCGGGGACCACCGCCGGGCCAGCCACCGGGTACGGAATGTCGAGCGCACCCATGGCCAGCGGCACGCCGGGGTGCCATTCGCGGAATTCGAGGGGCTGGCGGGGCGCAACCACCACCGGCAGCACACTGATAGCCCCACGTGCCCGCAGCCGGGCGACCATGTGACGCGCGTCAAACTCGTTGCGGATCGGCCAGCAGAACGCAACGACGCCAGCGGCCAGGTCGGTGAAGTGCTGGTCGAGCAGCGCTTCGATCGCGCCGCGCGCGGCGGCAACGGTCTGCGCATCCAGCGCCACGCGCTGCGCGATCAACGCTTCGCGCGTGTGCTTGCGCCATTGGCGTAGCGCTGCGTCGTCGAGGGGTGGCTGCGGGTCCGGGTGGGTCATGCGTCAAAGTTCCGCTCGGTCGGACGCGTGGCCGCCAGATGTCACGCTTGATGGCTGACAATCGCGCCAGCGACAATAAGCAGGATCGAAGCAACAAACCATGCGCGTGGCGTCTTTTCTGTCGTACTCGAGGCTGATCTGCCGGCCGGCCGTTGTTCTCGCCGCGCTGCTAACGTTATTCGGCGGCACGCCGGTCCGGGCGGCACCCGGCGATGACGCCATTGTGCAGGCGGCCGAAGCGTTCCAGAAGCGCGACGTCGCCCGCCTGCTCAGGCAGATGGAGCCCTCACGCGCCCACGTGCTGGCGGCCTACGTCGAGTACTGGGCGCTGCGGGTCAATCTCGATGAGCAATCCGCTGATGCGATCCGCGCTTTCCTCAAGCGGCACGAGGGCACTTATCTGGCCGATCGCCTGCGTGCCGACTGGCTGCGTTCGCTCGCCAAGTCGGGGCAATGGGAAACGTTCGTGGCCGAGCGGCCACCGTTGATCAACGAAGACGCGGAGATCGTCTGCCACGGGCTGCTCGCGCGGCTTCGTCGGGGCGATGCCAGTGCCCTGGACGAAGTGCAGGCGCAGTGGCGCATGCCGCGCGAGTTGCCCGAGAGCTGTCAGCCGCTGGCCGATCGGCTGGTGCGCGACAAGCGCCTGACCTACGAACAGGTGTGGGAGCGGGCGCGGCTGCTGGGCGAAGCCGGCCAGATCGCCGCCCTCAAGCGCGTGCTCGTGTATCTGCCCGCCGGCGACGAGGTCGACCCCAAGGTCGTCGACGCCCTGTTCGCCAATCCGCAGCGCATGCTCGACAAGCACCAATTTGATCTGAGCCGTCGATCGCAGCGTGAGCTTTACGCCCTGGCCATCGCGCGCCTGGCTCGGCGTGATCCAGCGGCGGCATCGGGCTATTTCGGCCAGGCGATCCAGCAGCAGTATCCGGATGCCGAGCGTGCCAACGTGTTCGGGCAGCTTGCATTGCCCGCGGCGCGCAGCCACATGGCCGAGGCGATCGGCTGGTACGCGCTTGCTGCGAAGGCCAACCTGTCCGATGAGCACCACGCCTGGCGCACCCGCGTGCTGCTGCGCGAGCGCAAGTGGAAAGACGTGCAGCGCTCGATCGAGAGCATGAGCCCGCAGGGGCGCAACGACCCTACCTGGATCTACTGGCACGCGCGTGCGCTGCGCGAGCAGGGCCGCGGTGAGGAAGCGAGGATGCTGTTCGGGCAGATCGCCGGACAGCATCACTTCTACGGCAATCTCGCCAGCGAAGAGCTGGGGCATGGCTTCAGCGTTCCTGCCAAGGCGCACGCGCCGACCGAGGACGAAGTCGTAGCCGCGGGCAATCTGCCTGGCGTGCAACGGGCGATGGCGTTCCATCGGCTGGAGATGCGTCTGGACGCGCTGCGTGAGTGGAACTGGCTCACGCGCAACAATGATGACCAGACGCTGCTCGCCGTCGCGGAGTACGCGCGGCGCCAGCAGCTGTGGGACCGCGCGATCAACATCGCCGAGCGCACGCTGAACGCGCACGACTTCAATCTGCGCTTTCTGGCGCCTTATCGCGAGCATTTCACGCCGCAGGCGCGCCTGCTCGGATTGGAGGAAAGCTGGGTGCTCGGCCTGGTGCGTCAGGAAAGCCGCTTCATCGCGCACGCCCGTTCGCATGCCGGCGCGAGCGGTCTGATGCAGCTCATGCCCGCAACGGCGCGGCTGGTGGCGCGGCAGATCGGGATGAAGGATTTCAAATGGGCCAACGTGACCGATCCCGAGGTCAACGTTCAACTGGGCACGAGCTATATGCGCCAGGTGCTCGACGAGCTCGATGGTCACCCGCTGCTCGCCTCCGCGGCCTACAACGCCGGCCCGAATCGGGCGCAGCGCTGGCGCGCGGCGGCACCGCTGGAAGGTGCGATCTACGCCGAGACCATCCCGTTCAACGAGACGCGCGACTACGTCAAGCGCGTGTTCTCCAACACGATGTACTACGCCGCCCTGCTCAAGGGCGAGAACAAGTCGCTCAAGGCGCGGCTGGGCGTCGTGCAGCCGCGCAACGGCGGGATTGCAGCGGTCAAGGTCGAATAGATGCGTGTTTAAGTGCGCGCTGGGGTACCCACTCGCATGATGGGTACGTGGGTACGATTCGCACGAATGAATACGGCCGGCTGAATCGACCGGCATCAGCGCTAGAATTCGCAGCGTTCCCGATGTGATCGCGCGACAGTTTCGCGGCTTCGCCTCCGCTGCCAGCTGCTTCGGCTCCATTCCAACTCATCCCTGTCTGACTGACCCATGGCTCGAATCTGCCTGATCGGCGGTAGTGGTTTCCTCGGCCGCAACGTCGCCGAACTGCTCGTGCGCGAGCAGCATTTCGTCGTCATTCCCGCGCGGCGGCGCGAACGCGTCAAGCGCAATCTGATCACGCTGCCGACCGTCGACGTCGTCGATGCCGACGTGCACGACGACGCCACGCTCGATCGGCTGTTCGCGCGCTGCGATGCGGTGATCAACTTCGCCGGCGTGTTGCACAGCAAACCGGGCACGCCGTTCGGACCGGAGTTCGCGCGCACCCATGTGCAGCTGCCGCGGCGCATCGCCGCGGCGTGCGAGCGTGCGGGCGTGCATCGGCTCATTCATGTCAGCGCGTTGGGCGCCAGCCCGAGCGCGCCGAGCGAATATCTGCGCTCCAAGGCCGACGGCGAAGCGGCGGTGTTAGGCGCCGCGAGCAAGATCGCGGTGACCATCTTTCGCCCATCGGTGGTGTTCGGTCCCGACGATTCGTTCCTGAACACGTTCGCTCAGCTGCAGCGATACCTGCCGGTCATCGCGATTGCCGGGGCGGAGGCGAAGTTCCAGCCCGTGTACGTCGAGGACGTCGCGCGCGCGATCGTCACCAGCCTCAATCGCGAGGAGAGCTTCGGTCAGACCTACGAACTGGCGGGGCCGACCGTCTACACCCTGAGCGAGCTGGTGCACTATGCGGGCACGGTCGCCGGCTGCGCCCGATCGATCATCCCGTTAGGCAATACGCTGGGAATGCTGCAGGCTCGCATCATGGAATGCGGACTGTTGAAGCAGCTGTTAGGCCGCCAGTTGCTGAGTCGCGACAACATCCGTTCGATGCAAGTGCCCAACGTGTCGAACGCGCCGTTTCCGTTTGGGATCACGCCCACACCGCTGGAGACCATCGCTTCCAGCTATCTCACCGGCGTGTTTCCGCGCTCACGCTATAGCGCGTTCCGCTACCGCGCCGGGCGCTCACCCGGTTTCATGCAACGGTAGGGAATCTCTCGTTGTAACAAGGGTCCCTAACGGCGATCTGACGAGGAGGATACGTGGCTGCATGCAAACTGGTCATCGGCAACAAGAACTACTCGTCGTGGTCGATGCGCGCGTGGGTGCTGATGACGCACTTCGGCATCGAGTTCGACGAGATCCAGACCTGGCTCTATCAACCCGACACTGCGGCGAGCATCAAGCGCCACAGTCCCACCGGTCTGGTGCCGTGCCTGCTCGACGGCGATCTGGCGATCTGGGACACCCTGTCGATCGCCGAGTATCTCGCCGAGAAATTCCCCGCCAAACAGTTGTGGCCGGCTGACGCCAAGGCGCGGGCCGTCGCGCGTTCGGTGAGTGCGGAGATGCATTCGAGCTTCGGCGCGGTGCGTCGTGCGATGCCGATGAACATCCGCAATCGCTATCCCGGCAAAGGGCGCTCGACCGAAGTCGATGCCGACATCACGCGCATCGAGGCGATCTGGAACGATTGTCGCGCGCGCTTCGGTGCGGGCGGCGAATATCTGTTCGGCGCGTTTTCGATCGCCGATGCGTTCTACGCGCCGGTGGTGTTCCGCTTCAACACCTACGGCGTGACGCTCGCCGGTGCGGCGGCGCGCTACCAGGCGAGCATGTTGGCCAACGCGGCGATGAAGAAACTGATCGGCCAGGCCGGCGCCGAGGGTCATGCGTTGTCGGTGTACGACGATCTGTACCGCGGGTAGCGCGTCGCCCGCGACCCGACCCACCCGACAACACTCGTGAAGATCTTCGAAGTCGGCGGTGCGGTGCGCGATGCCCTGCTCGGGCTGCCGGTGAAGGATCGCGACTACGTCGTCGTCGGCGCCACGCCCGAGGAGATGGAGCGGCGCGGTTTTCGTGCGGTCGGCAGGGACTTTCCGGTGTTCCTGCATCCGCAGACCCACGAGGAGTACGCACTCGCGCGTACCGAGCGCAAGAGCGGCCGCGGCTACAAGGGCTTCACCGTGCACGCCGCGCCGGAGGTGACGCTGGAGGAGGATCTCGCGCGGCGCGACCTCACCATCAACGCGATCGCTCGCGACGAGTCTGGCGCCATCATCGATCCGTATGGCGGTGTGCGCGATCTGCGTGCAGGGGTGCTGCGTCATGTGAGCGACGCGTTCGTCGAGGATCCGGTCCGGCTGTTGCGCGTGGCGCGCTTCACCGCCCGCTTCGGATTCACGATCGCCCCGGAAACGCGAGACTTGATGCGTACGATGGTCGACAACGGCGAGGTCGATGCGCTGGTGCCCGAGCGCGTGTGGCAGGAGCTGTCGCGCGGCCTGATGGAACGTGATCCGGTGCGCATGATCGACGCGCTCGAACACTGCGGGGCAATGGTGCGGGTGCTGCCGCAATGGAGCAGCGTGAACGCTCCGCACGCGCGCACTGCCCTTGCGCACGCGGCGCAACGCGATCGAACCATGCCGGTACGCTACACCGTGCTGCTGGCCGATGCCTCGGTCGATGCAGTGGAGGCCGCGAGCCTGCACCTGCGTGCGCCGCTCGAGTGCGCCGAGGTGGCGCTGCATGTGGCGCGTCATGGCACCGAACTGGCCGATCTCGACGCGCTGTCGGGCGATCGCGTGGTTGATCTGTTGCAGCGGGTCGATGCGTTCCGCCGTGCTGAACGCTTTGATCGCATGCTCGAAGCGGTTGCGGCGCTTGCTGTAGACACTGAGGCCGCGCATCGCGCCGTGAAGCACTGGCGCACTGCGCTTGCTGCCGCAAACGGCGTCGATGCCGGCACGATCGCCAAGGCGCATCGTGGTCACGAGTCCACCGCGATCCGCGCGGCACGTATCGCCGCGGTGAGTGGCGTGCTGCGGCGCTGATTCGCGCCAATTCAACGACTCGGTCTACGACAACCCGCTCGCACCCCCTCATGCCAGGCCCGCTGCGCGATCTGTCGGTCAACCTGCTCGCCGGCCTGCGGCTGGCGCTTTTTCTTCCGCTGCGGGCCGAAGCGTTTCGCGCTGGCGGTGCGGCGTTCATCGCGCTGGCGCTGTTCAACGTTGCAGCGTGGTTCGTCGCCGATTTCGCGCACGTCGGCGCACCGGGTCTGATCGAGTGGTCGGCGCTCGAACCGTACGCGGCGCAGATGGCATTGGTGCTGCTGGCTGCGTTCGCGATCGGATCGATGCAGCCCGCGCGCGATGCCGGTCTGCGCCTGGCGGTGATGTGGCTCGCGCCGTTCTGGGTGTTCGAGGCAGTAGTGACCGTATTCGCGCTCGCAGCGCCGTGGTTCCTGGGCAGCAACGAAGCGTCGGTATCTTGGATCGGCGATCTGCCCGCGTGGCTGCCCTCAGCCGACCAGCTTTACGGCATCTGGCTGTTCGCCGTAGCCGTGCGTGCCGTGGCGCTGGTCGTGCCGTGGCGGCAATTGCGCTTCGTCGCGGCCGCAGGCGTTGCGTGCGCGCTGGTGCTGATACTCAACACACTCATAGCGCGGCCTGTGCTGTGGCGCGAATTGCCGGCGCCGCAAGCGGCTCGCGCGCCAGGGATCGAACAGGAGGCGGCGTTTCATGCTCAAGCGACGCTGCTGGATCGCACGCTCGCCGCGATCCAGCCCGGCCGGCCCGGCGTGATCGACCTGTACTTTCTCGGCGTGGCGGCGTACGGCGCACAGGATGTGTTCCTGCGCGAGGCACGCAGCGTGCGCACGCTGTTCAACGAGCGCTTCGACACCGAGGGCCGCTCGGCGCTACTCATCAACAACAATGCCACGCTCACCGAGGCGCCGATCGCCACGCTGACCAACCTGCGCGCGACGCTGCGCGCTTTCGGCGAGCGCATGAACCGCGACGAAGACGTGCTCTTCCTGTTTCTCACCACGCATGGCGACGAACAGCATCGGCTCGAAGTCGAGCTCTGGCCGCTTGCGCTCGCGCCAATTACGCCGCAGACGCTGGCCGATGCGGTGCGGCAGAGCGGCATCAAGTGGAAGGTGCTGGTGATTTCGGCGTGCTACTCGGGTGGATTCGTCGAAGCGCTCAAGGATGCGAACACGCTGGTGATCACAGCGGCTGATGCGCGATCGACCTCGTTCGGCTGCGCGCACGAAAACGATTGGACCCATTTCGGCGAGGCCTACTTCAACGCCGGGTTGCGCCAGACGCGATCGTTCATCGAAGCGTTCGAACTTGCCCGGGCAAGCGTCGCGGCGCGCGAGCGTGCCGAGCGGCTGTCTGCCTCCAATCCGCAGATGCATGTGGGCGAGGCGATACGCGAGCGGCTCGGACAGCTCCAAGCGCGACCAAGCGCGTCGCAGTGACCGCTGCGGATGGACTTGAAGTCAGAGCAGCCGCGAAATCAGCGCGAGCAGCAGCGAGAGCACGATCGTGGTGGTGACCGGGATGTAGAACGTCCGCCCGCGCACGTTCAACGTGATGTCGCCTGGCAGCTTGCCCAGCCCGAAGCGCGCGAGCAGCGGCATCAGGCCGCTCAACAGCACGAGGGCGATGATGGTGGTCAGCAGCCACTTGAGCATGATCGCGCTCGTTACTTGTCGCTCATGCCCCGGACTGCCAGCCGTACTCGCCGCTTGCGTGCCTCATCGCTCACGCCTCCTGCGGATCGGCTCACGCCTTGGCAATCGTGGGCAGGCGCGTGTGCCAGTCGGTCGCTTGCTGGTAGGCGTGACCGAGCCGCAACAGCAGCGAGTCGTCGAACGGCCGGCCGATCAATTGCATGCCGCACGGCAGCCCGTGCGACTGAAACCCGCACGGCAGCACCAGCCCCGGCAAGCCGAGATAGTTGACCGGCCGCGTCAGCCGAGTGGCGCGCGCCATCAGATCGTTCATGCGCGCGCCGCCACCGACGTCGGTCTCGGCGATGGTGGGCGTGGCGAACGCGACCGCGGGCGCGTGCACGACATCGACCTTCGCCATCACCTCTTGCTGCCATGCGCGCAGTGCTTCGCTACGCAGACGCAGGCCGTTGATGTAGAGCGGCGCGGGAACGGCGAGGCCGAGCTCGAGGCGCGCGCGCACTTGATCGGAGTAGTCGCCCGGACGTTCGCGCAACCAGCGCGCGTGTAGCGCGGCGGCTTCGGCGGCGATGATCGCGGTCGCAGCCTGGTTCCAGCTTTCCATGTCGGGCAGATCGACATCGATCACTTCGCAGCCGAGCGAGCGAAATACATCCAGACTGCCGCGCACCAGCTTGGCTACATCGTCGTCGATGTTGTCGTAGAAGTAGCTGGTCGGCACGCCGATGCGCAGACCCTTCACCGGGCGCGCCAGGCCCGCGACGTAGTCAGGCACCGGTTGGATGCTGGAGGTGGCATCGGCCTCGTCGCGACCGGAGATGACCTGCATCACCAAGGCGACGTCTTCGACCGAGCGGGCGAGCGGACCCACCGTATCGAGCGAGAACGACAGCGGCATCGCGCCGGCACGCGACACGCGCCCGTACGTGGGCTTGAGCCCGGTGACGCCGCAGAAATGCGCCGGTAGGCGAATCGAGCCGCCGGTGTCCGAACCGAGCGCGACGAAGTTGGTGCGCGCACCGAGCGATGAGCCCGAGCCCGACGACGAACCACCGGTCACGCAATCGGAATTCCACGGATTGCGGCAATGCCCGAGGTGATAGTTGTGGCCGAGCGGTCCGTAGGCGAACTCGGTCATGTTGAGTACGCCGAACTGCACTGCACCCGCTGCATCGAGTCGCGTCAGCGCTGCCGCGGTGGCCGGCGCGGGACGATCGCGCGTGATCTTCGAGCCGCACGAAGAGGCCACGCCCTTGCGGTAGTACATGTCCTTGTGCGCCATGGGCACGCCGGCCAGAGGGCCCGGATCATTGCCGCGCGCGATGTCGGCGTCGATCGCCCTGGCGCGTGCCAGCGCGCGGTCGGCGTCAACGCGCACGAAGCAGTTCAGTCGCGTTTGTACCGTTTGCGCACGCTCTATCGTGGCCAGCACCACTTCGCCTGCCGAGAGCTGCTTCGCGCGAATTGCGCCGGCGAGCTTCGTCGCCGACCAGTGCAGGAACTCGTTCATTTCGCGCTCGCTTCCAGCAGCTGGAAGAACGCAGCAGGCTCCACTTCGAACTCGATCTTCGCGGTCGCGGCGCGCTCGGCGGCGATCTGCCGGGTGAGCTGTTGGGCCACTCCCGCATGACGAGCCGCGGGAACGTCGAGCCCCTGCAGCGCGAGCGCTTGGGCGAAGTGTGCTGGGTCATCCATGGCGATTCCTCCTTGATGGGTGCGCGCGGGCAACCGCGCACAGGCGTTGCAATCGCTGGCGCGCGCCGCCGTTACGCGAAGACGGCGAAGCGCGTGCAAGCGTGCAACCGATTATGCCGCGACCGGCTCGCGCGGTTCATCCATCGAGCGGCGATTTCGATGCCGCGTGTAGACTGCTTCGAGCTTTCGCTGCCGCCGCGCTGCACTGAAAACCGATCGAAGGCGCGTGGCCGGCTCACTCAACCGCTTGCGCAAAGGAGCAGTCCGATGATCGATCTCTATACGTGGGGAACGCCGAACGGCCGCAAGGTCTCGGTGATGCTGGAGGAGTGCAGCCTGGGTTATCGCGTGCACAAGGTGGACATCGGCAAGGCTAACGATCAGAACAAGCCCGAGTTCGTGAAGATGAATCCGAACAGCAAGATCCCCGTGCTGGTCGATTCCGAGGGGCCCGACGGCAAGCCGATCACCATCTTCGAGTCGGGTGCGATCCTGATCTATCTCGCCGGCAAGACCGGCAAGTTCCTGCCCGCTTCCGATCGCGGCAAGTACGAAACGCTGCAGTGGCTGATGTTCCAGATGGCTTCGGTGGGCCCGATGTTCGGGCAGTGCCACCACTTCTTCCGCGCCGCGCCCGAGCCGGTGCCGTATGCGATCGAGCGCTACACCAAAGAGAAGGATCGGCTGTACGGGGTGATGAACAAGCGACTTGGCGAAGCGAAATACCTGGCCGCCAACGAGTACACCATTGCCGACATCGCGACCTATCCGTGGGTGTCGCGGTTCGACTATCACAAGACCAACCTGGCCGATTTTCCGAACGTCAAACGCTGGTTCGACGAGCTGGGCGCGCGACCAGGTGTCCAGCGCGGGATGGCGATCCCGGCGTAAAGACCGTCACTGCCTGCGCGCGTGTCGCGCGAGGAAAGCGTTGATCTCCTCGATGCGCAGCTGCGGCTCACGCGGATCGACCTGCGTGCCCACGACGCGGTTCATCCATTCCATGTTCTGCTCCATGCGCGCAACCACCGCGGGCCACTGCTTCGCGGTGTAGCGCGCCGGGTCGGGCAGCACGTGGCATTGCTGGCATGCCAGCCGAAACGACTGTCCGCCTGCCAGCCTGAGTTCGGGGTATTTTTCAGCGGCGATCGGCCGTTGCGCATGTTTCTGCAGATAGCGCACCAGCACGCTCGTTTCCTCTGCGCTCGGCGCCTGCACGCCGGCCATCATGTCTTTCATCAGCGGGCCCATGTTTCCGTTGCCCGCGATGCGCGCCACCATCCGCGTCACGACCTTGGGCCACTTCTCGGCCTCGTGCATCGCCGGATTGGACAGGTGATGACACTGCACGCAGTAGCGCACCAGCAGTTGCGCACCGCGTGAAGTGGGTTCAGGCAACTGCGTGACCGCGAAGGTCGGCGGCAGGATGCGCTCGAGCATCGGTCCGTGCGGACTGCCGGCCCAGCGCTGTTTGGCAGCGTCGACGGCGCGCTCGGCTGTGGTTTGCGCGTGCGTTGTCGTCGCGGCGGATACGAGCCAGAGCGCAACGAAGGTCAATACCGTGGCGCGATGGCTGCCGCGTTCACGTTGTGCTGGCATGCTTGCGAGCGTTGAGTCTCCGGCCATCGGGCTTTGATCGCGAAACTTCCGCAAGCCGGTCGGACTACAACGTCGCACGTCGATCTCCGGAAGTGAACCCCAGCAGCGGCACGTCGATGCCTTTGCTCAGCGCGATCGCCTTGAACAGCTCGCCCATCTCGGCCGGCGAGAGCAGCCGTTGCACGGCATTGGCTTGTGGCAGATAGCGCGCCGCGTCGCCCGGCGGCGTTCGCAGCAGCAGTTCGGTGATGCCGCAGTTGATGAGGAAGTGCGCCTGTGTGGTGAAGCCGGCCAGTTCGAGGCCCGCGCTGGTAGCGTGCTCGGCAATCGCACTGAAATCGACGTGTGCGGTGATATCGCACAGCCCGGGCAGGAAGAACGGGTCGTCGTGCGCGCGATGCCGGTAGTGGCAGCGCAGCGTGCCCATCGCGCGATGCGGATGGTAGTACTCGCGCGTGGCAAAGCCGTAGTCGATAAACAACGCAGCACCGTTGGTGAGCACGCGCGCAACGGTCGCGACGAACGCTTGCGCGATCACGCCCACTTCCGCACGATACGGCGTTGACCATTGATGCGCGCGTGCCAGGCGCTCGACCGTTTTCGCAAGCTCCGCCTGCGCCGGCCGGGCCGACCACTCGAATCCGCCGCTCCCGGCGATGGCGACGCCCAACTCCTCGATCGCCCCGTCGCGCCACTCGAACACTTGAACCGGCATCGCGTCGAGCACTTCGTTGCCCAGGATCAGTCCGCTGAACGAATCCGGGAGCTGTTCGAGCCACTGCACGCGCTCGGCCAGATGTGGCACTCGCTCGTGAATCAGCGCTTGCTGGCGATCGCGCAAGTCGGCCGACACTTCGAGAATGCTGTATCGCGACGGCACAGAGCCGCGCTCAGCCAGTTCCGCCAGCAGGGTCGCGGCCAGCACGCCGCTGCCCGCGCCGATTTCGAGGATCTCGGGGCTGCTCGCGCGCAGGATCTGTGCGGCCTGTCGCGCGAGGGCGGCGCCGAACAACGGGCTGATCTCCGGTGCGGTGATGAAATCGCCGCTCGCGCCGAGTTTGCGGCTGCCGGCGCTGTAGTAGCCCAGCCCTGCCGCGTAGAGCGCCGCGTCCATGTAGTCCGCGAACGAGATCCAGCCGCCGCCTGCAACGATGCGCTCGGTGATCAGCGCGCCTACTCGCCCGCTATGGGCACGGTCTTCGGCCGGGGGGGCGGGCAGGCTCGGCGAAGGATTCATCGCGGGGAAGCGTGGTGCATTCGTGGGTAAGCGAGGTGCGTTCGCAGGGAAGCGTGGCGCATTCCGGTAAAATCGACAACCTCTCGAGTTCGACGTTGGTCGGTTCGACCGCGTTGCCGATCTTTGTCCATGTCCGCCGAATCCCTCGCTGGAAAAGCTGTGCTGATCACCGGCGGTGCCCGGCGCGTCGGCGCAGCCACCGCACGCAGACTGCATGCGGCCGGCGCGAACCTGGTGGTCCACTACCGCACGGCCCAGCGCGATGCGCATGCCTTGCAGGACGAGTTGAACGCCGTGCGCGCCAACTCCGTCAGCCTGGTACAGGCCGATCTGCTCGATATCGCCGGATTGACCGAGATGGTCAAGACGACGGTCAGTCAATTCGGCCGGCTCGATGCGCTCATCAACAACGCGTCGAGTTTCCACGCCAGCCCGGTGGGCGAGATCACCGAGAGCCTGTGGGACGATCTGATCGGCACCAACCTCAAGGCGCCGTTGTTCCTCTCGCAGGCGGCGGCGATTCCGTTGCGCAAGACGGGCGGGGCGATCATCAACATCGTCGACATTCACGCCGAGCGGCCACTGAAGAATTACGTCGTCTACAGCGTTGCCAAGGCGGGTCTGGTCGGCCTCACCCGCTCGCTCGCGCGCGAACTCGGCCCCGAGGTGCGCGTCAACGGCATTGCGCCCGGCCCGATCCTGTGGCCCGACGACGGCTCGTTCGACGACGTCGCGCGCCAGCGCATCATTTCGCACACGCTGCTCAAGCGCATCGGTGAGCCCGATGACATCGCGCGCGCGGTGCATTTCCTGCTGGCCGATGCGCCATACGTGACCGGGCAAATCATCGCGATCGACGGTGGTCGCAGCGTCAATCTCTGAGCGAGCGATGAACGCCCCAGTCGAGCGACTCATGGACGTTTCCACCGAGCGGCCCACGGACGCTTCCACAGAGCGGCCTGCGGGCGTGTTCGATTACCAGCGCCTGGAGAAAGCGGCGCGCGAAACCAACAAGCTCGACCGGCGCTTGTGCCGGCTGGTCGGTCAGGCCATCGGCGACTACCGCATGATCGAGCCGGGCGATCGGGTCATGGTGTGCCTGTCCGGCGGCAAGGACAGCTACGGCCTGCTCGATGTGCTGATGAAGCTGCGCGAGCGCGCGCCGATCGAGTTCGAACTCATCGCGGTCAATCTCGACCAGGGCCATCCGGGCTTTCCCGAGCGCACCCTGCCCGATTATCTGGAGCGCATCGGGGTCCCCTATCGCATCGAGAAGCAGGACACCTACTCGATCGTCAAGCGCGTGATCCCCGAGGGCAAGACGATGTGTTCGCTGTGCTCACGTCTGCGCCGCGGCGTGCTCTACCGCGTGGCGGGCGAGCTGGGTGCCACCAAGATCGCGCTCGGTCATCATCGCGACGACATCCTCGAGACCTTCTTCCTGAATCTGTTTTTCGGCGCCAAGCTCAAGGCGATGCCGCCCAAGCTGGTGTCCGATGACGGCAGACATGTGGTGATCCGGCCGCTCGCGTACGTGAAGGAAGTGGACCTCGAACGGTACGCCGAGGTGCGGCAGTTCCCGATCATCCCGTGCGATCTGTGCGGTTCGCAGGAGCTGCTGCAACGCAAGCAGGTAAAGGCGATGCTGCGCGATTGGGAGAAGCGATTTCCGGGGCGAGTCGAGACCATCTTTCGCAGTCTGGCCAACGTGCGCAAGACGCATCTGCTCGATCGGGCGCTGTTCGATTTCGCGGGGCTTGCGCCCACCGGCGCGGCCAGCGAAGAGGGTGATCGCGCATTCGACGTCGATGCGGAGTTGGAAGCCGCGATCGACGCGCGCGTAGCGAATCCCGACGTCATGCCGATCAAAGTCGAGCGGCGCCGCGACGGTTAGCCGCAACGCTAACCGCGCCGGGGCCTCGGCACCCCGCGCCACTCCGGCAAGAGTCCCCGGCTCGCGTTCCGATTTGACATTCTTGGCTTGTCAAACTTAGTTTGACAGGCTAATCTCGCGGCATGAATTGCGCCGACCGACTCGTCACCCTGTTTGGCAGCCAGGCCGAAGTTGCGCGGCGGCTCCGGATCGACCGGGCCGTCGTCAGCCACTGGGTCAAGGTGGGCTACGTGCCTGCCCGCTGGGCCATGGAAGTGCAGGCCGTGACGCAGAGTCAGATCGGCGCCGATGAAATTCTCAAGGAAGCCACGCTCGCCAAACCGATTCGGCTGAAGTCCCGCGGCGAAGACGAATCGGCACTCAACGACCAGGAAGGACCCGACATGACCCAATTCGCGCCCGCTAAACGCATCACTTCTTTCCATCCGCCGCAGCGCACGCTGATGGGTCCGGGGCCCACCGAGATCCATCCGCGCGTGCTCACCACGATGAGCCAGCCGGCGATCGGCTATCTCGACCCGATCTTCGTCGAGATGATGGAAGAGTTGAAGTCGTTGCTGCGCTACGTCTATCAGACCAAGAACGCGCTCACGTTTCCGGTGTCGGGCCCGGGCTCGGTCGGCATGGAGTACTGCTTCGTCAACATGGTGGCGCCGGGCGACAAGGTGATCGTCGGCCGCAACGGCGTGTTCGGTGGACGCATGATCGAGAACGTCGAGCGCGCCGGCGGTGTGCCGATCGTGGTCGATCACGAGTGGGGCGAGCCGGTCGATCCGAACAAGATCGAAGACGCGCTCAAGAAGAATCGCGATGTGCGCCTGGTGGCGTTCGTACACGCCGAAACCTCGACCGGCTGTCTGTCCGATGCCAAGACGCTGGTGAAGCTCGCGCATAAGTACGACGCGCTCACCATCGTCGATGCCGTCACCTCGCTGGGCGGCTGCGCGGTGAAGGTCGACGAATGGGAGATCGACGCGGTCTACTCGGCCAGCCAGAAGTGCCTGTCGTGCACGCCGGGCCTCTCGCCGGTGTCGTTCAGCGATCGCGTGGTCGACTACGTGAAATCGCGCGACGACAAGATCCGGAGCTGGTTCATGGACATGAACCTGCTGCTGGGCTACTGGGGCGCCACGACGCGCACCTACCATCACACCGCACCGACCAACTCGCTGTTCGCGCTGCATGAGGCGTTGCTGCTGATCCGCGAGGAAGGCCTGGAGAACTGTTGGGCGCGCCACCATCGCCACCACATGGCGCTCAAGGCCGGACTGGAGTCGATGGGTCTGAAGTTCCTCGTCAAGGAGGAGTATCAGATCCCGCAGATGAACGCGGTGCGCTGTCCCGAGGGCGTCAACGAAGCCGAGGTGCGCAAGCGGCTGCTGAACGAGTTCAACCTCGAGATCGGCGCGGGCCTTGGGCCGCTGGCCGGCAAGATCTGGCGCTTCGGCATCATGGGTTACTCGTGCCGTCCGGAGAACGTCATGGTGTGTCTGTCGGCGCTCGGTTCGGTGCTCGACGATCTGGGCTACAAGATCCACGTCGGCGATGCCGAGGCGGCAGCGCACGAGGCGTACGCGCAGATGCACGCCAGCGCGGCCAAGCAAAAGCAGAAGCGCAAGGCGGCGTAGACCGCGTGCGGGGCGTAGATCGCGCGCAGTGCTTGGAGCGCGCGCGATCGTGCGGCCCTACACCTGCTCCTACATCTGCTACATCTTGAGGACGACGCGTCCCACGATCTTGCCGTCCTTGAGCTCGGCGAGCGAGCGCTCGGCTTGATCGAGCGGCCGCGTCTCGATCGGGATCGACTTGAGCTTGCCGGCGCGGGCAAGCGCGACCACGTCCTTCAGCTCGGCGACGGTTCCGACGTACGAGCCTTGAATCGCGATGCAGCGCTGCGCGAGCGGCACCAGGTTGAGCGGAATCTCGCCGCCGAACAATCCGCACACGGTGTACTTGCCGCCTTTGCGTAGCGAAGCGATGCCGAGCGTGGCCGTTTCCGATGCCCCACCCTCACCCACCACCGCCCGCCCGCCGCCCCCGGAAATCGACTCCTACTTGGCTACCGCATCCTTGTCTCGCCAGTCCACGGTTTCCTTCGCACCGGCTGCGCGCGCCGCCGCCAGTTTTGCCGGATCGATATCGATCGCGATGACGTTGGCATGATCAAGCGCGCGCAAGATCGCGATGCATTGCAGCCCCAGCCCACCGGCGCCTATCACCACCACCCAGTCGCCGGCCGCGAACGGCTGCGAGCGCTTGATCGCACCGTAAGTCGTCAGCCCTGAACAGGCCAGCGTGGCGGCAAACGCCGGGTCCACGCCGCTCGCATCGACCAGGTAGCGCGGATGCGGCACGATCAGGTGATCAGCGAAGCCACCCGGACGCAACACGCCGAGGAAGCGCGGCGCCATGCACAGGTTGTCGTCGCCGGCCTCGCATCGCGCACAGGTGCCGCAGCCGGTCCATGGACACACCAATCGATCCTGGCCGATCGGCGCGCCCTGTGCGTCGGGGCCTGCGGCCACCACCGTACCGAATGGTTCGTGCCCCAGCGTCGAGGGCAGCTTGGCTCCGCGTTCGGTCATGTAGAAGCGCTTGCCTCCGCCGAGCTCGAAGTAGCCGTCGCGAATGTGCACGTCGCTGTGGCACACGCCGGAATACTTGAGCTTGATGAGCACTTCGGTTCCGGTCGGCCGCGGCGTTTCGCGTACCGCTCGTTGCAGCGGCTTGCCCCATTCGACGACGTCGTAGCTTTCCATGGTTCCCTCGGGTTGGACGGTGATCGATCTGCCGGCAGCGGACGGACGCGCCGTGCTGCACGTTCGCCGCAAATTCGGTCACAGATTCTACCCAGCACCCCTGATCGGGCGGGATTTTTCCCGGGCTGCGCAGGCTGATCGAACCCATGATTCGGCATCCCGAATACCAATGAGCGGCCGCGCAACGCTCGCACGCTCTCCCGCAACGAACACAGGCTCTCGGAGGTTCGACCATGAAACCACGCGGCGACCGTATCGCCTGCTCCCTGGAATCCGATGACGGCGCGCGCGGCGTGTACTCGGTGCATGCCGGTACCGAACCGCACACTGTCAGCCGCGTTGATCCGGTCGAGTGGGGCGATAAGAAACCGAACGGCAACATCAAGGTCGCCATGTTCAGCATCATCGGCGACATGGGCTACACCGGCCAGATCATCCGCATTACCGGCGAAGAGTTTCTCGCGCTGATGCGCACCAAGCTCATCACCAATTTCTACGCGGCGATCCTGTGGGGCGGCGGGCCGATGAAGATCGTCAAAGACGCGGCGGTTCTCGCCAAGCGGCCCACACCCGCCTGACGCGCACCGAGGCGCGCGTGCACCCGGCAACGGCGTGCACCCCCTCAACAAATCCCTGGCGGCGCACTAGCCGCGCTTTAGCGCTTTAGAATTCGCGCTTCCATCTCCCGGAGCGCGATCATGTTCGCCCGCACGTCAGCTGTCGTCGTTGCGTTGCTCGCAACGTTGGGCCAGGCGAGCGCGCAATCGACCTATCCGACCCGGCCCGTTCGCATCATCGTGCCGTTCGCGCCGGGTGGCAGCGCCGACACCATGGCGCGCCTGGTTGGTGGTGAGCTGACTCGCAGCCTCGGCCAGCCGGTCATCGTCGAGAACCGTCCCGGTGGTGCATCGATGATCGGCGTCGACACCGTCGCCAAGTCCGCACCGGATGGGCACACGCTCGGGCTGGTCGCAACCGGCGCGCTGGCGATCAACCCGGCGCTGTTCGCGAAGATGCCGTTCGATCCGCACAAGGATCTGACGCCGGTAGCGCTCGTCGCCACGATTCCGATGGTGCTGGTCGCCAACGTCGCGTCGCGCATCGATTCGTTGGGCGAGCTGGTGACGCGGGCCAAAGCCCAGCCCGGCGCGCTGTCGTTCGGCACCACTGGCAACGGCTCGGCGATGCATCTGGCGGGCGAGATGCTCAAGCAGCAGTTCGGCTTCGACATGACGCACATTCCCTACAAGGGCAGCGCACCTGCGGTGGCCGATGCCATGGCCGGCCAGGTGCCGCTGGCGTTCGTCGATCTGACCTCCGCGTTGCCGCACATCCGTTCGGGCAAGGTCGTGGCACTGGGCACTGCCGGCGGCAAGCGCACGGCCAGCGCGCCCGATCTGCCCACGCTCGCCGAACGCGGCGCCGCAGGATTCGACGCGACGGGATGGCTCGGCATCATCGGGCCCGGCGCATTGCCCGGGCCGATCGTCGAGCGGCTCAATGGCGAGATCAATCGAGTCGTGGGCATCGCCGAAATTCGCGACCGGGCGCTCGCGGTGGGTGCCGAGCCCGCAAGCGACACGGCGGCGGGGTTCGCCCGGTTCGTGCGCGACGAAGCAGCCAAGTGGGCCAAAGCGGTGAAGGCGGCGAATCTGAAAGTGGAATAAGTGGAGAACGATGCATGAACGCAGGAGTGGAGCGCGCGATCAAAGTGCGCCGCAACGTGCAGATGCAACTGCGCGTCAATGGCGAGGATGTGGAGGTGTCCTTCGCGCCGTACAAGACGCTGCTCGAGGTGCTGCGTGAAGATCTCGGGCTCACCGGCACCAAACACGGCTGTGAACTGGGCGAGTGCGGTGCGTGCGCGGTGCTGGTCGATGGCGAGCCGCAGCTCTCCTGTCTGGTGCTCGGCGTGGAGTGCGACGGCCACTCGATCGAAACGGTCGAAGGACTGGCCGACGGCGCCGAGTTGCATCCGCTGCAGACCGCGTTCGCCGATCTCGGTGCTGCGCAGTGCGGCTATTGCACGCCCGGCATCCTGATGACGGCCAAGGCGCTGCTTGCGAAGGAGCCCAATCCGAGTCGCGACCGCATTCGCGACGCCATCTCCGGCAATCTGTGCCGCTGCACCGGGTACGTGCAGATCTTCGAGGCGATCGAGGAAGCGGCGCGGGTGATGGTGCAATCCGCCGCGGCAATCAAAAAAGGAGCCGACCGATGAGCGCGCGCGATCGATTGAACGTAATCGGCAAACCGCGTCGCCGTGTCGACGGCCGCGCCAAGGTCACCGGGCTTACGCGCTTCGCCGATGACATCGTGCTGCCGCGCATGGTCCACGCCCGGCTGCTGCGCTCGCCGCATCCGCATGCGCTGATCGAATCGATCGACGCCGCACGCGCGCTCGCGTTGCCCGGCGTGCATCTGGTGCTGACGGGGGCGGACTTCCCGATCACGTTCGGCATCATGCCGGTGTCGCAAGACGAATACCCGCTGGCGCGCGATCGGGTGCGTTACGTCGGCGACCCGGTGGCCGCGGTGATCGCCAAGGATGAGCAGACCGCCACCGAGGCGCTCGATCTGATCGACGTGAAGTATCGGCCGCTGCCCACGATCGCCAGTCCCGAAGAAGCATTGGCCAATCCTGAGCCGCGCCTGCACGAGTACGGCGAGTTCGGCAACGTGCACCGCATCCAGAGCTACGAGTTCGGTGACATCGAGGACGCCCTCGCGAAAGCCGACCACGTGTTCGAGGACACGTTCTTCTACGAGGGCAATACCCATCTGCCGATGGAGCAGCACGCGGCGGTGGCAACCGTCGACCCGGAAGGCAAGCTCACGATGTGGTCGAGCACGCAGGTGCCGCACTACATCCATCGCGCGATGGCCAAGGCGCTGCAGATGCCGCCCGCGCACATCCGCGTCATCGCCTGCCCGAACGGCGGCGGGTTCGGCGGCAAGTGCGATCTGCACAACCACGAAATCGTGGTTGCCAAAGCGGCGCTCAAGCTCGGTCGTCCGGTGAAGGTCTGCCTCAACCGCGAGGAAGTGTTCTACATGCACCGCGGGCGCCATCCGGTGCTGATGAAAATGCGCACCGGCGTGAACAAGGACGGCACGCTCGCCGGCATGCATCTGCAGACCCTGCTCGATGGCGGCGGTTACGGCTCGTACGGCGCGGCCAGCACGTTCTACACCGGCGTGCTGCAGACGGTGACCTACGAGCTGCCGCGCTACAAGTTCGATGCGTGTCGCACGTTTACCAACAAGCCGGCATGCGGCCCCAAGCGCGGTCACGGCACACCGCAACCGCGCTTCGGCCAGGAGGTGCAACTCGACAAGATCGCCGAAAAGCTCAAGCTCGATCCGGCCGAATTGCGCTTGAAGATCGTCGCCAAGCCCAATTCGCTCACCGCCAACTGGCTGAAGATCGGCACCATCGGCCTGGCCGAGTGCATCCGGCGCGTGGTCGAGCGTTCCGACTGGAAGAACAAGCACGGCAAGTTGCCCTACGGCCGCGGCGTGGGCATCGCGTGCTCGTCGTACCTGAGCGGCGCGGGGTTGCCGATCTACTGGAACAAGATGCCGCACTCGGGCGTGCAGCTGCTCGTCGATCGCAGCGGGCAGGTGACGGTGTTCTGCGGCGCCACCGAGATCGGCCAGGGCTCCGATGACGTACTCGCCGCGTGCGTGGCCGAAGTACTTGGGATCGACGCGTTCGAGATCCGCTGCATCACCGGCGACACCGGCCTCACGCCGATCGACCTGGGTTCGTACTCCAGCCGCGTGACGGTGATGATGGGTCACGCGGCGATCCAGGCGGCCGAGCGCGTGAAGAAGCAGATCCTCGAAGCAGCAAGCGAGAAGATGGACGTCTCGCCCGACAAACTGGTGTGCGCCCAGGGCCGCGTGTTCTTCAGCGAGGACCCCGGCAAGTCGATGAGTTTTCGCGAAGCGGTCGGGGCGGCCGAAGAAAAGTTCGGCACCCTGGGGGCGGTCGGTTCGTACTCGCCACCGCGTCCGCCGGGCAAGTACAAAGGCGCGGGCGTCGGGCCGTCGCCCGCCTACTCGTATTCGGCGTGCATCGTCGAGGTCGATGTCGATCCCAATACCGGCTGGATCCACGTGCCGAAGATCTGGGTGGCGCACGACATCGGCCGCTCGATCAATCCGGTGCTGGTGCGCGGTCAGGTCGAAGGCAGCGTCTACATGGGGCTGGGCGAAGCGCTCATGGAAGAGCAGGTATTCCGCCGCCTGCCGCCGAAACTCTCCGGCGCGCTGGTGCACAAGATCCCGTCGATGCTCGAGTACAAGAGCCTCACGTCGCTGGACATGCCCGAGATCGTCACCGACATCATCGAGGATCCCGATCCGAACTGTCCGTTCGGCGCCAAGGAGGCCGGGCAGGGGCCGCTTTTGCCGGTGATGCCCGCGGTCGCTAACGCGGTGTTCGACGCGGTCGGCGTGCGCATCGACGAAGTGCCGATCACGCCCGACAAGGTGCTGCGCGCACTGGCGAAGAAAGCCAAAGGCGAAGCGCCGCGCGTGGGGCCGGAGCATTTCCCGGACGTGCCCTATCCCGAGCCGGTATTCGTGCTGCCGCCGTGGGAAGGCGGCGATGGCAACGCGTCGCAGACTCCGCCGCGCGCCAAACCCGCCAACGCGAACCGGAAGGTGGCGTAGATGAGCGCGCTTTCCGCAGGCGGGAGCTTCGTTCGCGCTGAAATTAGCCTCCTCACGGAGCAACAACCATGATGCGGCTACCCTGGTTCGATTACCGCCAGCCGCGTTCACTCGGTGAGACCGCTCGCATCCTCGCCGGTGAAGGCTCGCAGGCGATGCTGATCGCCGGCGGCACCGATCTGCTGCCGAACATGAAGCGTCGACAGCAGGTGCCGCAGACGCTCGTTTCGCTACGGCAGGTCGAAGGCCTTAAGGGCGTTGTCAACGGCACCGACCTGACCCTTGGTGCGGGCTTGACGCTCACCGAAATCGTCGAGAGCGACAAGATCGGCGCGCCCTACAAAGGGCTCAAGCAGGCCGCGCATCAGGTGGCCACGGTGCATTTGCGCAACATGGGCACGATCGGCGGCAACCTGTGCCTGGACACGCGTTGCAACTACTACGATCAGAACTACGAGTGGCGCAAGGCGATCGACTTCTGCCTGAAGAAAGACGGCGACACCTGCTGGGTCGCCACCGCGAGCAAGCGCTGCGTTGCAGCCTCCTCCACCGATACCGCGCCGGCGTTGATGGCGCTGGGTGCCAAGGTGCGACTGTTGTCGGTGGGTGGCGAGCGCGAACTGGCGCTGGCCGATTTGTACAAGAACGACGGCATCGACTATCTCGCGCGCAAGCCCGAGGAGATCCTGACCGAGGTCGTGCTCCCCGATGCTGCGGGCTGGCGCAGCACATATTGGAAGTTGCGCCGACGCGGCGCGTTCGATTTTCCGGTGCTGGGCGTGGGCGCCGCCGCGAAGTTCGCTGCCGACGGCACCGTCACCGAGGCACGCATCGCGCTGGGCGCGGTCGCTTCGCGGCCGTTCCTGGTGCCGGCTGGCGCAACCGCGCTGGTGGGCAAGGCGCTGACCGACGAATCGATCGGCGCTGCCGCGGCTGCAGTTGCCAGCCGCGCCAAGCCGCTCGACAACACCGATCTGGATCTGTACTGGCGTAAAGACGTCGTCGGCAGTTTCGTGACGTATGCCCTGCGCGAACTGCGTGGTGACGACATGCGTGAGGTGCGTCGGCGGGTGGCGCGCGTCGAGCTTTGACCTTTCGCAATCCCGTCGAGCGGCGCTCTGGAACTCTTTCGAGGCCGCGTTTGTCGCAGGTATCATGCCGCCCATGGTCCGATTCGCTCGCATCGTTCTCGTCGCCTTGCTTGTCGCGATGATCCCCGCCAAGGGATTTGCCGCGGCGCGCATGCTGTTCTGCGGCATGGCGTCCGATCGCACTGCGATGATGGCGCACGGCCAGAGTGGAATGAGCGGCGGTGCACATCATGGTGCTGGCCATGGCGCTGATCAGGCGAATGCACAACCGCCTTGCCACGCCGCGGATGCGGGAGTGGCCGGTCACGGTGCACGCCACGGCGGTTCGGCAGGTGGTGCGAGCGGGGACGGTACCGGCCCGGATGATCAAGCCCCTACTCACGAAGCCTCGTGCAGCGTCTGCGCGGTGTGCTCGTCCGCGACGGCGATCGCCAGTGTTCCGGTGATGCCGTCGGACCTTGCCGCTTCCTATCGAGCGGCGACCGCGCGTCTCGTTCATTTCGTCGGCCATATCCCGCCGACCCTCGATCGGCCACCTCTAGGCTGACTCCCGTTGCGTTAGTGCCCGCGGCGTGCCGCTTCGTCGGCGCGTCCGATGTTCGTTTGCACCCGGGAGTATTCAATGATTCGCATTGCAGCCAACGTGGCTGTCGTTTGCGCATTTGCATGCAGCGCGCAAGCGCAGTCCGCCGCACCGCTTCAGCGTTCCGATCCGGCTGACCCGGCCCTGCCGGTTCCGGCCGCCCGATACGACTCGCCGTATTCCGGCTATCAACGCTTCGAGGAGCAGAAGCCGGCGTCCTGGCGTGCCCTGAACGACGAGGTCGAGCGCCTCGGCGGTCACGAGGGTCACATCAAAGGCTCAGCACCGAACGAGCCGCCTCGCGCACCGGCCGCCCGCGAAGCCGCGCGCGCCGCACCGTCGCCAGCGCCTCAAGCGGCGCCGAACCCTGCACTGAAGCCCGCAGCGGGCGGTGCGCATAAACACCATCACTAGCGAGGGACGCATGCAATTGCTGAATCGACTATCAGCGAGCGGCACCTCGCGCGCAGCAGTGCTCGCTGTCGTGGTGGTGCTGGGGGGATGTGCCACGTTCTCCAACGACGGCGGCTTCGGTGCGATCGAGACCATCGCCAAGGAGCGCCTCGGCCAGAACGTGCGCTGGCAGCGCTCGGACGCCGACGCGCAAGCGGTGCGCGAGGCGCTCGCGCCGCTGCTCGCCAAACCGCTTTCTGCCGATGACGCGGTGCAAGTCGCGCTGCTCAACAACCCTGGCCTGCAGGCGACTTACGCCGAACTCGGCGTGGCCGAGTCCGAACTGGTACAGGCCGGACGATTGCGCAACCCGCACTACGCGATCCTGCGCACCAAGCGCGGCAACGACGTCGAGAAAGTCGAAGAAGCGCTGTCGCTGGAGATCATCAGCCTGCTCACGATGCCGCTGCGATCGCGCATGGAAGCGCGCCGGTTCGAGCGGGTTCAGCGCGACGTCGGCGAGCGCATGCTGCGTGTCGCGCACGACACCCGCAAGGCTTACGTGCAGGCGCTTGCCGCCGAGGAGATTGCCCGATACATGGCGCAGGTCCATGAAGCGGCCGAGGCGAGCGCGGAACTGGCGCGGCGCATGGCGCGTGCGGGCAATTTTCCGAAGCTCACGCAGATGCGCGAGCACGCGTTCTACGCCGAGGCGACGGCCAACCTGGCGCGCGCACGCCATGGCGCACTGGCCGAGCGCGAGAAGCTGACCCGGCTGATGGGGCTGTACGGCGCGGACGCGCAGTTCAAGCTGCCCGAGCGTCTGCCCGATCTGCCGGCGACGCTGGTCGAGCGTCAGGCGCTCGAATCGACCACACTGAGCGAACGGCTCGACGTGCAGGCTGCGCGACGCGACACCGAAAGCCTGGCGCAATCGCTTGGCCTCACCCAATTCACCCGCTTCATCAACGTGCTCGAAGTGGGCCGCGCCCGCACTCGCGAGGGCGATCATCCGTTCGCTTACGGTTACGAGATCAGCCTGGAAATTCCGCTGTTCGATTGGGGCGGCGCCAAGGTGGCACGCGCCGAAGCGCTGTATATGCAATCGGTGCATCGCGTGGCCGAGGTCGCGGTCAACGCGCGATCGGAGGTGCGCGAAGCGTACTCGGCGTATCGCACCAGCTACGACACGGCGCGCCACTATCGCGACGAGGTCGTGCCGCTCAAGAAGCAGATCGGCGAGGAGCAGCTGCTGCGCTACAACGGCATGCTGATCAGCGTGTTCGAACTGCTCGCTGATGCGCGCGACCAGGTCTCGGCGGTAAGCGCGACCATCGAAGCACTGCGCGATTTCTGGCTGGCTGAAAGCAATCTGCGCGTCGCGATGTCGGTGGGCTCGCCCGGCGCGATGGGGATGGCGGGTGCAAGAACCACGACGCCTGCGGCCGCCGCCGGCGGCCACTGATCGGAGCGAATCCATGAACACTCGACGCAATTTTCTGCGCAATGCGGCAGCGGCCACACTTGGCGCGGGGCTGGTCTCACGCGTGGGCGCTGCCACGCTGCCCGAAGCGCCAACCCAGAGCTCACCGAAAACCCAAGGCCCGCTGGCGCCACCCAGTGGCCGTCCATACAACCCGGTCGTCACGCTCAACGGCTGGACCTTGCCCTGGCGTATGAACAACGGCTGGAAGGAGTTCCACCTCATTGCCGAACCGGTGGTGCGCGAATTCGCCCCCGGCATGAAGGCGAATCTGTGGGGCTACAACGGCCAGTCGCCGGGGCCGACGATCGAATGCGTGGAAGGCGACAAGGTGCGCATCTTCGTCACCAACAAGCTGCCCGAGCACACCACAGTGCATTGGCACGGCATCTTGCTGCCCAACGGCATGGACGGCGTGGGCGGACTTACCCAGAAGCAGATCCCGGTGGGCAAGACCTATGTGTACGAGTTCGAAATGAAGCACTCGGGCACGTTCATGTATCACCCGCACGCCGACGAGATGGTGCAGATGGCGATGGGCATGATGGGATTCCTGGTGGTGCATCCGAAGAACCCCAAGTTCATGGCCGTCGATCGCGACTTCGTGTTCCTGGTCAACGCCTTCGACATCGAACCCGGTGCAGCCACGCCGAAGATCAACACCATGCTCGATTTCAACATCTGGTCGTGGAACAGCCGGGTGTTTCCCGCGATCGACCCGCTGGTGGTGCGCAAGGACGATCGGGTGCGCGTCCGCATGGGCAATCTCACCATGACCAATCATCCGATCCATCTGCACGGCTTCAACTTCAGCGTGTCGTGCACCGACGGCGGCTGGGTACCCAAGGGCGCGCAGTGGCCCGAGGTGACGATCGATCTGCCGATCGGCGCGATGCGCGCGTTCGATTTCGTGGCCGATGCCCCGGGCGATTGGGCGATGCATTGCCACAAGTCGCACCACACCATGAATCCGATGGGCCACAACGTGCCGACGATGATCGGCGTCGATCATCGCGGCGTCGCGCGCAAGATCATGAATCTCATCCCCGACTACATGGTCATGGGCGAGCGCGGCATGGCCGACATGGGCGAGATGGAGATGCCGCTGCCCGACAACACGCTGCCGATGATGACCGGCGCCGGGCCGTTCGGGCCGCTGGAGATGGGCGGCATGTTCACCGTGCTCAAGGTGCGCGACAACATCGCGCGCGGCGACTACAGCGATCCGGGTTGGTTTCAGCATCCGCCGGGCACGGTCGCCTACGAGTGGACCGGCTCCGCGCCCAAAGCCGAACGCGCGCCCGACGCGCCCAACGCACGCGCTTCGCTCAGCGCGCGCAAACCCACCGGACATTCCCACCACTGACCACAGGAGATCACCATGAAACGCAAGATTTTGATGACCGCGGTCCTCGCGCTGTCGCTCAGCGCATCGCTTGTCGCGCGAACGCAAACTCCGATGACCGAAGCCGAGGTGCGCAAGGTCGACAAGGAAGCCGCCAAGCTCACGCTCAAGCACGGTCCGATCCCCAATCTCGAGATGGGCGCGATGACGATGGTGTTTCGCGTCAAGGATCCGGCGATGCTCGATCAGGTCAAGCAGGGCGACAAGATCAAGTTCAGCGCGGAGAAGATCGGCGGGCAGTACACGGTGACCGGCATCGAGGCGCCGCAATGATCCGCTCTCGGCAGGCAAGCATCGCCCGAACGATCGGTGCCGCGCTGCTCGCTGCCACGACCTTGGCGGCGTGTTCCTCGATGACGCCCTATGCCGGGCAACAATCCCGTCCGATCAAATCACTGTCCGATCGAGAGGTCCGCGATTACCTGAGCGGCGCCGGCATGGGCTTCGCGCGCGCGGCCGAGCTGAACAGCTATCCGGGACCGATGCACGTGATGGAGCTCGCCGATGCTTTGCAGTTGTCGGGGCAGCAGCGCGCTGCCACGCAGGTGTTGTTCGATGCGCACAAGGCCGAGGCGCGCGCCATCGGTGCGCAGCTCGTCGAAGCCGAGCGCGAGCTCGACGCGCTGTTTCGCGCAGGCGCCGCATCCGAGCAGGTGCTGGCCGATCAGGTGTCGCGTGTCGCGCAATGGCATGGCCGTTATCGGCTGTCGCATCTGGAAACGCATCGGCGCATGCGCGCGCTGTTGAGCGCCACGCAGATCAGCCGCTACGACGAACTGCGCGGGTACGTGCGCTGAGAGGGCGCGGTCGAAGCAATCGATCGATCGGGGCAGGCGCGTGCGCGCGTGACATAAGAACGCTCGTGGCGCATGGATTCACCGTCAAAGCGGAAAAGTGCTCGTTCCAAGGCGCCAGACGAGCAGCCATTGCCACTGAAACCCGGACAATGGCTTAACAAAATCGGCGGGAGTGTCGGACTGTGAACACCCGTCTGGAGTACGCCTCCTCCACCCATGACACCTAGTGCCAAGGTCCGGGTTGTTTCGATAGGCGCGTTGGGCGCAACAATATTGGTCGCGGTGTTGATCGGTATTGCGCTGACGGCGGCCTGGCGTGCAATCCACATCGAACAACAAGGGCGCGACAAGCTCGCGGCCGCGATCGCGTTGTCGCGCGAGATGCTCGAGCTGAAATATCGACTGGCCGAGCTCAATGCCTGGCATGCCTCGCAGGCGCTGGAAGCCGTGCGCAATGCGAGCAACTCGGTGGAGCGGCACAGCGCCAACCCCGCTTTTCTCGAATCGGTGAATGGGCTGCGCTCGAAGCTGGCGAGCGTCGACACCTCGCGCCTTGCCTTCGAGGATCAGCATCAGTACCTGCAACTGCAGCGCTCGGTCGCCGAATACCTCGACTCGCAGACGCGTGCGGGCGAGCGTGTCGAGGCACAAAAACTGAGCGCCATCGCCGTCGCGGAACCCGCACCGTACGAACAGGCGCGAGCTCTGGTTGCCACGTTCGCCGATCGCGTGGTCGAGCGTTCGGAGCGCGCGGCGGTCGAGGCGGCGCGCGCGAGCGATCAGGCTACGACCTGGAAACTGACCTTCGCCGTGGCAGCTATCGGCCTGGCGCTGCTGTTCTTCGCGACCAGCCTGCGCGTCGTGGTGCAGCCGCCGAAGGTAGTCAACGTGATCGACGAGCAGGTGCGTACCGACCAGGCAACCGGCGTGGCCACCCGCCAGCGCTGGAATGAAGAGTTTCCGCTTGCGTTGGAGCGGGCGCGGCGCACCGAACGCCCGGTGGCGGTGGCGATGCTCGATCTGGATCAGTTCGATCCGAACGACACCAACGGTCATCTGGCGCGCGCCAGGTTGCTGTCGCACGCGGCCAGGGCGTTTGCCGGCCGGCTGCGCGAAGGCGACCTGATCGCGCGCTATCACGGCGAGCAGTTCGGCTTGATCCTGCACGGCTGCGGTGCCGATGCGGCACGCGAGATCATCGACCGCGTGCGCGAGGCCCTGCCCAAGGGACAGATGCTCTCGGCCGGCGTGACCGACTCCGACGGTCATGAGGAAGCCAACGGCGTGCTCGGCCGCACCAGCCGCGCGCTGTACGCCGCGCAACACGCCGGCAGCAATCGCACCGTTATCATGCGGCGTGACGCAACGGTCGAACTGCAGCGCGACGCCGAGATGCCCTACGCGGCATTGCCGCAGACGTAGGGCAAGGCAGCCGCGATACGCGCGCCGGTCGAATCGCGGCCGGACTTGCGGCGGCAGGCAGCCGACCCCTTTCGTGGAGCAATCGACGGATGGCGCACGACTCGCACGGTCACGATCACCACGGGCATCATCATCACAGTGCCCACGCGCACAACCACGCGCACGGCCACACGCATGGGCACGCTCATCATCATGGCCACGCCGATCATGGCGCTTCGACCACGCACGCGTTCGCGTGGGGCATCGGCCTCAATACCACGCTGGTCATCGTTCAGTTCGCCGTGGGTGTACTCGCCGGTTCCCTCGCGTTGCTTGCCGATGCCGGACACAACTTGTTCGACATCTTCGGGCTGCTGGTGGCGTGGCTTGCGGCAGTCGCTTCACGCTGGCGACCCACCCGGCAACTGACCTACGGACTACGCGCAACCTCGATCTGGGCTGCGCTGTTCAACTCGACGCTGATCCTGGTGGCGTGCGGCGCAATCGCGTGGGAAGCGATCGAACGTCTCAGTGCGCCCGCGCCGGTCGATGCGTCGCTGGTGGTGTGGGTGGCGTTGCTCGGCGTCGTCGTCAATGGCGCCTCGGCCTGGTTCTTTCATCGCCATGCCGCCCACGATCTCAATGCGCAGGGCGCGTTCCTGCATCTGCTGGGCGATGCGGGCGTGTCGCTGGCGGTGGTGTTGTCGGCGCTGGGGATTCTCGCGACCGGATGGCTCTGGCTCGATCCCGCCTGTAGTCTGCTGGTGGTCGTGGTGATCGTGTGGGCGAGCTGGCGGTTGCTGCGTCAGTCCGTGCACCTGGCGCTGGGCGGTGTGCCCAACCGGATCGATCCTGCCGCGGTGCGCGGCTACTTCGCCGCGCAGCCCGACATCACCGACGTGCACGATCTGCACGTATGGGCGATGAGCACGACTGAGGTCGCGCTCACCGTGCACCTGGTGTCTCCATCGGGCCACCCGGGTGACGATTTCCTGCAGCGGGTGACGCGTGAGCTGGGCAGCCGTTTCGGTATCCATCACGCGACGATCCAGATCGAGCGCGGCGACCACGCTTGCGCGCTTGCACCCGAACACGTCGTCTGAGTCGGTTCGCTGAGGTATAACCCCGCCTCCGCGATACGGAGCCGGTCATGACGCAATCCACCAAGCCCAGACACGAACAGCTCGCCGCGTTGCTCGATCATCGGTTCGGCGATGCGCCCGCAATCGACCCGGCCACGCCCGGACTCGATGCGCTGCTCACCATC
This sequence comes from uncultured beta proteobacterium, assembly GCA_902826155.1. The sequence continues at coordinate 111,892 of CADEDU010000005.1, forward strand.
GCCGACCATCGGGTGAAGCGCCACTACACCGATCAACCCGTGCCGCTGGAGCTGGTGCGCATGCTGTGTGCGTTGGCGCAATCGGCGCCATCGAAGAGCGATCTGCAACAGCGCGACATCGTCATCGTGCAGGATGCCGCGCAGCGCGCGCGCATCACGTCGTTCTTTCCCGGCGATCCGTGGATGGCCAAGGCGCCGATCTTCCTGGTGTTCTGCGGCAACAACCGCCGCCAGCGTCAGTTGCACGAGTGGCACGGCGTGCCGTTCGTGAATGACCATCTCGATCCGTTCTTCAACGCCGCGGTCGATGCCGGCATCGCGCTCGGCACGTTCATCGGCGCCGCCGAGGCTGTGGGGCTGGGGTGTTGCCCGATCAGCGTGATCCGCAACTACGCCGAGCAGGTGTGCGAGATCCTGCAGCTACCCTCGCACGCGTTTCCGGTGGCCGGCATGACGCTGGGCTGGCCCGCCAATCATCGCGAGATCAGCCTGCGCCTGCCGCTTGCCAGCACCGTGCATGTCGATCGTTTTGACGACACCAACATTCGCGCGCAGGTCGAGGGCTACGATCGGCGCCGCAACAGCGTGCAGCCGTTTCGCCAGCAGCGCGATACGGCGAAATTCGGCGAATCAGCGACCTACGGCTGGTCGGAGGACAAGGCCCGCCAATACGCTAAACCCGATCGCGCGGACTTCGGCGCGTTCGTACGCCGGCGCGGGTTCAAGCTCGACTGACTAAACGAATTTCTGAACAAGGGGGCTCGCCCCCTCGTAACTCCCTGAGAAGTATGGGACCTCCGCATCACCGGAGTTATGCGGAGATTCCCAAACTCTACTTGCACGCGCCGATCGACCCTGCGGCGCATGCGCGCGTGATCGCGGTGCCGTAGCCGTCGCGACGCTCCAGCCAGGTCGCACGCGACAGATCGGCGCCGTCGAGCTTGGTGCCCTGCAGTTGTGTGCCCACCAGCGAGGCGCCCTGCAGATTCGCGCCGCTCAAGTCGGCCCCGCGCAGATCGGCTTGATCGAGATTGGCTCCCGCCAGGTTCGCATTGCGGAAGTTGGCGCCGCTCAGCACCCGCAGGCTCAGGTTCTGACCGGACAGATTGGCGTTGGCACAGCTGGTGTTCGCTTCGACCTTGCAGTTGCCCACGACGAGTGGGGCGCCGGCGCAGGCGGCGAACAAGGTGGGGGTGGCGAGGGCAATGACGATCCTGCGGAGCATGGTGAGTCTCCCGAGTGGTTGCGTGGGCGAGCGCTGAACGGCGAAGCGGATGTACGAAGCGCGCGGCGTTTCGGATGCAGTCCTCTTCTAAGAATCGGTGATACGAGGACGTCGCTGCGGATTCTCCCGAATCGTGGAGCCGCCACACCGCCAGGATACGCGGGGCGCCTTATTTGAACTTCGGCGAGCGTTTCTCGCGCAGCGCCGCCAGTCCTTCCTTGAGATTGTCCGAGCGCTGACTGGCAACGTACGCCGCCTGGATGGCCGGTGCATCGAGCTGCCCGCGCGCGATCAGATTCAGATGCCGTTTCATGCTGCGCACCACGTCGCGCGGCGAGTCGATGAGCGTCTGCACCATGGCGTCGACCTCACGCTGCAGTTCACCCGGATGGACGAGCGCGTCGTAGAAGCCGAGTTGCTGCATCTGCTCGCACGGCGTGGGCCGGCCGAGCAGGAATAGCCGTTTGGCCGCGGGCAATCCCAGCCGCTCGACGTAGCGGCGCATCGCGCCCGGGTAGTAGTGCAGCCCGATCTTGGTGGCGGGCATGACGAAGCGCGAGCCGGTCACGCCGACGCGGAAATCGCAGGCGAGTGCGATGTCGGTGGCACCGCCATAGATGCTGCCGTTCATCGCGGCGATGGTCGGGATGGGCAGATCTTCGATCTGGTCCATCAGGCCGTCCCAGGTCACGCCATGCGGTTCGGTCTGCAGGTTCACCAGCGCTTCGAGCGTGTAGCCGGAACTGAAGGTCTTGTCGCCGGTGCCGGTGATGACCAGCACGGCCACCTCGGGCGCGCCGGCGACTTGCTGCAATTGCGCGGCAAGCACGGGCAGATCGCTCGGATCGATCCGATTGTGCTCGCGCGGGCGATTGAACCGCAGCGTTGCGCGCGCGCCGTCGATCGTGAGCAGCGGGGCGCTGGCCTGATCGGACATGCGCGCGTCAGTGCAAGTCGAGCGCGTGCTGCTTCAACGCATCGAGCGACACGTACTTGAGCGCACCCTGGTGGGTCGATTCGAGCACGACCTTCGGTGCCATGCCGGCCTCGAATGCCTCGACCCAGCGCAGCACGTGCAGGCACCAGCGGTCGCCCGCCTTCAGGCCCTTGAAGCGCAGTTCCGGCCGCGGGGTCGACAAGTCGTTGCCGCGGCTCTTGGAGAATTCCAGGAACTCACTGGTGACTTTGACGCACACGAGATGTGCGACGCCGTCGGTGCGGTGCGTGGCACAGCTGCCATCGCGGAAGAAGCCGGTGAGCGGGGCATAGCTGCATGCGAGCAGCGAGCCACCGAGGACATTTTTTTCGCTGGTGAGCGTTTCGGGCATCGGGTGAGTCGATCGATGAAAGCAGGCGGGCGCGCTATTCTCCATGTCCGGCGCAAAAGCGCCAAGCCAGCGCTGCCCGCACCGGGCCGGCGCGCAACGCAGACTCGCTCATGTCCAGCAGAACGAACTCGCCGGCGCGCACTGCCGGCACCTCCAGGCAGCCTATCGACTCCTCGATGCAACCCCCGAACGCCTCCGGGCAATCCTGGCGCATCGGCATCGACACCGGTGGCACGTTCACCGACATCGTCGCCGTCCACGGCGGCACCGGCCGGATGCTCGTCACCAAGGTTTCCAGCACTCCGCACAACCCCGCGGTCGGTCTGCTGAACGGCGTGAAGTCGGTGATGGCGTTGGCCGACGAGCCCCTCGAATCGGTGGCCACGCTCTCGCACGGCACAACGGTCGCGACCAATGCGCTGCTGCAAGGTGCGATCGACTCGTTGGGCCTGATCGTCACCGAGGGGTTCCGTCACATCCTCGAGATCGCGCGCCAGGCGGTGCCCGACGGTTATGGCAATTCGTACTTCTGGGTCAAGCCGGAGCGGCTGGTGCCGTTGCATCTGGTGCGCGAAGTCGGCGGCCGTTTGAATTTCCAGGGCAAGGAATTGCGCAAGCTCGACGAGCAGAGCGTGCGCGAGGCGGCGCGATTCTTCAAACGCGAAGGCATCCGCGCGGTGGGGGTATGCCTCATCCACGCCTACGCCAACGCGAAGCACGAGCGCCGCGTGCGCGAGATTCTGAAGCGCGAGTATCCCGAGCTTGTGGTGTCGCTGTCGTGCGAAGTGTTGCCCGAGTATCGCGAGTACGAGCGTGCGATCACCACGCTGGTCGATGCGTTCGTCAAGCCGCACATGAGCGTGTACCTGCGCCGCATCAAGGACGAGCTGGGCCCAAAGCTTGGCGCCCGGCCGTTCCTTGTGATGCAATCTTCCGGCGGCGTGATCAGCGCCGAACAGGTCGTGGGTAAGCCGATCACCACCGCGTTGTCGGGGCCGGCCGCCGGTGCGCTCGGCTGCTCGGTGGTCGCGAAGCTCGCCGGTTTCGACAACGTGGTCACGCTCGATGCGGGCGGGACGTCCACCGACATCTGCCTGATCGAAGGGGGCCATCCGCACATCACCAACGGCTCGTCGATCGGTGCGTTCCCGGTGCGCATTCCGATGATCGACATCGAGACCATCGGCACCGGCGGAGGCTCGATCGCGTGGATCTCGCGCGAAGGCCATCTGAAGGTCGGACCGAAGAGCGCGGGCGCGGTGCCCGGGCCGATGTGCTATCCCAACGGCGGCGATCAACCGACGATCACCGACGCGAATCTGGTGCTCGGGCGCATCCCGCCGGCGCTGATCGGCGGGGGCATCAAGCTCGATGCCGACCGATCGCGCGCCGGCATCGAGGCACTGGGCCGGAAGCTCGACAAGCGCATGAGCGTGGAGCAACTGGCCGCGGGCATCATCGAGATCGCCAACTGGAGTCAGGCCAACTGCATCCGGCAGATGACGATCCAGAAGGGCATCGACCCGCGTCGATTCGCGCTGCTGTCGTTCGGTGGTGCAGGGCCGGCACAATCGCCCGCGGTGATGCGGCTGCTGGGCATGGCCGGGTGCATCGTGCCGTTCAATCCGGGCAACCTCTCGGCGTTCGGGCTGCTCGCGGTCGACTGGCGCACCGATCACATCGCCACGCGCGTCACGCATGAAGACGCGATCGACGTGGCGCAACTCGCCGCGACCTACGAGCGTCTCGAGCGCGAGGCGATCGAGACGCTCGCGCGCGATGGCATCGACCCGGCCCGTTGCCGCACCGTGCGCGAAGCCGACGTGCGCTACGTCGGTCAATCGATGGAGGTGCGCGTTGCCGCACCGGCAGGGCCGATCGATGCGCGCTTCGTGCAAACGCTCATCGCCAGTTTCCACGCGGCACATCGCAAAGCGTTCGGCTATGACTATCAAGGCCGAGTGGCACGCGAAGGAGGCCCCCGGATCGGTGGCCAGCGCGTTGAACTGGTCAACTTCGTGGTGTCGGGGTTCGGTGTGATCGAGCGGCCGGCGCTGCCCAAGCTCGAACCCCGGCCCGGCGTGATCGCCGCGCGCAAGGCGGTGCGGCCGGTCTATTTCGATGAGCGCTGGATCGACACGCCGATCTACGACCGCGCCGTCCTGCCGGCGGGCCACCGGCTCGAAGGCCCGTGCGTGGTCGAGGAGTTCGGCTCGACCACCGTGGTGTGGCCGGGGCAATGGCTGGAAGTCGATGCGCACGGGATCATGCTGGTGCGCGAGAAGGTGACCGATATCGGAGCACGGCAATGAGCGCAGGCACGATGACCAAACCCTGGCCGGTTCCGCCGGTGCGACGCAAGCTCAAGGACGTCGACCCGATCGTGCTGCAGATCGTCGAGGGCACGATCAACTCGATCGAGCGCGAGATCGAAATCGCGATCGAGCGCACCTCGCGCTCACCGATGATCCGCGAGGCGCACGACTACCGCGTCGGCCTGTTCGACCGCTATTGCCGCAAGCTCACCGGGCGCTCGTATTCGGCGATGCCAAACGCCGTGGTGCGCGACTATCCGCCCGAGACGATGAAGCCGGGCGACGTGTTCCTGATGAACGACACGTACCTCACCGAAGGCTCGATTGGCCATCTGCCTGACGTGTGTTCGACCGTGCCGGTGTTCCACGACGGCGAAGTGGTGGCGTACATCCAGGCGTTCGGCCATCACGACGACATCGGCGGGCGCGTGCCCGGTTCGATGCCGGGCACCGCGGTGTCGGTGTTCGAGGAAGGCCTGGCGATCCCGCCGATCAGGATCTACAGCGAAGGCAAGCGCAACGACGACGCGTTCAAGATCGTCCGGCGCAATACCCGCGTGCCCGAGATGCTCGAAGCCGATCTCGACTCGGAGATGCAGGCGATCATGATGGGCGCGCAGCGCATGAGCGAGTTGTTCGTGCGCTTCGGCACCGATACGGTCGAGGCGTGCTTCCAGGCCATCCTCGACAAGTGCATGCGTATCTATCGCGACGAGCTGCTGCCGAAGATTCCCGACGGCACCTTCGCCTGGGAAGATTACGTCGAGCACGACGGCGTCACCGATCCCAAGCTGCACAAACTTGCGCTCAAGATGACGAAGAAGGGCGGCAAGATCATTCTCGATTTCAACGGCACCGATCCGCAATCGAGCGGACCGATCAACTGGCCGGCCGACTACGCCGACGGTGCGTTTCTGGTGAAGTGGATCGCGCCGGTCCTGCGCAACCTCGCCGACACGCCCGAACGCGCCGCCGAGATCAGCGTCAACGAAGGCGTCTGCGAAGTGTTCGACGTCGTGTTTCCGCCGAAGGGCACGCTCATCACACCGGAATGGCCTGCGGCCACCAACGCGCGCTCGTTCGTGCTGTTGCGTTCGCTCGGTCTGCTCGCTGGCGTGGTAGCCACGGCCAACGGCGGCGAGATGCCGGCCGATCAGGAAACCATCCGATACACCGGCTTCTACGGCAAGGACCGGCAAGGCAAGTCGTTCCTGTCGCGCGAGGTGCTGGGCGGCGGATCGGGCGGGCGCTACTACGCCGACGGCAACGACGCGATCCATATCGTGCCTGACTCGCGCAACCAGCCAGCCGAATTCACCGAAAACCGCTTTCCGATCATCGTCGAGAAGCTCGCCCTGGCCACTGACTCGGGCGGCGCCGGCAAACGTCGCGGCGGGCTCGGCTACGAGAAGCACTATCGCGTGCTCGTCGACTGCCACACCATCGTGACCGCCGACCGCGTGCGCCTGGGCTGCTACGGCCTGAACGGCGGCAAGGCCGGCAAGCCGTTCTGCGTCACGGTCGATCTGTACGGCAAGGCGAAAGACCTCGGTGGGCTGGTCGACGGCGAACCGCTCGAGGCGGGCCAGGTGATGCGCGTGTTCACCACCGGCGGCGGCGGCTGGGGCGATCCGCTCGAGCGCGAACTCGAACTGGTCGTGCTCGATGTGCGCCAGGGCAAGGTCTCTGCGACCGCCGCACGCAAGGACTACGGCGTGGCGTTCAAGCGCTCACGATCGGCCGACGAGCTTGTCGTCGACGAGAAGGCCACGGTGGCGTTGCGCGCGAAGTTGCGCAAGGCGCGCCCGAAGCGCCTGCCGATGATCGATCGCGGGCCGGGGTATGAGAAGTTGGCGGGCAGAAAACCGCAGCAGGCGAAACGCGCGAATCAAACAAAACGAGCGAAGCAACAATCAAAGCAACGAGCGCGTTAGCCCTTTAGCGAATCCGGTTGCGCACGCCCGGGGCGGGATGCGCCTGAACGCAGGCGCAAAGATTCTTCGACTCCACCAGCAAATCGCCGCGTCACAGATCCGCCAGCGCCAGGCAGAACGCCACGGCCGCTGCGATCGACGCAAGCGTGCGCAGGTGATTCCAAGCGGTCCACTCACGCAGATATCGCTGCCATAGAGCTGCACTGCCTTGCGCGCGAGGATCGAGCGCCGCGAGGGCGTTGTTGCGGGGCACGTTGCACACGATCGTCACCAGCAGCGCGCCGATCAGATACGCAAGCGCTCCGGCAAGTGCGTAGCCGCCTGCTGCGATCCACTTTGCGAGCACCGCGACCACCAGCGCAACGCTCACCAGCGCCGTGCCGAGGAACACGCCGAGGAACAGCGGATTGACGATCGTCAGGTTGACCGCCTGCATCGCGGCGATGCCTTCATGCGCGGGCAGGCGCGCGAGCGCCCGCATCACCGCGACCGAGAACACGAAGAACACACCGGCCATCATGCCGCTGCCGATCGCGGCGGCTAGCGTCAGCGTGAACATCGATCAGCGCACCACAGCTCAGCGCACGATGTCGACGGCCACCGTGAACACATACCCCTCGCCGCGCTCGGTCCTGATGAACGACGCGTGCTCGGGATCGTGCTGGAGCTTGCGCCGCAGCCGCGCGATCTGCACGTCGATCGCCCGGTCGTACACTTCGGCGTTGTGCAGGCGCGATTGCGTGAGCAGCTGATCGCGCGTGAGCACGCGTTGCGCCGCGGTGAGGAACGCAACCAGCAGCCGGAACTCGCCGTTGGTGATGCTGACTTCGTCGCCCGCCGGGTTCTTGAGTTTGCGCAGGCGCACGTTCAACTCCCAGCCGGAGAACCGGTACGCGCGCACCTTCGCTACTTCATCGGCAACGGTCATCGCCGCTTTCGAGCGGCGCAGCAGCGCGCGGATGCGAGCCAGCAATTCGCGCGTGCTGAACGGTTTGGTGAGGTAGTCGTCGGCGCCCAGTTCCAGGCCCATGACGCGATCGGCCTCATCGATACGACCAGTGAGCATCAAGATCGGAATCGACGATTCCTCGCGCAGCCGGCGCGCGATCTGCATGCCGTCTTCGCCGGGCAGGCGCAGGTCGAGCACCACCAGGTCGACCGTATCGCGCGCCAGTGCGGCAGTGAGTTCCTTGCCGTTGGCGACCGTGGTCACGCGCAGGTCGTTTTCGGCGAGATAGTCGGCCACCACCTCGCGGATCGCAGGATCGTCGTCGAGCGCGACGACGTGGGGAAGAATCGGCGGCGTCATGTCCATCGCACGGCTTTCGAAGCTGGAAGGAGCATCACTGCGGAGGCACGGCGGCGCGCCGCAGGTGACGGTGGATGACTGCTCGGCAGCGGCCGGGGATTCCAGGAATCGACCCAATGAGCCCGGACGTTCCGTGACAAAGGTAACACCGCTTGCCCGCAGCCGGGGAGGGGGCGAGCGTTTCAATCGACATCGATCGCGCTCATCGGGCCATCGGTGGACAGCGTATGGGATCCACCGTGCGCGGCCACGGCATTTCGGCCCTGCTCAATCCGCTCATCCATCGCCGAGGATCCGCCCCATGCCTAACACCGATGCGCAAGGTCTTGCTCTGAGCGGCGCGACCGGTCAGAGCCTTGCTCAACTCAACGTCGCGCTGCATCAACTGCGCTGCTACATCGGCGACCCGGTGGCAACCGGGGACGCCGCGCTCGCTCACAGCCCTGATCTCGTCATGGGACACGTGCTGCGCCCGATCCGGCATCGCTCGCACCGGTTCGGCGGCAGCCACGCGCAGCGCGATCTGCTCGATCTCACCCTGCTCGAGTCGGCGATCCGTTCCGGTGAGCCAAGCCTCGCGCAGGCGTTCGCCGCTGAACGCCTCGCGCTCAAACCGCACAGTCCGCTCGCGCGCTTGTACATCGAACGCAGCGTTGCCACGGGCGGCATGACCCGGTCGCACCCGCTTGAATGTGTCGATTGAAATGTCCACCACCTACCGCGCAACTGGCGGGAAACCCGCGGCGCGGAACATCATCCTCATCGCAGTCTGCCGCAAGGTCACCCCATGAAACGTCTGCCCGTTGCCTCGATCGTTCTGCTCGCCACCTTCACGCTTGCCCATGTAGTCCGTGCCGACGTGCTGCAACCCGAAGGCGAGATGCCCACCTGCGAAATTCCCGGGATCACCGCGCCGCGCGATCGCGCCGTGTCGCTGGAGTCGATCGTGGGCGTCAGGGTCAGCGCCGAGCCGTCTCGGCCCAACTGCTAGGGGGCCGATCATGATGCGCGACGTCGTGTGGGGATGGCTCGGATCGCTGGTGATCCTGATCGCACTGCTCACGTGGATCGGTGAACTCGACCCGCTGTTCGCACCGATCCCTTCGGCGGTGCACGCGGCGGGGCAAGCCGATGTGCCGCCGCTGTAGCAGCGAAGCGCCGGCTCGGTCGGCGCATTCGTTGCAATTAGACTGACAACGACAACAGGATCGAGGAGGTCGACCGATGCGGCAATTGCAACGCGGCGACGACACCTATAGGCGGCTGTTCGGCGATGAAGACCTCGCCGTGTTCGTGATGGGCGAGGCGATCGAGGACTGCAATCCGAGCGCGTGCCGCCTGTTCGGCCGTTCGCAGGACGAGATCCGCGGGCGCACGCCGCTCGAGTTGTCGCCGCTCACCCAACCCGACGGAACGCTCTCGGCCGAATACGGCAGACGCCGGACCGAGGCCGCGCTGGGTGGTCTGGCGCAATCGTTCCTGTGGGAGTTTCGCCGCGCCGACGGCACGCCGGTCGAAACACTGGTGCAGCTGGAAGCCGTGCGCCTGGATTCCAAGGTGCGCCTGTTCAACTACGTGCGCGACATCTCTCACTTGTGGCAGGCGGAGGTATCGCTCAAGGAATCCGAAACGCGACTGCAGCAGATCCTCAATCACACCTCGACGATGGTGCTCGCCAAGGACATGGAGGGGCGCTGCCTGTTCGCCAATCCGGCGGTCGAGCGGGTGATCGAGGTACCGGTCGAACAGCTCATCGGACAACCGGTTGCCGACTACTTCCCTGCCGACGTCATCGCGCGCTTCGAGCGGCAGGACGCACAGGTACTCTCCGAAGGCCGCGCGGTCGAAGTCGAGGAACAGGAACTGGTGCGCGGTGAACTGCGCACTTATCTGGTCAACAAGTTTCCGCTGCGCAACGCGCACGGCGAGCCGTACGCCGTATGCGGCCTGGGCACCGACATCACCGAACGCAAGCGCACGGAAGACGCGCTGCGGCAGGCGGCACTCGCCATGTCCAGCGCCGGCGATGCGTCGATTCTCGACCGCCTGACGCAATCGCTCGCCAGCATTCTCAACGTCGATGTCGCGTTCGTCTCCACGATGGTGCCCGGCAGCGAAACCCGCATGCGCATGCTTACCTGCGCGATTGATGGCGCCCAGGGGCCGTGTGAGGTGTACGACCTCGACGACACGCCCTGCTGCAACGTAGTGGGGCAGGCGTTCCGATTCATCCCGCGCGGGTTGCGCGAACAGTTCAAGGCCGATGCGACGGTGCAGATGCTCGGGCTGGAAAGCTACGCGGGGTTTCCGCTCAACAGCCCGCGTGGCGAGCCGATCGGGTTGGTTGCGGTGGGTTCGCGCCGGCCGCTGCGCAACGCTGGGCTGTGCGAGTCGATCCTGAAGATCTTCGCCGGCCGGATCGCCGCCGAGATCGAGCGAGCGCGCACCGAGGAGGCGCTGCGGCAATCCGAAGTCAGCTACCGCACCATCTTCGACGAGAGTGAAGACGCGATCTTCGTGCACGACTGGGACAGCGGCGCCATCGTCGATGTCAACCCCAAGGCGTGCGAGAGCGAAGGCTACAGCCGCGAGGAGATGCTCGGCGTGAGCGTGGCCGACATCAGCGCGGGCGTGCCGCCGTTCAGTGCCCAGGAGGCGCTGCGGCTGCTCGAGCAGGCGCGTAGCGGCCCGGTGCGATTCGAGTGGCGCGCGCGTCACCGCAGCGGCAGACTCGCCTGGAAGGAGATCTGCCTCAAGCCCGCCCGCATCGCCGGCGTGCCTCGCATCCTGGCGTTCTCGCGGGATATCACGTCGCGCAAGATGGCCGAGGAGGCGCTGCGCGCGAGCGAAGAACAATATCGCGGCATCTTCAACGCATCGCTCGATGGGCTGGTGCTGCGCGATGCGCGGCTGCGGGTCGTCGACGTCAATCCCGCGTTCCTCGCCATGAACGGCATCACGCGCGAAGAACTCATGGGCGCGGAGCATCTTTCCTACATCGCACCCGAGCAGCGCGTGCTGAGCGCGGGGCGTTTGCAGGCGGCACTGGGCGGGTTGTCGCTGCACTACGAATCCGAAGGCGTGCGCAGCGACGGCACGCTGTTCGATACCGAAGTGCGCGTGGCGCCGATCCGCTATCAGGGGCAGCCGCACGTGCTCAGCATTGTTCGCGACATCACCGAGCGCAAACGCATCGAACGGGAGCGCACGCAGATCGAAGGGCGGCTGCGCCAGGCGCAGAAGATGGAGGCCATCGGCCAGCTCACCGGCGGCATCGCGCACGATTTCAACAACATCCTGGCCAGCATCATCGGCAACATCGAGCTGGCCGCCGACCGGCCTGCCAGCCACAACGATGCGAAGGTCTCGAACTATCTGGCACGCGCGCACCGTTCATGCGAGCGCGCACGCGATCTGATCCAGCAGATGCTGCTGTTCAGCCGTGGCCGGCGGGGCGATCCGCGCGTGGTCGAATTCGCCACCATGCTGCCCGAGACGGTGAAGCTGCTGCGTTCCACCTTGCCCAGCTCGCTCGAGCTCCGGGCGCAGGTCGAGCCGGACACGCCCAGTGTGCTCATCGATCCGGTGCAGGTCGATCAGGTGCTGATGAATCTGTGCATCAACGCGCGCGACGCCACCAGCGCGAGCGGGCACATCAGCATCGGTGTGCGTGGCCTCACCGCGCACGGTCTGGTGTGTTCGGCGTGTCGCAATGCCGCGACGGGACGATTCGTCGAGGTGTCGGTGAGCGACAACGGCGCTGGGATGAAGCCCGAAGTGCTGGAGCGGATCTTCGAGCCGTTCTTCACCACCAAGGAGATCGGCAAGGGCACCGGCATGGGGCTGGCGACCGTGCACGGCATCGTGCATGAGAGCGGCGGGCACGTCATGGTGGATAGCGCACCCGGCCGCGGCACGACGTTCCGCGTGCTGCTGCCGATGCACGAGGCGACGACGCAGGCGGAACGTCCTGCCAAAACGGTGTCGCCGGCCAAGGAGGAGCGCAGTCCGCTCGCGGGCCACGTGCTGCTGGTGGACGACGAAACCATGGTGAGCGAGTTCATGGTCGATCTGCTGAGCAACTGGGGACTGCAGGTGACGACCGCGCGCGACGGAGCCGAGGCGGGTGAGTTGTTCGTGCGCGAGCGCGACCGGTTCGATCTGGTGTTGACCGATCAGACCATGCCGCGCATGAGCGGTCTGGAGCTCGCGCGCACGCTGCTCAAGCTGCGCCCCGAGCTGCCGGTGATTCTCTACACCGGATTCGCCGACGGCCTCACCGACGATCAGGCCAGCGCCGCCGGTGTGCGTTCGGTGATCCGCAAGCCGGTGGCGCCCAACGCGTTGTTCGAAGTGCTGCGCAGCCATCTGGGCTGAACGCATCCCGAGCCGGCTGCTTCAACTGAAACGCTCGCGGCGGGGCGCGACATATCGGTGCGAAATGCGTCGGGGATGATGGACGCATACATCAGCGTCGCTCCCATCATCACGAACCGCACCGAGGTGCCGCATGACCGTCGATCTGGCCGGAAACATCATCAACGTCGCGCGCAATCGCACCATCGCGCTCGACAATGCCCGTGGTACCACCGTCGTTTGCGTACGCGGATCGCTGTGGATCACCGAACAGCGCCGCAGCGACGACTTGGTGCTCGAACCGGGTGAGCGCTACGTGCTGAGCGGCAATGGCAAGGCATTGATCACGGCGCTCGGAGCAGGCGCGATCAAGCTGATCGATCGGCGGTCACTCGCTCGCGCCACGATCGATGCGCTGAGCGGGGCATTCGCCCGCTGGTGGGTCGGTCGTTTCGATCAGCATACGATGGGTGTCGCTGCGCGCCGCTACGGCACTGCAATCTGATCGCCCGCGGGGCGCGCACCGACGCGTGCCCTGTGCGGTTGCCGCGCTGCCGACACGGCGGCGCTGGTAGGCTTGCGGACCTCCCCCATTCGAGCGAGAAGGTCCATGAGCGACACCAAACCACCGATCGTCCTCGTTCACGGCGCCTGGCATGGTGCCTGGTGCTGGCGGCGCGTCGTGCCGCTGCTGCGAGCTGCGGGGTATGAAGTCTATGCACCCACGCTCACCGGTCTTGCCGACAAGGCGCATCTGCTCAGTCGATCGGTCAACCTCGCCACGCACGTCGATGACGTGCTCGGACTGATCGAGGCCGAAGAGCTGCGCGATGCCGTGCTCGTGGGCCACAGCTACGCCGGCATGGTGATCACCGGCGTGGCCGATCGAGTATCCGAGCGCCTGCGCAGCCTGGTGTACCTCGATGCGTTCGTGCCCGAGAGCGGCAAACGGTTGATCGACTACGCTGCGGCCGATCGGCGCGAGGCGATGATCAAGGCGGGGCAGGCGAGCGGCTTCGTCGATCCGCCGCCTGCCACGCTGTTCGGCTTGAAGCCCGGCACGCCCGACATGGACTGGGTGACCCGCCGCATGACGAAGCAGCCCTACGGGACCATGGCCGACGCGCTGACGTTGCGCAGCGGCGGCGGTGCCCAGCTGCCGCGTAGCTACATCTACTGCGCCAATCCACCCACCGGGTCGTTTCAGCAATTCGCCGCCGTGCTGCGCGAGGACAGGCGCTGGCGCTTCCACGAGTTCAACACCGGCCACGATTGCATGGTCACCGAGCCCGCCGAGACGGCGCGGCTCATTCTTGCCGGGGTGTGACGCGAGCGGCGCGAATCGCGCTACATTCCCCGGCATTCCCGCTGACTCGCCTTGCGCATGCAGCAGTACGCATGGCGAGGCGGCGCGCCCGTTTTCGACCACCCGAACTCGCTTTCCCGATTCCAATCGCACCCAGGAGGAAGACATGGCTGCAAAGAAGATCACCCGTCAGGACATGACCGCCGCGGCGGAGAAGTACAAGAACTGGGGCAAGTGGGGTCCCGCCGACGAGATCGGCACGCTCAACTACACCCAGGCCGAAGACATCATCGCGGCCGCACGCCTGGTGCGCAAAGGCAAGGTGATCTCGCTCGCGCTCAACTTCGATCATCACGGACCGCAGGGCGCCAAGAGCAACTATCCGGCGATGGGGCGGATCAATCCGGTGCATACGATGCTGCGCACCGGCACCGATGCGTATTCCGGCGTGCTTGATTCTCGTGGCATCCGCGCCGCCGACGACATGGTCGTGATGCCGCTGCAGTGCGGCACGCAATGGGACGGCCTGGGCCATGTGTTCTACGAGAACAACATGTGGAACGGCTACGACTGCCGCGAGGTCACCTCGGCCGGCGCGCAGAAGTGCGGCATCGAAAAGACCAAGAACAAGATGGTCGGGCGCGGCGTGTTTCTCGATGTGGCGCGAGCGCTCGGTAAGGAATGCCTCGACGACGGCTACGGCATCACCGGCGCCGATCTCGATCTCACCGCGAAAAAGCAAGGCATCGAGATGAAGCGCGGCGATTTCGTGATCGTGCGCACCGGGCAGATGGAACAGAAGCTTAAGGCGGGCAGCTGGGACGGCTATCCCGGCGGCGATGCGCCCGGGTTTTCATTCGAGACGCTCGAGTGGATCCAGCGCACGCAGCTGGCCGCGCTGGCGAGCGACACCTGGGGCTGCGAGGTGCGTCCGAATGAATCGGAGAAGGGCATCAACCAACCTTGGCACTGGATCACCATCCCGATCATGGGCATGACCATGGGCGAGATCTTCTATCTCAAGGACCTGGCCGAAGACTGCGCCGCCGACGGCGTGTACGAATTTCTGTTCGTGGCACCGGCGCTGCCGATCACCGGTGGCGTGGGCTCGCCGATCAATCCGCTGGCGATCAAGTAGAGGCACGACCATGGCCAAGATGACCGGCGCACAACTGATGGCCGACATGCTGAAGGGCTACGGCGTGTCGCACGTGTTCATGGTGCCCGCGGTGCTGCGCACCACCTTCGCCGAGATGGAGCGGCGCGGCACCGGCATTGCGCGCGTGCACACGCATGGTGAGAAATCCGCTGCGTACATGGCCGACGGCTTTGCGCGCGCCACCGGGCGGCCGGGCGTCTGCATGGCGCAGGTGATCGGCGCGCTCAATCTCGCGGCAGGGCTGCGCGACGCGTGGCTCGCGCACTCGCCGGTGATCGCGATGACCGGCGGACGTGATCCGAAGACCAAGTTCCGCAAGGTCTATCAGGAGATCGACGACGTACCCGCGTTCGAACCGGTGACGAAGTTCAACGCCACCGTTGATGACGTTTCCCGTTTCCCCGACATGGTGCGGCAGGCGTTTCGGGTGGCGGTGTCGGGCACGCCCGGGCCGGTGCATCTGCAGTTTCGCGGCAACGAAGGCCAGATCGATCAGGAAGAGGCCGACATGGAGCCGCTGTGTGAACCGTTGTTCGCGCAGGTGCCGCCGTTCCGGCCGGAGCCCGAGCGGGGCAGCGTGATGAGCGCGCTGCAGTTGCTGCAGAACGCCGCGCGCCCGGTGATCGTCGCCGGCGGTGGCGTGCGCGCTTCGGGCGCGCAGCGCGAGGTCGTCGCGCTGGCCGAGAAGCTCGGCATCCCGGTGGCGACTTCGCTAAACGGCAAAGACACCATCCCCGGCATCCATCCGCTGTCGGTGGGGGTGGTCGGCTCGTATTCACGCGAAAGCGCCAACCGTATCGTCGCGCAGGCCGATCTGGTGTGCTTCATCGGCACAGAGGCAGGCGGCATGACGACGCATTTCTGGGCGGTGCCGAAGATAGGCGCGACTGCCATTCAGATCGACATCGACGCGGAAGCACTCGGGCGCAACTATCCGTTGCAGGTTGCGGTGCACGGCGACGCGAAGACCGCGCTGCTGCGCATGATCGAAAACGCGGATGGTGCGACGTCGAGCAAACGGCAAGCGTGGCTCAAGACGGTCAATACGACACGCGAGGAGTGGTACGGGAAATACCGCTCGCTGCTCGATGCCGATACCGCGCCGACGCGGCCGGAACGGCTATGTCGGGATCTGTCGCGGCACATGCCCGACGATGCGATCGTCGTGGTCGACACCGGACACGCCGGCATGTGGATGGGCGGCATGTTCGATCTGAAGAGTCCGCGTCAGAGTTACATCCGCAGTGCCGGGCATCTGGGCTGGGCGTTTCCCGCCGGGCTGGGTGCCAAGTGCGGTGCGCCGCATCGGCCGGTGGTCACGTTCACCGGCGATGCCGGGTTCTGGTACCACATCGGTGAGATCGAGACGGCGGTGCGCTGGAAGATGAACGCGGTGACTGTGGTCAACAACAATGGCGGTGGCAATCAGTCCAAGCGCGGCTTCGATCGTGTCTACGGCGGCAAACAAACCGAGCAGGCACTCGAGCTGTGGACGTACACCAAGGTCAATTTCGCACGCATCGCCGAAGACATGGGTGCAGTGGGCATCCGCGTGGAGAAGCCCGGCGAATTCGCACCGGCGCTGGCGCGCGCGCTGGAAGCCAACCGGCCGGTAGTGATCGACGTTGTGACTGAGCTGGACGCGCTGGCGCCGCTGGCTGTTGGCGGCTGATTGCGATCGCGAGGATGCAAGGACCAACCATGAACACACACACGTCTGGATTTGATAGCCCAACGCGCCGCGTTGGCATCGCGCGGCCGTTGCTCGGGGCGTTATCCGCAGTGGTGGCGATGGCCATCACCGCCGGAGTGCATGCACAGGCTTATCCGAGCAAGCCGGTGCGCATCGTCGTGGCCCACGCACCAGGTGGCCCGGTGGATGTGATCGCGCGCCTGGTGCAGCCCAAGACCCAGGAACTGCTCGGCCAGCAGCTCATCGTCGAGAATCGCGTCGGCGCCGGCGGCAACATCGGTACGGCCGCGGTGGCGAAATCGCCGGCCGACGGCTACACCATTCTCGCGAACTCCTCGGCGTTCGCCGTTAATCCGAGCCTCACCGCGAACGCCGGCTACGACGCCGAGAAGGACTTTGCACCGGTGGTGCAGGTCGCCACGCAGCCCAATCTCGTCGTCGTACATCCAGGCGTCAATGTGAAGAATCTGCAGGAGCTGCTCGCGCTGGCGAAAACCACCAAGCTGTCGTACGCCTCGCCTGGCAGCGGCACCACGCCGCACCTCACGGCCGAGATGCTGTTTCGTGTGATCGGCAAGGTCGACGTCCAAGGTGTGCACTACAAAGGCGCGGGCCCCGCAGCCGCTGCGGTCGTAGCCGGCGAACCGCAAGTGGGCTCGCTCGCGGTCACTGCGCCGATTCCGCACGTGCGCGCCGGCAAGTTGCGGGCGATCGCGATCTCCAGCGCCAAGCGCCATCCCGCACTGCCAGACGTGGCCACGTTCACCGAGCAGGGGTATCCGAACGTGCAGGACTACACCTGGGTCGGATTCTTCGCGCCCGCCGGCACGCCACCGGCAGTGGTACAGCGCCTCAACGATGCGGTGAACCAGGCGATCAAGTCTCCCGAAGTGATGGAGCGCCTGGCCTCGCTCGCATTCGAGCCGATCGGCGGCACGCCCGTGCAGTTCGCGCAGTACGTGAAAGAGGAAGTCGTGAAGTGGGGCAAGGTGGTCAAGGAGACCGGCGCCAAGGTCGACTAGTCGGACGCAACCAGTCCGCCGACAGCGGCTGCTCGCTCGCCTGATCTTCTCTGATACGGCGGCGCACCAACATGAGTCGCGTGATCGTCGCCGGCAGCATCAACGTCGACCTGGTCGCGACGGCTGATCGCTTTCCGCGCGCCGGCGAAACCGTGCCGGGTCGCACGTTCGCGCAGTATCCGGGCGGCAAAGGCGCCAATCAGGCGATCGCTGCCGCCCGAGCCGGTGCCACGACGGCCATGGTTGCGGCGGTCGGTGACGACGACCACGGCCGGCAGATGCGCACGTACCTCAGCGCCAGTGGTGTCGATTGCACCGGTGTGCGTACGCACCCGACGCTTCCTACTGGTATCGCGCTCATTACGGTGAGCGCGGGCGAGAACAGCATCGTCGTCGTGCCTGGCGCCAATGGCAGCCTCGCCGCGTCCGATCTGGACGACCTCGCGTTTGCGCCCGGCGATGTGCTGGTGACCCAGCTCGAGATCCCGATCACGACGGTCGCCGCGGCGCTGCAACGCGCGCAACGCCATGGCGCGATCACCGTGCTCAACGCCGCGCCGATGCTGGCCGAGGTCCAGTCGCTGCTCGCCCACGCGCACGTACTCATCGTCAACGAGACCGAGCTGTCGGCGCTGACGCAGACGCAGATCGATCAGGACGCCGCGTCGCATCTCGTCGCGCAGGCGGCCGACGCGTTGCGCCAACGCGGTCTGCCCACAATCATCGCCACCTTGGGTGCGCGCGGCGCGATCGTCGTGGGTGAGAGCACCTGGTTCGAGTTGCCCGGCCGCGACGTGGCGGTCGTGGACGCGACCGGTGCGGGCGATTGCTTCGTCGGCACGTTCGCTGCGGCGCTGACAACTGGCGGCACGATCAAGGCCGCGGCGCAATTCGCCAACGTCGCCGCGTCGATCTGCGTCCAGCGGCCCGGCGCCGGGCCGTCGATGCCCACGCGCGAGGAGATCGAGGCGGCGTTCAGGGGTTGATTACGGGGTAAAGTACCGACGATGACATTGGAGGATCAATCATGAAGAGACACCGTGTACTGCTGTCGCTGCTCGCGGCACTGATTCCAACGGTCGCGTTGGGTCAGGCCTATCCGGTCAAGCCGGTGAACATCATCGTGCCGTATCCGCCGGGCGGGCTGATCGATCTGGTCGCGCGCATCATCCAGCCGGAGATGCAAAAGGAGCTGGGCCAGTCGGTGTTGATCGAGAATCGATCCGGTGCCGGCGGCAACGTGGGTGCGGAGTTCGTCGCACGCGCCGCCCCGGACGGCTACACCTTGCTGCTGGGCAACCCATCGCTCGGCATCAGCGAGAGCCTCTATCCCAAGCTCAACTATCGTCCGCTGCAGGATCTGGTCTACATCGGCCAGTACGGCAAGGTGCCCAACATCCTGACCGTGCATCCGTCGTTTCCTGCCAAGAACATTCAGGAGCTGATCGCGCACCTGAAGAAGAATCCCGGCAAGTTCAACTACGGTTCGCCCGGCTACGGCACCTCGCCGCAGCTTTCGGTGGAACTGTTCAAGCAGCGCACGGACACCTTCATCGTTCACATTCCGTTCCGCGGCAGCGGCCCGGCAACGGCAGCGTTCATGGCGAACGAAGTGCAGATAATGTTCGACAACCTTCCGCCGCAGGTGCCGAACATCAAGGCGGGCAAGGCGCGCGCGCTGGCAGTGAGCAGCCTCAAGCGCTCGCCGGTGTTTCCCGACGTGCCGACTCTCGATGAAGCGGGGCTTAAGGGATTCGAGGTCACGTCCTGGTTCGGCTTGAACGCGCCGGCGGCCACGCCGAAGGAAGTCGTGGCGCGAATCAATCAGGCGCTCAACAAAGTCACCGCCACGCCAGATGTGCGCGAGAAGCTCACCTCGCGGGGTGCCGAAGTCATCCAGGGAACGCCCGAGCAGTATCTGGCGTTCGTGAAGGGTGAGTACGACAAGTGGGGGCCGGTGATCAAGCGTGCGGGGATCAAACCGGAGTGAGGAGTAAGGGCGCTCCCGCCCCCGCCGCACCCGGCGACGGGCGTTCCTTCACGAATACTCCAGCAGCACCTCCAGTACCAGGTCGATCAACGGACGCTCGCGTGCCGCCAGTGCCACCTTCGCGTTGGCGTTCGTGGGTGCTTTGATCTGTTCAGTGGAGCCGGGCCGCACGCCCCGCAGATCGCACACCGTCATGCCGCGGGTGTGGTTGCCCTGCAGCTCGATCTGCACTGATGCGTCGACGTACGTCACCAGTTCGGGCGCCACGTACGGCACCAGCGCGCACACGTCGTGCATCGGTGCGACGTCCAGTCCGTACACGCGCTGCTGTCGGCTCAGATAGAAATCCATGAGATCGGCGATGGTGCCGGCCACGCGCCGGCCGCTGGCACGCAGGCGGTCCACGTCCGCCCGATTGAAGCCGGTCTGGCGCGTGACGTTGTAGCCCATCATGCGGATCGGCACACCGCTCGCGAACACGATCGCGGCCGCCTCCGGGTCGCAGTACACGTTGAACTCCGCCGCAGGCGTGATGTTGCCGAGTGTGGTGGAGCCACCCATGATCGCGATCTCCCGCAGCCAGCCGGCAAGACGCGGTTCACGCTGCAACGCGACCGCGAGATTCGTCTGCGGACCGACCAGCGCGATCGTGAGCTCGCCGCGATGGCGATGCGCCGTCTCGATGATGAAATCGACCGCGTGCATGTCGATCAGTGCGCGGTCGGGGGCGGGCAGCGTCGCGCCATCGAGTCCGGATTTGCCGTGGATCTCGCTCGCCTGGTGTGCGGCCGCGGCCAGTGGTGCGGCGTGTCCACGGGCCACCGGCACATCGATGCCGGCAAGCGTGCATAGCGCCAGCGCGTTGCGCGTGGTGTTCTCCAGCGTGCTGTTGCCGTGAACGGTGGTGATACCCACCAGCTCGAAGCGCCGATGTGCGAACAGTAGCGCGACCGCGTCGTCGTGTCCGGGGTCGCAATCCAGCAGGAGTTTGTGTCGGGTCACCGCGTGCTCCGATCGTGAATCAACGAGTACGCAGCATACAATCGACCCACCATGAACGAAGACTCCCTGGTAGCCATCGCCGACGTTGCGGACGTTCGACTCGGCACGTTCCTCGACATTCCAGCGCTGCTTGTCGAAACGCACGCTGCGCGCGCCGCGATCAGCTTGTTCGGTGCACAACTGCTCTCGTATGCGCCCGCGGGGCACGACGATCTGCTGTGGGTATCGCCGGGCACATCGAAGCCGCCACGACCGATTCGCGGCGGCGTGCCGATCTGCTGGCCGTGGTTCGGCCGGCAAGGCGTCGAAGCCAGCGCGCCGCAGCACGGCATCGCGCGCACCGCGCCGTGGAAGGTGGCGTTTGCGCAGGCACGCGATGCGGGCAGCGTGGCGCTATCGCTGGTGCCTCAAGACAGCGCGTTGAATGCGCTGCGCGTCGAACTCATGTTCGAGATCGGCGCGACGCTCACGCAGGCGCTCAAGACCACCAACACCACCGATGCGCCGGTCACGCTCACCCAGGCGTTTCACACGTACTTTCGCGTGGGCGATGCAGCTCGCGCCGCGATCGGCGGCATCGAGGGGCTCACGTACCTCGACAAGCCCAGCAACTTCGCGCGTCGGGTGCAGGATCAACCATGGCGGCTGGAAGGCGAATGTGATCGTGTGTATGTGGGTGCGCGCGGCGCATACACCTTGGACGACCCGGTGCTCGCTCGGCGCATCCACATCCGCGCAAACAACAGTCGCGCGCTGGTGGTGTGGAACCCGGGTCGTGAACGCATCAGCGCGATCGGCGACATTCCCCCGGCGAACTGGCGCGAGTTCCTGTGCCTGGAAGTGGCCAATGCCGGCGATGACGTGGTGACGCTTCAGCCGGCGTGCGCGTGCGTGATCACGCAGACGTTGTCGGTCGAGCGCAGGAAGTAGACCCGCGTTCACCCGTACGGGATCGGCCGCGTCGCGCCCCTTCTACCGCGTGGGTTCGTTGGTGTCGCCGTCGCCCTTGCGCTCGCTGAGCGTGCGCACCAGGAACGCGCCGTTCGATTGCGCCAGCAGCCGATCGCCCGCCCAGATATCGCAGCTCGCGTATGCCATGCGCCGCCCGGTCTTCTTGACGATCACGCGCGCTTCGATCCATGCGCCCAGCGGCGCGCCGTTGATGTAGTCGACCTGCAGACTGGTGGTGGCCATCGGCTGGCCGGTGCCATAGCGCCGGTGGATCGCGTAACCGAGTGCGGTGTCGGCCAGCACCGCGATCATGCCGCCGTGCACATTGCCGCCGAGGTTGGTGTGGCGTGCATCCGACCAGAAACCCATGGTCGCGCCGAGCGCATCGTGTCGCACGAAAAACGGGCCGGTCAGTTCGCGAAACGCACTGGTGCGCTCGATCGGGGTGAATCCCTCCGGAGGCGGTTTGTTGGCTTCGTTCACTTGTGATTTACTTTGGGGTAGAGGGGCTGTCGTGTTTCGGATCGTAGCGTTCTTGATTTCGAGAACGAACTGCAGGCGGACCGGCCTCAGGCCTGGTTCGTTCGCAGCAGCCCGAGTTTTGCCATCACCGGCGCGTCGGTCACGCGAAACAGAATGGCATCGCGCTCGGCGAGATGCTGGTGCGCGCGCCACGCGGGTACCGCGATCACATCGCCGCGCTCCCAGGCGATCGACTCGCCTTCGATCGTGCTGCGTCCGCTACCCTGCACGACCGTGTAGACATTGTTCGCCGTCGTCGTGAGCGATGCCGTTTCTCGGTCGGCATCGAGCGCCATCATGTGCAGCCCAAGCGTATCGAGCGCCGGGGCACCTAACTCGATACTGCGCCCGAATTGCGGATGCGAGGCAGCGCCAGCCAGGCGCGATTGCGTCGCGGCGAACGAGAAGATGTAGGGTGACTCCGGTGCAGTAGCGATCGGCTGCTGAGTGCGATCGGGATGTTCCTCGAAGAACATCGGCTCGAGCAACTGCACCAAGGGCACGTCGAGATAGTCGACCCACACGGCTGGTCGCGCGCCATCGTGGCCATGACCATGCCAGCACCACGACGGGGTCAGCACCACGTCGCCATCGTGCATCGGGATCTTCCTCGCATCGACGGTCGTGAAGGCACCGTCGCCGGCATCGAGTACCAGGCGCAGCGCGTTGGGCGAATGGCGGTGCGAGCGTGCCATCTCCCCCGGCAGGATCGACTGATACGCCACCACCATCGTGCGCAGCGTCGCGTACTGATTGCCTTCGATCGGATTGACCAGGATGAGATTGCGCCGCTCGGCCTGCTCGGTCGAAACCAGGCGGCCCGCAGCGTCGAACGCGGCCTGTGCATCGCGATAGTGCCAGCGATGCGGTTGGAAATTCCTGCGCGGCGCCGGCCAGATCGCAGGCTCGCGCTTGTTCCAGCCCGCGCCGATCGAGAGCTCCGCGAGCTGCGGATAGAGCACCGGCAGACTCGGTGCAGATCGCAACGCTTCACGCACGGCGGCCGCATCACGTTCCATTGTGGGCTCCTGTTGAATCGCGTTCATCGACCGACAACCCGAGCCAGCCAACGTTCGGGCTGCGCGGGCAACGCGTCGGCGCGCCAGCAAGTATGCCCGTCGGGTCGTACCAGCACGAAGCGGCGTTCGTAGGCTTGTCGCGCGGGAGCGTGCTTGACATGGTGAACGGTCAGGGGAATGCGGTGCGCACTCGCACAGCGTTCGAGTTCGCCCGAGTCGGTCGCGATATCCCTAAAATCGAGCAGCACGAAACCTCGCCCAAACAGATCGAGCGTGGAGCGCCCGTCGGAAAATCCGCCGTCCAGCCACACGTGCGGCGCGCGCGAACCAGGATGCGAGCCCTGCACGTAACGGCTGACTTCGAACGGTGGCGCTGGCGTTTCGTCGGGCCACAGGATCGGCGAATCGTCGTAGCGGTAACCCAGGTGAATGCCGAGCGTGAACCACTCGCGCTTCATGATTTCGGTGAAGTACGCGCCGATGCGGGCGCGGGCCGCTGCACCTGCGGCGGTGTCGTCCCACAACTCGGGCGTTGGCGGCACCGAGCACATGCGTGCCAGATTGCCGCTCGCCTCGCTCACGTTGCGCTCGGCCACTGGTTTGCGTTCCGCCGTGTAGGCATCGAGCAGCGCCTCACCGCCCCAGCCCGCGCGCGCTGCATCGAGCTTCCAAGACAGATCGACCGCATCGCCGATACCGGTGTTCATGCCGAATCCGCCAGTGGGCGACATCATGTGCGCAGCGTCGCCCGCAATGAATACGCGGCGCGCACGAAATGTTTCGGCGACCAGTTCGCGGCGCGTCCACGGCACGATCGAGAGGATCTCGTAGTCGAACGGCTTGCCGACGGCGCGGCGGATCGCGGCGTGAATGTCATCGACCGACCACTCGCGCTTCGTCGTGGATCCGATGATCGAGAAGCGCCACTGATCGCGACCATTGATCGCAACGATCGTGGCCCAGGTGCCTTCGGGACCGATCAGAATGGCGCGATAGCCGCGCCGGCGATCGTGTAGCGCGTCGAGACCGTCGGTGCGAAAGATGACGTTGGTGGTGTAGGTGAGCACCGGATTGCCCTGCAGCCGAATGCCGAGCGTCTCGCGCACCACGCTGGCTGCGCCGTCGCAGCCGATCAGATACTGCGCCTCGATCGTCTCGTGAGTGCCGCGTTCCTGATCGAACACGACTGCGCGCACGCAATCAGCGTCCTGGGTGAATGACTCGAGCCGCACTCGATAGCGCAGCGTGACGTTCGCGTGCGACTGCGCAAAGCGCCGCAGGATCGGATCGAACATGTTCTGCGGACAGCGCTCGCGCCGTTGCGGCGACTGCTCCGGCGGACGCGCCGCATGCATCGTCGGCATCGGCTCACGGCCGAGCTCCCAGCCGGTGAAGCTGGTGAGGTAGATGTTGTCCTGCGGATAGTCGCGCGGATAGGCCGAAGCCTCCACCCAAGGCACGATGCCCCATCGCCGGCAGAACTCCATGGTGCGCACGCCCACCATGTCCATGCGTGGCTGAACGATCGAGCCGTCGCCCTGCTCGACCAGCATGCATGCTTGTCCACGCCAACCGAGGTCGCCCGCCAGCGCCAGGCCGACCGGGCCGGCGCCGACGATCAGAATCGGGATGCGGATGGGGGTGGTCACGACGTCTTCGCTACGGCGATTGTTCGAAACGGTTCAGATTGCCTGAGTCTGCGCGGATTGCGCGGCATCGGGCAAGTCATCAAGCGGATGTCGTGCGCGCGGACGTTGTCGTCGAGGTTTCGCATCGAGATAATCGATGCAGAGAAATTAAGATCGGAGGTCGACATGCGGCATCACGCCGTGCTCGCAGTGGGGTGGGTCCTGGCATTGTTCATTGGCGGCGCGGCGGCTCAAGGCCAACAGGCTTCCCAGCACGTGCGCGTGCTGACCGGGCCTAACGGCGAACGCATCACCATGACGTTTCTCGAACCGCGCGCCAAGAACGAGCTGCTCATCAAGTTCGAAGGCATCGACGGCGAGTGGAACAACAAGGTTCTGCGCCACAAGCGCATCGTATTCGAACGCGACCACGAGAACTTCGAGCTGTGGACGGCACGCGGCGCGCCCAACTACGTGTCGATCGTGCAACGCGCATCGGTATACGACGTGTTTCCGATGGGCGCCGGTCGACCGTTGCGCATGGTGCACGATTCGGACGCATCGCAGCGTGCAGGCGCGGAGCAGTTGAGCGGTCGGGCGGCTGCGCGGCGCTGATCAGTGATATTCGTCTCAGTCCACGGCTGGATCCCGCACGGATCCACCGCGTCGGCCAGTGAGAATGCGGCGTTCAACTTCGATACTGGAGCGGCGGCATGTTGAGGTTCCCGGCCCTGATTCTCACCTCGGCGCTCGTGATCGGTGCGGGCGTTGTCGCCGCGCAAACTCCAAGAGCTCACCCGGTCGCAAAGGTATTCAAAGGCGCCGAGGGTGAACGCATGACCATGGTGTACCTCGAGCCGCGGGCCAAGGATCAACTGCTGATCAAGCTCCAGGGCATCGAAGGCGAATGGGACAACACGGTGCTGCTGCACCAACGCGTGTCACTCGGCAATCAGCGCGAGAACTACGAGCTGCTGAACGTGAAGACCGATCCGAACTACGTGACGGTCGTGTGGCGAGGCGGTGCGTACGAGGTCTACCCGAAAGGCTCGAAGCGCGCGCCGATCCGGATGAGCTACGTCGAAACCGAGTCGGCGCGCGTCGACGTGACCGCGATCGTCGACGAGTACACCAGGCGCCAGCGCTCCAACTAGCGCGCGCAGTCAGCGCTCCAACCAGCGCGCGCAGTCAGCACACCAATGAGGGCTTCATGATTCGCGCACTTTTCGCAGCATCGATCGCCACGGTCTTGTTGAGTCTCGCTCTTGACGCGACTGCCCAGCAGCGCCGCTATACGATGAAAGATCTGGACGCGCTTGCCGCCGGAAAGTCGTGGATCGAGCTTGCCGAGCATCTGGACGACATCGCGCCCGCGAGCCGCAATAAAGCGTGGGAACAGCTCGCCGAACGGGCCGGCATCGGCCTGCTCGAGGGAAGCGTCGCGCAGCAACGTCCGCTCGAGGGCATCATGACGAGCGAACATCTGCTTCGCCGCTATGGCCACCTTCAACGCTCGCGCTCATTCATGGACAAGCGTGCCGAAGTCGGGCTCAAGTCGTTCGAGGGTTGCTTTGCCGATCGGTGGTCGGCCGAGCATTGCGGCAAGGAACTGCGCACGTTCGTAGCGGCCGACCCCGACAACCGCGATCTGGCATTCAAGGCCGGCAAGCTTGCGCGACTGAACATGCGTGACTGGTTCGCGGCCCCATTCTTCAAGGCAGGTCTCGTGAAGGAGAGCGCGTCGCGCAGTTGCAGCGACGAAGACGTCAAGCTCGCCACGATGGCAGCGCTCGTGCTGCCCGATCACGACAACTACAGACCGTTCATCGATGCGGGTGTATCGATCGCGCGCGACCTGTGCTGGGCGCCCCTGCAAAACGCGCTGATGACTCAGCTCAAGGAGAACAACAGCTACTTCGCGGCCAACAGCTGCGCCTTCCTCAAGGCGAAATCAAGCGCGGATCCGGCCGTCGCCGCGGCGTGCAAATAGTCAGTGCGACGGTGTAGCCAACATCCGCCTCAGTTCAACGCGCAATAGTTTCCCCGCGGGCGTGTAGGGCAAGGCATCGACGAAGTACACCGCGCGGGGCCGCTTGTGGCGGCCGATCTGCTCGCCGGACTCGAATAATGCGGTCAGCTCCGCGGCGGACAGATCCACGCCCGGGCGGCTAACCACCGCAAGCGCCGGCAACTCACCCCAGGTTGGATCAGCGATTCCGAAGGCCGCACAATCTGCGACGCCCGGATGCGTTTTCGCGACGCGCTCCAGCTCACTCGGATAGATGTTGATGCCGCCCGCGATGATCGTGTCCTTGGTGCGGCCCACCAGTGAGAGGAAGCCCGCGGAGTCGGCCGTGGCGAGATCGCCGGTCCAGGCCCAGCCGTCGTCGGAACGGAACAGATCACGCGTCGCCGCTGCGTCATCGAAATAGCCGAGCGCGACATGCGCACCACGCGTGGCGAGCTCGCCGATTTCGCCAGGAGCCGCCGGGGTGCCGGGCGCTTTGAATACGGCTACCTCGACCATCGTGTTGGGTCTGCCGATCGACTCTGGTGCGACTCGACGTTCGTGCGGCTGCTGACTGAACAGCGGCCCGGTCTCGGTCTGACCGTAGTTCTGTACGAACCGCACCTGCGGCAGCGCGCGTTCCAGCGCCGCGACCAGCGTCGGATCGCCCGGCGCGCCGCCATAGACGATCAGCCGCAGGGAGGCCAGACGCTCCGCGTCGAACGCCGGGTGCTTGAGCAGCATCGCCAGTTGGGTGGGCACCGCGAACGCGCCGGTGATGCGATGACGCTCGACCGCCGCGATGAACGCCTGCGGGTCCCATCCATGCATGACGACGATCTTCGCCCCGGCGCAGATGCCGGTCTGAAACCAGGTGTACAGGCCGGCGGCGTGATAGAGCGGCGAGGCGAGTGCGAGTACGTCGTCGGGCTGCAGCGCGAAGTCGGCGAGCGACACCTGCGACGATAGCCATCGTCCGTGATGCGGCTGGATCGCACCCTTCGGAAAGCCGGTGGTGCCGCTGGTGAACAGGATTGCGCTTGCACTGTGTGGCTCGATGGTGCAGGGCGGGGGCACATCGGCCTGACCGTGCAGCACCGATCCGAGCGTGGGGCGCATCGTTGAAACCGCCTCGTCGATGAACACGACCCGGCGTGCGGGCAGATGTTGACTGGCAACCGCAACCAGTGACTGCAACGCCGGATCGATGAAGAGCGCCGCCAGTGGCACTTTCTTCAGCGCATAGTCGAGCTCCGCGGCGGCGAACCGCACCGGCAGATGCACCGACACCGCCGCTGCTTTGGCGATGCCAAAGTAAATCGTGGCGTAGTGCTCGCTGTTGCCCGCGAGAATGCCGACGCGATCGCCCGGCGCGATTCCCAGCGTGCGCAGTCCATGCGCGCAGCGGTTGGCCAGCGCATTGAGCTCGGCGTAGGTGGTCGAGCGATCGCCGTCGACGAGCGCGACCCGATCGCCGAAGCGCCGTGCGCTCGCCTCGAGCAACTCACCGATCAGCATGCGTCGCGGCTACTTCGCGCTATGCAACGCTGCCCACACCCGCTCCGGACTGGCCGGCAGATCGAAGTGGCGGATGCCGCGCGCGCTCAGTGCATCGAGCACCGCGTTCATCGCCGAGGGCAGCGCGCCGGCGACGCCCGATTCGCCCGCGCCTTTCACGCCGATCGGGTTGGTGGTGCACGGCACGGCGTGATGGCCGACCGCCATGCTCGGCATGTCGTCGGCGCGCGGCATCACGTAGTCCATGAACGAGGCGGTGAGCAACTGGCCGCTGCGGTCGTAGCGGATCCATTCGCCCAGCACCTGGCCCAGCCCCTGCGCGACGCCGCCATGAATCTGCCCGTCGACGATCGTCTCGTGCAGCACGTTGCCGACATCGTCGATCGCGGAGTAGCGCACCACCTCGGTGATGCCGGTTTCCGGATCGATCTCGATCTCGCTCACGTGGCAGCCGTTGGGAAAACTCATCGAGGGCGAAACGAACTTCGCCACCGCGTCCAGCCCCTTGGCCAGTTCTTCGGGCAGATCCTTCATCGACTTGGCGCGCTGCGCCAGATCGAGGATCGGCACTGCGCGGTCGGTGCCGCTCACGCGAAAGTTGCCGTTGACGAACTCGATGTCTGCCACGGCGGCCTCAAGCACATGACCTGCGATCCGCTTGCCCTTGTCGATCGCCTCGTCGCACGCCATTGCGGTGGCGCTGCCGGCCATCATGGTCGAACGCGATGCCACCGAAGGTGTGCCAGCCGGCACTTCGTCGGAGTCGCCTTGTACGAGTCGGATCGCGCTCGCCGGCACGCCGAGCTTGCGTGCAATCAGCGGCGGAAAGGTGGACAGATGTCCTTGCCCCATCGCCTGCACGCCGGTGCGCAGCGCCACCTTGCCGTCGGCTTCGAAGCGCAGATCGACCGTCTCATCGAGGATGCCGCCGGCCACTTCCAGAAAACAGCACATGCCGATGCCGCGCAGTTTGCCCGTGCGCGCCGAGGTGGCGCGACGCGCGGCGAAGCCTTTCCAGTCGGCCAAGGCCAGCGCCTTGTCCATGATCGTTTCGAACTCGCCCGAGTCGTACAGCATGCCGGTGGCCGCCTTGTACGGCATCGCGCTCGCCGGAATGAAGTTGCGCCGGCGCAGTTCGCTGCGTTCGATGTTCATTTCGCGCGCGGCCTGATCGAGCAGATACTCGACCACGTAGATCGCTTCGGGTCGTCCGGCGCCGCGATACGGCCCAAGCGGCGTCGAGTTGGTGAGTACCACCTTGATGTTTGTCTGGATCGCCGGGATCGCGTAGACGCTCGACAGGCAGTTCTTGGTGTTGCTGGTGGTGAAGATCGCGCCGAACGTCGTCACGTATGCGCCCATCCCGACCAGATTCGACACGCGCAGCGCGAGGATCTTGCCGTTGGCATCGAGCGCCATCTCGCCTTCGATCACCCCGTCGCGCGCATGCGTGTCGGTGACGAAACTCTCCAGCCGCGTGGCGCGCCACTTCACCGGCTTGCCGACCTGACGCGCCGCGAACATGATCGCCGCGTACTCCGGATACGTGTACGCCTTCATGCCGAACCCGCCGCCCACGTCGTAGGTGAGCACGCGGATCTGTTGCGGCGGCACCTTGAACACCTGCTCGGCCAGCTGCTTGCGCACGATCGCCACGCCCTGCGTGCTGGCGGTCAGCGTGTAGCGCTGCGCCTTGGCGTCCCACTGGCCGATCGCCGCGCGCGGCTCCATCGCCGCCGGTGCGATGCGTGTGTCTTCGAGCTTGGTGCGAACGACGTGCGTGGCCCGCTTGAACGCGGCCTCCACCGCGGCGACGTCGCCATCCTGCCAGTCGAGTGCGATGTTGCCCGGCGCTTGCGGCCAAAGCTGCGCTGCACTCGCGGCGCTGGCGCTAACCGCATCGGCCGCCGCCGGTAGCTCATGCAGATCGGCGCTCACGCGCTCGGCTGCGTCATCGGCCTGCGCCTGTGTGGTGGCGACCACAAGCGCGATCGCCTCGCCGATGTAACGCACGCGTTCGCCGGCCATGATCGGCGCCGACGCACCGAACATCGGCTTGCCGTCGCGCCCGGGAATCACCAGCGCCGGACCGATGCCGCCGAGGCCGGCCGCGGCGGTGTCCTTGCCGGTGATCACGGCGAGCACCCCGGGCATCGCACGTGCGGCCGCCGTGTCGAGGGCGCGAACCTCTGCGTGGGCGAGCGTCGAGCGCACGAACGCGGCGTACACCTGCCCGGGCTCGTTCACGTCGTCGCTGAAACGGCCGCGACCGGTGAGCAAGGGCGCGTCTTCGCTGCGCACGGTGTCGCGGCTGCTGCCGAAGCGCGAGGTTGTCTGCGTCATGGTGTCCTCCAATGTTGCGTCAATCGATTTGTGATCTGCCGATGGCGCAGATTAGCGCAGATCGATGGCAACCGATCACACGCGCAGGGTCGTTCGCGTTCGATCGAATCCCTCATAATCGCCGGCGCTTTTCCACCCCTTCCAACACTCCGATCGAGGAGGCCGACGATGCTGAAGATCTATGGGCAGTGGCAGTCACGCGCATTTCGCGTTGCCTGGTTGTGCAAGGAGTCGAACATTCCGTTCGAGCACGTCAACGTGACCATCATGGTGCCCGATGCGACTGCGAAGTCCGACTGGTACCTCAAGCTCAACCCCAACGGACGGCTGCCGACCATCGATGACGACGGTTTCGTGATGTGGGAGTCGGCGGCGATCAATCTCTACCTGGCCGAGAAGTACAACAGCCCGCTCTATCCGAAAGACGCAGCAGGCAAGGGCCGCATGCTGCAGTGGGCGTTCTACATCGCGAACGACGTCGAGATCCCGATGACGTTCGTATTCCAGCATCGGTTCCGGTTTCCGCCGGAGAAGCGCGATCCGAAGATCGCCGAGGCGAACGAGCCGACGCTGCTTGCCAAGCTGAAGGTGATCGAGAGCCAGCTCAATCAGACGCCGTATCTGCAGGGCGACAAATGGGGCATGGCCGATCTGATCCCGGCGAGCGTGCTGTATTCGCTGTTCGCGATGAAGTACGAGCGGCTGGCCGACTATCCCAAGCTCAAAACGTGGCTCGAGGCGTCGGTGAATCGCCCCGCGGCGATCGAGGCGCGGCGGCTGCGGGGGGAGCAGATCTAGCGGCGTCGCGGTCGCGATGCCGCGGCACTAAGGCGGCGCGTATCGCGCGCCGCCTTCAGCCTTTGCCTTTCGCGCGGGCAATGGCTCGCCACACTTTCTCCATCGTGAACGGCATCGCGAGCTCCTTCACCCCGAGCGGGCGTAGCGCGTCGATCATCGCGCTCGTAATCGCCGCCGGTGCGCCGATCGTGCCCGACTCACCACAGCCTTTCGCGCCGAGCGGGTTGTGCGTGCACGGCTGCGACTCGTCGGTCTCGGCGATGATGTTGGGCATGGTGTCGGCGCGCGGCATCACGTAGTCCATGAACGAGCCGGTAAACACTTGGCCGGTCTGCCGGTCGTAGGCGGTGGCTTCGAACATGCCCTGGCCGATGCCTTGCGCGAGCGCGCCGTGGAACTGCCCCTCGACGACCATCGGATTGATCACCGTGCCGATGTCATCGACCGAAGCGTAGTTGATGAGCTTGGTGACGCCGGTGGCAGGATCGATCTCCAGTTCGCACACCTGCGCGCCGTTCGACCAGGTGAGATTGGTCGGATCGAAGAACGCGTTCTCATGCAGCACCGGCTCCATGCCGGAGGGCAGGTTGTGCGCGTAGGTGACGGCACGCGCCACATCGGCCCAGGAAAGTTTGCGATCGGTGCCTGCCACGCGGAACTCGCCTTGGCCCTCGACCAGCGCATGCTCGACGTCTTTCTCCGCGGCTTCGAGCAAGTGCGCGGCAGCGCGCTTGGCTTTCTCGATCACCTTGTCGGCGGCCATGACGATGGCTGAACCGGCGATCACCATCGAGCGCGATCCGAACGTGCCGGTGCCGTAAGGCACGCGCGCGGTATCCCCCTCGAAGATTTCCACCATCGATAGCGGCACGCCGATCTTCGAGGCGATCACCTGCGCATAGGTCGTGACGTGCGCCTGGCCGTGGTTGTGCGTGCCGCAGCACACCAGCAGGCTGCCGTCGGCGGCGACGCGGATGTCGGCCGAATCGAAGAAGCCCGCACGCGCGCCGAACATGCCGGCGTACTTCGATGGCGCCACGCCGGAACTCTCGACGAAATAACAGATGCCGAAGCCGCGGATCAGCCCTTTCTTCTCAGCTTCAGCTTTGCGCCTGGCGAAACCCGCGTAGTCGGCGATCTTCAATGCGCGCTCGAACACCTGCGGAAAGTTGCCGCAGTCGTAGGTCGGGCCGACGGCGGTCGGGTACGGCATCGCGGTGACCGGAATGAAGTTGCGCCGGCGCAGATCCATCCGATCGATGCCCAGTTGCACGGCCGCTTCTTCGACCAGCGATTCGAGCACGTAGCACGCCTCGGGTCGGCCTGCGCCACGATACGCATCGGTGGGCACGGTGTTGGTGAGCAGCACGCGCACATCGGCGAATATCGCCGGGATCGTGTAGGGCCCGGACAGCACACCGGTGTACACCGAGGTCGGCACCGCGCAGCCCACGGTCGAGACATACGCGCCCACCGAAGCGAGCGTCGAGACGCGCAACGCGAGGAACTTGCCGTTGGCATCGAGCGCGAGTTCGGCCTGGGTGACGTGGTCGCGCGCCTGATAGTCCGACACGAACGCTTCGCCGCGCGTCGACACCCATTTGAGCGGCCGGTGCAGCTTGCGCGCCGCCCACGCCAGGATGATCTCTTCCGGATAGTGCTTGCCCTTGGTGCCGAAGCCGCCGCCCACATCCGGGCCGATCACGCGCACCGAGTTCTCGGGCAGGCTGAGCTGCTCGGCGACGAATTTGCGGATGTGATGCGGCACCTGGGTGGCCGAGTAGATCACCAGTTCATGGCCGTCCATGCCGCGATTGGCCGCGGCGATGGCAATGACCGCGCGCGGTTCGAGCGCGGCGCACGCGATCCGGTGATTGATCAGATCGCGCTTGATCACATGTTTGGCGCCGGCAAACGCCGCGTTCACGGCCGCTTCATTGCCGCGCTGGAATCGCAGTATCTCGTTGCCCGGCGCCTCCGGATGCAGCTGCACGGCGCCCGGTGCGACCGCATCGCGCACGTCGACCACGGCGGGCAGCGCTTCCCAGTCGACTTCGACCAGCTCGGCGGCATCGAGGGCCTGATTGCGTGTCGCGGCGACCACCATCGCGACCGTTTCGCCGACATGGCGCGCGGTGCCGCGCGACAGGGCCCAGCGCGGCGGATCGATCATCTTGGTGCCATTCACGCCCGGCAGGATCCACAGCGGCGTCATCGGCCCGACTTTGTCGGCGGCCATGTCGGCGCCGGTAAACACCGCAACCACACCCGGCGCCTGCTGCGCTGCCTTGGTGCCGATGCTCCGTATCCGCGCATGCGCGTGGGGGGAGCGCACGAAGGCGCAGTGCAGTTCACCTTCGAACGTCATGTCGGATACGTAGTTGCCGGCACCGGTGAGGAACTTGCGATCCTCGCGCCGCAGGACGGATTGGCCGATGCCTTCGGCGTGGGGTGCGGGTCGAAATAGCGTGGTCATCGCAGTGAGCTGGTCTGGACAAATGGTGGGAGGGCCGTGCACTTATATTATGATCAGCGCCGATTGACAAACCCGCGCCGCAGCGCGTGCATCTACGCACCGCCATGCGCCGCATGCCGAGTTTCTTCCTGGAGGATTGATCATGCGTTGGTTCCCGCGGTTTGCACTGCCCGCGCTCGTCGCCGCGTCGACGGCGTTGGCCGCACCTGTCGCTATCGCGCAGGACAAGGTGAAGATGGCGTTGTTCATCGCCTCGTCGGCGATGCCGTACTTCATCGCCAACGAACGCGGCTATTTCAAGGCCGAGAACCTCGAAGTCGAAGGTGTGCCGCTCGCGAACCATCCGCTGATCGTCCAGGCGCTGGTCAAGGGCGACGTCGATACCGCCTCCAATCTGCTGTCGCTCGAAGGCGCGAACATCAACTCGATCCGCCCCGGCACGGCGAACTATTTTTCGATCAACTGCCAGAACACCAAATACCAGCTCGAAGCGTACGTGGTGTCGGCGAAGAACACGACGATCAAGTCGCTCAAGGATCTGAAAGGGCAGCGCATCATGAGCGCACCCGGACCGGGCAACCTGTTCGTCGCCAAGGGCGTGCTGAAGGCCAATGGGCTGGAAGAAGGCCGCGACTACACGATGCAGGAACAGCAGATGAGCGTGCATATCGGCGCGCTGCAGTCCGGGCAGTTCGAAGTGGCTTACACGCTCGAGCCGGTGGTGAGCATGATGGTTCATCGCGGCATCGGGCGCAGACTGGAATCGGGCGTGATCGCCACGCACCTGCTCGGGCGGCCCGATGCGTGCGCGGTGCTCGCCGGCGGCGTGATGAGCGACAAATTCCTGAAGGAGCGTCCTCAGGTCGCCGAGCGCTTCGCACGTGCCTGGGCCAAGGCGCTGAAAGACGGTAACGATGATCCGAAAGCGCGCGAGCTGCTGGTCAAGCACATGAACACCGCGGCGGAGATTGCACAGACGGTGCCGCTCTCGTACTACAACATGGTGCGCGATCTCTCGCCCGCTCAGATCGCCGATTTCCAGAAGCTCACTGATCTGGCCACGGCAGCTGGTCTGGTGAAAAACAAGATCGACGTCAAATCATTCCTGAAGACGTACTGAGCCACCGGGTCGATCCCTCCCCGCGCGCAGCAGGGAGGTCGAGCACGCGATGAACGAACGGTTTGGTGTCCTGACGCCGGCGCTCGGCGCACTCGGCTTCCTGCTGCTGTGGTGGATCGTCTATCAGCTCAAGCTGATCGACCCGGTGCTTTTGCCCTCGCCGGGCGACTCGATCAAGGCCATCTGGGATGGCTTCGTCGGCGGGGCGCTGATCAACGATTTCCTGATCACGGTGCGGCGCACGCTGCTCGCTTTCGTCATCGCGGTGGCGATTTCCGTACCGCTGGGCATCGTGCTCGGCTCGTCGCCACGCGTGTATCGATCGGTCGAATTCGTGATCGATTTTTTCCGCTCGACACCGGCCTCCGCATTGTTCCCGCTGTTCCTGGTCATTCTGGGCGTGGGCGAAGGCACCAAGATCGCGGTGGCGGCGTTCGGGGCGAGCCTGCTGATTCTGTTCAACACCGCCTATGGCGTGATGAACGCGCGCAAGACTCGCCAGGCCGCCGCGCGGGTGATGGGTGCTTCGAAGGCGCGCATCATGCTCGGCGTGACGCTGCTCGAGTCGCTGCCGCAGACGTTCGTCGGCATGCGCGCCGGCGTGTCGTTCGCGCTGGTGATCGTCATCGTCGCCGAGATGTTCATCGGCTCGACCGACGGGCTGGGTCAGCGCGTCATCAACGCGCAGTCGGTGTTCAACATGCCGGAAATGTACGCGACGATCTTCGCCGCCGGCGTGCTCGGATACGGGTTGAACCTGCTGTTCATCGTCATGGAGCGCCGATTCGTGCACTGGGGCGGCAAGTAACTTTCTTGATCCACATGAACGCTCCAACTACACCGCAGGCTGTGACGACCGCTCCGACCCACATCACCATCCGCGGCTTGAGCAAGGCCTTCGGCGGCCAACCGCTCTACACCAACTTCGATCTCGACATCCCCAAGGGCCAGATCACCTCGGTGTTCGGACCGAATGGCTGTGGCAAGTCGACCATGATCAACATGGTCTCGGGCCTGCTCGACATGGATGCGGGCGAAGCGCTGTTCGACGGCAAGCCGCTCAAGGACACGGTGATCGGCTACGTGTTCCAGAACTACCGCGAGGCGCTGTTCCCGTGGAAGCGCGCGATCGACAACATCAAGTACCCGCTGCAGATCGCCGGCAAGCCCAAGGGCGAATGCGATGCGCGTGCCGAGGAGCTGGTGCGCTCGTTCGACATCAAGTTCGACATGCACCGCTATCCGTACGAGCTCTCGGGCGGACAGCAGCAGCTGGTGTCGATCATGCGCGCATTGGCGCCGCACCCCGAGGTGCTGTTTCTCGACGAGCCGTTCTCCGCGCTCGACTACGAGATGACGCTGTTCATGCGCGACAAGCTGCAGGATATCTTCCAGGCGACCGGGACGACGATGATCCTCGTCTCGCACGATCTGGAGGAGGCGGTATATCTGGCCGATCAGGTGCTGCTGCTCACCCGGCGGCCGGCACGCATCGCCGAGATCGTGCCGTTTCGCGCGCCGCGTCCGCGTCATCCCGAAACGCTTACGTCCGAAGAGTTCGTCCGAGCCAAGGCGCGCTGCCTCGAGGTGTTCCAGCGCGAAGTGCGCAAGTAAGGAGTAGCTAACAATTTTGGTGGATACCTCCCCCAAACCCCCTATCTATGCCGCCTGACGGTAATTCTGTCAGGCGCTCCAGGAGTTTTCGATGCCAGCCATTCACGCTTCCACCGCGCTTGCGCGACTGCGCGTTCTCGACCTCACGCGCGCGCGTGCCGGCCCCTCGTGCGTCAAGCAGCTTGCCGATTTCGGCGCGGACGTGATTCGCGTCGAGTCGCCACCGGGGCTCGATGCCAACGCCGACCAGGTGGGCGGCCGCGACGGTTTCGACATGCAGAACCTGCATCGCAACAAGCGCTCGGTCACGCTCAATCTGAAATCGCCCGAGGGCAAGGCGGTCTTCATGAAGCTGGTCGAGCGCGCCGACGTGGTCGTGGAGAACTATCGGCCCGACGTGAAGTTCCGGCTGGGCATCGACTACGAGTCGCTCAAGAAGGTCAATCGCCGCATCATCCTCGCCTCCATTTCCGGCTTCGGGCAGGACGGCCCGTATCGCGAGTGGCCCGGGGTCGATCAGATCGCGCAGGGCATGGGCGGCATGATGTCGGTGACCGGCAAGCCCGGCGACGGCCCGATGCGCGTCGGCGCCGCCGTCGGCGACATGGCCTGCGGCATCTACACCGCCACCGGCGTGCTGATCGCGTTGTACGAGCGCGAGCACTCGGGCGAAGGTCAATGGGTGCAGGGCAATCTGCTGCACTCGATCGTCGGTCTGCTCGATTTCCAGGCGGCGCGCTACACCGTCAGCGGTGAAGTCGCCGGTCAGGTCGGCAACGATCACCCCACCGGCATGCCGACCTCTGCGTATCGGACGCAGGACGGCTACATCAACATCGGCGCCTCGGGGCAGGGCATGTGGGTGCGCTTGTGCAACGCCATCGGCTTGTCGCACCTGATCGAGCATCCCGATTACGCCGACGGCAAGCTGCGCAGCAAGAACCGGACGTCGCTGAACGAGGCGATCAACAACGCGCTTGCGGTGAAACCCAGCGCCGAATGGATCGCGATCATCAACAAGGCCGGCGTGCCGTGCGGGCCGATCTACACGATCGATCAGGTGTTCGCCGATCCGCAGGTGCAGCACTTGGGCATCGCGCAGTCGGTGAGCCAGCCCAAGCGCGGCGAAGTGAAGCTGATCCGCCAGGCGGTGACGCTCTCGCGCACGCCGGCATCGATCAAGACGCCGATAGCCGATCTGGGCGAGCACACCGAGGAGGTGCTGCGCGACCTGGGCTACGACGCGGCCGGCATCGCGAAGCTGCGCGAGGCGAAGGCGATCTGAAGCGAAGGGCCCGCGCTCCCACCCCAACCCTGCCGCGCAGCGTGTGAGCGGCGACGCGCCGTCGAGCAGCCATGCTCCTTGATCAACTCGAAACGCCCGCACTCGTTCTCGATGCGGCGAAGCTCGAACGCAATGTCGCGCGCATGCGCGCCAAGACGCAGGCGCTCGGTGTCAGCCTGCGACCGCACGTCAAGACGCCCAAGTGCATCGAAGTCGCGCGACTGTCGACGGCCGCTGCCACCGGGCCGATCACGGTGTCCACGCTGAAGGAAGCCGAGTACTTCCTCGAGCATGGCGTCACCGACATGCTCTACGCCGTGGGCATTGCGCCGGGCAAGCTCGATCATGTGGCCGCGCTGCGACGCCGCGGTGCGCAGCTCTCGATCATCCTCGACAACGTCGAAGCGGCCAGCGCGGTGGTAGCGGCGAGTCGGCGACTGGGCACGACCTTTCCGACGCTGATCGAGATCGATTGCGACGATCATCGCTCGGGCGTGAAGCCGGGCGACCCGGTGCTGCTCGCGATCGCTTCGACGCTGAAGCAGGGCAACGTGCCGCTGCGTGGCGTCATGACGCACGCCGGCAGCTCGTACAACTGCCCCTCGATCGTTGCCATCAAAGCGATGGCCGAACAGGAGCGCGCAGCCGTAGTGCGCTGTGCCGAAGCGCTTCGCGCGGCCGGGCATGCGATCGACGTCGTGAGCGTCGGTTCCACGCCGACCGCCACCTATGCCGAGCGGCTCGATGGTGTCACCGAAGTGCGCGCGGGCGTCTACGTGTTCTTCGATCTGGTCATGGCGGGCTTGGAAGTATGTTCCGTCGACGACATCGCGCTGTCGGTACTGGTCACCGTCATCGGTCATCAGCGTGACAAGGGCTGGGTAATCACCGACGGCGGCTGGATGGCCATGTCGCGCGATCGCGGTACCGCGAGCCAGCGCGTCGATCAGGGCTACGGCCTGGTGTGCGATCGCGATGGGCGGCCGCTCGACGATCTGATCGTCGCTTCGGCCAATCAGGAGCACGGCATCGTCGCTCGGCGCAGCGGTGATCCGCTCGATGTCGATCGTTTGATGCGGCAATTCGCACTGGGCACGCAGTTGCGCGTGCTGCCCAACCACGCGTGTGCGACCGGCGCACAGCATGGCGCGTACCACGTGGTGCGCGGCTCGCGTGATATCGAGGCGACGTGGACGCGGTTGAATGGGTGGTGAGCGTCGCTGCTATCAACCTCGCCCTGACTGTACCGCCCGCCAAATCTTCTCCGCCGTGAA
This sequence comes from uncultured beta proteobacterium, assembly GCA_902826155.1. The sequence goes on from CADEDU010000005.1 coordinate 151,087, forward strand.
CGGCATGTCCGGCACCTGTGCCCCGAACTGACGGAGCGCATCTGCAACGGCATTGGCAACCGCCGCCGGCGCCCCGGTCGCGCCAGCCTCCCCAGCGCCCTTTGCGCCTAGTGGGTGGATCGGCGAGGCCGTAGGTGCATCGATCACACGAAACGAGGGCAAATCGTCTGCGCGCGGGAGCGCGTAGTCCATCAGACTTCCCGTGAGCAGTTGACCCGAAACTGCGTCGTAGCGGCAATGCTCGAGTAACGCCTGGCCGATGCCCTGGGTCACTCCGCCGTGCACTTGCGCCGCGACGATGACAGGATCCTGCACGACCCCGAAGTCATCGACGGCGGTGAACGCGATCAGCTCGACGCTGCCCGTTTCCGGATCGATCTCGATCTCGGCGACGTGACAGCCGTTCGGAAAGGTGCGCACCGCGGGCACGCGTGACTCACTGTCGAAGGGGTGTGGTTGTCCTGAGTCCGGTGCGACCTCGCGCACGAGCGTGGCCATCGTCACCGCACGATCCGTTCCGATCACCCGAAACGTGCCGGCGTCGAACGCAACATCGGCCTCCGCGACTTCGAACTTCGCGGCCGCGGAGGCACGCGCCTTGCCGATGGATTCGTCGCATGCCACTTTGATGGCACCACCCGTTGCGGTCAGCGAGCGAGAGGCGATCGTCGACCCGCCTGCCAAAGTTGTCGCACTTGGCCCTGCATCAGTCGCATCGTGGAGCCCTTGCGAGAGTCGAATGTTCGCTTCGGGCATGCCCAGCAATCGAGCCGCGATCGCGGGAAACACTGTCTCATGCGCCTGACCGGACGATTGCGTGGCCGCGAGCACTTCGATCGTCCCATCAGCGGCGAAGCGCAGTGCCGCACCTTCCTCGGGCGGACCACCGGTGGCCTCGATAAACGATGCGAGGCCGATGCCGCGCAGCCGTCCTCGGAATCGGGCTTCCTCGCGCCTTGCTGAAAATCCGGACCAATCCGCCTCCTGCAAGGCGCGTTCGAGCACGCCGACGAAATTTCCCGAGTCGTACTGCACGCCGTGCGCGGTCGTGTGGGGAAAGGTACGAACCATATTGCGTCGGCGTAGTTCGATCCGATCGACGCCGATCCGTGCCGCGGCTTCGTCGACCAGCCGCTCGATTGCGAATGCCATCTCCGGACGTCCTGCGCCGCGGTAGGGGCCGACCGGTGGAGTGTTGGTCACCATGCACCGGACGATGCCATCGATGGCGCCGACTTCGTACACGCCTGCCATGCTGCGTCCCGGATTGAACGCGGCGATGAATGCACCGGCCTTGGCGATGTGTGCGCCGAGGTTGGACCGGAACTCGAAGCGCATCGCCTGAAAACGCCCGTCGCGATCGAGTGCGAGCTCCGCCTTCTGCACCACATCGCGCGCGTGATACTCCGAAAGGAAAGCTTCGGCGCGACTGGACAGCCAAGCGATCGGTCGGTGGAGCCTCCTCGCCGCGACGAGCAACGTGACGTACTCGGCGTAGACCGGCTCCTTGACGCCGAATGCACCGCCGATGTCGGGCGTTTCGATCCAGACCCGATCGGGCGCAATGTTCAGCACGTGCGCGAGCTGTGTACGCATCGATTGCGCGCCCTGGTGACTCACCCGCAGGCTGAATCGCCCGGTCGCGGCGTCGAATCGGGCGATCGCCCCGCGCGGTTCGAGCGGATGGCCGACGATCCGATTCGCGCGTAGCTCCAGTGCGAAGTGATGGTCCGCTCGGTCGAACGCCACCTGCGCGTTTGCCGGATCGCCATGGCCCATCGCGAAGCACTCTCGCGTGGATGCTGCTGGATCGGTGACCGCCGCAAGATCATCGTATTCGACGGCAATCGCTTCGATCGCATCTTGAGCCTCGAAGGGAGTCCGGGCGACGACGATTGCGATCGGCTCGCCGACATACGCGACTCGATCGATTGCGAGCGCTGCGCGTGGCGGCGGCGCGAGCGGTTTCACGATCCGTCCGGGCGGGACGGTCACCAGGAAATCGGCGAGTCCTTCCGCGGCTAGGTCGGTACCGCGAATCACCTCGAATACGCCTGGCAGCGCCCGTGCCGCGTCCAGATCGACCGAGCGAATCAGAGCGTGCGGCCGATCCGAGCGGAGAAACGCTGCGTGCAGTGTTTCTGCAGTGAGCGCATCGGCGCAGTAATGACCCGTGCCGGTTAGAAAGCGTTGATCTTCGCGGCGCATCGCAGGTTCAGGCGTCGCGGCCGGTCTGCTCGGCTTGGACTGCCCATGGGAAGAACCAGCGCTCGACCACCACGATGAGCTGAAACAACGCCACGCCCATCACTGCCAGCAGGATCACTGCGCCGAAGGCGAGCGGGACATTGAAGAACGCGGTCGATTGCGTGATGAGATAGCCCAATCCCTGATTCGCGGTGACGAACTCCGCGACCACCGCGCCGATCACCGATAGCGAGATGGACACCTTCAATCCACTGAAGATGAATGGCACCGCCGAGGGCAAGCGGATCAGCCATAGGTCCTGCAGAAAGCTGGTACGCATCACCCGTGACAGCTCGACAGTCTCGCGTGGCGTCGAAATGAGTCCGGTGACCGTGCTGACGAGCAGTGGAAAAAACGCGATGAGGAAGGTGATCGTCGTTCGGGAGAGCTGCCCGGTGCCCAGGATCACGACGAGAATCGGCGCGATCGCGATGATCGGCGTCGATTGCGTGATCAGCAGCAGCGGATACACCGCGCGGGCCACCCATGGCGAAGATGCGATGGCCACGGCGATCGGCAGGGACAACGCAACCGAGGCGACAAAGCCCAACAGCACCGTGAGCAAAGTCGCGCCGATGTTGGGCCAAAGCTTCACGCCCAGCTTGTCGAGCTCGGTGATCACCTTCGACGGTGCCGGCAGCAGGTAGGGTGGAATCTTGAGTGCCCGTACCAGGGTCTCCCATAGCGCGACCACCAGCACCAAAGTCGCGATCGGAATCAGGGCGCCCTGCCAGCTGCGCCAAAGCCGCGCGCTGCTAGAGAGCTGCGGCAGCAGTCGCTCGGGCGGGGTCGTTGCCGTAGATGACATGGCGTATGGATTGCGTGGCGCGCTGGAACTCGGCGTGCGCCATCGATTCGAGATTGCGAGGGCGCGGCAGGGCGATGTGTTCTTCAAGCGCGATACGTCCTGGTCGAGGCGACATTACGACGACCCGATCGGCGAGCAGCACCGCTTCGGGGATCGAATGCGTGACGAACACGATCGTCTTGCGCCGCTCGCTCCAGATTCGCAGCAACTCGAAGCACATCGCCTCGCGCGTCAAGGCGTCCAGCGCGCCGAACGGCTCATCCATCAACAGGATGTCCGGATCTTGAATCAGCGCCCGACAGATTGCGGCGCGCTGCTGCATCCCGCCGGACAACTCGTGCGGCAGTTTGGACGCGAACTGATCGAGCCCGACGAGTCGCAGCAACCCACGGGCACGCGCGCGATCATCGTCGCCGACGCGCTTGCGCCGCACGCGGATCGGCATGAGCACATTCGCCTCGATGCTCTGCCAGTGCAAGAGCGTCGGCTTCTGGAACACCATGCCGAGTCGGTCGAGATGCTCCTCCACCGCGGTGCCATGCAGCCGGACGCTGCCGCGCGTCGGCGCGACCAAGCCGGCGGCCAGTCGCAGCAGCGTCGATTTGCCGCAACCCGAGGGGCCGACGATCGCGACGAATTCGCCGTCATCGATCGTCAGCGACAGCTCGCGCAGCGCGAGGACCTCGCTGCCGTCCGCAGATTCGAATGCCTGCCACAGGTCGCCGAAGGCAACTGCAGGGCTACTCATCGACGCGGCAACAAGTCTCGAGTGACAAAGGACTCCGGATCGGTGCTTTTCACGTCTAGTTGCTGCGCTTCGGCCACCGTTTCCCACGTCCGGCGCAGTTGTGCCGCATCGAACGATCCCGCAGGCAGGCGCTTGCCGATGTCGCTGTCGAAGGTGAGCGTGTTGGCGATCTCGGCGGCACCGAGCTCGCGAGCCGGGTCAAGCCCGGTCACCAGCTTGGCCATCGACTCCACGGCGCCACGCGGATTAGTGCGCGCGAATTCGATCCCGCGCAGCGTCGCGGCGACGAAGTTTCGCGCAACATCGGGGCTCTTGGCGAGCGTGGACTCGGCGGCGATGAGGGCGTTGCCGTAGATCTGCAGTGTCTCGGCAAACTGCAGCACGCGCACCTCCTTGCCGGCCTCCTTGGCCATCGAAGCGAATCGGGGTTGATTCGCGAGAAACCCGGTGACCGCATTGGCCTTGCCCGAAATGAGCAGCGGCCCCATCGTCGCCGGCTCGGAATTGATCAGGTTGACCTTGTTGATATCGACGTTGTTGCGCTTGAGCACGAGCGGCAAAAAGAGCCGCACCGAGCTGCCCGGTGCCCCCGCGAGGCTCTTGCCCTCCAAGTCCTTGAACGTCTTGATGCCTGAATCGGCCAGCACGAACACGGAGTGAGGCGGTCGCGTGAAGATCGATGCGATTGCCTTTACCGGTGTCTGCGAGCGGACGCGGCCGGTCATCACGGCGGCGATGTCGGCGACACCAAACGGCGCGACGCCGGTTGCGATTTTGGTAACGGTGTCCGACGAGCCGAAGCCGCGCTCGATTGTGACGTTCAGGCCGGCCTCTTTGTAGAAGCCCCGATCGAGCGCCGCATAGTAGGCCGCGTAGTCACCCGTGGGGACCCAATCGAGCAGCAGCTTCACGTCCTGCGCCGAGGCCGGCGCCGCAAAGAACGATATCGACAGGCCGAGTGCGGCGATCGCGCGAAACATGCGCTGTGGCCGGGGTACGGCGCTCCACAATCGAGCGGGGGTATTCAAGGCAATCACTCCTGGTTGTTGGGATCGAGAGGACTGACGGGCGATGACCCTTGCCGTCACGCCGCGACTATACCGTGGGCGATTTCAAGCGCGGCCCCAGAAGCCGGCGTGCACCACTGCCGCTTCGTCCTCCAGCGTCGGCCCGATCACTTCGATCGGGCGCTGCCCGCGCGCGAACACCTCGCGGCAGGGGAGCGCGAGCGTGGGGTTCTCCGGATGGTTGCCCGTCAGGCGAAGCAGCGTGCGTTCACTGAGCGCGTAGACGACGCGGCCGATGTTGGTCCAATAGATCGCGCCGGCGCACATGCAGCAGGGCTCCGCGCTCGTGTATAGCGTGCAGCGCGCGAGCTGTTCGGGCGAGAGCAACCTGGCTGCCTGGGCTGCGGCGCGCATCTCGGCGTGCTGAGTCGGATCGCCCTCGGGCGGCATCGAGTTGTTGCCCGCCTGCGCTATGACATTGCCGTGTTCATCGGCGACGAGCGCCGCGAACGGATGGCGCCCGTCGGCTCGGGATTGCGCGGACAGCTCGATCGCCCGACGCAGGAGGGCCGACTCGGAGACGGTGAGGGACATCGGCGCGCGTGGCCTTGCGGTGTTTGGCGGGTCTTCGCACCATGTGTACGAAGACGTGAGGGGTGACGAGTGCGACTGCGGTTATCGTAGCCCAGACCGCTGCGCGCGCGATCACCACCCGCGTGCGGCGATAGCTGCTTCGATCATGCTGGCGTACGATCGCGCCACCCGTTGCATCCGTTCCATGTGATCCATGACGACGAATCCCCGCTTGAGGATTTACAGCTTCGCCCTCGCAGCAGCCCTGGCTGTGCTCGCATCACCGTACGCGCACGCCCAGAAGTACCCCGACCGTCCCGTGCGTCTGATCGTGCCGTTCGCCCCGGGTGGCGGCACCGACATTCTCGGCCGCGTGATCGCCCCGAAGCTCGCCGAAGGACTGGGGCAGCCGGTGCCGGTGGAGAACCGTGCTGGTGCCGGCAGCAACATCGGTGCTGATGCGGTGGCGAAAGCGCCGGCCGATGGCTACACGGTGCTGCTGGGCTCGAACACGCAAGCCATCAACGCGAGCCTCTACTCGAAGCTGCCGTTCGACACGATCCGAGACTTCGCGCCGGTGAGTCTGTTGGCGGTTGCGCCGATGGCGTTCGTTGCGCATCCGAGTGTGCCCGTCAAGACGATCGGCGAGTTGATCGCGCTCGCCAAACGCGATCCGGGCAAACTCAATTTCGCCTCGCCGGGCACCGGGACGCCGCATCACATCGCGGCCGAACTGTTCATGCGCATGGCCAACGTCACCGTCACGCAGGTGCCGTACAAGGGCGCGGGGCCGGCGCTCACCGACGTGCTCGGCGGTCAGGCGCAGTTCACCGTGCAGACGCTCGCGGCCGTGCGCCAGCACATCGGTGCGGGCAAGGTCACCGCCCTGGGCATGGCCTCGGGCAAGCGCGCGCAGGTGGCGCCGGATATTCCGACCGTGGCCGAGTCCGGCCTGCCCGGCTACGAGGCGGAACTCTGGTTCGGCATTCTGGCGCCTGCGTCCACGCCGGCGGCCATCATCGATCGCTTGAACGCGGAGATCGTGCGCACGATGGCGGCACCCGAGATCCGCGAGCGGCTGCAGGCGCAAGGCTTCGAGCTGCGCACGTCCACGCCAGCCGAAATGGTGCAGCTATTGAAATCGGACATCGACAAGTACGCCCGCGTCATCCGCGAAGGCAACATCAAAGTGGAATGAAGGAGCGCAATCCAGTGAACGAGCGCAATCCAGTGAAACGAAAATCGCGGCAGGAGGCGTGGTCATGAGCGTGCTCAACCCGGCAGCCGATGCGCAGCGTGCCTTCGATGCGATGCGCGCCGGCGGCATCGCGATCATGCCGATGGATGTCGGCTATTCGCTGATCGGCGCCACGCCGCCGGCGCTCAAGAAGATCTTCGCCACCAAGAAGCGCGCGCCCTCGAAGCTGAACGCGATGCTCGGCAACGACGCGATCGCGCGCGATCTCTACCAGCTCGATGCGCGCGGCTGGGAGGTGTACGAGGCGATCACGCATGACTACGACCTGCCGCTTGGCGCGGTGGCGCCGTATCGAGTCGGCCATCCGTTCTTCAACAATCTCGACGCGGCCACGATGGATGCGAGCACCAAGGGCGGCACGCTCCTCATGCTCGTGAACGCGGGCAGGTTTCACGCCGCAGTCACCGCGCTCTCGCACCAGCATCAAGTTGCGCTGTTCGGCTCGTCGGCCAATCTGAGCATGACGGGCACCAAGTTCGACGGCGCCGCGATCGAAGCGGAGATCCGTGCGATCGCCAATGTAGTCATCGACTACGGGCTGATGAAGTATCACCCCTGGCGCGCGTCCTCCACCATTCTCAATCTGGCGACGATGGACGTCGTGCGCTTCGGCTCCTGCTACGAGAACCTGCAGAACATCCTGGCGCGGCACTTCAAGGTGAACCTGCCGCCGAAGCCGGCGGGTTGAAGCTCACTCGACCTTGATGTTGCCGTCCTTCACCACCTTGGCCCAGCGCTTGATCTCCGCGCCGATGAACGCGTTCACCTCGGCGGGTGTGGCCGGTGCCGCCGGTTCGGCACCAAGCTTGGCGTAGCGGTCCTTCATTTCCGCCTCGCCGCTCGCACGCACGATCTCCTGATTGATCTTGGCGACGATGTCCGCCGGCGTCTTGGCGGGCGCGACGATCAGGAACCACGCGTTGAACTCATAGCCCGGCACGCCGGCTTCGGCGAGCGTCGGTTGATCGGGCAACTGTGGCGTGCGCTTCGCGGTGGTGACACCGAGTGCGCGCAGCTTGCCTTGCTTGATGAACCCGCCCGAGGAGATCACCGGATCGAGCATCACGTCGACGCGACCGGCCACCAGATCCTGCACCGCCGGCGCTGCGCCCTTGTACGGCACGTGCAACATCTCGACGCCTGCCAGCTGCGCGAGCAGTGCGGCGGCCATGTGACTCGTGGTCGCATTGCCCGATGACGCGTACTTGAGCTGCCCCGGTTTGGCCTTCGCCAGCGCGATCAACTCGCGCACGTTGTTCGCCGGCACCGACGGATGCACCAACAGCACGTTCGGCACCGAGGCCACCAGCGCTACGCCGGTGAGATCGGCCTGCGTGTCGAACGGCAGCTTGGCGTACAGACTCGGATTCACCGCGTGGCCGACCGTAACGATCAGCAGCGTGTAGCCATCGGGTGCGGCGCGCGCAGCCGCCTCGGTAGCGATGATGCCGCCCGCGCCGGGGCGATTCTCGACCACGCTCTGATGCTTCCACGCGTCGCCCAGTCGCTGACCGATCAAGCGGCCGAAGGTGTCGGCCGCGCCACCCGGCGGAAACGGCACCAGGATGCGGATCGGTCGTGACGGAAAGTCGGCCGCTTGCGCACGAACGACGATCGGGGCAACCAGCCCACAACACAACACCAAGAACGACGCGAGAATCCGATGCATGCTGTTCCTTCTGATCGTTGCGAGCGAGATGAAAAAATCTGTGGAGATCTGCGTGATCTGTGGCCTGCTCTGGTAGCGAGCTCCGGCGTCAAGCCAGCGGCGGTTCGAACCGCATGTCGACCATCTGCTCGATCAGCCGCGCGAACTGCAAGACGCGCGCGTCTTCATTGCGCGGCCCGACCACCTGCATGCCCACCGGCAGACCCTTCACCAGACCAGCTGGCACCGAACACGCAGGGGCACCGGCGATGTTGAACAGCGGCGTAAACACGGCATGCCCGCGCGGTAATGCCGGTTTGCCTTCGATCTCGGTCGGGTAGGGCTCATCGACCGGCCAGGTGGTGATCGGCGTGGTCGGGCACAGCAGCACGTCGTAGCGCTCGAAGAACTCTGCGAGTGCCGCGTGGATCTTCTCGCGCGTGAGCAGCGCCGTGGCCAGATCGACCCCGTTGCGCTCGAGGCCTGCTTCGATCATCTTCACCGAATCCGGATCGATATCGTCGCGGCGCGCGGCCAGGTGCTTGCCGAACAGCATCGCCAACCCAGCCTGCTGAATCGGCAGCTGCGGCGCCTGCTCCAGGCCCTCGGGCCAGTGCGGGTCGGCGTTTTCGATCGAGTAGCCCTCGGCACGCAGCTTCGCCACGATGCCTTCGAACACTTCCATCACGTCGTGGTCGACCGCGAAGCCCTGGCCTAACCGCGGGCTCCACGCCACCCGTAGCGACATCGGCGGCGCCTTGCGCACTGCACGTACCAGTTTCACTTGACCGAGCGGCACCGACTCCGGATCGACCGGCACGTAGTCGATGATCGACTCCAGCATCAGCGCGGTGTCTTCCACATCGCGGGCGAAACACCCGGTGACCGAGATGCCGAAATTCGGATCGGGGAATCCCCACGGCTGCGGCACCACACCCCGGCTCGGTTTCATGCCGACGACACCCGCATGGGCGGCCGGCCTGCGGATCGAACCACCCGCATCAGTGCCCAGCGCGAGCGCACCCATGCGCGCGGCCGTTGCACTGGCTGCTCCGCCCGATGAGCCGCCGGTCGTCATGCGCGTGTCCCAGGGGTTGCGCGTGATGCCATAGACCAGGTTGTTGGTCATCAGCTTCCAGGTGAACTCCGAGCAGTTGGTCGCGCCGAGGACCACTGCGCCTAACGAACGCATCCGCGCGACCACCCACGAATCGCGCGGGGCGATGAAATCGCCGAACAGCTTCGAGCCGTACGTCGCACGGCGGCCGGCCACCCACAGGCTGTCCTTCACGGTGAACGGAATGCCGGCAAGTGGCAGCGACTCCCCCGCCGCGATGCGTTTATCGACCGCTTCGGCTTCGGCCAGCACTGCCGCAGGGTCGAAGCTCACAATGGCGTTGAGCTGCGAGTTGAACTGCCTGGTGCGCTCGATCGCGGCAGCACAGGCTTCACGCGCCGAGAACTTCTTCGAGCCGACGCCGCTGGCGATTTCGCGCGCCGACATCTCGGCGAGATCCCGCGATCTGGGTTTCATGACGTGCTCGGCGGATTGCGAAACAACGCCGCGAGTTCGGCGCCGACGCCCGAGACGTTGCGCGGACCCGGCAGGCGCACGCTGCCCACCTTGGGCTTGGGAAGGTCGAGCTTCACCAGCATCTCGGCCATCGGCACTGCCGCGGCCATGCAATCGATCAGCGGCACCGGACAGCGCGGTTGCAACTCGTCGCGAAAGCCCGCCATCGCGGCACCGCCCAACACGATCGCTTCGGCGCCATCGTGCTCGATCGCGCGCGTGGCCAGCGTGACGATCGCATCGAGCACCTTCTCGCGGGCGTTGAAGGTTGCTTCCGCAGGCAGGTCGATCGCATCGACCCGCACACAGCGGCCGGCCAGCCCGTAGCTCGCGACCTGATCGAGATAGGTGGCGATCATGTGCCGGCCGTAGCTGAGCACCGCGAAGCGCGTGGCAACCAGACACGCCGCGTGCACGCCCGCTTCGGTCATCCCCACCACCGGCATCGCGAACAACTCGCGCAGGCCCCACAGTGCGGTATCGAGCGATACGCCGAGCACGATCGCGTCGTGACCCGGGCTGTGCTTGGCGGCCAGCTCGAGGATGCCGTGCGCGGCAACGGCGTTCTCGGCGCGGCTGGTGATGACCTGTGGGCCGAACGTACCGGTCACCGCGGTGATCTCGGTGCCGGGCGAGGCGACGCGTCGTGCTGCGGCGGCAACCGCGTCGGTCACCGCCTGGGTCATGTTGGGATTGATCACGAGCAGCTTCATCGAGGCGGCACCTTGTCGAGCCAGAATCGGGCAATGTCTTCACGCCGGGCGAACCATACGTTGCCCTTGGCGCGCATGTGTTCGAGCGCGCTCGCCAGCCCCTGGATGCGACCGGGCCGACCGATGATGCGCGTATGCAGGCCGATCGACATCATGCGCGGCTGGTGCGCGCCTTCGCGCCACAGCCACTCGAAACTGTCGACGCAGTAGTCGGCGAAATCGCTCGCGCGCACGAACGAGAACGAGTCGAAGAACCGCATGTCGTTGGTGTCGAACGCGTAGGGCACGACCAGATGCGGCCGGCCGAGCACCTCGACGTAGTACGGCGCTTCGTCGTTGTACGCATCGCTGTCGTAGAGGAACCCGCCGTGCTCCACCAGCAGCCGGCGCGTGTTCACCGACGGCGACGACTTGGTATGCCAGCCCACCGGCGCCTTGCCCTGCAGGCGCTTGATCGAGTCGACCGCCCGCGCGATCAGCTTGCGCTCGGCACCTTCTTCCATGCCGGCGTGTGATTCCCAGCGCCAGCCATGGCAGCAGATCTCGTAGTTGCGCTTGGTGGCATCAGCGGGGATCCAGGGCGTGGCTTCGAGCGCGCGCGAGCAGGCGTTGAGCGTGAGCGGGACGCGCAGACTGTCTAGCAGGTTGGTGATGCGCCAATAGCCCACGCGCGCACCGAACTCGAAGTGGCTCTCCATGCACAAGTCGGGCGCGCCGACCACCTCATGATTGACCTCGTGCCGGGCTTCGTTGCGCTCATCGCCGGCTGAGAGCGCCAGCTCGGCGCCTTCCTCGACGTTGAGCACGACGGACACCGCCAGCTGTGCGCCGTTGGGCCAGCGCACGTCGGGATAGTGCTGGGCGTAACCGTGCAGATCGCGGGGCATG
>CADEDU010000006.1:0-9211 GCA_902826155.1 uncultured beta proteobacterium
GTATCTTGCCGCGCTGTCGAAGCTGCAGGACTTGCTGGGCCGGCTGAATGACACGGCCACCACCGCCGTGTTGCTCGGCTTAGTCGAGCAAAGGGCCAACACCAACGAAGCGCATCGCGCGCTCGGCATAGTGCAGGGTTGGACCGCCGGGCGAGCATTGCGAAGCATCGATGACATCGAGATGGTGTGGCAGGAGTTCAAACAAGCGTGGCTGTTTTGGTAGCAGTCGCTATCTGCCTTGCGCCGCAAAGGAGTGCTTATGGAAGTCATCTTGTGGCGTCACGCAGACGCTGAAGAAGCCGCAGCTAGCGGCAATGACGCTGATCGAGCGCTGACCGCCAAGGGCAAAAAACACGCGCGCAAAATCGCCAAATGGCTGACTAAACGCATCGAAGGTAATGCCCGTCTGGTCGTGAGCCCCGCGCTGCGAGCGCGCCAAACGGCGGAAGCGTTAGTTAAGGATTTCGACGTAGCGCCTGCCGTCGGCGTTGGCACGAAAACACGCGCGGTGTTAGCGGCGATCGGCTGGCCCGACGAGAACGGCACAGTGGTCGTCGTCGGGCATCAACCCACACTAGGGCGCGTCGCCGCACTGCTGCTCACGGGCAAAGAGGCCGATTGGGATATCAAAAAGGGTAGCGTCTGGTGGCTCACTTCCCGCGTTGCGTCGGACGGAGGAATCGAAGTCACACTTCGTGCCGTCATGGCGCCCAGCCAAGTGTAAAGCGCCACCAATCTTCCAGCCGGCGAGCGTCCTAGGTAGATTTGCGGGCGCGTGAAGTGCGCTCGACGCGGCGCAATCGAGCAGCCGTACCCGCAATGTTCTCAAGACCCCAAGCAGCGAGTTGCTCTAGAACAGGTAGCAACGAAGTGCCTTTAGCGGTGAGCCGATACGCCTCTCGACCCGGCAACGCAGCGGAAGGATAACGCTCGATAAGTCCGCATGCGGACAAGCGCGTCAGCCGCTGACTCAGAATGTTGGTGGCAATGCGCTCGGGCGAGTCGATAAATTCCTTAAAGTGCGCCTTGCCGAGCATTAAGTCGCGCACCACGAGCAAAGTCCACTTGTCGCCGAGTATGTCGAGTGCGCAAGCAATGGGGCAAGGCGAACGCTGTGTTTCGCTCTGATTGCGGCTATCTCGAGCAACTTTCATTCGAGGTTCGACTTTTGCGGTAACTCGGATAAATTCGCCATCGGTTAACACATCAATCGAGCGCTAGGCGCATTCGATCCAAGCTTGATTGGTTAGATTTTGACTTTACTTGCGATACTTGCATAATGCAAGTATCGCAACTCTACAGAACCCAGCTATGCCCATTCTTCCGTGTACGCCGCTCTGGTCGCCTTGCTGTTTTTCGGGTTAAGCGTGCGAACACTGCGCTTGCGCCGTACCCTGAACATACCAATCGGTGACGCCGGAGACCAACGTATGCTGCGCGCAATGCGAGTGCATTCGAACTGTGCCGAGTACGCGCCCTTCAGCCTGCTCCTGATCCTCTTTGTAGAGACGCAAAGCGCGCCCGCGCTATTGATTCACTTTCTCGGTTTATGCCTATTGCTCGGGAGATTGGCTCATGCTTTCGGCTTGAGTCGAGAACGTGAGAACTATCTATTTCGAGTCACCGGCATGGCGCTGACGTTTACTGCGCTGGTTGGAGCGGTCGGGTACTTGCTGGCGAAACACGCCTGGCGGGTCTGAGCAAACGCCTGCCGTACGGGACCGCAAAAAACAAAGCCGGCCGGACTGAAGCCGGTGTCGATGACGATGGTGCGATCGGCGCTGCGTGCGAGCCAGACGAAGTAGTCCATCGGCATCGGGCCATCGTGCGGGTCGCCGCCGAGGAAGTTGGTGCTGCGCAGGCGCTGGTGGTGCCCGTACTTCAGGGCATAGAGCTCGTAGGTGGGAAGCATGGTGCTTAAGTGGAAGGTGAAGGGTGAATGGTCAAGGGCGGGGCCGCACTACAATGCGGCATGTTCGATCGCATCTTCGCGTGGTTCGAGCGCCGCATCGATGCCACCGCGCCCGCCGACCGGCGCACACCGCCCGCCTCGCTGCGAGCGTTCTACTGGCACTTCCTCGCCGAACACAAGCGGTTGTTCGCTGTCATCCTGGTCACTGTCTTGGCGGTTGCGCTGGTCGACTCGATGATTCCGGTGTTCATCGGCAAGCTGGTTTCTCTGATGGCAGCTTCCGACCGTCGCGCGGCGCTCGCCGAAGCATGGCCGATGCTGGTGCTGATGGCGCTGGTGATCCTGATCGGTCGGCCGCTCACGGTGCTGATCGATCTGATCGTGCGCAACAACATCATCGTGCCCGGTGTCACCAGCCGCATCCGCTGGCTCAGTCATTGGCACGTGGTACGGCACAGCTGGAGTTTCTTCCAGAACGATTTCGCCGGCCGCATCGCCAACCGCGTGATGCAGACCGCGAACGCGGTGCGCGAGAGCGTGGTATCGAGCATTCGTGCAGTGTGGTTCATCGCGGTGTACGGCACCACGGCGCTGGTGCTGATGAGCTTCGCCGATCCGCGTCTGGCAGCTCCCACGCTCGGCTGGATCGTCGGTTACGTGTTCTTCCTGCGCCACTACGTGCCGCGGCTGCGCAGTGTCGGCAAGGCGAGTGCCGAGGCGCACTCGGCGCTGATGGGCCGCGTGGTCGATTCCTACACCAACATCCTCACGGTCAAGCTGTTCGCCCGCGCGCGCGACGAAGACGCTTATGTGCGCGACGCGATCGAGGAGCATCGCGGCGCGATGAGCGAGCACATGCGGCTGATCACGCATTTCATCCTGACCTTGCAGGTCATGAATGCGATGTTGCTCGCCTCGACCGCGGCGGTGGGCATCATGCTGTGGGCGAACGGCGCGATCGACGTCGGCGCGGTCGCGATGGCGTTGCCGCTCGCCTGGCAGATCGCGAACATGGCGGGCTGGGTGTCGTGGGAGGTGACCGGCATCTTCGAGAATCTCGGCCATGTGCAGGAGGGGATGCAGACCATCGCCGTGCCGCACCGGCTGATCGATGCGCCCGATGCGAAGGAACTCCACGTCACGCGAGGCGAGATCCGCTTCGATCACGTGACGTTCGCTTACGACAAGCGCCCGCCGATGCTCGAGGACTTCAACCTGACCGTGCGAGCGGGCGAGCGCGTCGGCCTGGTCGGGCGATCAGGGGCCGGCAAATCGACCATCGTCAATCTGCTGTTGCGCTTCTTCGATCTGCAGGCGGGGCGGATCGTCATCGACGGACAGTCGATCGCATCGGTTACCCAGGAGAGTCTGCGCGGTGCGATCGGTGTGGTCACGCAGGACACGTCGCTGCTGCACCGCTCGATCGCCGACAACATCCGCTATGGTCGCCCCGATGCCGATGCGGCCGAAGTCGAGACGGCCGCGCGCAAGGCGCAGGCGCACGCATTCATCGCCGGCTTGCGCGATCTGCACGATCGCGACGGCTACGACGCGCATGTCGGCGAACGTGGCGTCAAGCTCTCGGGCGGTCAACGCCAGCGCGTGGCGATCGCTCGGGTGCTGCTCAAGGACGCGCCGATCCTGGTGCTCGACGAGGCGACTTCGGCGCTCGACAGCGAAGTCGAGGCAGCGATCCAGGAGCAGCTGATCGGCCTGATGGCGGGCAAGACGGTGATCGCGATCGCCCATCGGCTCTCGACCATCGCGCGCATGGACCGGCTGGTGGTGATCGACGAGGGCCGCATCGTCGAGCAAGGGTCGCACGCGGAGCTGCTCGCCAAGGGCGGGCTGTACGCCGAGCTGTGGTCGCATCAATCCGGCGGGTTCCTGGCCAACGAATTGGAGCAGCCGACCGACTCGGCCCATGTCGTCTGAAACGCCGCGCCGTGCGCCGGTCACACTGGTGCGCGGCTCGCTTGCAACGATCACCGGATTCAACTCACCCCGGAGATCGTCATGCAATCGGCATTGGAGTGGTTCAGTCTGGCGGTACTACCCGTCTTTCTCGTTCTCGACCTGATCTGGCGCGGCTACCGCAACGAGCGCGCGCGGCACTGGAAGCTGCGTGCGTTGCTGGTCACCGCAATCAATTTCTGGCTGTCGCTCGCCATCGGCACATTCTGGGGCAGCGTGTTCGGCGAGAAGAGTCTGTTCAGCGGATCGGCCCTGGGCATGGTCGGCGGTGCGATCGTTGGCGTGCTGGCTTACGAATTCGTGCACTACTGGTATCACCGCGCCGCGCATCGCTTCGACGGCCTGTGGCGCTTCGTCGGTCATCAGATGCATCACAGCGCCGAGAGCATCGACGCGTTCGGCGCGTACTACCTGCATCCGGTCGATGCGTTGCTCTTCACCACGTGGGCGTCACTGGTGTTTTTTCCGGTGCTGGGCCTGAGCCCGGAGGCGGGCGCGCTGGCTGCGGCGTTCCTCGGCTTCAACGCGGTGTTCCAGCACGCGAACATCGAGACGCCGCGCTGGGTCGGCTACTTCGTTCAGCGTCCTGAAAGCCATCGCATTCACCATGCACGCGGGGTACACGCCTTCAACTACGCTGACCTGCCGCTATGGGACCTCGTGTTCGGCACGTTCTGCAATCCGGCGAGCGTGCACGGGCTGGAGGCCGGCTTCTATCGGGGCGCATCGGTGCGTATCCCCGAGATGCTGGTCGGGACGGACGTGACGAAGCCCCGAGCTTGAGCGGTGGCGTGAGGCTGTGCCGCCGCACTCGCGGCGACGCTTGGCGGGTTCGCGGCGCATGGCGCATGATTGCGCCCTTGCCCGACACGCCAAACCCGTCAACGGGGTGCCCATGATCCGCAGACTCCATCACAACGCGTACCGCTGCCGTGATTCCGAAGCCACGCGCCGGTTCTACGAGGACTTTCTCGGCATGCGCCTGGCGGGCTCGCTGATGATCGGCGAGACCAAGAGCGGACGGCAGACCAATACGTTGCATACGTTCTACGAAACCGACGACGGCGAGTATCTGGCGTTCTTCGAGGCGCCTGACATGCCGTTCGATTTCAAGGTGCAGCACGACTACGATCTGCACATCGCCATGGAAGTCGAGCGCAATGTGCTTGAGCCGATGCTGGAGAAGGGCAAGGCCGCGGGCATCGAGTCGCGCGGCGTGAGCGACCACAA
The DNA here is from genome assembly GCA_902826155.1 of uncultured beta proteobacterium. Next base: position 5,117 of record CADEDU010000006.1, read on the forward strand.
GTTCATCCATTCGGTGTACTTCCGCGATCCGAACGGCTACGTGATCGAGCTCACCGCTCGCATGCCCGGCCACGACCAGGCAATGGATCCGTCGCGCAATCGCGCGCGCGCGATCCTCGACGAGTGGCAGGGCACCAAGAAGGCGGCGGCCTGAGCGAGCAGGCAGCAGCCTGAGCGGCCCCACCGGCGTTGCGCGGGGCGATCTGCTCAGGAGCGCGGCGAGTCGGGCGATACCGTGCGCGTCTGCATCGGCACATCCGTGGTGTTTCGCATGGTCTGATGCATGCCCACGTACACCATGTAGAGGGTGAACGAGCTCAGGATGGCGAAAGCAGCCGTCACTGCGCCGTGTTTGAACACGGTCGATGCCCACTGACCGCGCGGCACGATGCGATTGCGCGGGGTGGCGGCGAGCACGAACAGCGCAACGAGGAACGGTGCGTGGCCGATGCCGTCGATCGGGCCGAACATCGGAATCGCCGAGAGCACCAGTCCGAAGATCACCACCGCCGCCACTTGTGCGCCGACCCGTAGCGCGACCAAGGCAAATGCCGCGCTGAACTCGATCCAGCCGGCGCTCATCAACCAGAACTGCGGCGTGAAGCCCATGAGAAGTTCCGGACGTTCCTGCAGCACCGGAACGGTCCAGCCGGGGAAGCAGAACTTCTCGATGCCGCCCCACATGAACGTCAGCGCGACCGAGAATCGCACGACATCGAGCGCGCGGCGATCGATACGGCGATCGCCCACGGAAAACATGATCATCGCAACGGCCAGGCCGATGTAGGCCGGGTAGTCCGCCAGGTGAAACATGCCGTATTCGCTGATGGCCACGGCATAGAGCAGCAGCAGCGCGACGCCGCCGTACCAGGCTGCGCTGCGTTGTAGCAACGTGGCCGCGGCTGCGAGCTGCAATACCGGTACCCAGCGCGCGGAGGTGGAGAGCTCGGGCGTGAGGTAGACCGGACGATCCCAGAACAGCAACGCGGTGGACGCCACGGCGATCGCCATGCCGATGCGCAACACGTCCGGACCGCAGCGGTCGGCCCAGCGCGCAAGCGGTGTCAGCGTGGCGCGCACGCGCTCCGAGCGTCGCAGCTTCAGATCGAGCTGCGCGGCGAGGCAGATCGCGATTGCCGCGAGCAGTGCCAGGCCGATGAACGGACCCTGCATGGCCGTCTCGACGATCGAGCGTGGCGGTGATTCGATGTCGTAGCTGGCGAGCCACTTCACGTGTGCCATTGCCGGCATCGCGATCGAAACGAGCGCGATGCCCGCCAGCGCCGCCGTGGCGTTGATTTGGTTGATGCGACGAACAGCCGATCGACTTGGACGATGCGTTTCGATGCGTGGCGTGGGAGTGACGACGCTTGCTGAGAGTGAGGTCATGATGCAGGCGGATTCGGAATTCGTGACACGGCGTTCGGAGCGAGTGCGTTCCACGAGCGGAGTCGTCGAAGCGGATCAAGCCGGCGAAGGATGCGAGCGCGGGCAGTGCCGGGACAAGAGGCATGCGATCGGCGGCGCAACGCAATCGCCGGATGGATGCAGTGCTCGCGCGCCGCTCGATGGCGGTGCGCTCGCAATCGATCAATGGCGATTGAACTCCGACTGATGGGGTGCGCCGCGAGTTCGCGCACCGTTACATTATCGAACCGCTGTCGATTGGCGAGTCGACCGAATGCGTCGACCCCATCGCCTGCAACGGACGGCATCGCACCCCAGAGAAAGCGAGCCACCGTTGCGATGAACGGATCGTCCTCACGCCGCAGCCCAAAACTATCGATGACTTCGGGTCGAGGGAATGAAACGTCCGTTGCAGGCTGTGCTCCCGGTGCTCGCGCTCGCGGGAGTGATCGGAGTGCTGTCGTTCGTGGGGCTCGATCGGAGCAAACCGGCGTTCGAGTGGAACCTGCCGAGTTGGGCGCCGCCGCCCGTGGTGCCGGCCGACAATCCGATGAGCGCGGTGAAGGTGGATCTTGGGCGCCATCTGTTCTACGACCGGCGCATGTCGCGCGACGGCACGATGGCCTGCGCCACGTGTCACCAGCAGGCGCGCGCGTTCACCGATGGCCGCACCCGGCCTGCGGGGGTCACCGGTGAACGTCATCCGCGCGGCGCGCTGTCGTTGGCCAACGTGGCGTATCTGCCGAGCCTGAGCTGGGTCGATCCGAACATCAAATCGCTGGAAGCACAGGCGCGCCTGCCGCTGTTCAGCAATCACCCGGTCGAGATGGGCATGGCGGGCCGCGAGGACGAACTGCTCGAACGGCTGCGCGCCGAACCGCGCTATCAGCGCATGTTCAAGCAGGCGTTTCCCGAAGCCAAGGGCGAGATCACGGTGGCGACGATCACCAAGGCGATTGCCGCGTTCGAGCGCACGCTGATCTCGCTCGACTCGCCGTTCGATCGTTACCGCTACGGCAATCAGCGCAACGCCATCTCGCCGGCGGCGGCACGAGGCGCGGCGCTGTTCTTCGGCGAGAAGTTCGAGTGCTATCACTGCCATGCGGGCTTCACCTTCACCGACAACGTCATGCACGCGCGGCTGCCGTTTCCCGAAATCGGTTACCACAACAACGCGCTCTACAACGTCGACGGCAAGGGCAGCTATCCGAAGGGCGATCGCGGCCTGATCGAGTTCACCGGCCGGCCCGAAGACATGGGCAAGTTCCGCACGCCCACGCTTCGCAACGTCGCGCTCACCGCTCCGTACATGCACGACGGCAGCATCGATACGCTCGAGGGCGTGGTTCGCCACTATGCGCGCGCCGGACGCGACGCGCACATGGGGCCCAAGCGTGACGAGGATGGCAAGTCGGCGGATGCGGGCAAGGCAGCCGACACGGCGCAGCCTGCGGACACTTCAGCGGGAAGCGCCAATCCCTACAAGAGCAACCTGCTGGCTGGCTTCGCCCTGACGGACCAGGAGCTCAATGACATGCTCGCGTTCCTGCACAGCCTGACCGACGATGGATTCATCGCCAACGCGCGGCACAGCGATCCGTTTGTCACCGAGCGGCCGGCGCGGCGCCCCACGGGGCCGCGGTAAAGAAGCGATCGCTCGGCGCTTACTCCGGCCCCACGAACCCGATGTACGCCCCGCACGCATCGGCGGGTAGCACGAGCATCGCCTGCTCGCCGGTGTTGCGTACACCGCGTGCGGGCGGCGGCATGCCGTGCTCCTGCATCCAGCGTGCGGCCGCGCCCATGCTGGTGGTGCGATAGAGCGCCTGGAACGGCCCGGGCCCGCGGCGATCCAGCGCGTCGGCGGCGACGCCGGGCGCGTAAGGTTGCGCGATGCCCAGCCCCGAGTTGCCGAGCTGGAACACGAACATGTCGGCCATGATCACCGTGCCGCGTTCCTGCTTGGGCAGCGGCATGCCCAGCACCTTCGCGTACAGGGCGGCGTCGGCAGCGGCGTCGCGACTGGCGATGTAGGCGCGTTCGATCTTGAACACGCCATTGGGATTGGCGCCGAAACCGGTGCGCCGTTCCGCGAGCGCAGTCACGTGCTCGATAAAAAACAACGGCAGCGGATTGCGAGCGCCGAGCTGGGCGACTTTCCAGCGCAGCTCGCGGCCGTCGGGTGTGCGGCGCGCACCGTCGTTCGCATCGCTCACCTCGATGCCGCGCGCCCGCATCGCGGCGACATCGGCCACCAGATCATTGCTTTGCAGGATGACGTAACGGATGCCGCCGCCCGCGGCCACGAAGCCGGGCAGCCCCGCATCGAGTGCGCTGCGGCCTGCGGCGTACTCCGCTGCGTCGCGCACCGCGATCAACTCGAGGTAGTCGTCCTGGTTGAACGCGATCGAGTTGTGCGTGCCCTTGCCCGGATGGTTGCCGCCGGGCTGCACGTCGAAGCCGAGCTTGCGGTACTGCGCGGTGGCCTGCGCTAGATCGGCGACGCCGATCATGAGGTGGTCGATGCGAGTGAACATGTGGTCAGGCGATCCGGGTCGGCATCAAGCAATCCGCGTCGGCATCAAGCAATCCGCGTCGGATAGGGACTCGTTTCCTGCAGCGCGATCATCGTCCGCGCGAGCTTCTCGGTCATTTCGGCGCGCAGCGGTGCGGCTTTCGGCTCGTGCC
>CADEDU010000006.1:9311-40627 GCA_902826155.1 uncultured beta proteobacterium
CGCGCGAGCTTCTCGGTCATTTCGGCGCGCAGCGGTGCGGCTTTCGGCTCGTGCCACAGGTTGTCCAACTCGTCGGGATCGTTGCCACGATCGTACAGCTCGCCCCACGGCACGCCATCGTAGATCGAGATGCGGTGCCGGCCATCGAGCAGCGAACGCATCTTCACCCGGTCGGGGAAGCCCATGTAGTAACGCTGGCCTTCCTCCTCGAGCATCATCGTGTCGCGCACCTTCGCCGACCGGCCGTCGACGAGCGGCACGAGCGATTTGCCCTGGATGCCGTTCCACTGCGGCACGCCGGCGCGATCGAGGATCGTCGGCGCGATATCGATGGTCTGGGTGAGCGCGTCGGATCGACGCGCCTGTCGTCGCGTAGGGTCGTGCCAGATGAAGGGCACGCGCGTCAGGCCGCGATAGTGGACCGGACCCTTGAGCAGCAGCTGATGATCACCCAGATAATCGCCGTGATCGGCGGTGAACACCACGATGGTGTCGTCGGCCAGGCCGAGTTGGTGCAACTCGTGAAGCACCCGGCCGATGGAATCATCGATGAAGCTGATCGAGCCGTAGTTGAGCGCGATCGCCTCGCGCGCTTCCTGCTCGGTGCAGGCGAACAACATCTGCGAGTTCTTCACCGCGGTGCCGTCAGTGCGCTGCTTGTACAGCCACTGCAAGTGCGGGGCGAGATTGCGGTGTGCTGCGCTGAACGAGGCCGGAAGCGGGATGTCGCCGGGCTTGTACATGTCCCAGTACTTTCCCGGCGGCGTGAACGGATGGTGCGGATCGGGAAACGAGCTGTGGATGAAGAACGGCTTGCCGCTGCCGGCGAAGGCACGTAGCCGGTCGATGGTGCGATCGGCGATCCAGGCCGTGGGATAAAGCGCCTCGGGCACGCGGGTGCGCCACGCCTGACGGCATTGGGTGAGCGCGAAATCCGGCGTGGGGATCGCGTTCTCCGGGCCGATGAGCTTGTCGGCGTCTTTCACCTGCTCGCGGATCCAGCGGCGCCAGTGGCCGTACTCGTCGTCGGCGTGGTGGATGCACAGATCGACGGAGTCGAACCCGTAGAACGGCGTGGTGATGTCGGCGTTCGGATCTTCCTCCCAGCGCTTCCACAGCTCCTGCCCGTGCACACCTGCCGGTTCGACGCGAGCCTCGTAGGGAAGCTTCGGCGTTCCTTCGCGTGGGAAGCCCGGCGGACGCGCCTCGATGTTCTGCAGATGCGATTTGCCCACGTGCGCCGTCGCGTAGCCCGCCTGGCGCAGGGTTTCGGGCAGTGTTCGCTCGGCAAGCGAAAGCTCGATGCCGTTATGGCGCACGCCGTGGCGCGAGGGCATGCGGCCGGTCATCAGTGATGCGCGGTTCGGCATGCAGATCGGGGTGGCGACGTGGAACTCGTCGGCGGTCCAACCGGCGGCTGCGAGCCGGTCGATGTGCGGCGTGCGCACGATCGTGTTGCCGTAGCAGCCGAGGTGATCGGCGCGATGCTGATCGGTGATGAAAAACAGGAAATTCGGACGGCGGGCTTGCGACAATGGATTCTCCGACAGCTCTCGGCAACGGGTTCAGATTACCTTCAGCAGGCGGTTGAACTCCACTTCGGCCTCCGGGTCGCCGCGGACGATGCGTCCGGACAGCGCGTACACGTTTTCGAGCATCTGCAGCAGCGCTTCCTCGCCCGCGCCGAGCTGCTGCGGCGACAGCAGTTTCTCGACCCGATACTTCTCGATCATCTGCCGGTAGAACACGCGATCCTCGCGGCGCATCTCGTCGCGCGAGATCGAAACGAAGTAGGGCTCCATGTTGGTCGTGCGGGTGCGACTGCTGAGCAACTGGTCGATGAAGCCCAGATACGACGAGGCGAACTGCGGCGCGTTCTGGATGTACATGCCGTTGTTGCTGTCGCGGATGTAGCTGCGCACATCGGCGTTCGCCGAGCCCACCAGCACATCGTTGTCGAACACCGACACCTTGGTGTGCAGCGACACGTTGTCGGTGTTGGGTTGCTTGACGTACTCGTAGTACTCGATCTGCGCGGCGCGCATCGGGTCGCGCTTCTGCGCGGCGTATTCGACGAACGCCTTGGCCGACTGGCGTGCGAGCAGATTGACCACGTTCAGGTCGGTGGTGTGCACCGAGTTGGTGAGAATGGTCAGGCGCAGATTGCGGCACTCGATGCGTCCGTCGATGATCTTGCCCAGCAGCGCCAGCAGGTTCGAGCCGGGAAAGAAGTAGGCGTTGTGGAGCACGACGCGGGTCGGTCGCGGGGCGCGGCATGCCTGCTCGATCCGCAACTGCCACAGCGCGTTGATGCGCTTGCCATGCAACGCCTCCTCGCCGTTCTTGGCGCCATACGAGCGCTCGTTGCGAGGTGCGCTGAAGGGTCCACCGTAGAGCGGCAGGTTCTCCACGTAGGCGAGCGTGGCGCCCGCATCGACCTCGAATTCGGGGATCGGCTCGGTCGGATTGGGGGCCTTGTAGCGCAGGCGATACTCCGCCGCAGTCTTGCGCAACTGCGTATAGAGCTTGTCCTCGCGTTGTCGCTGCGACTCGGCGTGCTTGACGAACGTGCTTTCCAGGCAGCCCGGGCCTGGACGTTTCGCGCATTCGGCGGCGGCCTGCGCGCGTGCCGGGGCGTTGGCGACGAAATCGTTCGGCGCGTGCTGGCGGATCTCGTCGATGCGCGCGATCATCACGCGGAAGTTCCACAGCCGGTCGAACGCCGCGCGGATGCCTTCGCCGCCGTTGACGAGTTCGGCCTGCAGGTCGGTGTCCATGAACACGTACTTCTTGACCAGCGGGTTGGGCCGCATGTGGTAAGAGTCTTCGACATTGCGACCGCCGAGCACGACGAAACGGTCGTCGACCAGCAGCAGCTTGTGATGCAGGAAATCGGAGAAGTACTCCCAGTCCTGCGCGGTGCTGCGATCGTGCCGTTCGACCGGCAGATATGACAGGAGCTGATCGGCCACCGGATTGATCTGCTCTCCGTAGAGCGCGAACGCGACGCGCAGCTGCAGCAACGCCAGCACCTGCTGAAACGGCGCCGCGGTGCGCGAGCGGTAGTAGATCGTACCGACGTCACGCAGGCCGGCGAGATCACCGGGTGCGGCCGCGCTGCCTGCGCCCTTCAGCGCCTGGACATCGATGCTCTGGCCGGAGGTCACGGCGGCGGCGGAGACGTCGAGCGACTTGCCGTACAGGCCCGACAGGAACATGCCCGAGTTGGCCATCGCCAGATTGGAGATGTTGAGTTCGGCCGCCGATTTGCCGTCGACGGTCTCGTTACCGAACCGCTCGTTGATGGCGGCGATCTTCTCGGCGCTGCAATTGGGGCCCACGCCCTTCTGACAGCCCAGCGTGAGATAGACGGCGTCTTTGACGATCTCGCGCGTGGGGCGGTTGTAGAAGCGCACCTCGATACTTCCGCCGCTGCCGCCGACCTTGCTGAACCGTTCCATGGCCGAGAAGCGGTCCAGGCCCTTGTAGTTGGTGAAGTAGTCGACCAGCAGGCGCACCTTCACACCACGCTCGGCGGCCCGCAGCAATGCCTCGCTGAAGGCTGAACTGGTGTAGTCGTCGCCGTAGATGTAGTACATCGCCTCGATCGTGCGTTCGGCGCGATTGATCGCCTCGATCTTGGCGCGAAACGCGGCGTCGTTGTCGGTGAGCAGCGCCGCTCGGTTCGCGCGCATCGCCCCGCTCGATGCGTGGCGCAGCAGCGTGTCGCGCGAGAGTTGCGATTCGGCTGCCGAGTTGGGGCTGAGGTACGGATTCGTCGCGCAGCCGCCGAGCGCGACGACGAGCAGAGGGGCGAGATAGATCGCGAGACGCGCGGTGCGACGCAAAGCGAAAAGCGCGGCACGATGTGCGGCAGACGACGCCACGGGGCGGGGGATCGCGGTACTCATTGGGAATCTCCGTTTTGTGCTCGAGTGGCCCGGGTCTCGACTCCCACAGACGCGGCTCGAAGCGGCCGCTGAATCGTGTTGTAGGCCTTCCCGAACGTAGCACGCTGCCCCGGGGCAGTCCACCCTGGCGCGGGCGCGCCGCTGCCGTTGATCGACGCGGGCGCGGGCAAGCGAAGGACGCCCTCTGGCGCGAACAGTCCGCCTCGTGCGACGATCCCGGCAGACGACCAATAAAGAGGAGACCCGTCCAATGAGCCAGAGGAATCGTCTGATCGGCGCCTTGCTGGTCGGAGGCATGGTGGCGGTGGCATCGCAAGCAAGTCTCGCGCAGTCGGCCGACAGCTTCCCCAACAAGCCGATCCGCATCCTGGTGCCGTATCAACCCGGCGGCGCTACCGACATCACCGCGCGCATCGTCGCGGCGCGGCTGCCCGATGCGATCGGCCAGCAGGTCGTGGTCGAGAATCGTCCCGGTGCTGCAGGCAACATCGCGATCGATGCCCTGGCCGCCGCGCCGGCCGACGGCTACACGCTGCTGGTGGGCAACGTGTCGACCAACGCGATCAACGAAACCACCTACGCGGGCTCGATGCGTTCGAAGCCCTCGCGCGATCTCGTCGGCGTTACCAACATCACCGAGATTCCACACGTGATCGCGGTGAGCGCGCAGTTCGCGCCCAAGACCGTCAAGGAGCTGGTCGATGCGGCCAAGGCGAACCCGGGCAAGATCAACTATGCCTCGGTCGGCGCCGGCACCTATCCGCATCTGGACATGCTCAAGCTTGCCAAGGCCACCGGCATCGAGATGACGCATGTGCCGTACAAGGGCGGCGCCGGTCAGGTGCTGCCCGCGCTCATCTCCAACGAAGTGAACGTGACCTTCCTCAATCTCTCCTCGACGCTGCCGCACATCAAGGCGGGCAAGGTGCGTCCGCTTGCTACCACCGCGCCCGCGCGTTTGAAGGAGCTGCCCGACACGCCCACCATGGCCGAGATCGGCTTTGCCGGAATCGGTACCAACGCCTGGCAAGGTCTGTTCGCACCGGCGGCCACGCCCAAGCCGGTGCTGGAGAAGCTGCACGCGGCGATCGCCAAGGTCATGGCCCCGGCTGAGGTGAAGGAGAACCTCGACAAGCAGATGCTCTCGCTGGTGATCTCGAAGTCGCCGCAGGAGTTCACCGATTTCGTCATCGCCGAGACGAAGAAATGGGCCGAGTTCCTGGCGCAGAATCCGGTGAAGATCGAATAGGCGCCTCACGGGCCAAACACGAAGCGCGACATTCCAGCAATCGATTCGACTCGAGGAAAGAACCGATGAGCAACACCGAAACCAAGAACAAAGGCGCCACCAGAGGCGGTCACGGCAACTACCTGTTCGACATGGACGGGCTCGCCGGGCTCGATGCAGGGACCGGTTACTCCACCGCGCATGGGCCGGTGGTGGAGGGCGATCGCATCCAGGTCGGTCTGATCACGATGCCGCGAGGCACCGGCGCGCGTCCGCACACGCACCCGAACGAGCAGTGGATGTACATCATCAAGGGCCGTGCGCGCTGCTCGGTCGACGGGCAGCCCGAACGCATCATCGGCCCGGGCGAGCTGATGTACATGCCGGCCAATGTCGTGCACTACGCCGTGGCGATGCCCGAGGAGGATCTGGTGTTCTTCACCTGCAAGGATCTCTCGCACGGCATCATCGGTCAGGCAGCCGACGGCACCATGGCCGGCCCGCATTACGACGCCGGTTTCGAGCCAGGCAAGAAAAAGTAGGGGGCGCGATGCGTCTGGCTTCGGTTGTGGCGCGCGGCGAGTCGCGTTTCGGCGCGATCGTCGACGGCGGCTTGTTCGATCTGGGACGACGGCTCGGTGCACGCTGCGTCGATCTGGTCGGGCTGTTCGAGCATGGCTTGATCGATCAGGCGGCGCGCTTGTCGGCGGGCGCGAAGCCCGACTACCGCAACGAAGAGTTGCGATACCTGCCGCCCAATCGGCGCCATGGTTCGCGCATGTTCGCCCTTGGCGTGGCCTACAAAGACCATCAGCTGGAAACCGGCCGGGCCGATGCGTCGCTGCCGTCGATGTTCGTCAAGCTGCCGCAGGCGCTGGTCGGCCACGAACAGCCGATCGTGCGGCCGCGCGATTCCACGCATTACGACTTCGAGGGCGAGATTGTCGTCGTCATGGGCAAAGGCGGGCGGCACATACCCGAAGCCAGCGCGCTCGATCACGTTGCCGGCTACTCGATCATGATGGATGGCTCGCTGCGCGATTTTCAGCAGCACAGTGTCACCGCGGGCAAGAACTTCGATCAGTCGAGCAGCTACGGGCCGTGGATCACCACTGCCGATGAGATTCGCGACTGGCGCGAGATGACCCTCACCACGCGCCTGAACGGTCAGCAGGTGCAGCACAGCAAGTTCGGCATGCTGATGTGGACCGTGCCGTTCGTGATCCACTACATCTCGACGTTCACGTGTCTCGAACCCGGCGACGCGATTTCCACCGGCACGCCCGCCGGTGTGGGGTTCCGCCGCGAGCCCAAACTGTTCATGAAAGCGGGCGACACGCTCGAGGTGGAGGTGAGCGGTGTCGGCACGTTGCGTAATTCGGTGGTGGACGAGTAGCGTCAGCGCCCGCGCGCCTGGCCGCAAGCTCGGTGCGGAACAGCCTCAGCGAGCGATCCTCAGGCGCGCCGCCGCGCGCTCCAGCTGCCCGAGTCGCCGCGCGACTTGACGTTGCCGCTCATCGTGTCGCCACCCGTTTTGCCGGTTACGGTGCCGGCGAAATCGATCATCCGCCCGCCGTAGAACAAGCTGAAACGGATCTTGTCGGCGCGCAGCGAAAAGTCGCGCAGCAGCACGTCGCCCGATTCGACAAGCAGCATGCCTTCGAGCTTGTCTGGCGCCTGCTCAATGCTGATCTGCAGCGGCGCATTGCCGGCCCACGCCGGCAGCTCAACGATCCAGCGACCGTTGATACGCGCCGGCACCAGGTAGAAGTAGAGGTTCGTCGTCACCGTGCCGTTGATCATCAACTTCTCTTCGACGTCGAAGTTGAGCGTCTTGTCGGCCTTCCATGGCGCGAGCGGATAGTCGTGCGAGACGATGCGCGCGCCCGCGGGCAGTTCGGCGCGCAGCTTCGGCACCAGTCGCGGCATGATCCGCGGCAGCAGGTACATGGTGACGACCGTGGCGCCGCGCAGGTCGGTTTCGAACAGATCGCCCGCACTGAACGAAGCGCGTTCGGCAATGTTGTCCGTCTGCGCCTGCCGCCGCGCGAAATTGACCAGGTTCGCGTCGCGCTCCACGCCGACGCCGCGCGCGCCGTAGCGCTTGACGGCTTCGATCACCAGCCGCCCATCCCCCGAACCCAGGTCGTACACCGTGTCGGTGTTGCCGATCTCGGCGAGCTTGAGCATTTCGTCGAGGATGATCCATGGCGTGGGCACGAATGGCCCACCGTCGCTGGTGGTGGGTTTGTCCTGCGCCAGCGCGTGGCTTACCAAGCCCGCGCCGGGCAGCGTGACAATTGAACCGAGCGTGGCAAGCAGACGGCGACGAGATAGCGAGGGTGCGGGCATGCGAGCAGACGGTTGGCGTTGAGGGGGCTGACGCAGCGGTGGCCGGTGAAGCGCGCAACGATAGCACTGCGACCTGAGGCGAGAAATCGACTAGCGCGCGACTCAGCGCGCCGCCGCGAGCTTGGCCTTGTCTTCCAGTTCAGCCCAGCGCGCGAACTTCTCTTCCATCAGGCGCTCGATCTCGGCGGCACGTTGTTGATCCGTCTTGATGCGCTCGGTACCGCGCCGGTGATAGTCCGGCTCGGACATCGCGGCCGTGAGCGTGTGCTGCTCGCGCTCGAGCGCCTCGATTTCCTTGGGCAGCGACTCGAGATCGCGCTGTTCCTTGAACGAGAGCTTGACGCGGCCCGCCTCGCGCGACCTGGACGGTTCCGGCTCGGCCGCGCGATCGGCAATGGACGCGGGCGCAGTGCCGAGCGTCCGCGCGGACTCGGTCTGGACCTTGGGACGTTGGGCGAGCCAGTCTTCATAGCCGCCGACGTATTCGCGCCACTGCCCGTTGCCTTCGGCGGCGAGCGTCTGCGTCACCACGTTATCGAGAAAGCGCCGGTCGTGGCTGACGACGATCAGCGTGCCGCCATATTCCTGCAGCGTTGCTTCGAGCAGCTCGAGCGATTCGATGTCCAGATCGTTGGTGGGCTCATCCAGCACCAGCACATTGGCCGGGCGCGCGAACAGACGCGCGAGTAGCAGGCGATTGCGTTCACCGCCCGAGAGCGCGCCGACCTTGGCGCTGGCGCGGCGCGGCGGGAACAGGAACTCGGCCAGGTAACTCATGACGTGCTTGCGCTGGCCGCCGATCTCGACCCAGTCGGAGCCCGGACTGATCGTCTCGGCGACGGTGTTGTCGTCGACGAGCTGCTCGCGCATCTGGTCGAAGTAGGCAACCTGCACGTTCGCGCCGATACGCACCGTTCCGCTCTCGGGTGCCAGATCGCCCAGCAGCAACTTGATGAGCGTGCTCTTGCCGGCGCCGTTGGGACCGATCAACCCGAAGCGATCACCGCGCAGGATGCGCAGCGGGAGCCGATCGACGATGACGCGTTCGCCGAAGCGCTTGCACAGGTCGGTCGCTTCGATCACCAGTCGGCCGGAACGCTCCCCGCTGTCGACGTTGAGCTTGATCTGGCCGATGCGATCGCGGCGTGCGGAGCGCTCGGTGCGCAGATTTTGCAGCCGCAGCACCCGGCCGGCGTTGCGGGTGCGCCGTGCCTCGACGCCCTTGCGAATCCACGCCTCTTCCTGGGCCCAGAACTTGTCGAAGCGGCGATTGGCAAGCTCTTCGGCCGCCAGCTCGTCGCGCTTGCGCGCTTCGTACTGGGAGTAGTTGCCAGGATACGAGCGGAGCAACCCGCGATCGAGCTCGATGATGCGCGTCGCGACGCGATCCAGAAACGCGCGATCGTGGGTGATGAAAATCAACGCCGGGCCCTTCACCAGCAGCTCTTCGATCCTGGTGATCGCGTCGATGTCGAGGTGATTGGTGGGCTCATCGAGCAGCAGCAGATCGGGCTCGCACGCCAGGGCCAGCGCCAATGCGCCGCGCTTGCGTTCGCCACCCGACATCGATTCGGGACGCGCGTCTTCGTCCAACTCGAATCGGTGGATGAACTCGGTCAGCCGCGCCTCGGCGCGCCAGCGCTCGCGCTCGTCGGCGATGTCGTGCAGTCGGCCGCGCTCGATCAATGACTCGCGCAGCGTCGCCGTGGCGGGCAGCACCGGCTCTTGTTCCACCATGACGACGCGCACACCGTCGCGGATCTTCAGCTCGCCGTCATCGAGCGACGTCAGGCCGGCGATCACGCGCAGCAGGGTCGACTTGCCCGTCCCGTTGCGACCGATCAGGCCGAGGCGCTCGCGCTCCTGCATGTCGAGCGCCGCGCGGTCGAGCAGCGGCTGCTCGCCATACGCGAGCTGCGCGTTGAGCAGATTGAGCAAAGCCATGCGGGGCGGGAACGCCCGGCGCGGTCAGCGCGGGCGCGTGAGGTGGGCTGGCGACAAAGCGCGCGAGTGTAGCGGAAGCGGTGCGCTCTCAGCGATCCGATGGGTGTCGCGTGCCACGTGCGGCGACAGATGCGCCGTCGGGTCCGGCCAGCGTTTGCCGCGGGCGATTGATTCGGTTCAGGCCGCCGTTGCTTCGAGCGTGGAACCGCTGTGGCCTTCTTCGCGGTTGCCGATGCGCGGTGGCTCGACCGGTTCGGCGATCGGCGCGACCCGCCCGCGAACGGTTGCCTGGCCGCGCGCCACCATCTTGCCGTAGCGGATGTCGCCGGTGACGTGGGCGGTTTTGCCCAGTGCGACGATCTCGACGGCCTGCACGTTGCCCTGGACTTCACCGCTGACGACGGCGTTGGTCACGCGCACATCGCCTTCGATACGACCTTCCTTGCCGATCACCACGGTGCCGCTGGTGGACTGCCACACTTCGATATCACCTTTCACGGTGCCGTCGACGCGCATGTCTCCGGTGAAGGTGATGCGGCCCTCGATGACGGTGCCGGCGGCGATACGCGTGCCGAAGCGTTCGTCGTTGGATTCGAGCAGGGAAAGGATGTTTGCCACGAGCGGACCTCGGGTCGAGCGGAGCATGAAGACGATCCGACAGTCTGGCACTCGCCTTCCGGACTTCAAGAGGCGGCGCCACGAATTCGTCAATATCTCACGCTAACAACGGCCACCGCGCGGACGCGCAGGGAGTTTGTCCGCGTTGCGGTTGTGCGCGGCGGACCGGCGGTTACGTTGCGACGCGATAAGTCGCGCTCAGATCGGGTCCCAGCTGAACACGTCCTGGGAGCGGTGCAGCGGGTAGAAGCTCGCTTCCAGTGCGGGCATGGCGGTGCTCGCGATCGCCTCGGGTGTCCAGCCGTCGCTGCGATGCGCCGAACGCAGCACGCGATGCTGGCTGAACAGAAAGATCTCGTTCGCGCGCACGCCGAAGATCTGGCCGCTCACCTTGGCCGCGGCATCACTCGCCAGGTACACCGCGAGCGGTGCGATCTTGGACGTTTCCATGCTCTTCAACTTCTCGACGCGCGCCTTCTGATCGTCGGTCTCGGTCGGGATCGAGCTGATCATGCGGCTCCAGGCGAACGGCGCGATGCAGTTCGATCGCACGTTGAATTTCGCCATGTCGAGCGCGATGGATTTCGACAGACCGACGATGCCCAGCTTGGCAGCTGAGTAATTGGCCTGGCCGAGATTGCCGACCAGCCCGGAGGTCGAGGTGATATGCACGTAGCTGCCGCTCGACTGGTTCTTGAAGTAGGGTGCGGCGGCGCGCGCGACATGGAAGCTGCCGTGCAGGTGCACGTCGATCACCGCACGCCATTCCTCGACGCTCATGTTGAAAAAGAACCGGTCGCGCAGGATGCCGGCGTTGTTGACCACTGCATCGAGCCGGCCGAACGCCTCGATCGCCGTCTTGACGATGCGGTTGGCGGCGTCCCAATCGGCGACGCTGTCGGTGCTGGCCACGGCCTTGCCGCCGGCCGCGACGATCTCGTTGACCACGCGCTGCGCGGGGCCTGCGTCTTTGCCCTCACCGGTCAAGGAGGCCCCGATGTCATTGACCACGACGCTCGCACCGGCACGCCCCATCGCCAGCCGGAAATCGCGGCCGATGCCGCCGCCCGCGCCCGTGACGATGACCACCTTATCCTTTAGCATGCCCGTCATAGATCGCCCCCTCGCATTCGTTCAGCGCACCCGCGGTACGTAGCGTCCGTAAGGTCCGCATCGGGTTATCGAGCGCGCTGTTCATTCCACCGATTTCAAGGAGACCGATTATGGCGCAGAACAAACACATGGAGCCGATCCACCACCCCGACTACGACAAGAGCCACTACATGCCGTTCATGCCGGCGATCAAGGTGAAAAGCGGCAAGCTGCTGTGGCTCGCGGGGACGACCGCGCTGCCGGTGTATCACGCGCATCCGCACAAGCGTGAGGATCTGCAGAAGCACATGGTCAACGACCTGGAGGCGCAGGTGCGCCAGGCGATGGACGGCATTCAGAAGACGCTCGAAGCGGCCGGCGCCACCTTCGCCGACATCGTGCACATGTTCGTATTCCGCGCGCGGCCGCGCATCGGCGACATCGGGCGCGCGCAGGCGGTGATCGACTCGTACTTCAAGCCGTACAACCACAAGCCGACCTCGACGAACATGGCCGTGCTGGAACTCGGTGAACCCGAGCAGCTGATCGAAATCCAGATGGTGGCTGTCGTCGATTGAAGGGCGGCCGATCGAGCTCGGATCGCGCAGACCGCACACCGCAGACAGCACGCATGAACGATCTCGCCGAGCAGGTCCGACGCATTCCTTCGGTGGATCGGGTGCTCGGTCTGCCCGATGTCGCCGTGCTCGTCGCGCGTCATGGGCGGGCCTTCACCACGCAGCAACTGCGCGTCTTGCTGGGTGAGATTCGCGCGCGGATGACCGCGGCGGGGGCGCAAGCGCAGCCGGCGCCCGATGATCACGCGATCGTCGCGCTGTTGGCCGACCGGCTCGAACGCGCGGCCCGGCCCAACGTGCGCCGCGTCTTCAATCTGACAGGCACGGTGCTGCACACCAATCTCGGCCGGGCCGTGATCGCTGATGTGGCGGTCGACGCCGCCGTGCAGGCGATGCGCCATGCCGGAAATCTCGAATACGACCTGGCGCGCGGCGTGCGCGGCGAGCGCGATCGTGCGGTCGATGCGCTGCTGTGCGAGCTGACCGGTGCGCAGGCCGCGACCGTCGTCAACAACAACGCCGCGGCAGTGCTGCTCGCGCTGAACACGTTCGGCACCGGCAAGGAAGTGATCGTCTCGCGCGGTGAGCTGATCGAGATCGGCGGTTCGTTCCGCATCCCCGACATCATGAAGCGCGCCGGATGCAAGCTGGTCGAGGTGGGCACCACCAATCGCACCCGCGCACGCGATTTCGCCGATGCCATCAGCCCCAGAACCAGCATGCTGCTCAAGGTGCATGCGTCGAACTACGCGATCGTCGGCTTCACCGAATCGGTCGAAGTGCGCGACCTCGCCCCGATCGCACGCGAGCACGAACGCATCCTGCTCGAGGATCTTGGCGCCGGCGCACTGGTCGATCTGGCGCAATGGGGGTTGCCGCACGAGCACACGCCGCGCGAATCGATCGAAGCGGGCGCGAACCTGGTGACGTTCTCTGGCGACAAGCTGCTTGGCGGACCGCAATGCGGACTGATCGTCGGCGACAAGGCGTTGATCGAGCGGATCAATCGCAATCCGCTCAAGCGCGCGCTGCGCATCGACAAGGTCACGCTCGCGGCGCTGGAAGCGACGTTGCGTCTTTATCGTGATCCCGAGCGCCTCGCAGAGCGGCTGCCGACGCTGCGCTGGTTGACTCGCAACGAACGCGAAATCGCTGCGCAGGCCGCGCGCGTGTGCGGGCCGTTTCAGCGCACATTGAGCGCCAAGAGCGGCGCCGACCTCGACGTTTCGGTGCAAGCGGTGCGCAGCCAGATCGGTAGCGGCGCGCTCCCGACCGATCTGCTGCCGAGCGCGGCCATTGCGATCAAGTTGCCGGCTTCGCTTCGCAAAGGGCGCGGCCGGCTGCTCGAGCGGATCGAGCGTGCGCTGCGTGCCCTCCCGATTCCGGTGATCGGCCGGATCGACAACGACGCGCTGCTGCTCGATCTGCGATGCCTGGATGATGAAGCGGCGTTCCTGGCGCAGCTCGAATCGTTCGCGCTCGATTGAAGGAGAAGATGATGAAGGTGCTGATCCAGTACTGCTCGGGCTGAGGCTATCAACCGCAAGCCCTCCGTGTGAGGGATCGGTTGAAGGCGCGCGGCGTCACCGAGGTGGAGATCCAGCCGGGCAAGTCCGGCCAGTTCGACGTCACCGTCGATGGCCAGTTGAAGTACTCGCGATATCAGACCGGGCGCTTTCCCGACGACGCCGAGGTCGACGCGCTGGCCGCGTGACATTCGGTGAGCGGCGATACGGCCCCGCCCCTTCGGGTGCTCAATCCAGCGCTTCGAACCTGTAATAGTGCGCCCAGCGCATCAGTGCTTCGTCGCTCATCTCGAACATGACCGTGTCGGCCTGCGCACGATGCTCGATGCGATTCCACGCCGGCGCCGCGATCGTGTCGCCGAACTTCCACTCGAAGGTCTGATCGCCGATCTTCGATTGGCCTTCGCCTTGCATGACCACGTAGATCATGTTCGCTGCATGGCGATAGGGGCGATTGCGCCAGCCGCCGTCCCAGCGATGCACGCGTAACTGGATGGTCGGCATGGTCGGCGCAGGCAACGTGATGGTCCGGCCGAAGTGCCCGGCATCATCGGATTTGGCCCGATCGAGGCCCCCCAGCGTGTCGGCCCAGGCAAAGCGCATCGGCGAACGCTCGGTCACGGTATGCACGTTCTCCCAGCCTTGCGGATGCTCTTCGAAGAACATCGGCTCGAGCAGTTGCGTGAGTGGCACATCCAGGCCGTCGAACCAGTAGGCCTGCTCGTTGCCGTCGTGGCCGTGACCGTGCCAGCTCCAGCCGGGCGTAAGCACGACATCTCCCGATTCCATCGGCGTCTTCTCGCCGTCGACGATCGAGTACGAGCCGCGTGACTCCAGGATCACCCGTAGCGCGTGCGGCGCGTGGCGGTGGCTGCGTGCCTGCTCGCCGGGCAGGATCGACTGATACGCGCAGATGAGCGTGCGCGTCGTGGCGATGTCGTTGTTGGGGATCGGATTGCGCATGATGAAGTTGCGCCGCTCGGCCAGGTCGGTGCCGATCAGCCGGCCGGCCGACTGCATGCCCGCCTTGGCCTGCGTGTAGCGCCAGTGCGCGGGCACGAACTTCGAGCGCATCTCCGGGTACAGGATCGGTGCCTCGCGTCTGATCCAGCCCGGCGTCATGCTCATCGAGGTGAGCGCGCGATCGAGCGCTTCGAGCGACGGCAAAGAGTTGAGCTCGTTCACTGTCGGCTGGATTCCGTCCATGGCAGCTCCCGGTTCGGGTGTAGGGCGTAAGAGGATTTTCAGGATCGAGGCTTAGGATCGTCGCGCGGCACGCGTGCCGCGCGACGACGGCGCTCGATGGTACTCCAGCGGGTGCGGCCAGGGTCACAACGCTCGGCGGCGTCGCTCGTCCGCGGGACGCGCCATGCCGCTCGGATCGATGGCCGCCCCTTGCGGTTGCCCTTGACGGCAGCGTGCACTGCAACAAGACTTGCGCCGCCATGAATCAAGCGTTGTTCCTGATCGCGTTCGCATCGCTCAACAGCGGCATTTCGATGCGGATCATC
Source organism: uncultured beta proteobacterium (assembly GCA_902826155.1). The sequence goes on from CADEDU010000006.1 coordinate 24,072, forward strand.
GAGCCGATGCTGCCGTTGCTCGCCCAGGAGTTCGGCACCAGCGTGCCGGCGGCGGCGGCCGTCATCACCAGCTTCGGCATCGCGCAGGCGACCGCGCAGTACGTGCACGGTCCGCTCGGTGATCGTTACGGCAAGCTGCGCGTGGCCGCCTGGCTGTTGCTGGTCGGTGCGCTGACGTCGTTCGGCTGTGCCACCGCGCAGTCGCTGAATCAGATGATCTTCTGGCGTTTCGCGATGGCGTTCTTCACCTCCGGCATCATGACGATCGGCATGGCCTACCTTGCCGACGTGGTGACCGCCGAGCAGCGCCAGCCGATCCTGGCGCGCTTCGTCTCCGGCACGATCATCGGTCAGGCGCTCGGACCGTTCTGCGGCGGGGCGATCGCCGATCTCGTCGGCTGGCGCGCGAACTTCGTGCTGATGGGGCTGGTGTTCGCCGGCATCGCGATCGCCATGTTCGTGTTCACACGCCGTGATTGGGCGCCAGGCAAGCCGAGCAGCGTGTCGGTGCTGTCGCCGACGCGCTACATCGAGCTGCTGCGCGTCTCGCGCGTGCGCGCCGTGCTGGCGAGCGTCACGACCGAAATGCTGCTCTTCTACGGCGCGTTCTCGTTTCTGGGCGCGATGCTGAAGGAGAAGTTCGATCTGTCGTTCACGTTGATCGGCCTGTTGCTCACCGGCTTCGGTGTGGGCGGACTGCTCTATATCGCGGTGGTGCGCGTGGTCCTGGAACGGCTGGGACAGCGCGGCTGCGTACTCTGGGGCGGCATCGGCTCGGCGATGTTCTACACCGCGGCGGTGACGATACCGGTGTGGCCGCCGATCATGTTATGCACCATCGGCATCGGATTTTCGTTCTATCTGATGCACAACACGTTGCAGATGAAGGCGACAGAAATGGCGCCGCAGTCCCGGGCCACGAGCATTTCGCTGTTCTCGATCGGCTGGGCGGGCGGACAGGCGTTCGGTGCGGCCGCGATGGGTGCCATGGTGAGCGTGTTCGGTTACGCTTCTATGATCATCGCGTTCAGTCTGGGTCTGGCCCTGCTCGGCTTCACGCTGCGGGCGCAGTTGCAGCGTCTTTGACGGGCCGCCGCCACGGGATTCGGGCTGTCGCACCAAAGCACGTACGCATGAAAGGATTCCGCATGATCGAACTGCGCAAATCGACGGATCGCGGACTGGCCGATCACGGCTGGCTGCTGTCCAGACACAGTTTTTCGTTCGCTGACTACTACGATCCCGCGCACATGGGCTTCGGTCCGCTGCGCGTCATCAATGAAGACCAGGTGCAGCCCGGCAAGGGCTTCGGCACGCATGGTCATCGCGACATGGAGATCATCAGCTACGTCCTGGATGGCGCGCTGGAACACAAGGACTCCATGAACAACGGCTCGGTGATCCGCCCCGGTGACGTGCAACGCATGAGCGCCGGACGCGGCGTGCTCCATAGCGAATTCAATCCGTCGAAGACCGAGCGGGTGCACTTCCTGCAGATCTGGATCCAGCCCAACGTCAACGGCATCGCGCCCGGCTACGAGGAGAAGCATTTCGATGCGGTGAGCAAGCGCGGGCGGCTACGCGTCGTCGCCTCGCCCGAAGGCGAGGACGGTTCGGTGCGCATTCACCAGGACGCACGGCTGTACGCGGCTCTGCTCGACGGCAGCGAACAAGCCACGCACACGCTGGCGAGCGGGCGGCGCGCGTACGTGCACGTGGCGCGTGGCAGCGTGACGGTGAACGGCGAAGCGCTCGATGCCGGCGATGCGGCCAAGATCACGCAGACCGACCGCGTTATCCTCGAACACGGCCGGCAGGCGGAAGTGCTGGTGTTCGATCTGGCGTAGCGCTGAATCCGGGTACCGCGCGCTGAGTTCAGTGCACGGTGCTATTCACGACGCTACACACGACTCGACAAACCAAGGAGGAGTCCGATATGCCCAAGGTTCTAGTCATCCACGGTGCCGGCATGAACATGCGCGGCAAGGCGCAGATCGACATGTTCGGGCCGATGACGCTCGCCCAGTACGATGAGCACATCCGCAAGTACGCGGCCGAACTCGGTGCGGAAGTCGAGATCTTCCACTCGAACAACGAGGGTGATGTCGTCGACAAGCTCTATGCCGCGCACGACGCGAACATCGCGGGCTGCATCATCAATCCGGCCGGCTTCACTGTGGGATACGGCGCGCTGAATGCGGCGATCACCCAGGTGAAGTTCCCGACGATCGAGGTGCACATGTCGAACCCGGCCGCGCGCGGACGGATCTCGGATGTCGGGCGACACACCCGCGGTGTGGTGACCGGCTACGGGATCTTCGGTTACGCGCTCGCGCTGCGCGGGCTGTTGGAGATCATCAAGGCGTAGCGATACGCGTCGCCCCGCGCCGTCACTCCATCGGGATCTTGCGCGCGGCGACGATGCTCTTGAAGCGCGCGATCTCGCGCTCGCAACGGGCACGGAATTCCTCGGGTGAGACGGGCGCGGGCAGGGCGCCGAAATCGCGGATGCGCGCCGAGGTCTCGGGCAGCAGGATCGCTTCGCGCATGGCGCGATTGATCCGATCGAGCAGCGCCGGCGCCATGCCCTTCGGCGCAAGCAGGCCGAGCCACGACTCGTACTCCATCTCCGGCAACGCCTTGGAGATCGTCGGCACTCCGGGCAGTTGCGCCATTGGTTCGCGCGACGTGATGGCAAGAGCTCGCGCTTTGCCGCCAGTGGCCTGCGGCAGGCCGAACGTCATCGTGTCGATCATGACGTCGACCCGGCCGGTGCTGAAATCGACGAACGCCGCCGGGCTGCCCTTGTAGGGCACATGCACCATCTCTGCGCCGGTGAGCGCGTTGAACCACTCGCCGATGAGGTGATGCGCCGACCCCGCGCCGACCGAATAGAACGTGAGCTTGCCGGGGTTGGCCTTGCCGAATGCAATGAGATCTTCGATGCGCTTGTGGGGTGAATTCGGCTGCACCGCTACCAGCATGCCGTAGGTCATCAGCGTGGAGACGAAGCTGAAATCGTTGAGCGTGTCGTACGGCAGGCTCTTCTTCACCGCCGCCGCCGTCGAATGCCAGCTCGCGGTGAACAGCAGCGTGTAGCCATCGGGTTCGGCGCGCGCCACCTCCGCAGCCGCCAGTGCGCCGGTGGCGCCGGGCTTGTTCTCGACGATGAACGGTTGGCCGAGGCGTTCCGACATCTTGCTGGCGAGCAGCCGCGCGCCGATGTCGCCGCTCGAAGCGGGTGGTCCGCCGACAATCATGCGAATCGGGCGGTTCGGATAGTCCGTCTGGGCGCGCGCGGTCATCTGCCAGATCGGGTTGATCGCGGCGCCCATGCCAACCAGAACAGCGACCAGGCCGGCGCGCACAGACTTCGATCGTGCGTCGCTTCGTCGCATCACTTCCATTTCTCTCACTGCGTTCATGCTGATTTCCTCGCTTGGATCATCGCCCATACGCGCGCGGGCGAGAGCGGCAGATCGTTCGGCGCGACGCCAAGCGGTGCGAGCGCAGCGGCGAGTGCGTTGGCGACCACCCCGCCCACCGGGACGATACCGCCTTCGCCGCCACCCTTCGCGCCGAGCGGGTTGTTGGGCGAAGGCGCATCTTCAAGGCACACCGCGCGGATGTTGGCAAAGTCGGTGGCACCCGGCAGCAGGTAGTCGGCGAGCGACCCCGACAAAAACTGTCCGTGCTCGTCGTAGGCAAGATGCTCGAGGAACGTCCCGCCGAGGCCTTGCACGATCGCACCCACCACCTGTCCTTTGAGCGTGAGCGGATTGACGATGCGCCCGACATCCTCGACCGAGACATACTCGTGCAGCGCGACGTGCCCGGTTTGCACATCGACCGAGACGTGCGCCGCCGTGGTGCCGTAGGCATAGGTGTGGTGGTGATTGGCGAAGCTCGTCTCGACCGAGAGCTGTGCATCGGCCAACTCGGTAAGCGCGACTGACCGGCCGCCGTGGCTCGCCACGAGCCCCGCTCCGAGGGTGACCTGATCGGGCATGCATCCAAGCTTGCGCGCGGCGGCAGCGCGGATCTTCGATTTGATCTCCTTGGCGGCTAGAAGAATTGCCGAGCCGCCCATGACGATCGAACGCGAATGGAACGAGCCGTAGCCTTCCTTGAGGTACGTAGTGGAGCCGTGAAAGAGTTTGATGTGCGCCATCGGCACATCGAGCGCGTCGGCGGCGATCTGCCGGCACACCGTCTCCAGGCCCTGGCCGATGCTGGTCGAGCCGACATACACCGCGATCGCACCGTCGGCTTCGATGTCGATGCGGGCGTTCTCCTTGGGGCCGGCCGCGCCGCCCTCCACGAAGCAACCGAGCGCGACGCCGTGATAGCGCCCGTCAACGAGCTGGCCTTGGAGCGCGAGCTTGTCGCTCCACTTGAATTCGGTGAGGCAACGGTCGAGTGCCACAGCGTAGTCGCCGCTGTCGAATTCTTCTTTCTTCTCGGGTTTGTCGAGTGTGGCGATCGAGTACGGCATCTGCGCCTTGCGCACCAGATTGCGCCGCCGAAATTCCACCGGATCGATGCCGAGCTCCGCGGCCGCGATGTCGACCAGCCGCTCGCGAAAGAAGTCGGCCTCGAACCGCCCCGGGCCGCGATAGGTGCCGATCGGCGCCTTGTTGGTGAGCATCGCGTGCGACTCAATGTGCACGTAGTCGATGTCGTAGGGGCCGGAGGTGAACTGCGCGACATTGCGCGGCGGGATCGTGCCGTTGTTGCGCATGTACGCGCCCGCATCGACCCACACCTCGCCGGTGAGCGAGACGATCCGTCCGTCGCGGGTGCAGCCGATCTCCAGCTCGCAGTCCATCTCGCGTGAGTGGTTGGCGGCGAGCAGATGTTCGCGGCGATCTTCGATCCACTTCACCGGCCGATTCAGCCGGCGCGCGGCGAACGGCACCAGGAAATCCTCGGCGTGAAACTCGCCGCGCTGACCGAAGCCGCCGCCGACATCGAGCTCGATCATGTCGATGCATTCTTCGGGCAGATCCATGCGGCCGGCCAGCACCTTGCGTGAGGCGAACGGCACTTTCGCGGCACCAAGGAACGTGAGCTTGGTCTGTGCGCCATCCCAGCGGGCGACGATGCCGCGCGACTCCATCGTCATCGCGGCATGGCGCTGCACGGAAAATCGCTCGCGTCGCACGTACGCCGGGCGTTCACTTGGCCGAGTGCCTCTCGATGCGGTGTAGGTGATCGCGCGATTCGAATCGTGCGCGTCGAACAGCCGCGTGGCGTTGGCGCAGGCCGCGTGGCGATCGGCCACTACCGGCAGCGGTTCGAGATCGAGCTCGATTGCATCGAGCGCATCTTCAGCGCGTGCGAGCGAATCGGCTATCACCATCGCGACGATCTCGCCGACGTGCCGGATGCGATCGACCGCGATCACCGGCTGCTCGAACGGCACCAGATCGGGCAATGGTGCGAGCCGCAGCGGAATCGCCGGCGCCTTACCGTTGGAGCCGTCGACGATCTCGCGTGCGGTGAACACCGCGACCACGCCCGGCATCGCCCGCGCCTTGTCGGCCCGGACGTTGCGGAGGCGCGCATGCGCCACCTGGCTGCGCAGCATCGCCGCGTGCAACATGCCTTCGAGCTGGACGTCGTCGACGAACTGCCCTGCGCCGCGCAGCAGGCGCTGGTCTTCGAAGCGTAGGGTGGGGGTGCCGATGTTTGCGGTCATGCGGGGATTCGATTTAGTCAGTGCTTTTCGCCAGCGGCAAACCCCACGTTTCCGACGACGGAACGCGGATCGCGCATGCGCCAGTGTCCACGTTCGGCAGCGCTCAGAAACGCCTGGACGCCTTCGTTGAACAGGCCCGGCTCTTCGAGATTCACGGCGTGCCCGGTCTTGGGGATCATCCACAGACCCGCCGTCGGGATGGTGCGCTTGAGGAAGAGATTCACGTCGAGGCACGGCTCGTCTTCATCGCCAACCACGAGCAGCGTCGGGATCGTCAGTTGCGCGAGCTGGCCTTTGAATTCGAACAGCGACGGGCGCTCCGCCTGAACGTATCGCAAGGTCATCGACGATCCGATCGCCGAGTGCTCGCTCAGATACCGCACGAATTCCTCCCAGCCCCGCGGGTCCTTGTTCTTGAGCTGGATGCGCGTGCCGGCGTGCCCCATCGATTGCGCCATCGCTGCGGAGCCTTCCTTCAGAAAGCGCTCGGCGTTTTCCTTCGTGTGTGCGATGAACGCTTCCCGATCAGGGAGCCATGCGCCGGTGCCCGCGCCGGCGACGACCAGGGCGCTTGCCCGCTGCGGATGACGCAGTCCGAAGACGAGCGTTGCATACGCGCCCTGACTCAGGCCGACCACGTGCGCTTTCGCCAGACCCAGATGATCCAGCACGGCGGCGATATCGTCCGCGGCGCGCGCGTAGCCGTAGTCCGACGGGTTGCTCGGCACGTCCGATGGCGGATAGCCGCGCGCGTTGAACGCGATGCATTGATACTCGCGCGCGAACCAGCGCATCTGCGTCTCCCAGTTGCGATGATCGGCAGCGAACTCATGCACGAACACCACCGGGTAGCCGGTGCCGGCCGTGTCGTAGAAGAGCTTGACGCCATTGGCCAATGCGAAGGGCATGCGCTGGCTCCATCCCGGATTTCTTGTCGGGCGTGGATTTGATCAGGCTGGTCCGAAGTGAGCAAGCGGCGCGGCTTCAATCTGGTCGGCCGTGGAGCGGTTCGCCGCCGTCCGGCTGGCAATCCCCCCGATCTGCGGCTAGCCTTCGAGTTCGCATCAACAGGAGGAGACATCATGAGATCACTCATTCGGTCATTGATCGCGCCGGTTCGTCTCGATGCCGTCGAAGCGGGCGGTGGAGGCGGGCAGGTCGAGATCCGTCGCGAAGTCGAGTTCGCGGTGCATGGCGGACAGTCGCTGAAGGGCCATCTCTACATGCCGAGCGCACCCGGGAAATATCCGGCAGTCGTTTGCGTGCACGGCGGCGGCTGGCAGATGGGCGTGCGCGAGGTCTACCAGTTCTGGGGGCCGTGGCTGGCCGCGCGCGGCTACGTCGTGTTCGCCATGACCTATCGGTTGGCGAAGGTCGGACAGAAGACGTTCCCCGAGGCAGTACAGGACGTGCGAGCAGCGGTTCAGTTCATGAAGGGCAAAGCGGCCGAGTTCAAGGTCGACCCCGATCGCGTGGCGATCATGGGCGACTCGGCGGGTGCGCACCTGTCGATGATGGTGGCACTGGCGGGCGAGCATGAGAACTTCAAGGGCGGCAACGCCGGTGACGCGTTCGGCAACCTCTCCAGCAAAGTGAAGGTCGCGGTGGGGGTGTACGGCGTGTACGACCTGTACCGCCAGTTCTGCAGTGATCTTTCGGCTCGGCCCCGCGACAGCATCACCGAGAAATTCGTCGGCGCGAGCGCGATCGACGACAAGCGCCCGTACTTCGAGGCGTCACCGCTTTCGTATGTAAGCGCTAAAGACAACACCACGGCGGTGCTGCTGTCGTGGGGCACCGACGACGACGTCGTCAACTATCGCGAGCACAGCGAGGTGATGCTGCAAGCGATGAAGCACGCGGGGTTTTTCGTGCGCACGGTGGCGGTACCCGGCGCGCCGCACTTCTGGATGGCCGACCCGATCGAGGAAGCCAGCAGCTTCAGCGGCTTTCTCGCGCCGCGCCTGCTACGGTTTCTGCAGACGCGGCTGTAGCAGATCCAGCGAGGGCGGCAGTTCGCGTCGAATTCGCGGACTTCATCAGTGATTCTTCGACGTCCGCGTTTCGTGGAAACTGTTGCGCGCCTCTAGTGCCAATGGTGGTGGTGCCGGTGATGCCACGGCCGCCACGGACGGTGGTAGTACCCGCCGCCGATGAATACGCGCGGCGGGCCGACGTAGACCGGTGCCGGCGCCACCGCCACTTCGCCCGGACCAACCGGATACACCGCGCAACCGCCAAGAATCGACAGCGACAGCACCGACAGCAGGGCCAAGCGTTTCATTTCCTGTCTCCGAAGGTCCTTCAACGGAAGGACGCATCGCCATTAACGCACGGGCGGTGCGGCGGTCGATCGGACAGTTGTAACGGGTTGTAAGTGCAGCGGCCGGGCCAGAGAGTTTGTTACCGGCGCGAGGCTGGTGGCGCCCGCTGTGTGGCGTTTGATCAACGCGTCGACAACTCCCGGATCCCGGCCAGCGGCGCGCCGATCTCGCGCATGACCTGCTCGGGGTCCTGGTGGCGTTCAGACGGCGCGCGATCGGCGAGCGGCTTGAGTTGGGCCTCGAGATAGGCGCCGAGGCGCCTCGCACGCGCCACGAGCTTGCTGCCGAAGGCGACCCGTGCTTCGTTGTAGCGCGTGAGCGCCGCGTCGATGTCGGCGGGCGCGGCGGCGAGCGCATCGGCCAGGCTTTGTGCGTCGAGTGCTGCCTTGGTGACACCGGCGCCGACATGCGGCCGCGCAACGAACGCCGCATCACCGAGCAGCGCAGCACGGCCGAACACGATCCGCGACGAATCGACGTCGAAAATCGGTTGGAAGAACGGCTGCGCCGTCTGATCGACGATTTCGGCGATCTGCGGTGCGAGCACGGCACGTGCGGTCGTCTTGATCTCGGCGATCACTTCGGCGCGGATCAGCGGCGGCGGAATCGCCACGCCATGATTGACGCCGCGCGCGTCGGTCGAGATGCGCGGCAGCGTTTCGTGCGGATCGGTGGGGCGATACCAGACGAAGTTGTAGCCGCGGTGGCCGGCGCGCGTGTCGTCGTTGCGGCCCGGTACCGGGTAAGCCAGCATCATCTCGCCATCGGGCAGACAGAACGAATAGCGCTCGAAAATCTGCGCGTGCGTGGCAGGCGAAATCGCATGTTCATCCAGCACCCCACGCCAGGCAACGTAGCCGGCGTAGCGTGGTTGCGCCTCCGGTAGAACCTGCGCACGCACCGTCGAGCGGATGCCGTCGGCGCCCACCAGCAACTCGCCGCTCGCGCTGGTGCCGTCGCTGAAATGCGCGATGACCGCCTTGTCGCGCTGCTCAATGCGTTCGAGCGACTTGCCGAAGCGATACCGCTCCGCCGGGAAGATCTCCTTGAGCGGGCGATAGATGCGTGCCCAGGCGCTCATGAACTGCGGCTGCGCCAGACGATGCGAGATCGTGCCGTCGCGGGCGAAACACAGGCGCTCCTGCACCTGCACGCCGATCGATCGATCGACCGGTGCACCGAGCCGGCGCATCACGTCGAACAGTTCGTCGTGCGTGCCGATGCCGGCGCCGCGGTTGGCGAGATCATCGTCGGAGCGCTCGAACAGCGTCACGTCCCATCCGATGCGATGCAAAGCGTTGGCAGCGAACAGGCCGCCGAGCGAACCGCCGATCACCAACGCGCGTGGCTGTGCCATGGGCAGGAGAACCAATAGAATCGGGTGCGATCGATTGTAGTCGCGGCTTGCTTTACGACGTATCAAGAGGGAGGAACCCGCCATGTCGAGACTGTCGCTGAGCTTCGCCTGCGGACTGTACGACCGCATGCTGCCGCTCTACACCAAAGACGTGGTGCCCGACGGCATCGACCTGAATTACGTCGTGCTCGACGATCCGCGCCAGATCTTCGACCGCATGGCCGGTGGCCTGGAATTCGACGTGGCGGAGATGTCGAGCTCCGAATTCATCGGTCAGCAAGCCGCCGGCAAGTGCCCGTTCGTGGCGTTGCCGGTCTTCGCCTCGCGCGTATTCCGTCACGGCTTCATTACCGTGAATCGCTCGCGCGGCATCAACGGCCCGAAGGACCTGGCCGGCAAGCGTATCGGCGTGCCGCTCTACACCATGTCGGCGGCGATCTGGATTCGGGGCCATCTGCAGCACGACTTCGGCGTGGACCTGTCGAACGTCACCTGGGTGCAGGGCTCGATCAACGATGCCGGCGCGCACGGCAATCCGGCGCCGCCGCCGTTGCTCAAGCCGGTGAAGATCGAAACCAATCGCAGCGGAAAGTCGCTCTCCGATCTGCTCGATGCCGGCGAGATCGACGCGATCATCGGCACCGACATTCCCGACTCGATGAAACGCAACCCGAGCGTCCAGCGACTGTTCCCCAATTTCCGCGAGATCGAGCGCGAGCTGTATCGCGCCAAGCGCATCTTTCCGATCATGCATCTGGTCGTGATCAAGAAAACCGTCTTTGAGCGCCATCCATTCGTGGCCACCAGCCTGTACAACGCCTTTGTTGCGGCGAAGGCGCTGGCGCTGAAGAAGATGAAGTACGTGGGGGCCTACCGCTACATGCTGCCGTGGCTGATGTCGGAGGTGGACGAGATCAACGAGGTGTTCGGCGGCGACCCGTGGCCGTATGGCGTGGAGCCCAATCGGCCGACCTTGGAGGCGCTCACCACCTATCTGGCCGAGCAGGGGGTGACGGCAGCCAAGGCCGACGTCGACAAGCTGTTCGCGCCGACCTACGGCTGAGCACGATGGCCGAGCACATCGTCTGCCTCACCTTCGATTTCGACGCACTATCGGGCTGGATCGCGCGCGATATGGTTTCGCCCACGCCGATCTCGCGCGGCGAGTTCGGCATCGTCGGTGCGAAGCGGCTGGTTCCGCTGCTCGCGCGGTATCAGATCGCCTCGACCTGGTTCATTCCTGGCCACACGCTCGAGACGTACCCCGATGCGTGCGCGATGGTGTTCGGCGCGGGACACGAAATCGGCCATCACGGCTGGACGCATCGTCCGCCCGCCAGCCTCGCGCGCGAGAAGGAAGAAGAAGAGCTGGTGCGGGCCAACGAGCAGATCAAGAAGCTCACCGGGCAGCACGCGCGCGGATATCGCTCGCCGGCGTGGGATCTGAGTCCGCACTCGGTCGAGCTGTTCCTGAAGTACGGTTTCCTCTACGAATCGAGCATGATGGGCGATGACTACACGCCTTATCGCGTGCGGCAAGGCGACGTGATCACGCTGGAGCAGCCCGCCCGGTTTGGCAAGGCGACGAAGCTCATCGAGATGCCGATCAGCTGGTCGCTCGATGACTATCCGCACTTCGAGTACGTGCGCATGCCCAATGCGATCGCGCCGGGCCTTGCCAACGCAAGCGCCGTGTTGGAGAACTGGATCGACGATTTCCTCTATATGAAAGAGACGATGGAGTGGGGCGTGATCACCTACACGTTTCATCCGTTCGTCATCGGCCGCGGTCATCGCATGATCGCGCTGGAGAAGCTCATTCAGCGGCTGCGTCGTGAAGGCGCAACGTTCATGACGATGGAGGCGGCGGCGCGGGCGTTCGATGCGCGCGCGCCATTCGACCGGTAGGCGCTGCACCTCGGGATCGCGATTGGAGTACGTATGACACACACCACCCAGAACTGGATCGTGCGCAAACCGGCGGCGTCGTCTCGTCGCGGCGTCGTCTCGTCGCAATGCCTGACTGCCGCGCAAGTCGGGGCGCGCGTGCTGGCCGACGGCGGCAATGCGGTTGATGCGGCCGTAGCCGCCGGGTTCGCGCTCACCGCGGTCGAGCCGTGGAACAGCGGCCTGGGCGGGATCGGCTACATGCTCGTGTATCTGGCGAAAGAAAAGCGCGTGCACGTGGTCGATTTCTCGCCGATCTCGCCACGCGGCATCAACCCGGCCGATTTTCCGCTGACCGGCGGCTTCACTACCGAGCTGTTCACCTGGCCCACGGTGAAGGACGATCGCAACATCCACGGACCGCTGTCGTTCGCCGTGCCTGGCGACGTGGATGGACTGGGTCTGGCGCTGGAGCGCTTCGGCACGCGCTCGCTGGCCGAGATGATCGCGCCGGCAATCGGTCTGGCGCGCGAGGGCATTCCGGTCGATTGGTTCCTCACGCTCAAGGCCGCGGCGATGGCGCGCGAACTGGCGCGCTATCCGTTCACGCGTGAGGTGTGGCTGCCCAACGGATTCCCGCCAGCTACAGCGTACGGGCAGGCGCAGAGCAGGCTCGAATTGAAAGGGCTGGCCGCGACGCTCGAACAGCTCGCACGGCGCGGCCGGCGCGATCTCTACGAAGGCGAGATCGCCGCGAGCATCGTGCGCGACGTGCAGGCGATGGGCGGTGTGTTGGGCGCGGACGATCTGCGCAGCTACCAAGCGCGCGTTGTCGCGCCGATCGAGGCGAGTTACCGCGGGACGGCGATTGCGCTGGCCCCCAACCTCACCGGCGGTCCGAGCATGGCGCAGGTGCTTGAACGGCTCGGCGCGATGCAGTTCACACCCAATGGTCCGCATGTCGATGCATTCGTGGCGTACGCAAAAGCGCTGCGTGAAGCGTACGCGGTGCGTCTGGAGAAGATGGGCGAAGCGAAAGACGATCGCGAGGCAACCTGCACCACGCATCTCAATGCCGTCGACAGCGAGGGCAACATGGTCGCGCTCACCAAGACGCTGCTGTCGGTGTTCGGCAGCAAGGTGGTGCTGCCCGGCAGCGGCATCCTGATGAACAACGGCATGATGTGGTTCGACCCGCGGCCCGGCACACCGAATTCGCTCGGACCGTCCAAGCGTCCGCTCACCAACATGTGCCCGGTCATCGTGCGGCGCAACGATCAGCCGTGGTTTGCGATCGGCGGTTCGGGTGGACGCAAGATCTTTCCGGCGGTGCTGCAGATCTCGTCGTTCCTCATCGATCACGGGTTGGGCCTGGAAGACGCGTTCCATCATCCGCGCATCGACGCCAGTGGCGGCGAGAAGGTCGGGCTCGATCCGCGGTTGCCCGCTTCGGTGCAGGAAGCCGTCGGGGCGCTCGCGCCGACGCAGTTGACCGAGCACGTGGTCTATCCGACCAACTTCGCTTGCCCGAGCGCGGTGCTGCGCGATCCGCGGAGCGGCGAATTGTTCGGCATGAGCGACGTCATGTCGCCGTGGTCGGGTTCGGCCGGGGCTTGAATGATGATCAATGCCGCCATCGTCGGACTGGGCCGCTGGGGCCAGAACCTCGTCAATCACGTGCAGGGCAAGAGCGACAAGATCCGCTTCACCGCCGGGGTGACGCGTACGGTCGAGAAAGCCAAGGACTACGCGGCGAAGCAGGGCTTTCCCTTGCACGCCGAACTCGACAAGGTGCTGCGCGATCCGTTAATAGACGCTCTGGTGCTGGCCACGCCGCATACGCAGCACGCCGAGTACATCATCGCCGCGGCGAAAGCCGGCAAGCATGTGTTCACCGAGAAGCCCTTCACGCTCGACAGTGCGAGTGCCCGAGCCGCGGTGGCGGCGTGCGTGCAGCACAAGGTGACGCTCGCCGTCGGCTACAACTGGCGGTTCCAGCCTGCGCTCGGCGCGATCAAATCGATGCTCGACGATGGCAGGCTCGGCCGGCTGCTCCACGTCGAGGGCAATTTCTGCGGGCCGAGCGTGTATCGCTACGGCGCCGATCACTGGCGGCAAAGCCGCGAGGAAGGCCCGGGCGGCGGCATGACCGGGCGAGGCGTGCACATCGTCGACGCGATGCTGTATCTGGGCGGACACATGGAATCGGTGGTGGCGCAGAGCGCGCGCCTGGCGCAGGATGTCGGCGTCGACGACACCACCTCGATGTTGTTCAAGTTCCGCACCGGCGCTTCCGGCTATCTGGGCACGTTCATCGGCACCGCCGAAACCTGGCGCATGCAGGTGTTCGGTTCGAAAGGCTGGGCCGAGGTGGGTGATGTCGAACACCTTTCGACCTGGCAGCTCAAGACCTGCTTCATCGATCTCGATCGCCCCTTCGTCAATCAGAAGCCGGAGATCACGACCTTTCCGGCACTGAGCACCGAGCGCGCCGAGCTGGAGCATTTCGCCGACGCTGTCGCCGCGCGGCGACCGTTGGCAGTGCCTGGTGGTGACGAGGAACATGGCGTTGCGGTCCTCGATGCGGTGATGCGCTCGATCCGCGAGGGGCAGCGCGCCGCCATCGGCTGAAGGCGCGGATCCATCGATGGCCCGCACGACAGCGTTCGACTACGTGATCGTCGGCGCCGGCTCCGCCGGCTGCGTGCTCGCCGCGCGGCTGTCGGAATCGGGCGACGCGCGCGTGCTGCTGCTCGAAGCCGGCGGCTGGGATCGCGATCCGTGGATCCGCATCCCGTTCGGCTGGGGGCGCATCCTGGCCAAGCGGTTGCACGACTGGGGCTACTTCGCCGAGCCCGAGGCGAGCGTGGGGGGGCGGGCCGTGGAGTGCGCGCGCGGCAAGGTGATCGGCGGTTCGTCCTCGATCAACGCGATGGCGTACGTGCGCGGCCACCGCGACGACTACGATCGATGGGCCGCCGGCGGTCTCGCCGACTGGTCGTACGCGCACGCGCTGCCGTACTTCAAGCGCACCGAATCATGGGAAGGCGGCGCGAGCGCGCTGCGCGGCGGCAACGGGCCGCTTACGACCCGCACCTCGCGTTACGCCGATCCGCTCGTCGATGCGTATCTGGAAGCCGGGCCAGGGGCCGGACATCCACTTACGCCTGACTACAACGGCGCGCAGCAGCACGGTCTGGGACGCATGCAGGTGACCGTGCGCGACGGCCGGCGCTGCAGTGCCGCCGATGCGTATCTGCGCCCGGCGCTCGATCGGCCGAATCTCACCGTCGAGATCGGCGCGCTGACGACGCGCATCGTGTTCGACGGCGAGCGCGCGGTCGGCGTGGAGTACGAACGCAACGGCAAGCAATACGTGGTGCACGCCGAGCGTGAGGTGATCATCGCCGGCGGCGTGATCAATTCGCCGCAGCTGCTGATGCTCTCGGGCCTGGGCGCGCCCGAGGATCTCGAGCCGCACGGCATCAAGGTGCGGGCGCCGCTCAACGGCGTCGGGCGCAATCTGCAGGATCACGTGATGGCGCCGGTGGCGTATCGGCGCAAGGAGCGCGGACCGTTCCATCGCAACATGCGCCTGGATCGCATCACGCGCCATCTCGCGCAGGCGTATCTGTTCGGCACCGGTGTGGCCACTGATCTGCCGGGGCCGCTGGTGGGTTTTCTCAAGACGCAACCCGCGCTGCCGCGCCCCGACGTGCAGTTGCTGTTCCACGGTGGACCGCTCGCAGCCAAACCCTACCTGCCGCCGTTCACGCCGCCCTTTGCCGATGGTTTCTCGCTGATCGCCGTGCTGCTGCGGCCGCAAAGCCGCGGACGACTCCGGCTGGCCTCAGCCAATCCGCGCGCGCCGATCCGCATTCATCAGAACTTCCTCGCGGCCGATCAGGACTGGGCCACGCTGCGCGCCGGTGTCCGCATGATTCGCGCGCTGTCGGCGCGGCCGCAACTTACCCGCTTCATCGAAGCGGAACTGGCGCCGGGCAACGCGCGCCAGTCTGATGCAGAGCTCGATCAGCACATTCGTGCGATCGCGATCACCGTGCACCATCCGCTGGGCACCTGCCGGATGGGTGCGGCCGATGACCGCGATGCGGTTGTCGATGCGCAACTACGCGTGCGCGGGGTGCAGGGCTTGCGCGTGGTCGATGCGTCGGTCATGCCTGATCTGGTGGGCGGCAACATCAACGCGGCGGTGTTGATGATCGCCGAGCGGGCCGCTGATCTGATTCGAGGGCGCGAGCCGCTCGCGGCGGATCGTTCGGTGCCGCAGGGCGCGTAACGCGGGGGCTGCGCTCGCCTTGCCCTTGTAGCGCTCGACCCGATCACATACATTCCCCGCCGGGTTGTCGATATCGGGCAGGCACTGGCCCTGCGCACGCGCGGCAATGCGTCGAGCGGGCGTTCGACACAACAGGAGAAGCGTTCCATGAGGATGCAAATTCGACCGATGGGTGCGGTGCGAATGCTGAGCGGCGCGTTGCTCGCGTTGCTCGTTGCTGCCGGCGCGCAGGCACAGCAGTTCACGATGAAACTGTCGACGTCCACCACCGGCGATGCGATCAACGAGTGGTTCCGGTTGCTCAAAGAGGGCGTCGAGAAGCGCGCCGGCGGGCGCATCAAGATCGAGATCTATCCGTCGAGCCAGCTCGGACCGATCCCGCGCACCGTCGAAGGCGTCGCGCTCGGCACGATCGAGATGGCGATGAACGCCTCGGGCTTCTACGAGGGGCTCGAGCCGCGCTTCGCCGTATTCAATGCGCCAGGGCTGATCGATAACCCGCAGCACGCGCACGACGTGCTCGCCGATCCGGCCATCCGCCAGCGGCTCGCATCGTTCGGCGCGAGCAAGGGCGTCGAGGCGCTCACCGCCTTCGCGCCGACCGGCTACGCGATCATCGCGCACAAGCCGATCGCGACGCTCGCCGATCTCAAGGGGCAGAAGATCCGCATTCCCGGCTCGCCGCTGCAGCTCGAGGCGATGAAGCGCCTGGGCGCCGCGCCGCTCTCGATGGCGTTCGGCGAAGTGCTGCCCGCCTTCCAGAACCGCACCATCGATGGCGTGTGGGCCGCGATCACGCTGTTCAACGCGCTCAAGTACTACGACGTCGCCAAGACCGCCACCAATCTGCCCTCATCGTGGGCGATCGTCGTCGGGCTGGTGAATCGCAACTTCATGAAATCGCTCGGACCGGAGCTGGAGGCGATCGTGCGTGACGAGGCGCGCAAGGCCGACGCGGCGATCGTGCCGTGGTCGGTGGCCGAGATC
>CADEDU010000006.1:40727-73486 GCA_902826155.1 uncultured beta proteobacterium
GTGGCTCGACGACGCATCGGCCATGCGGATATCGGCGAAACGCACCAGCGCTGCGGCTAACAATCCGGTGAGGAGGACGGTCACGCCCAGGCCGGCGAGCGCCACCCGCAGCCCGTGCGAAGCGATGGTCCAACCGATCAGCGGTGCGCCGATCATCGCGCCCAGCGGAAACAGGCTGATCACGTAGCCGTTGATCATGCCGCTCGGCTTGACGAGCGACTGGTTCACGCCTTGCTGCAGCACGGTGAATGCGCAGCCGCCGCCCAGTCCGAAGATCAATCCGTAGCCGAGCAGTAACTCGAACAGCCCGCTCGCGCGCGCCGCGATGAACAGGCCGCTGCCGCCGAGCAGGGCGCAGGCCACCAGCAGCGGCACCGGCGCGATGAAGCGGTACAGCCGCGGTGCCATGTTCATGCCGAGGGTGAGGCACACGGTGGCGATGCCGAACACGAGCGTGGTCTCGGCACGCGTGATCGACAGCAGCGATTCCATCGGCTTCAAGAACACGCTGAAGGCGTAGATCGTGCCCAGCGGCAGATTGAGGGCGGTGGCAGCGACCAGCGCCACCGCGGTTCGCGCGGCGGGGGAGAGCGTTCGCATTGCCGCCGCGCCCGGTGTCACGACCGCGCCAGGATCGCCATCACCTCACGGAATCC
This sequence comes from uncultured beta proteobacterium, assembly GCA_902826155.1. Next base: position 41,384 of record CADEDU010000006.1, read on the forward strand.
CTGCAGGCACTCGCGCACCGCGCCGCGCGGCACCGTCGGCAACTGAAAGCGCGCCAGGATCTCGGTCACGCCCAACTCGTCGCGATAGCGTTTGAACTGCGCGGCGACGGTCTGCGGCGAGCCGATGACGAACGTCTCGGCGCCCCATTTCTGCAGGTGTTCGAGCGAATCGTCGTCGGGATAGCCCGGGTTCATCGCGCGATAGACATGACCGTACTCGTGGCGGATGCCGTCGGCGAAGATCGCCCAGGCCTTGGCATCGGTCTCGGCGACGAACGCCTCGCGCCGCAGCGGCTGTTCGTTCATCGGCGGCAGGCCCGCGGCGACGCGTGCATCGGTGACGATCTTCTTCTGCCGCGCCAGCTCGGCGATGCTCGCGCCGGGCCACATCACCCAACAATCACCCAGCCGGGCCACGCGCGGCAGCGCGACATCGCGGATCGCGGCGATCCACAGCGGAATGCCGTGCGGATTGACCGGCAACGGCCGGATCTGCGCGCCCTTGAAACGGTGGTGGCCCTCGGTGTCGTCGACGCGCTCGCCGGCAAGCAGCCGCTTCACCAATTCGATCGAGCGCTCGTAGACCGCGCCGCGCGCCTTGTACGGCACGCCGAATCCATCGTATTCGTTCTGCGCCCAACCCAATCCCACGCCGAGGATCGCGCGTCCGCCCGAGAGGTTGTCGAGCACGGCCGCCTGCTCGGCCACCTCGACCGGATGGTGCAGCGGCAGCACGCAGATGTCGGTGCCCACCCGCATGTTCTTCGTGACCGCGGCGGCGGCGGCGGCCATCTGCATCGGCTGGGGAATCCAGCAGTCCTCCATGAAGTGGTGCTCGGCAAACACCGCGCTCGAGAAGCCGTTGCGATCGGCCCACGCGATATCCTCCAGCGTGTTCTGCATCACGTCGGTGGAGCGCTCGCCGGGCGCGACTTGCAGGCTGTAGTGCAGTCCGATTTTCATGGATGTTCGAGTGTTGGGCTGGTCACACGGTCGCGTGCGCCTGACCGGGCTGCGGCAGTAACGCGTTGCGGGCGGCGTCCTTGTAATGCGCGTCGGTGGGCAACACGATCGATACCGATCGTACGCGTTGCACGGCCGGGTCCACGCCCGGCGGCGGCGTGCCCTTGTCCAACGCCTTGGCGGCGCGGACGAGCCGATTGCGCGCCATGATGATGCCGTTGTCGGTGTTCACCAGGTTCTCGCGCGTGCGGTCCTGGATCGGGCCCATGCTTTCCTGGATCGAAGCGTCCTGCATCGCGAAGCCGGCCACACCGGAGAAGGTCTGGTTCGCGCGCTGCCCGGGCCGATCGATCAGGTAGTCGTTGTCGCGATTGGCGCGTGGCCGGTACGTGCCCGGAATCAGCGGCGCGTGGATGCCTTCGCCGCGCTCGCATGCTTCGCGCTCCTCAGCGGTGAGTGCGCGGGTGGCGTGATGATTGGTGCTGAACACCCAGCAGCGTTCATCGTCGATCGGTACCCAGCAATGCCCGCCGATCGGGTGATCGCCGCGCGGTGGAATCAGCGTGAAGCTGGGCATCACCCATTGCGTGATGCGCCAGTAGTGGCGGCCGTCGCCGGTGTTGCGACGCACGCCGATGTAGAGCCCGCCGTCGGACTCGACCACATCGAAGTGCGGTGCGAGATCGCCCAGGTTGTACTGATGGCTCTGCGTGGCCTTCTTGAACATCGGATCGCGCGACATCGTGAACCGATGCAGGAACGACACGTGACTCGAATCGATGCCGCCTTCCATCGCCTGCAGATAGTTGCATTCCTGCAGCCGCTTGCTCACCAGGCGCTGCGCGGGCGGCACCATCGCCCACTCGTGCTCGGGCAATGGCGGTTGGTGTTCGGCCGGCCCCATGTAGGTCCACAGCACGCCGCCGCGTTCGATCAGCGGGTAGGCCTTGAGCTTCATCTTGCTCGCGAAGCCACTCGCCTCGGGCTCCGAGGGCACCTCGATGCACTGTCCGGTGATGTCGTACTTCCAGCCGTGATAGGGACAGCGGATGCCTGCTTCCTCATTGCGGCCGAACCAGAGCGACACACCGCGATGCGCGCAGAATTCGTCGATCAGACCGTAACGGTTGTTGGAGTCGCGAAAGGCGAGCAGTTTCTCCGAGAGCAGCGTGACGCGTACCGGCGGGCAATCGCGCTCAGGCAGTTCTTCGGCGAGCAGCACCGGCAGCCAGTAGCGCCGGAACAGCACGCCCATCGGTGTGCCAGGGCCGGTGCGGGTGAGGAATTCGTTCTGGTCGGCTTTCATGCGGCGGGGATTGTCGATGGACTCGCGCCCACGACGGGTTCGATGCGGACCGCGACGATTAGAATGCCGACTCGCGATTCCGTCAACGCGAGTCGTCTCATTCGTCCCTTGCGCCCATCAGCTTCCATGTCGCAGAACCTGCTCGAACTGTGCCCCGTCTCCGCCGTGGAGAATGATGCAGTGATCCGCGTGGACACGGCGGGCAAGCTGCTCGCCGTCTACAACCTCGGCGGCACGATCTACGTCACCGACGACACCTGCACGCACGGTCCGGGCTGCATGTCGGAGGGACTGATCGAGGGCGAGAACATCTTCTGCAACTTCCACAACGGGGCGTTCCACATCCCGACCGGTCGGGTGGTCGAGCCGCCGTGCATGGTGCCGCTCGCGACCTACGCGGTGCACGTGATCGACGGCAAGGTGTGGATCGATCCGACGCCTCGCGTGGCCGAGGGTTAGCCAATGCCCGCACTGAAGCTTCATCGCGACCTGAAGGCCCGCCAGGCGTTGGCGTGGGCGATGGCGGCGCTGGCGCTGACCAGCCCTTTGTCTGCGATTGCATGTCCGGAGCTGCCAGCCGGATACGTGCTGGAGAGCGATCGCTATCGGCTGTCGTATCGCACCGTGCCCGAGAAGATCGTGATCGGCCAGCACTTCGCAATCGAGTTCGTCGTGTGCCCGCGCGACGGCCAACCCACACCTGAGAGCGTGCGAATCGATGCCACGATGCCGGAGCATCGCCATGGCATGAACTACAAGCCCAGCATCAAGTTAGCCGGCGGCGGACGCTATGTGGCGGAGGGACTGCTCTTCCACATGGCCGGGCGCTGGGAGATGGTGTTCGAGGTGCGCGGCGCGGGCAAGGTCGATCGGCTGACGCGTGATCATGTGATGTAGTCGGCCGTCGAGCGAGGAGGGTGCCCGTACCCTCGAATCGCAAACTACCGCGCGCGAACCATCGCCTCGAACTTGCCTGGCCAAGGATCGGTCTTCGGTCGATCTTGCCTCCACACTGTGTTGGCTATGGTCCAACTATCCACCGTATGCATGTTGGATGCCGCCTACCACTGGTATCTGCTTGTACTTCGCAATCGCTCGCCGAGTGCACGGTTGCGATGGCGCAAAACGTCGAGTTATTAGGCAGTTGCGAATCGGTTCGCGGTGCTTGGCCGAGATTGGCACGCGCCGTGCCTAAGACCTTGCAGAGCGCGTACGCCAGTGTGCTCACCAACCAAAGGACCAAAACCATGAGCATCCTAGTGATTCATGATCTCGAACAATGCGACGTTCTGGACAGCGGCGAGATGCAGAGCATCAAGGGCGGGTTTCCTACTCTAGTCAACCTGTTCGACGTGTACGCCAACCCAGAGAACTACCCCGAAAGCACAGTCCAAATCGCAAGGGACTACATCGAGGGGAATTGACGATTGGAGCCCGGCCTTGCATGGGGTTGGCCGCTCGAAGCGCCAGCCCTCTTTGTTTGATCTGCGCGCCGAGGTTCTCAGATCTATCGAAAATGGACTTCGTAACGCAAAAGCAATACACTAGTTCGATGAAGTCCGCCGTCATTCCCCAGGTCCGCGTCGAACCTGAGCTTCGCGCCGAACTCGAGGCCGTGCTTGAGCAGGGCGAGACGCTTTCCGAGTTCGTCGAGGCTTCTGTGCGCAACGCAGTGGAGTTCCGGCGAGCGCAAAGGCGCTTCCATGCGCGCGGCCAGGCCGCGTGGGAGCAATACCAGCGCACCGCCGTGTCGGTGTCGGCTGACGACGTTCTCGGCAAGCTGCAAACCAAGTTGAACGCCCGGCGCAAACAGCTTCGTAAATGAGGTTCGACGTTCGCTTCAGCGTCGAAGCCGAAGACGATCTGAATCGCTTGTTCGACTTCCTGCTCGCAAAGGCGAGGACCGTAGAGGATTTGAACCTGGCCCAATCTGCCATTGAGGCCGTCCACTCGGCCGTGATGAACCAGCTGTCGGTAACTCCGTATAGTTTCCGCAAGGCCGGTAGGAGCCCGACACGGCGGGAACTCATCATTCCGTTTGGCGCTACGGGCTACGTGGCGCTGTATGAGATCGTTGATCGATCGCGCGTGCTGGTGCTGGCAGTTCGGCACCAACGTGAAGAGGACTACCACTGATACGACACCGCATCGCCAAGCACGAACATCCACATCATGCTTGCTGATTGACGTCTCGGGCCACGCTTCTCGCGCCTCCGGACGCCGATCCGTCGATTGAAGATAGCCAAAGGGGCCAGGCGCGATTTCTTTCGACGTAATCCGACGCATGGCGGGCACTCCCTGTATCACAATCTCGCAAGTCGTATTATCAGGAGGACTGACAATGACGCTGACGGTGCGTTTGGGCGATGCGCTCGAGTCGGCACTCGAGCGCCACTGCGCCGAGCGCGGCGTGACCAGGAGCGCGGTTGTTCAGGAATCGCTGTCCGCGTACCTCATGGGCCAGGCCCGTTCGCGTCAACCGGGTGCCCGGGCTCGATCGGCAAGCCCGGCTTTCGATGCGTTCCGACGAGCTGGCCTTGTCGGTGCCGGAGAGTTGGCTGGCGTGAGCGCTGACAAGGCAGCCGTTCGCGCTGCGGTTCGCACCCGAGTCGCACAGCGTACCAAGCGTCGAACGGAAAGCCGTTGAGCCCACCGCGCCAAAGATGGCGCGTGTCGACGGACGGGCGCAGCCGCGCTCTGAAAAGGTTCTGATTGATACCGGTGTGCTGGTTGCCGTGTACGCCCGCGACGACCCCTACCACGACGCGGCAACGCGCTGGTTGGCAGGCTTTCAAGGCAGTCTGCGCACCGTCGAACCGGTGCTTGCGGAGACTTCATTCTTCCTGCCCGCGCGATCGCGTGCTGCGGTCGCGGAACTGGTCGAGCGCGGCATCATCCGGATATCCGCGGCTACGCTCGGATTGGACAGCTGCTTCGCAAGTACGTAGACCTTGATCCGGATTGGGCGGTGTAGCCTTGGTCTGGCTGGCCGAGAGCGCTGGGATCGCGCGGATTGCCACGCTCGACGTGACCGACTTCAGCGTCTACCGCATCCACTCGCGCCAGCGGTTCGCGTTGGAGCTGCTGCGCTGACGGATTGGGGACGCCGAGCTCAAATCCTCCCCAACGCCCTCAACACCACCCTTGGTGTCATCGGTTGCTCGGTCACGCGTGCATTGAACGGACGCAGCGCATCGTTCACCGCGCACATCACTGCGCCCGGCGCGGCGCCGGTACCCGATTCGCCCGCGCCTTTCGCGCCCAGTTGCGTGACCGTAGTAGGCGTCTGCACGTGCGCCACGTCGATATCAGGCATCTCGCCCGCCATCGGTGTGAGGTAGTCGGCCATGGTGCCGTTCTGCAACTGGCCGTTGGCGTCGTAGATGCAGTGCTCGTACAAGCCGCCGCCGATGCCCTGCACGCAGCCGCCGCGCACCTGTTCGTCGGCGAGGTTCGGATTGATGATCCGCCCGCAGTCCTCGACGATCCAGTGGCGCAGCAGTTTGATGAAGCCGGTGTCGGTGTCGACCTCCACGTACGAGCCGTGCACGCCGTTGGTGAAGATGTAGAGATCGCCCACCATGCGGTAGTGGCGCGTGATCATGACCTCGGGCTGGATCTCCGGCGGCAGCTCACCCACCTGGAAGTGCGCGATACGTCCGATCTCCGCGAGCGTCACGCGCACGTTCGTGGTGCCGAGATCGACGACGTTGCCCGCAACGATATCGAGCAGATCGACATCGACCTTCAGGAGCGCGCCGGCAATGCGCAGGATCTCCTTTCGCAGCGCACGCCCGGCCTGCCAGGTGGCCTCGCCGCCGATTGCCGTCGCGCGCGAAGCGTATGTGCCACCACCATAGGGCGTCGCTTCGGTGTCGCCGGCGATGACGCGGATCTGATCGAGCGGCACGCCGATCGCATCGGCCGCGATCTGCGCCATCACGGTGGTCACGCCTTGGCCCTGTTCGCTGACGCCCACCGCGCAGATGATCGCGCCTGAAGGTTCGAGCTTGACCATGGTGCCGTCCTGCGAGGCGATCGGCGCGCCGCCGATGCCGTAGTAGCCGTCGGGCCCTGGTGCCGTCCCCTTGATAAAGGTCGCGATGCCGATGCCGCGGTAGATGCCTTTCTTGCGCAGCTCGGTCTGCTCGGCGCGCAGCGCGGTGTAGTTCATCCGCTCGACCAGCTTCTCCAGGCACGCCTGGTGCGACAGCTCGCGCACGCGCACGCCCGAAGCGGTCACGCGCGGATAGGAATTGTCGCGCATCACGTTGCGGCGCCGGATCTCGACCGGATCGAGGCCGGTGGCTGCGGCGGCCATGTCCATCATCGCCTCACCCACGGCGATGCCGATCGGATGGCCGACCGCGCGGTATTGCGACGTGGGCACCTTGTTCAGATACACCACGCGCGCGCGGGCGCGATAGTGCTTGTGATCGTAGGGGCCGCCGGTGATGTTGAGGATCTGATTCGCCTCGAACGCACTGGTGCGCGGATACTGCGAGTACGCGCCGACGCCGGAGATGTCGTCGATCTCCATCGCTTCGAGCGTGCCGTCCTTGCGCACCGCGATGCGCGCCTTGACCAGGTTCTCGCGGGCGTGGATGTCGGAGACGAACGACTCCATCCGATCGGCGACGAATTTCACCGGGCGAGCGAGTTCCATCCCCACGATCGCCGTGGCCAGCTCGTCGCCGTAGGTGTGGATCTTCATGCCGAACGATCCGCCGACGTCGGGTGCCACCACGCGCAAACGATGCTCGGGGATACCCAGCAGTTTCGAGAACACTGTCTGGATCATGTGCGGCACCTGGCTGCTGGTCGTGAGCGTCAGCATGGCGCTCGCCGGCTCGTAGTCGGCGATGATTGCGCGCGGCTCCAGACTCACCGCGGTGTGCCGGCCGAAGTGGAAGGATTCCTCCAGCACGATGTCGGCCTTGGCGAACGCCTCGTCGACGTTGCCTGAGCCGATCGTCTTCTCGAACATCAGGTTGTCGCCGAGCGCGGTGTGCACCAACGGTGACCCGGGTTCCAGTGCGGTGGTCTTGTCGATCGCCACCGGGAGCGGCTCCCATTCGACCTCGATGCGCTCGACCGCGTCCTCGGCTTGCGCGCGGGTGTTGGCCACCACGATCGCGACCGGTTCGCCGTGCCAGCAGGCGCGGTCGACGGCCATGGCTGGTTGCGGGGCCGCCTTCATGCCCACGAAGCACGACAGCAGACCCACCATCGGCTTGCAGCGATCCGCCAGTTCCGCCCCGGTGGCTACACGCACCACGCCGGGCATGGTGGACGCGATCGAGGTATCGATCTTCACGATGCGTGCGTGCGCGTGCGGGCTGCGCAGGAATGCGGCGTGCAGCATGCGCGGCAGGGCGAGGTCGTCGGTATAGCGGCCACGGCCGGCAACCGCGCGCGGCGCATTGGAGCGCGGCACCGATTGACCGATCAGCCCTTCGGTGCGGGTGAGCGGGGCGATGAGGGAGCGTTCGAGCGAATCCATCGGTTTTCAGCCTCCGCGTGCGAGACGCTGCTGAATCGTCGACTCGACCGCATCGACGATCGCCTGATAGCCGGTGCAGCGGCAGTAGTTGCCCGACAAGGTTTCGCGGATCGCCTCGCGCGTGATCGGTCGCGGCGGCGAGAGCAGGGTCGAGGCGGTCACGAGCATGCCCGGCGTGCAGTAGCCGCACTGCAGCGCGTTGCGCTGGACGAATGCGGCCTGCAGATCGGCTATCGCCTCTGATTCGGTCAGCCCTTCGATCGTGGTCACTTGTGCGCCCTCGGCCTGCACCGCGAGCATCAGGCAGCCGCGCACCACTGCACCGTCGACGACGATCGAGCACGCGCCGCACACACCATGCTCGCAACCCAGGTGCGAGCCGGTGAGGGAAAGTTCGGTGCGCAGGAAGTCGGTGAGATGCTGGCGGACCGGCACCGTGCGCGTCACGCGCTCGCCGTTGACCGTCAGACTGATCTGCAGAGTGTCTTCTTCGTTCATTGCCGCCGTGGTCATGGTCGCGCTCCACTGCGTGCACGCGTGCGCTCGATCGCCTGCGCCAGCGCGCGCCGCGTGAGTACCCGTTGCAGATGCAGGAACATCGGCGGATCGCCTTCGAGATTGCTCATGGGACGCAGGTCGGTGGCGAGGGCGGCACAGGCTGCGTCGACCGCATCGTCCGACAGACGCTTGCCCCGCAGTGAGGCGATGGCGGCGGAAGCGAGTGTTGGTTTTTCTTCAGAGCCGAAATACACCAGCCGCAGATCGGCGATGACCTCGCGATCGAAGCGCGCGCACAGCGCGACACCGGCCATCGCGAAATCGCCGTGCCGCCGGCTCAGTTCCATGAACACCGAGATCGTGTCGGCGGGCTGCGCGCGGAGTTCGACTTCGACCAGCAACTCGTTCGGTGCGCGCGCCGTGTCGTACAAGCCACGGAAGTAATCCTGCGCGGCGATGCGACGTAGGCCTTTGATGCTCTCGACGATCAGCGTCGCTTCGAGGGCGAGTGCGCAAGCGGGCATTTCGGCTGCCGGATCGGCCAGCGCAAGGCTGCCGCCGAACGTGCCGCGGTTGCGCACCGCCAGATGCGCTACGTTTGGCATCGCCTCGGCGATCAGGGGCAGATGCTGCGCCACGATCGGCGACTGGAGCACCTCGACGTGGCGGGTGAGCGCGCCGATGCGCACCACACCGTCTTGCAACGTGATGCCCTTGAGCGAGTCGAGCCGGTTGATGTCGACGAGCAGCGCCGGCTGCGACAGGCGCATGTTGAGCGTGGGCATCAGGCTTTGCCCGCCCGCGAGCACACGTGCATCGGCGCCGTGTTGATCGAGCAGGGCGAGCGCGTGCGCGACGCTCTCGGCGCGCGCGTAGGCGAAGCGCGGCGCCTTCACGCGGCTTTGGCCTGCTTGCGCCGCTCGATATGCTTGCCCGGGAAGTGCGGGGCAATCTCCTCCATGAAGCGGTGCATCTGCTCCTTCACCATCGCGTTCGGTTTGTTGCCGACGTTGAAGTAGAGGATCACTTCTTCAATGCCGGCTTTCTCCACTTTCTTCAGCGATTCGATGATCTGCGCCGGTGTGCCGATCAGGATCGAGCGGTCGGTGAGATCCTCCTTCTTCATGTTCTTGAGCACCTCGGTGAGCTTCACGAAGTACTGCAGCGTGGGCGGGGCCTCTTCGAGCTTGGCCGGAATCGCCCCGATTACGCAGTTGTGGAAGTAGCTCAACTGCGCGGCGCGGCCGTAGTCGTTCATCTTGTCGTCGTCGGCGATGAACACGAAGTAGCTGCACATCGCGCGGCCGGGCTTGTGGCCGTTCTTGACGCAGTGTTCGCGATACGCATCGACCGCCTTGTCCAATCCGCCGAACATCATTCCGGTGGCGAACGGCGCGTAGATCACGTTCAGGCCGCGCTTGCCCGCCATCGCCAGGCTGGTGTGCGAGAACGAGGCGACGTAGAACGGAATGGGTTTTTGCACCGGCAGCGGCGTGATCGCCATCTCCGGGATGTTGTAGTAGGTGCCGTGGTGCGACCACTTGCCGGGCGAGGTCCACGCCTTGAGCAGCACGTCGATCCCTTCCTCGAACATCTCGGCGGACTTGAAGAAGTCGGCGCCGAACGGGGCGTACTCGCGTCGGTCGTAGCCGCGTCCGCAGGCGAAATCGACGCGCCCGCCGCTGATCAGATCGAGCGTCGCCCAGGTTTCGGCGACGTGGATCGGATGGTGCATCGGGATCACTGACACCGCCGGCGCCAGCCGAATGTGCTTGGTGAGCGGCACGATGCTCGCCAGGACCAGATCAGGCCGCGAATTGACGCCGAGCGAATCGAAGTGGTGCTCGCCGATCCAGGCCGAATGCATGCCGAGCTGGTCGGCGAGAATGGCCTGCTCGCGGATCTCGAGCACGAACTGATTGGCCGTGCGCGGATTGTTGGGGTAGTGGTTGTCGCTGAGCGTGAAGTAGCCGAATTCCATGGGAGCCCCATCGGTTGGCGAGAGTCGAAGTATTGTACTGGCCGTACTCTGATTGACTGCTACACAGCCTAACGTGACGCGACGTTGGGCCATGCGAACGGGACAAGACGATGAACAACGCGACGAGCAACGGCGATGATCGGGGGCTGGCGGGCAAGGTGGCGATCGTGACCGGCGGCGGCGCAGCGGGTGATGGCATCGGCAACGGTCGGGCGATCGCGCTGTTGCTCGCGCGCTGCGGCGCACGGGTGCTGGTGGTCGATCGCAAGCCCGATCCGGCCGAGCGCACGGTGCAGATGATCGAGCGCGAGGGCGGGCACGCCGCGGCTTTCGTGGCGGATGTGACCGACGAGCATCAATGCCGCGCGGTGGTCGACGCAGCGCTGGAACGATTCGGGCGGCTCGATTTCCTGGCGAACAACGTCGGCATCGACAGCCGCGGTTCGGTGGTCGAGGAAAGCCTCGCCGGCTGGCATCGCATCATGCAGATCAATGTCGACTCGATGTTCCTCGCATCCAAGTACGCGATTCCGGCGATGATCGACACCGCGCAGGGCGGGGCCATCGTGAATATCTCGTCGATCTCGGCGCTGCGCCCGCGCGGCCTGACGGCGTACTCGACCTCCAAGGGCGCGGTGATCGCACTCACCAAGGCGATGGCGGTCGATCATGGTCCGCAAGGGGTGCGCGTCAATTGCATCGCGCCGGGGCCGATGTACACGCCCATGGTCATTCAGGACGGCATGAGCGATTCGGCCCGCGAGCAGCGGCGCAAGGCCTCAGTGCTGGGAATCGAGGGAACAGGCTGGGACGTGGGCCACGCGGCGGTGTTCCTGTTCTCCGAGCATGCGCGCTACATCACCGGGCAGGTGCTGGTGGTCGATGGCGGGGCGACGCTCAAAGGGCCGCCGCGGGAGGCGGACTCGCAGATGCGGCGGTAGCGCTCGTCAACTCCGACTGTCCACGAACCGCTTCGCCTTCACGTCGTTCAGGAACAGCTGCGCCAGCGTGCCGACCTCGAGGAATTCGATCGCGGGCGTGACTTCGAATGCGCGCTTGATCTCGGCCAGCAGCCTTGCTTCGACCTGCGCCTGATTCGCGCCGCGCTTGGTCTCCACCTGCAGCTTCAACACGTCGAGCGTGCCGCTCTCGGCCACCTCCAACCGGAAATCGGTGACCGCCTCGTCGCGGTGCATGAAGTCTTCGAAGTCGTTGTGATTGATGTTGATGCCGCGCACCTTGAAGAAACCCGCGGTGCGCGCGGCGTGGCGAAACACCGGATACACCGCGAGCGGACCAGTCGTCGTGCCGTGTTCGACCATGGTGCCGATGTCGCCCATGTTCCAGCGCAGGAAGGGCGTCATCGTGTTGGTCCACAGCGACGTCATCACCAGCACGCCCTGCCGGCCGGGTGGCGATGGTTCGTTCGTCGCGGGATCGACGACTTCCATGTGGACCAGATCGGTGTAGACGTGAAAGCCGTCGTGACGATCGGACTCGCTCGCCAGCCCACCGATTTCGGTGCAGCCGAACTGGTCGTACAACTCGGCGTTCCACAGCCGCTCGATCTTGGCGCGCTTGGCCGCCGACACCGGTTCGGCGGCGCTGATGACCTTGCGCACGCTCCACTTGGATAGATCGAACCCCTGCCGCTCGGCCAACGCGGCCAATTGCAGCGCGTAACCCGCCATGCCGATCCACACCGTGGGCTTGAGCGTGCGGATCAGGTCGAGCTGCAACTCCGAGGGCGTGTTGCTGCCCGCGCCGGCCCATACCGTGCCGATGCCGATCAACTCGGCGGCGCGCGCGAACAGGCTGCCCACCGGATGTACGCCGAGCGGAAAGGAGATATGCGCCTTGTCTTCGCGGGTGCAGCCGGCCGAGAGCCACAGCCGCTTGAACATGTCGAGCGACACGTGCATGTCTTCGGCGGTGCGTGGATAGAACAGCGGCCGGCCGGTCGCGCCACCGGAGCGCCAGTACTCCACCGTATCGACTTCGGGCGCGGTGCAGAACGCTTCGTGGAATTTCTCGGCGGGGATGTCGCGCAGCTCGTCCTTGGTGAGGATCGGAATCTTGCGCCACTCGTTCGGGTCATCGAGCCGCGACGCGTCGATGTGCTCGAGCTTGCCGCGATAGAACGGCGATTGCCTGGCGCGCTCGAATGCGACCCGCTTGCGAGCCGACTGGATGCGCGCGATCTCCTCGCGCGAACGGGCCGGATAGGTCAGATCCTGGTATTGCACGTCGACTCCGGGCTGGTGAGAATGCGGCAAGGATAGTAGCGGGCGAGTCGCGTGTGGGGGATGGCGCGCATTCGAGCGATTCCAGCGGCAACATTTCAAGACAGCGGGTATCCGATGCCGGAAATTCTGGTTAGCCATGACGGTCCGATCGCGCGCGTGGGGATCTCCTATCCCGAACGCCGCAACGCGCTGACCTACGACATGATGCTCGCGCTGCCGCGCGTGCTCGAGACACTCGGCAACGATCCGGATACGCGCGTGATCGTGCTTGCCGGGGCGACGAACGATGCGTTTGCCGCGGGCGGCGACATATCGGAGTTCAAGGCGCTGCGGGCGAGTCGCGAGGATGAGGATCGATACATCGCGGCGACCAACCGGGCGCTGTTATCGCCCGTCTCTTGCGCCAAGCCGGTGATCGCGAGCATTCGCGGTTACTGCATGGGGGGCGGTTTGCAACTCGCGGTCGCGTGCGATCTGCGCATCGTCGCCGACGACGCAGTCTTTCGCATGCCCGCGGCACGCCTGGGCGTGGGCTATCCGGCGGAAGGCCTCGAACGCTTCATCGCCGTGATCGGCGCGTCGAACACCATCGACCTCTTCATTTCCGCACGCCAGTTCGGTGCTGACGAAGCGCTGCGCATGGGCTTCGCCAACCGTGTCGTTGCGGCAGCGGATCTCGACCGCGAAGTCACCGCCTATTGCGCCGCGGTGGCCGAGAACGCCCCCCTCACGATTGCCGCCGCTCGCGCGACGGTTCGCGAGGCCATCACCGACCCGGCGCGGCGCGATGCGGCGAGCGTCAAGCGCGTCATCGATGCGTGCTGGGGCAGCCACGACTACCACGAAGGCCGCGCCGCATTCCTGGAAAAGCGCAAGCCCCGGTTTCTCGGGCGCTGACCAGGCGCGGCCGACCACCAAGGAGAGACTGCCATGCAATCGGACAGGAACACACGGGAGTCCGCGGTGCCGTCGCGCCGGATCGTGCTCAGTCGGCGACTGTCGGTCGTATGCAGTGCGATCGTCTTCACCATCGCGAGCGCGCACGCCCTCGCTCAGCCCTATCCCAGCAAGCCGCTGCGCATCGTCACCGGTTATGCCGCCGGCGGGGGCGCCGACATCGTGGCGCGCCTGCTCGCCGAGCAGATCAGCCCGAAGCTGGGCCAGTCGGTCCTCGTCGAGAACCGCACCGGCGCCGGAACGAACATCGCCTCGCAGTTCGTCGCACGTGCGGCACCGGATGGGTACACGCTGTTGTTCACTTCGAACAATCACAATCTCAACGCGATGATCTACGCCGCTCCGGGCTATGACCCGGTGAAGGATCTGATCCCGGTGATCCTCGTGTCGGAGGGGCCGTCGCTGCTGGCTACGCATCCGGGCACGCCCTTCAAGTCCCTGCAGGATGTGGTCGAGGCTGCGCGCGCCAGGCCGCGCGCGTTGTCTTATGGTAGTTCTGGCGTCGGCACGCCGGTGCACATGGCGATGGAGCTGTTCAAGCTCGCCGCCGGCATCGATATCACTCACGTCCCGTACAAGGGTGCCGGTCAATCGGTCGTCGACGCGGTCGGCGGTCACATTCCGCTGGTGATCGGATCGATCGCCGCGATGAAACAGCACATCGACGCGGACAAGCTGCGTCCGCTCGCGGTGTCAACGCGCAATCGCTCATCAAGCCTGCCCGACGTACCCACCATGGCCGAGATCGGGTTCTCGGATGCGGTTCACACGATCTGGATGGGTGTCGTCGCGCCGGCCGGGACGCCGCCCGACATCGTCGCGCGCCTGTATCGGGAATTTGCCGCTGCGCTGCAGTTGCCCGCGGTGAGCGAGCGCCTCGACAAGATCGGCCTGCCCGCGGCCGCGACGAGCAGTTCGCAGGACTTCGAGGCGCTGCTCAAGGCTGATTTCGCCACCAGCCAGAAGCTCGTCGCACACCTCAAGTTGAAGGCGGAGTGAGCGCCGGGCGGATCAAGTGAAACCAAGTTGCGCGGACCAATCAGATTCGGGCCTTCGCATAACGCGAAGCGGCATCACGATTGTCGCCGGTTTGCCTACTCGGCCTTGATCCCCGCCTCGCGCGTGAGCTTCTGGTACTTCTGCACCTCGGCGGCCTTGAACGTGGCGAACTGATCGGGCGTGAAGGGGTTGGTGGTGCGCGAAGTCTCGGTGAAGAGTTTCTTCATCGCCGGCGTTGCCAGCGCCTTGTGCACCGCCTCGTGCACCTGGTCGATGACTGCGCGCGGCGTGCCGGTCGGCGCATCGAGTCCCGTCCAGACCGTGAACTGAAAACCGGGCAGCGTCTCGGCCACGGTCGGCAGGTCGGGAAAGCCAGGCAGGCGCGACGGCGAGGTGACTGCGAGTGCGCGCACCTTGCCCGCGGTGATCTGCGGCACGGCGGAGGTATCGGCGAACAGGTAGTCGACCTGACCACCCAGCAGCGCGGTCAGGGCCGGTGAGGTGCCCGTGAACGGAATGTGCGTGGCGCTCGAGCCGGTCATTTGATTCAGGAAAGCGCCGGCGAGGTGGGGCAGGCCGGCCAGTCCGGATGACGAGTAGTTCATCGCCGCACTGTTCTGCTTGAGCCGTGCAATCAGGTCGGCCAGCGTGTTGATGCCGCGGTCGGGGCGGACCACCAGAAACAGCGGACTCTCCGAGATCACCGCGATCGAACTCAAATTCGCAACGATGTCGTAGGAGAGGTTCTTGAACAGCGCCGGTGCGATGGCGTGCTGGCTGGTGGACAGCAGCAGCGTATAGCCGTCAGCCGGCGCGCGCGCGACGAAGGCCGCAGCGATCGTGGTGCCGCCGCCGGGTTTGCTCTCGACGATCACCGGCTGGCGCCAGATCTCGGTGAGCTCGCGCGCCACGGCACGGGCAACCACGTCGGCGCCGCCGCCGGGCGGGTAGGGGTTGATCAGCGTCACGGCACGCGAGGGATAGCTCTGCGCGACGGCCGCGGTGTGCGCGGTGAGGGCACACAGCGCAAGCGCCGCAAGACGGGTGATGAGGCGGAACGGGATACTCATGTTCGACTCTTGAGGAGGATGGCTGCCGATGACTCGCTGCATCATGCGAGGCAGAGTGCTTGGTGCGATGGCCGCGACCGGTGATTCCGACTGCAGGACGGCATAGTATCCATCGTCCGCCTCTGCCGCCGTCACAATGCTCAGTACGCTCGCCATCTCCGGATACCGCTCGCTGCGCGAGTTGATCATTCCGCTCGGGCCGCTCAGCGTCATCACCGGCCCCAACGGCAGCGGCAAATCGAACGTCTACAAGGCGCTGCAACTGCTCGCCGAGACCGCGCAGGGTACGGTCGTTGCCGCGCTCGCGCGCGAAGGCGGGCTGGAGTCGACGTTGTGGGCCGGGCCGGAGCAGTTCTCGCGCGCGATGCGCCGTGGCGAGCAACCGGTACAGGGCGGGCCGCGCAAGGGCTCGGTGAGCCTGAAGCTCGGCTTCGCCGGTGACGACGACGGCGACTTCGGCTACGCGATCGATCTCGGATTGCCCACGCCGAGCGAAGCGACGAGCTCGTTCCTGCTCGACCCGGTGATCAAGCGCGAGAGCATCTGGGCGGGGCCGGTGCTTCGACCCGCGGCGCTGCTGATCGATCGGCGCAACAGCGTCGTCACTCGCCGCGGCGAGTCGAGCACGCGCGACGAGTGGCCGATCGTCACGCGACACCTGGCGAGCTTCGACAGCATGCTTGCGCAGTTGTCGGATCCGCTTGCCGCGCCCGAGCTGTGGAGCATGCGCCAGCGCATTCGCAGCTGGCGCTTCTATCACCACTTCCGTACCGACGCCGATGCGCCGGCGCGCCGCGCGCAACTCGGTACGCACACGCCGGTGCTGGGCCACGACGGTGCCGATCTCGCGGCCGCATTGCAGACCATCCGCGAGATCGGCGATTCGCAAGCGCTCGATGCCGCGGTCGAAGACGCCTTTCCGGGCGGAGCAATTGACATCGAGATCGAGCGCGGGCGGTTCGAATTGCGCATGGCGCAGCATGGGCTGCTGCGGCCGCTCGCTGCCGCCGAACTGTCCGACGGCACGCTGCGTTATCTGCTGTGGATCGCGGCGCTGCTCACGCCGCGGCCGCCGGAGTTGCTGGTGCTGAACGAGCCGGAGACGAGCCTGCACCCGGATCTGCTGCCTGCGCTTGGTCGACTGATCGCCTCGGCCGCCGAACGCTCGCAGATCATCGTGGTGTCGCACGCGAGCCGGCTGATTGCCGCGCTGGTCGAGGATCGGCGCTGCCGCGTGATCCGCCTGGAGAAGGAACTCGGCGAGACGCAGATCGTCGATGATTACGATCCACCGCGCTGGCAGTGGCCGAGTCGATAGTCATAGGGCTGGACTCGGAGCCTGAGCGCCTGCCGCACGTGGTGGCTGGTGTATCTTCACCTTTTCTGGCGCTGCCGGAGATTTCGCGCATGCAAACGCCCACCGCCCAGCATTCATCCGCGCAGTCAGCCGCCGGTGCAGAGCATCCGATGTCCGGACCAGCGCGTTCGGCGCCTGGGTCAGCGGACCTAGCGTCCTGGCCCTTCACCGCGGTGCCGCTCTCGCCCGGCATCGGCGCCGAGCTGCGCGGCATCGATTTCACCCAGCCAGTCGACGACGCTCTGTTCGCCGCGATCCACGCTGCGTTTCTGCGCTACGAGCTGCTGCTGTTCCGCGGCCAGGAAATCTCGCCGGCGCGCCAGGTGGAACTCGCACGCCGCTTCGGCGAAGTGCAAGTGCACGTGATGAACCAGTACCACGCCGACGGTTATCCGGAGCTGTATCGCCTGTCGAACGTCGACGAGCAGGGCAACCCCAACGGCAAGCATCCGGATCGCGGCACCATGGCCTGGCATACCGACGGCTCATGGCAGCGGCGCACCGGTCTGGTGACGATGCTCTATGCCGAGATCGTGCCCGGCGGCAGCGGCGGCACCTACTTCGCCGACATGTACGGCGCGTACGAGGCGTTGAGCTCCGAATGGAAAGCGCGCCTGGGTGCGCTGCGTGCAATCCACAACCTCGATTTCTCGCGCAACCGCCGCCACGGCGAGGAGCCGATGACCGAGGAGCAGAAGCGCAAGGTGCCGCCGGTCGATCATCCGATCGTGCGCACGCATCCGGAGACCGGCCGCAAGTGCGTGTTTCTCGGCGATCACGCCGAATCGATCGTCGGCATGCCCTACGACGAAGGGCGCGCGCTGATCGATCAGGTCAACGAAATGATCATCCGGCCCGAAGGGGTCTACAAGCACCGCTGGCAGCCGCGCGATTTCATGATCTGGGACAACCGCTGCACCCTGCATCAGGCGCAGGCCTACGACGTCGCGCGCGAGCGGCGCGTGATTCGGCGCTGTACCGTGCTGGGAGATGTGCCGGTGTAGGCAACAAGATCAAAGCAAGGTCGATGCGGCTACTGGGGTGCCTCCAGCGCCATGCCCACGCGCTTCACGATGTCGGCGGTGCGGGCGGCGTCTTCCTTGACGAAAGCCGCGAACTCCTCGGGCGTGAGCGTCGGCGGATCCGCGCCGAACTGCACCAGCCGATCGCGCGAATCAGGGTGCTGCATCGCCTGATAGGTTTCCCTGCGCAGGCGTTCGACGACGTCTTTGGGTATTGCGCTCGGCGCGAGAATGCCGAACCAGCTCGTCAGGTTGTAGCCCTGTACACCGGCCTCGTGGAGGGTGGGCACCTCGGGAAGCTCCGCCACGCGCCGCGAGCCAGCCGCACCCAGCGCAATGAGCTTGCCCCTGCGGATGTGCGGCAACACCAGGCCCGAGGCGTTCCACATCAGTTGCACCTGTCCGGCGAGCAGATCGTTCATCGCCGGCGCCGCGCCTTTGTACGGCACGTGCAGCAGCTTGACTTCGGCCAGCGCGTTGAACATCTCGCCGGCCAGATGCAGGACGTTGCCGACGCCCGCCGAACCGTACGAGATCTGGTTGGGTTTGCTGCGCGCGAGCGCAACGAGCTCCGGCACCGTGCGCGCCGGCAGTGACGGATGCGCCACCAGCATCGAGGTCGCCGGCACGGCAACCATGCCGATCGCGACGAAATCACGCTCGGCGTTGTACGGCAGCTTGCGGTACAGCGCCTGATTGATCGAGTGCGCGGAGTTGGCGAGCAGTAGCGTGTAGCCGTCTGCCGCGGCCTTCGCGACCAGCTCGGTGGCGATGATGCCGTTCGCGCCGGGGCGCGCCTCGACCACGACCGGTTGTCCGAGCCGCTCAGTGAGCTTCGTCGCCGCGATGCGCGCGTAGTTGTCGGCCGAAGCACCGGCCGAGAAGGGAATGATCAGCCGGATCGGTTTATCGGGGTAGGCGGCGGTTGAATGCAAGGGCCAACACGCCGCGATCATCGCAAAGCCCAGCGCGCGAGCGACGTTGCGCGCGATGCGAAAGCTGACCGGAGCGGTCGTCTTCGTCGTGATCGTGGCGATCATCGTTCGTCTCCTGGTTGGCTGCTGGTGTCTCGACTTCAGCCCGTCTCCTGCTCAGCCACCTGCTGCTCGCGACGCAGCAGTTCCGCCACGAGTTGCCGCGCCCGCGCAGGCGCCTGATCGGCGCGTGTGTACACGGTGCGCGATTCGAGCGGCACCTTGTCGAGGATCAGTTGCTGCGCCTCGATCATCGTCCGGTCTTCGGTGAAGGTGCGATTCACCGCCGCGCGCAGCATCTCGGTCATCGCGGTGTCGTCTTGCTTGAAGCTCCGTGGCAAGGCCCAGAAGTAGTGCGTCGACCGATCCGTCTCCGGCGTGAGCGAGTTGATCACCCACCAGGCCAATCCCTTCGACTTATCCTGCGTGCCGGTGGGCACCGCCCACACTTCGATGACCACCGTGCACGGGGGCACGAAGAACAGGCGCTGATAGCGATCGATATTGGTGGTGAACCCCGCTGCGGCTACGAACAGCTTCGGCGGCGTGCAGTCGGGCATGAAGCGTTCGACTTCGATCTGGTCGCCGCGGATCGTCGTCTTGGCCGGCGTTTCGCCGACGGCCTGGTTGCCGATGGTGCCCTGATGCAGAAATGCCTCGTGCGACAGATCGAGCAGATTGTCGATCAGCAGCTGATTGTGGGCGGTCACATAAAAATAATCGGACAGCGGACACCAGCCGGGCTCGCTCTGCCAGCGTAGCGCCTGCGGAATGAGCTCCGCGTCGGCCTTCTCGCGCTCGCCGAGCCAGATCCACACGAATCCGAAGCGCTCGACGATCGGAAACGTCTGCGCGCAGAAGTGATCCGGAAAACTCTCTTCGCCCGGCACGCGAACACATCGGCCCGTGTGGTCGAACGTGATGCCGTGGTAGCCGCACTGCAGCGCATCGCCATCGAGCCGGCCCATCGACAGCGGAACCAGCCGGTGTGGGCAACGATCGAGAAAAGCCACTGCCACGCCAGCGGCGGTGCGATACATCACGATCGCCTCGTTGGCGATGGTGCGTTTGGTGAGGGCGTGGCGAAGTTCGCTGCTCAATGCGGCGATGTACCAGCAGTTCTTCGGGAACACGGTAGTCCTCGAATTCGTCGTGCGGTGTGCGAGCGATGTTCCACCTGTCTTGCCGGAAAGTCGAGTCCGAGGCTGATGGTCGGCATCGCGTACGATGCGCGCGAGCAGTGCCTGGCCAAGACGGTCAGCGCTGAGATCCCGACCACGAAATCACCAACAGTCATTCCATGCACATCTGGGTCGACGCAGACGCCTGTCCCGTGGTGATCAAAGACATTTTGTATCGCGCGGCCAAGCGAACCGAGCTGATGCTCGTGCTCGTGGCGAATCAGATGCTGCGCGTGCCGGTCTCGCCGTGGATTCGCGCGGTGCAGGTGCCACGCGGGTTCGACGTGGCCGACAACCACATCGTGTCGGTGCTTGCCGCGGGCGATCTTGTGATCACCGCCGACATTCCGCTTGCGGCGGCGGTGGTCGATAAAGATGCGTTCGCATTGAACCCTCGCGGCGAACTCTATAGCCGCGAGAACGTGCGCGAGCTCCTCGATATGCGCAACTTCATGGATACGTTACGCGCGAGCGGCGTGCAGACCGGCGGGCCGGCGGCGTTGTCGCAGTCGGATCGGCAGGCGTTCGCGAATCGGTTGGATCGATTCCTGGCGCAAGCACGGCCATAATTACGTTGCGACCGGAATCGCTCGAACATCAAGGAACCCTCATGCGCAAGCGCATCATCACGCTCCTCATCGCGACGATAGCGTCGCTGACTGCAGTATTCGGTGCGAATCTCGCCATGGCGCAAGCCTGGCCGAGCAAGCCGCTGCGATTGATCGTGCCATTCCCGCCTGGCGGGCCGACCGATCTGGTCGGACGCGCGGCGGCGGGCATCCTTGCCGATGCGCTTGGCCAGCAGGTCGTGGTCGACAATCGTCCGGGCGGCAATGGCACGGTGGGCGTGGGTGCGCTGGCGAAGTCGGCGCCCGATGGCTACACGGTCGGACTCACGGCGATCACGCTCGCCACCGCCCCGCATCTGGGGTCGGTGCCGTTCGATGCGCTGAACGACTTCGCGCCGATATCGAACCTCGTATCGATGACGCCGCTGATCGTCGCCAATCCCAGCCTGCCGGCCTCCACCATTGCCGAGCTGGTGAGCTACGCGCGCGCCAATCCCGGCAAGATTCCGTTCGGTACGCCGGGGGTGGCAACGGTGCCGCATCTGGCTGCGGAGATGCTGCAGGTCGCGGCGGGCATGAAGCTGACGCACGTGCCGTACAAGGGCGCGACCCAGCAGATCCAGGATCTTCTGGCCGGGGCGATCCAGCTCGATTTTCAGAGCTCGCTTGTGGTGGCGCTGCCGCAAGTGCGTGCAGGCAAGATCAAGCCGATCGCGGTGCTCACGCCGAAGCGCTCGCCGCTCTTGCCCGACGTGCCGACCGTCGCCGAGTCGGGCTACCCGAATCTGCATGCGGCGCCGTGGTTCGGATTGGGCGCGCCGGCGGGCACGCCGCGCGAGATGATCACGCGCATGAACGAAGCGCTGGTGAAAGGCATGCAATCGAAGGAGGTCGTCGATCGCTTCACGGCGATCGGCGCGATCATTCACACCTCCACGCCGGACGAGTTCGCCGCGTACATCAAGAGCGAGCACGCGCGCTGGGGCGAGGTGATTCGCAAGGCTGGGATCAAGTTGGAATAGGACGCTCTCCCGCCCCCCGCCCTCCCTCTACTCGCGCCACTGACGTGGCTAGAGAAGGAGGGAGCCTAGTTTGCGGCGCAGCTTGTGCGCCGATTGGAATGGGGCGCTCTCCCGCCGCGCCGCTCAGTCGAACGCGACGATCGACACCCAGTTGGAGCCTTTGCCGGTCGGGTACTTACCCAGCGTTTGCAATGCGCCGCTCGCCTGATCGATCGCATACAGCGTGATCGTCGCCGAGCGCTCACCACTCGCGACCAGAAATTTTCCATTCGGGTCGATGGCGAAGCCGCGTGGTTGTAACTCAGTGGGCGTGTTGCTGCGGTAGCTCAACACTCCGGTGCTGCCGTCGACGGCGAACGCGGTGAGCGAACTGCTGGTGCGTTCCGAGCTGTAGAGAAAGCGACCATCGGGGGTGAGATGCAGATCGGCCGCCCAGATGTCGTTCGACACGTCGCGCGCCGCGGCACCGGGCCCACGTGGTGCGCCGGGTCCGAGTTTGGAGTCGGCCGGCAACGCGCTGACTGATCCTTGTTCGGTGAGTAAGCCGGTTTGGGCGTCGATCGCGAACATGGTCACCGTGGCGACCAGTTCGTTGAGCAGATAAACGAAGCGATTGTCGCCAGCGATGATCACATGCCGGGGGCCCGTGCCAGCTTTCAGCTGCACCAGGGGCGGCGTGTTCGCGCTGAGCTTGGGCGCAGTGGCATCGAGCACGAACTGGAACAGTTGATCCGTGCCCAGGTGCGGCACATACACATAGCGGTTGCTGCGATCGACCACGATCGCGTGCGCGTTGCGCGCGGTGGGTATCACCTGCGCGGCCGGCGCCACCACCTTGCCGTCGGCGTCGATCGCGTTGACCGTCACCACGTTGCCACCGTAGGAGGCGGCAAGGAGTACGCGTCCGGTGCGATCGACGGTGATGTACGGAAAGCTCTCGACCACCGGCGCCTTCGACAGCAGCGTCAATGCGCCTGACTGCGCGTTAATCGCGTAGCTCAACACGCTATAAGGCTGTGCGCGCGAGCCGGCATAGAGGAATCGCTTGTCGGGGCTGATGGCCAGCGGCCCGACCGTTCCGGCGGCGGCGACCTGCGGGCCGGGCTGCAGCGTACCGTGGGCGAGCAGGCGATAGGTGCCGATCGTGCCGTCGGCGGCATTCGACACGTAGACGAACGTAGCGGGCATTCAGGGGCGCTCCTGGTTGGTATGAGGGTCGAGGGCGAGCTGCGCAGGCGGTGCGGCGAGTCGCGCGCTGAACTCGCGCAATGCCTCCGCGCGATCGTGCGTGGCTCGCATGCATTCTTTCGTGTGCATTCTTGCGTGCCACACGCGGAAATGTCGAGCCGTCTCGCTTCAGATCGACGCGGCACGGTCGAGATAACGCGATAAGCCCGCCTCCGACCCAGCCCGCGCGTGAATTCCTCCCGCCCGAATTCTTCTCGCCCGTCATCGCCCACGAACCAGCGTCTGGTCGCCGGCCGTTATCAGATCCAGCGCAAGCTCGGCAGCGGCGGGATGGGGGCCGTCTATCTGGCCCGGCAGGTGGGCGTCGGCAATCAGGTGGCGTTGAAGTTTCTGCCGGCGCACCTGGCCGACGACCCGCAAGTGCGTCGCCGTTTCGAGCGCGAGGCGGCATTGACCCTGGCGGTCACGCATCCCGGTGCGGCGCAACTGCTCGATGTCGGGCAGGACGAGGACGGTCAGCTCTATCTGGCGTTCGAGTACGTCGAGGGCGACGATCTGTCCGGACTGCTCGATCGCGAAGGCGCGCTGGGTTATGCAGAAGCGCTGGAGATCACGCTCAAGGTCGCCGAGGCGCTGGCGTTCGCGCATCAGAAGGGCGTCGTACATCGCGACATCAAGCCCGAGAACATCCGCGTACGCCGCGATCTCGCAGGCTTGCACGTCAAGATCCTCGATTTCGGCATCGCGCGCGTGACCGACGATGCGGCCACGCGGCTTACGGTGGAGGGCGGAGTCGCCGGCACGCCCCGGTACATGGCGCCCGAGCAGATCGGTGCGGGCACGATCGATGCGCGCACCGATCTCTACGCACTCGGTCTGGTGCTGTTCGAGATGCTGACCGGTCGAGAGGCATTCGATCGCGAGTCGACGTCGCAGCTGATGTGGGCGCAACTGAATGACCCGGTGCCGCCGCTGCGCGAGGTGCAGCCGCTGCGCGACCATCCGCAGCTCGACGCCGTGATCGCGCGCTGCTGCGCCAAGCGTTCCGACGATCGCTACGCATCGATGCGCGAGATGGTCGAGGCGCTGAAAGCACTGCCTGCGCCGCAGTGGCAGGTGGCCCAACCGGTGAAGCGACGTGGACGTACCTCGGCATCGGGCCGGGAGGCGGACGCCGCGAGCGGTCGCGATGACGTGGTGGTGTCGCGACCCGGCCGCACGACGATGACGCATCGGCGCGTCGGCATGATCGGTCTGGGGCTCGGCGTCGGGGCCAGCGCGCTTGCCGGCGTGGCGATCTGGCTGGTGCTCGGTCGCGTGCCGGCCAATGATCCGGTTGCCGTGCCCGCGCCTGTTGTCTCAGCCACGACCACAACTGCGACGGCTGCTGCCACCGCGCCCGTCGCGACTGCGCCGGTTGTTGCAACTGCACCTGTTGCCGCGCCTGAGCCAGTCATTGCGACTGCGCCCGCTGCCACGACCAAGCCTACGGCCACGACCAGCCCCGCTGCTGCAACGACCCCGAATAACACCCAGGCGTCGCCACCGACGAAGCCGCGGCCTGCGTCTGGCTCCACCACCGGCGGCCCGGTCGTAGTGGGTGCGGGCGGACCTGTGATCATCAACGGTGTGCCGGTGCAACCCGGGGTGCTCGGGCAGCAGGTCGCACTCGCTCCCGGCGCAGGAGCCGGAGGCACCAATACGACACACGACTGCCCGGCGCTGGCGATGTACGACCCGTCGATCACCACGCTGAGTGTGGCCGAACTGGAGCGACGCGTGCTTGGGCTGCGCTATATCGCACCGTCCGTGGCGGCACGTCAGCTCGAAACGATGAAAGCGAGCGCCGAAAACTACGCGCCGCAGATGCGCGAGTGCATGTACAAGGCGACGCTGGTGCAGACGGTGTTGAGTGAGCGCACCGTGCTCCAGTCGACCCCCGCGATGTGGGGCCATACCCGTGACGTCGGCGAACTGGAGCGCCTGTTCATGGAGCAGCCGCTGCGCGAAGACTGGAGCGCCGCGCAGCGCAGAAACGTGCTGCAGCAGGTGGAGACGCTGTTCATCGCCAACCTGAAGAAGGATGCGCCCGGCGACGATGCCTACTGGCGGCGGATGTACTACGGGATTCTGTTTACCTGCGAGGCGAGCGACGAGGCACTTGCTGCCGCGCGTGCACGTCGACACGGCGAGGGCAACTGCCTGAAGCTCAAGCCCACGATTTGAAGGGACGCAGGGCAACTGACGCAGGGGAGCGGGCGCAGCGCGTCAGTCGCTTTCCCGAAGCGCGCTACGTCGAGCTTCATCCCGCAACGACATCACCCCGCCGCCCACCAGGAACGCCGCGCACGCCCAGAACACCGCGACCAGTCCGGTGGTTGCACTCATCGCGCCGAACGCCACCGGTACGGCCACCTGGATCACCTTGTTCATCATCAACCGCAATCCGAGCGCTTCGCCTGAGCGCTGCTTCGGCGCGTGCGTATAGGTGATCATCAACGTCAGCGGCTGCGACATGCCCAACCCCAGGCCGAGCACGAACGACAGCACCGCGAGCACGCCGATGTTGGTGACCCACGGAAACACTGCGTACACCGCCGCGCCGATCAGGAGCGACCAGCTGAGCAGCTGCACCTCGCCGAAGCTGCGCACCATGCGGTGCAGGAAGATGCGCACCGCGAAGCCGGCGATCGCGTAGGTGGACAGCACCAGGCCGATCACCGTGGCCGACAGACCAATCGATTGCCCGTAGACCGGGAAGTAGAAGTTGTACAGCTCGATCGCGGTCATGCTGATGCCGCCGGTGACGATCACGCGGCGCAGGCTCGGGATCTGCAACAGGTCGAACGCACTGCTGGTTTCCTCGCTCTTGCCCGCGCGGGTGCGCACCGGAATGATCGAGCGGATGCCCAACGCCATCAGCACCGGCGCCGACGAGATCGCCGCGAGCCAGATCGCGGTCCAGCGAAAGCCCACCGAATCGATCAGCACGCCGGCGAGCGACGGCCCCGCGAATGCCGCCAGCGACATGCCGAGCGCGAAGATGCTGAAGCTGCGCGTGCGATCGTCCTTGCCGCCGAATGAGCCGAGCAGGTTGTGGATCGCCAGGTGGAAGTAGATATGCCCCAGCCCGACCAGCGCGGCGCAGGCGACGAGCACCGCGAGATGGCCCGACACGAACGGCAGCGCGAGCGCGGCGGCCATCACTGCTCCGCCGATCACGATCGGCAGGCGGTCGCCGATGCGGTCGGACAATTTTCCAGCGTGTACCGCGAGGAGCAGCGGAAACAGTGCGTACATGCCGGCGATCACGCCGACGGTCCAGCCGCTCGCACCCTGCTCGAGCGCGTAGAGCGACACCAGGACCTTGCTGCCGCGCATGCCGATGCCGTTGAGCATCGACAGCAGGACGACCTGATAAGCGAGCGCGGCGGGTGAACGGTTCACGACGTGGGGTAGGACGCGGGGGCGGCTAAGGTGCCGGCGCGTAAGCTACCCCAGAAACGCGAAACCTTAGATTTTCACCTCCCACGCTCCGCGATTGCGCGTGCCGGCGCGCAGCAACCGCAGCCGGGTGTGCAGGATCAGATCGCCCACCACCGCATTGGGCAGGCCGTTGCTGAAGTCGGTCCAGCGGGTGCCCGAATTCGTGGTGCGATACACGCCGTTGTCCGCACCGGCGAACACGCGCGTGGTGTCCTTCGGGTCGACCACGATCGCGTTCACCGGAATGTCGGGGAGATTGCCGCTGCGATCGGCCCAGCTCGTGCCGCCGTTGAGCGAGCGGAACACGTGTCCGCCACCCAGCGCCGACACGCTCACCCAGATCGTCTTGGTGGGCGTGCCGGGCACCACGATGTCGCTGATGAAGCCGCGACGCGGACTCGTAAGCGGCGTGACCGTTGCGTTGCCACTCCAGCGTGTACCGGCGCGGGTGATTCGATAGAGATTGCCCGCCACCGTGCCCACGAAGATCGTCGACGCATTGACGATGGCGATCGCCGAGGCGAGGTCGGGGCGTGCGGCGTTGGAGGTCGGCAGCAGCACTTCGCTCCACGAGTCGCCGCTGTCGCTCGACACGAACACCGACTGGCCGGCCTTGGTGACGATGCTGCCGCTCACATCCAGCGGCGGATAGAACAGCGCCTGATAGTCGTTGCTGGTAGGCGGTGAGACATCGGACCAGCGGAATGCGCGCGGACCGCTCGCTGGCGCGCGCTCGATCCACATGTCGTAGTAGGAGTGGAAGCACAGCGGCTCGGCGCCGTCGACCGCGCCGCAATCGCCCCCGTCACCCAGCGCGACCTGATCCCAGCGTCCGCCCGATGCGTTGCTGAGCGTGCCGTTGTCCTGCGTGCCGCCCATGATCCAGGTGTCTTGTTGTTCCAGTTGCGCAAGGAACTCGAACTCGGTGATGCCCAGCCCCGGATTGAGCGCCTGCCAACTGTTGCCGCCGTCGGGCGAACGGAACAACCCGCCGTCGTTGCACACATAGACGACTTGCGCGTTGTTCGGGTCGAAGGCGATGTGATGCTGATCGGGGTGGATCGAATCGCCGCTCGAGCGCGACGAGATATTCGTCCACCGCCACACGCCGCTGGTGCGCGTGCCGCGATACAGCTCGATCGCGCCCCAATAGACGACGTTCGGGTCGGCCGGCGACACCGCGAAGCACCAGTCGTACCACGCCTGCGACACCTCCATGCGCGCGGGCACCGATTCGGCCGCGAAATTGCCACCGGCACTCGAGCGCCGCCACAGCAGCGCGCTGCTGCCGATTGCGCCGGCCACGTAGACGACGCTCGGGCTGGACGGGGCGTGGCACACCTCGAGTCGTTCGAGCGAACCGAATGCGCCGGGCAGGGTCACTCGCGACCAGGTGCTGCCGCCGTTGCCCGAGCGGAACAGGCCGCTCTCATTGGCCAGAAAGATTTCGCTCGGATCGGCCGGATTGATCGAGATGTCCCAGGTCAGTTCGGTGCGCACCTGCGTAACGGTCTGGCCCGCGTTGCGCGTTTCGAACAGCCCGTTGACCGCGCAGATCCACACATGCAGCGGATCGGCCGGATCGACCGCGAGATCGTAGACGCTGGTCCCCGAGAGCGCCTGGTTGGGCATGTGCTCCCAGGTGAAGCCGCCGTCCGAGGAGCGCAGCAGCCCTACGCCGAGCGGGCTGCGGGTATCGCCTTCGCCGGTGGCGGCGTAGACGATGTTGGGTGAACTCGGCGCGGCGGCGATCGCGCCCATCGACAAGGTCGGTTGTTGGTCGGTGAGCGGACGCCACGACGCGCCGGTATCGGTGGAGCCCCACACGCCGCCGCCGGCCGAACACAGCACCAGCCGGCGCGCGTCGGTCGGGTCGATCACGATGCCCACTGCGCGGCCCGATACCGGCGGCTTGTTGTTGCCCCCTTCGCCGTAGGTCTGACCTTTCGGAATCGAGGTCGGGCCGATCTCGCGCCATACCGGTTTGTTGATCGTTGCCGCGAACGTCGGCACCGCCGCGCTCTTGAATCGCGCAGCGCCGGCGTAGGCGTTGCGAGGTGACACTGCTGCGGCTGGCGCGCGCGCGCTGCGCTGGCCTTTGCCGCCTCGCGGGGCCTGCGGACGCAGGACACGCGTGCCATCGGTTGTAGTCAGCGACAGTCCGCGCTGCTGCTCGAAATATTCGATCCGGGCGAGCGCCTTGCCCATCGGGTAGCGCTCGCGAATGCGGGCGCGTGCTGCGGATCGAACCGGGGTGTGCAGCCGTTCAATTGACTTGGGCAATCGCATGGGAGGTCTCCTGTTGTTGTGCGGCGAGCGAGCGATGAGCTCACCGGGAGGTGGGCGCCAGAACTGTCGGTTTGACGCTGTCCGGCGCGGCGTGCGCGAAGGCTATTTCTTGGGGCGTGAGCGGGCGGAGCGTTTGGCGGCGCCGCCGAGTTTCTTTGCAACGGATCGAGCCTTCGCCACCGTGGTCGACTTCGCTGCCTTGACCGGCGTTTTCCCGGGCGGTGCAGCGCCGGCGGTCGGCGTTGGCGCCGTCGGCAGGCCGCGCGCGAGATTGAACTGCTGCACGCGCTGCCATGCGCGTCCGCCTGCGGGTTCGGGGGGCGCGGACTTGCCGCTGCCGCTGCGCGGTCGGCGCATGGTGGCCGCTAGTTGCGCGACGGCTCTTGGCGGGCGTGCGAGCCCTTTGAGTGCGCTTGGGAGCGCCGCGGCCAGAATCGATCACAGATCAGATCGATCACCAGCCAGGTCACCAGAAACGCGGCGCATTCGAGCGCGAAGCTCTTGAACTTGTAGAAGAACTCGGCGATTCCGAAGGCCAGGAATAGCGCCGGCAGGCGGGTGGCGAGCGCACCGTCGCGGCGCAGCGATCGGATGAATTCGAGCATGGGAGGCCTCCTATTTTCTGTGTCCTGCGTTCGGAGTGCAGTTCGTTCGCATCGAGGGTCGCGTCGGGTGTCGCGTTGATATGCCGAGGGGATCGCGCCCGCGGACCGAACGGTAGCGCAGCGGATCGGACCGGTTGCCTTGGAAATATCCAACGGTTCGCTCTCGCCGACCGGTGGATTGTCCGCCTGTGCCGTATCGCGCGCAACGCGCTCGCGCGGACATCGTACGGTCGCATTCGTTCTTCAACATCGAGCGTGGACGTACGATAGCAGCCGGAGCCGGAACGACAGCGGCCGTGGCTCGACGTGGCCGGCGTTCCATGCGTTGGCCCGCGTTCCCGTTCCAACCGCAGCGAGGGGAGCACCATGCAGAAGCGAACCGACGATTCCGCGCCATTGGGCGCAAACGGTCTTGCGCGAGCGGGCGCCCACGCCCTGGCCGCCTCGATCGCGGGCGTACTCGAACTCATCGAGAGACGCGTCGAGCCCGCCGAGCGTGCGACCGTCGCCCAGCTGGCGCGCGACTTCTACGCCGACGTCGATCCCGACGATCTCGCCGAGCGCGACGCGGCCGACCTGTTCGGCGCGCTCGTCGGTCAATGGCGGGCGGTGCAGCAGCGCACGCCGCGTGAACCCGCGGTGCGCGTGTTCAACCCCACCGTTGCCGATCACGGCTGGCACTCGTCGCACACGGTCATCGAGATCGAGAACGACGACATGCCGTTCCTGGTCGATTCGGTGACGATGGAGATCAACCGGCGCGGCGCGATGCTGCATCTGATCGTGCATCCGATCGTGACGGTGCAGCGCGACGCGGGGGGGCGTCTGCGCGCATATCGTGGACGTGCCGAGGGGCGCGCCGCGGACGGTTCGTCGCGCGAGTCGTGGATGCGCATCGAGATCGACCGGATCGGCGATGCGGCCGAGCGCGAGGCATTGCGGTGCGATCTGGTGCGCGTGCTGGCCGATGTGCGCGCGGCCGTGGAAGACTGGCCGCGCATGCTCGACACCGCGCGCGCGGTGATCGACGAGGTCGGCCGGGTCAATGTAGCCGGGGTCGATGCCACCACCGCCGCCGACGCGCGCCAGTTCCTCGAATGGCTGGTCGGCGACCATTTCACCTTCGTCGGCTACCGCTGCCACGACCTCATCGAGCACGGCGGTGGGCTTGCGCTGAAACTGATCGAAGGCTCCGCGCTCGGGGTGCTGCGAACGGCTGGGCGCTCGCAAGGCGATGGGGTGACCCGGTTGCCCGTATATCTCGAAGAGCATGCGCGTCGCCCCGAACTGCTGGTGATCACCAAGTCCAACTTGCCCTCCGCGGTGCACCGGCCCGGATTCCTCGACTACGTCGGCATCAAGCGCTTCGATGCGCGCGGTCAGGTGTGCGGCGAGCATCGCTTTCTCGGGCTGTACACGTCCAAGGCCTACAGCGCGCCGGTGGCGCAGGTGCCGCTGCTCAAGCAGAAGGTCGCGCAGGTAATGGCCACCGCCGGGCTGGCGCCCAACTCGCACGCAGCCAAGTCGCTCGCGCACATCCTCGATACGTTTCCGCGCGAGGAGCTGTTCCAGATCGACGCCGATGCGTTGCGTGCCACGGCGCTGGGCATCCTGCGCCTGGGCGAGCGCCAGCAGTTTCGCCTGTTCGTGCGGCGCGATCCGTATCAGCGCTTCGTGGTGTGCCAGATCTTCGTGCCGCGCGAGGCGTACGCGACCGACGTACGCCGGCGGCTGCAGGCGATCCTGCTCGAAGCGTTTCGCGGCGAGTCCTCCGAGGTCGAAGTCAATCTGTCGCAGGCGATGGTCGCGCGCGTGATGATCACCGTGCGCACCGCGGCCGGCACGATTCCCGAGGTCGACATCCGCGCGCTGGAGGCGCGGCTGGAGCAGGCGGCGCGGCGCTGGGATGATCAGCTGCGCGAGGCGCTCGACGAGTTGCTCGGCGAATCGCGCGGCAACGAACTGTTCCGTCGTTTCGGTGCGGCCTTTCCTGCCGCATATCGCGAAGACTTCGATGCGCGTGCTGCCGTTGCCGACGTCGAGATCCTCGATCGGGTCCGCGCTGGCGCGCCGTTAGGCATGGCACTGTACCGGCCGCTCGACGGGGCCGGTAGCGCGCTGCGCTTCAAGCTCGCCGTGGCGGGCCAGCCGATGGCGCTGTCCGACGCGCTGCCGATGCTCGAGCGCCTCGGCGTGCGCGTCATCGACGAGCGGCCTTATCGGATCAACCCGCTTATCGCCCCGCAGCAGAGCGAGCCGATCTGGTTGCACGACTTCGGTCTGTCGGTCGGTGCGGCGGGCGACAGGCCGTTCGAGTCGCTGCGCGACGTGTTCGAGCCGGCATTTGCCGCGGTGTATGCCGGTCGATTCGACAACGACGATTTCAATCGCCTGGTGGTGCTCGGTGGCATGCCGGTCGAAGACATCGTGGTGCTGCGTGTCTATGCGCGTTACCTGCGCCAGATCGGGTTCGTCCTGTCGCAATCCTTCATCGAGACGACGCTGGCGCAGCATCCGCAGCTTGCGCGCCAGCTCGTGCAGTTGTTCAAGGCGCGATTCGATCCGGCGAACACCAACGATGCCGCGGCAAGCGAGATCGAAGCGGCGCTGCTGGCCGCACTCGAGGGCGTGGACAACCTGAGCGAGGATCGTGCGCTCCGCCAGCTGCTGGCGACGATCCTGGCCACCACGCGTACCAATTACTTTCGTCGGGATGCGAAAGGTGCGCCGCGATCGTTCCTGTCGATCAAGCTCGATCCGGCCAAAGTGCCGGGGCTGCCCGAGCCCAAGCCGATGTTCGAGATCTTCGTCTACGCGGCGCGGTTCGAAGGGGTGCATCTGCGCGGCGGCAAGGTGGCGCGCGGCGGGTTGCGCTGGTCGGACCGTC
>CADEDU010000006.1:73586-110598 GCA_902826155.1 uncultured beta proteobacterium
GTGCATCTGCGCGGCGGCAAGGTGGCGCGCGGCGGGTTGCGCTGGTCGGACCGTCCGGAGGACTACCGCACCGAAGTGTTGGGCCTGATGAAGGCGCAGATGGTGAAGAACACGGTGATCGTGCCGGTCGGCTCCAAGGGCGGGTTCGTGCTCAAGCGTGCGCCCGCACCGACCGATCGCGATGCATTCCTGAAAGAGGGCGTGGCTTGCTATCAGGACTATCTGCGCGGTCTGCTCGATGTCACCGACAACCTGGTTGAAGGGCGCGTGGTGCCACCG
Organism: uncultured beta proteobacterium; assembly: GCA_902826155.1. The sequence continues at coordinate 73,866 of CADEDU010000006.1, forward strand.
CCGGCGGTGCGGCGGCACGATGCGGATGATCCGTACCTGGTGGTGGCCGCCGACAAAGGCACCGCGACGTTCTCCGACTACGCCAACGGCATCGCCAAGGAGTACGGCTTCTGGCTGGACGATGCGTTCGCCTCGGGCGGCTCGGCCGGTTACGACCATAAGAAGATGGCGATCACCTCGCGCGGCGCGTGGGAGTCGGCGCAGCGGCATTTCCGCGAGCTGGGTATCGACATCCGCACCAATCCCTTCACGGTGGTCGGTGTCGGTGACATGTCGGGCGACGTGTTCGGCAACGGTCTGCTGCGCTCGCGTCAGGCCAGGCTGCTCGCGGCATTCGATCACCGCCACATCTTCATCGACCCCGATCCCGATCCGGCGCGCAGCTACACCGAGCGCGAGCGGCTGTTCAATCTCGCGCGCTCGTCATGGGCCGACTACGACAAGGCGCTGATCTCCGCGGGTGGTGGTGTATGGCCGCGATCGGCGAAGACCATCGCGCTGTCGGCGCAGGCGCGCGCCGCGTTGGGGATCGAGGCCACGGCGCTGGCGCCGAACGAGCTGGTGAGCGCGATCCTGAAGGCGCCGGTCGATCTGTTGTTCAACGGCGGCATCGGTACGTACGTCAAGGCGAGTGCCGAGGCGCACGCCGATGCGGGCGATCGGGCCAACGATGCCAGTCGCGTCGACGGCCGGGATCTGCGCTGCAGGATCGTGTGCGAGGGCGGCAATCTCGGGTTCACGCAACGTGGACGGATCGAGTACGCGCTCCTCGGCGCGGGCGGCAAGGGCGGGCGCATCAATACCGACGCGATCGACAATTCCGCCGGTGTGGAGACGTCCGATCACGAAGTCAATATCAAGATCCTGCTCTGGCTGGTCAGCGCCGACGGCGAGATGACCGAGAAGCAGCGCAACACGCTGCTGCGCGAGATGACCGACGACGTGGCCAAGCTGGTGCTGCGCGACAACACCTTCCAGAACCTGTCGCTGTCGCTCACGCGTCGGATCGCCCCGGAGCTGCTCGATGGCCACGCGCGGTTCATCCAGTTTCTGGAGCGCGGCGGCCGGCTCAACCGTGCGCTCGAATTTCTACCGAGCGACGAGGAGATCGCCGAGCGCCGCACGCGCAAGCAGGGGCTGACGATGCCCGAGCTGGCGGTCTTGCTTGCCTACAGCAAGATCTGGTTGTACGACGAGCTGATCGAATCGACGGTGCCCGATGACCCGTGGGTCGCCACCGCGCTGGTGCGCTACTTCCCGAAAGCGCTCGGCGATCGCTTCAGTGCGTACATGCCGCGTCATCCGCTCAAGCGCGAAATCATCGCCACGCACGTCGTCAACTCGATGGTCAACCGCGTCGGCAGCATTTTCGTGCATCGCCTGATGGACGCCACCGGCGCGCCGCCCGCCGACATCGTCCGCGCGTATCTGCTGGCGCGCGAAGTGTTCGGCTACGTGCCGCTGTGGCAGTCGGTCGAGGCGCTCGATTGGGAAGTCTCGGAAGACGTATTGGCTGAGCTACTGCTGGAGGCAGCGCGCCATCCGCCGGCAACGTCGTGGTTCCTGCGCTCGCGCCGCCTGCACGACGACATGGGTCAGACGATCGAGATGTTCCGTCCGCACGTTCAGGCGTTGGCGACCGCGTTGCCCGAACTGCTGGAGCCGTTCGAGCTCACGCGCCGCGATGCGATGATCGAGCGCCATGTGGGTCACGGTGTGCCCCAGCCACTGGCGACACAAGTCGCATCGCTGCGCTATCTCGGCGCTGCGCTCGACCTTGCGGAGCTCGCCGCTGCGAGCGGGCAGTCGTTTGCGCAAGTGGCGACGATGCACGCGCAGCTGAGTGCGCGGCTCGGGCTGGGCTGGATCACCGAACGCATCGCGGCGTTGCCCGCGGACTCGCATTGGCAGTATCGTGCCAAGAACGCGTATCGCGACGAGCTGGCCGCGATCCATCGCGATCTGGTCGGTGCCGCGTTGCGCGAAGGCGATAGCGCTGCGTTGTCCGACGCGTGGCTCGCCGCGCGCGGCAGCGCGATGGAGCGCACCATGCGCGTGCTCGAGGAGTTGCGCGCAGTGCGCTCACCCGATGCGGCGATGCTTTCAGTTGGCTTACGGTCGTTGCGCGATCTGCTGGCTTGAACAACGGACCGCGCGCGGTCCGTTCACAACAACAGGAGGAGACATGACGGTGAACATTACGGTCAACGGCAAGCGCCATGCGGTGCAAGCGCCGCCCGATACCGCGCTGCTGTACGTGCTGCGAAATGAATTGAATCTGAAGGGCACCAAGTACGGATGCGGTCTGGCGCAATGTGGTGCCTGCACCGTGCACATCGGCGGACGTCCCACGCGCTCGTGCGTCACGCCGGTATCGGCGGTGAACGCGCCGGTCACCACCATCGAAGGGCTGGGCACGCCCGACAAGCCGCATCCGGTGCAGCAGGCGTTCATCGACGAGCAGGCGCTGCAATGCGGCTATTGCACCAACGGCATGGTGATGACTACGGCCGCGTTCGTGGCGGGCAATCCGAAGCCGACCGAGGCGCAGATCCGCGCCGCACTCGAAGGCAACTTGTGTCGCTGCGGCACGCACATGCGCATCCTGCGAGCGGTGCGCAAGGCCGCGGGCGTGCGCGCGTGAAGGGGGCCGCGATGATCACCACTCTCACACCAACGCGCCGCGATTTCCTCAAAGCCGGCGGCGCGCTGATCGTCTCGTTCAGTCTGCCGTTTGCCCACGACGCATTCGGCCAACCGAAGCCCGATCCGCGCACCCAGGAGCTGGACGCATGGCTGGCAGTGGGCGCCGATGGCAAGGTGACGGTGTTCACCGGGAAGGTGGAGTTGGGCACCGGCGTGGAAACGGCGCTGGCGCAGATCGTCGCCGAAGAACTCGGCGTGCCGTTCAACGCGATAACGATGGTGATGGGCGATACCGCGCGCTGCCTCGACCAGTTCGCCACGGTCGGCAGCCTGACGATCTATCGCGCCGGCCCGCAATTGCGCCAGGCGGCAGCCGAGGCGCGGCACACGCTGCGCGAACTCGCGGCGGCACGGCTCGGGGCGCCGGCGGAACAGCTCAGCATCCGCGATGGCGTGGTGAGTACCGCCGACGGCAAGCGCGTGACCTACGGCGAACTTGTGGGCGGCAAGAAGTTCGAGCGTCGTTTCTCCGGGAGTGCCAAACCGAAAGCGCCGGGCGAGCACGCCATCGTCGGCAAACCGATTCCGCGCGTGGACATCCCCGCCAAGGTGTTCGGCTCGCATGCGTACATTCAGAACGTGACCGTGCCGAACATGGTGCACGGGCGTGTGCTGCGTCCGCCGGTGCATGGTGCCTCGCCGGTGCTGGTCGATGACAGCGCGCTCAAACGCCTGCCCGGCAACCCGCGCGTGGTCGCGAAGGGCAACTTCGTCGGCGTCGTGGCCGATACCGAAGAGCAGGTGATGCGCGCGGCGCAGGCGCTCAAGGTGGAGTGGGGCGCCGCGCCGGTACTGCCGGAACCGGGAGAGCTGCCGAACGTACTGCGCGGCGCGCGCGCGGCAACCAAGGAGCTGGTCGGCACCGGTGATGTCGCCAAGGCAATCGCCGGGTCAGCCAAGACGCTGCAGGCGCAGTACTTCGTGCCGTACCAACTGCACGCCTCGATCGGCCCGTCGTGCGCGATCGCCGACGTGCGCGCCGACGGCGCGACGTTGTGGTCGCCCACGCAGAGCTCGTTTCTCACCCGCGGGGTGGTCGCCTCGATCCTCAAGCTGCCCGCGGACAAGGTGCGGTTGATCTGGATTGAAGGCTCGGGCTGCTACGGCCAGAACGGCGCCGACGACGTGACCGGCGACGCGGCGGTGCTGTCGCAGGCGGTGAGCAAGCCGGTGCGCCTGCAATGGATGCGCCGCGACGAGACCCTGTACGAGCCCAGAGGCCCGGCGATGGTCATGGCGGTGCGCGGCGGCATCGATGCATCCGGCAACGTCGCCGGCTGGGACTACCAGGTGTGGAGCCCGAACCACGCCGGGCGGCCGTTTGCCGGCATGGGCGGCAATCTGCTTGCCGGCGAAGAACAGGGCATGGGCCAGCGCTTCATCCAGGCCGGCGCCGATCGCAACGCGAAGAACTCGTATGCGTTCGCGAACCAGCGCGTCGTGCTCCACCAGCTCGAAGGCACGCCGCTGCGCTCGTCGTCGTTGCGCGGACTGGGCTCCCCGCAGAACAGCTTCGCCAACGAATCTTTCATCGACGAGCTGGCCGCTGCCGCCGGCGCCGATCCGATTGCGTTCCGGATCAAACATCTGAAGGACGATCGCGCCATTGCCGTGCTGCAGGACGTGGCCAAACTCTCCAACTGGGAGACTCGACCCAGTCCGCGCGGTGATCGATCGAGCGGCGTGGGGCGCGGCGTGGCCTTCGTGCAGTACGACAACTACAGCGCCTGGGTGGCGCTGGTGGCGCAGGTGCGCGTCGATCGCGCATCGGGCAAGACGCGTGTCGAGCGCTGCTGGGTATCGCACGATTGCGGATTGATCGTGAATCCTGATGGGACGCGCAACCAGATCGAGGGCAACATCGTACAAACGATCAGCCGAGCGCTGTTCGAGGAGGTGAAGTTCAGTCGCCGCAGCGTCGACAGCGTCGATTGGGCGAGTTATCCGATCCTGCGGTTCTCGGATGTGCCCGACGAGATCGTCATCAGCCTGATCAATCGGCCCGACAAGGAGTCGCTCGGGGCGGGGGAGCCGGCTGCTTCGCCGGTCATGGCGGCCGTCGCCAACGCGATTTTCGACGCTACCGGTGCTCGGCTGCGCTCGGTGCCGTTCACCGCGGCGCGGTTGAAGGCTGCGATGGCGTAGCGCACGCGCGGGTTGGACGCAGTCGTAGTGCGTTGTAGTGATTGGGTCGCGATCGGGCTCACCGTTGGGCTGACCATCGGATGGCGCGCCAATGAATCGGGGGGTGAAGGGTAGAATCGACCGCTCAGCGGCGGTTTCGCGTGCTCGAACCCGTTGCAGCTCGAACCCGTTGCAATAAGACAGCGGCTGAACTCGGAGGCGAATGAATTACCAGCTCATAGGGCACTGGCACGTGATTCTGGCGGCGACGCTGTTGGCCGCCAACGGTGTGCTGGCCCGGATCGCTTTCGATGCAGGCGCCAACCCGCTGGCGTTCGTTACCGTGCGCGCAGGCGTCGCGGTGGTGATCCTGTGGGTGTGGCTCAGCCTGTCGGCCGAGCCCTGGAGACTTTCGCGTCGCGACATCAACCGCGCCATCGTCATCGGCCTGATCGCCGCGCTCAACAACTACGCGCTCAACGTCGCGATCTCACTGATCCCGGTACCGCTGGCGGTGCTGATCTTCTATTTCTATCCGGTGATCACCGCGATCGCCGCCGTAGCGCTCAAGCGCGAGCCGTTCACCGTACGCAGTGCGGTCGCGATCCTGATTGCGTTCGCCGGGGTGGCGCTGACGTTGCCGTCGCAGCCGGCGACCGCCGACGTCGTCGGCGTGCTGTGGGCGGTGCTCGCCGCCGTAACCTGGGCGGCGGTGCTGGTGCTGTCGGGCATCTGGTTCCTTGGCGGCGATCCGCGTCCGCGCACTTTCTACATCATCGTCACCGTGTTCGTGGCGTCACTGGTGGCCGCATTGGTCACCCGCAACGTTGCCTGGCCCGACACCGTCACTGGCGTGGCCGGATTCCTGGGCGGGTCGCTCGCCTATGCGCTGGGCATGATGGGCGTGTTCATCACCACCGCCGCCCTTGGCCCGTTGCGAGCGGCGTTCTACATGAACTTCGAACCGGTCGCCGCCGTGATTCTCTCGGCGCTGGTACTGGGGCAGGTGCTGACCGTCGCGCAGGGATTCGGCGCGATGCTGGTGGTGATCGCGCTGTTCCTGTTCAAGTCGGCGCGACGCCCGGGGAGCTGAGAGCGCAGCGCGCCCTAACGGCGTGTCGCGATCAGCATGACATTGGCGAACGGCGTGCCCTGGTCCATCGGCTCGGCGCTCACCTCGAAGCCGGCGCTTTCCACCAATGCCTGCCATTCCTTCGCGCTGCGCCCGTAGAACCGCGGCCACAGCGAACCGCGCAGCATCGTAATGAGCTGATCGCCGATGCGCGTCAGCACGAACCGGAATCCTGCCCCGGCATCGCCGACCCGCGTGATGAACCGGCCACCCGGTTCGAGCGCGCGATGCACCCGTTCGAGTACCGCCATCTGTTCGTCCGGATGGATGTAGTGCAGCACATCCAGGATTGCGATGGCCTCGCTCGGTGGAATCTCGGCGGTGCGCACATCCCCCACGGCGATGCGCGCCCGATCCCCATAGGCGGCGTTGGCCGTGCGCACCGCCGACGGACGCAGATCGAAGCCGACCAGATCAAGCGAGCTGGGTGGTGCGGGCCAGTCTTGCGGCCAGTCTTGCCGGGCGTAGGCGTCGCGCGCAGCCAGCAGGATGGCGATCAACGACCCCTGCCCGCAGCCGATGTCGGTGAGCAGCCCCCGGTCGGGAAACACGCCTTTCGCCAGCAGCGCGAAGAAGATCGGGTCCTGCTTCAGCTTGCCGCGCGCGAAGTAGTAGGGAATCTGGCCGGCGCGCAGGTAAGGACGGGCAGCGGCCTCGACCAGTTGCTCACAAAAGTCGCGCATTGCGACAGCCGGCGCGCAGGGTCACCGAATGAAGATTGCGATCGCGCAGATGCTGCAGCAGGTTCGGCAGCGAGGCGAGGGTGGTCGAGCGTGATGCGCGAATCACGGCGACGCCATCGTGCAGCAGCAGGATGTCGCCACCGGCCAGGTTGTTGGTGAGCCGATCGATCACCGTCTGCGAGTCGCGCGCCACGGTGTCGAAGCCGCGGCGTGTCCATGAAGCCAGGTGCAATCCCAGTCGCGACAGCACCGGCTCGAGGAACGGCGTGCGAAAGCCCATCGGCGCGCGAAAGAACACCGGCGCCACACCGCACGCGTCGGCGATGGCTTGCTGCGCGGTGCTCAACTCGCGCGTCAGGCGCTTCGGCCCGTACCAGGCGAAGTGCACCGAGTGGGTGTCGGTGTGGTTCTCGACCGCGTGTCCGCGCCGCACGATCTCGCGCATCAGCTTCGGATGGGTGCGCGCCCGTTCGCCGACGACGAAGAAGGTCGCCTTGGCCTGTTGCGCGTCGAGCAGATCGAGTACGCGCGGCGTCACTTCCGGATCGGGTCCGTCGTCGAAGGTGAGTGCGACCTCGCCGCGTGCCGCTGCGTCGGCCGGCAGGCGTCGCAGATTCGGCCCGAGGAGCGCACTGCGGGGTACGAAGCCGGCGCCGGTGAGCAGCGAGTGGTTTGCGCCGATGGTACCGAGCACCCATGGCCAGCTCGCCGGTTCAAGCGCCAGTGCACCCAGGCCGGCGGCATGCAGTGCGACCGATGCCCGGATGGTGCTCGAGGCGCGCCATCGGCGCGGCGTCGGCGGCCTGAAATCGGCCGGATCGAGTGTGGCTTCGTGCGGAGACATCGTGGTGCGATCTGAAGGCGGCGCGACCTTAAGCGATTCTCCTCGAATCGGCAAGCGAGGAAGCGCCGCGCTGGAGGGTTGGTTCACTGCCATCGCAGCTTGGTCGTCGAAGACAACCAGCGCCGCCTCGTTGCGGACTTCGGCGGCAACGCATGCCCCTATAATCGCGGCGCTTGCCGGCCACTCGCGCTGCGCGCCGACGACCGCTTTCCGATGATGCGCGTCGCAGGTGCAACGCCCCGGGCCATCGCTGCCCTGGCGGGCGCGGGCAGGTTGGTGCAGGCTCCACGAGGAGGAGGACGATGTCGGACTCAAACGTTCCGGCGCGCGCGCGCGGGCGGATCGATCGCCTGCTGTTCGGCGTCGGCGCGCTCGGCCTGATGCTCACCACCGTGGTGATGATGTACGTCGTGGTGATGCGCTACGCGTTCAACAAGCCGCCGATCTGGTCGGAAGAGGTGCCCAAGACCCTGTTCGTCTGGCTGACGTTCCTGTGCGGCGGACTGGCCACGAAGTGGGGGCTCAACGTGCGCGTCTCGTTCGTCGTCGAACGGCTGCGCCCGAGCGTGCGCTACGCCATCGAGGTGGCGATGCACCTGCTGGTGCTGGTGATGCTGATCGTCGTGTGCATCTACAGCCTGCCGATGGTGCAGCTGCACGCACAGTTTCCGGTGCTCGCCACAGGCTGGCCGCGCTCGGTGCTCTCGCTTGCGATTCCGGTCGGCTGCGCCCTCATGACCTGGTTCCAGTTCGGCCTGCTGCGTCGCGCCTTGCGCATGTATCTCGACGCGCGTGAGACGGCGGCAAGCGGTTGAAACGCAGCGCGCTCCACACATCCCAAACGCGCAAGACTTCCAACACGCGCAACCCCTCCAACACGCGCAACCCCTCCAGGGACAATCGTGCTGCTCGCGACCATGATCGTGGTGTTGTTCGTGCTCACGTTTCTGGGCATGGAGATCGCGTGGGCGATCGGCGTGTCGGCGATGGTGTACATCGTGCTCTCCGGACTGGCAGGGGCGCCCGAGACGCTGGCCGATCTCCCGCAGACGTTCCTCGAAGGCGTCGCCAATCCCGCGCTGCTCGCCGTGCCGTTGTTCATCTTCGCCGGCGAGCTGATGACCGTGTCGGGCCTGACGCATCGCATGGTTCGACTGGCGAGCGCGCTGGTCGGACATTTTCATGGCGGGCTGGCCAACGTCGGTGTCACCGCGAATCTCATCATGTCGGGTGCCTCGGGTTCGGCAATGGCCGATGCGGCGGCGACCGGTTCGGTGCTCGTGCCCGAGATGACCAAACGCGGCTATCCACCGACCTTCTCGTGCGCGGTCATCGCCTCGGCCTCGACGGTGGGGCCGATCATTCCGCCCTCGATCCCCTTCGTGCTGCTCGCGGCGATCGCCGATCTGTCGGTGGGCAAGCTGTTCCTGGCGGGGGTCACGCCTGGCCTGATCATGTTCATCGCCATGTTCGGGCTCACCTACTGGATCTGCCGCAAGCGCGGCTTTCCGCGCGAGCCCCGTGGCAGCTGGGGCGATCGCATGCGGGCGATCGGCGAAGGATTGCTGCCGGCGCTCGCACCGGTGTTCGTGATCGGCAGCATGGTGATCGGCGCCACGACCGCGACCGAGGCCGCCGCCGCCGCGGTGATCTACGTATTGGTGGTGGCGGCGCTGGTGTACCGCAGCATCACCTGGCAGGCGTTGTACGAATGCGCCGGCAACGCGATGCTGCTCTCGGCGGTGGTGATGCTCACGGTGGCGACCTCGCAGACGTTCTCGGATTTCGCGGTTAAAGCGCAGTTGGGCGAACTGCTTGCGGCGTGGATCACCGCGATCTCGGTGGATGTCTACGTCGTGCTGCTGCTCATGAACATCGTGCTGATCGTGCTGGGCTGCTTCATGGAGCCGCTGCCGATCATGCTGGTGCTTGCGCCGATCCTGTTTCCGATGCTCGGCAAGATGGGCGTGGACGGCATCCACCTCGGACTGGTGATGGTGCTCAACCTCATGATCGGCATGATCACGCCACCGATCGGGTTGAATCTGTTCGTCATGTCCACCATCGGCCGGGTGGAGATCATGGCGATCTTCAAAGACGCCGTGCCCTACGTTATCGTGCTGTGCGTGGTGCTGATGTTGTGCACGTATGTGCCTTCGCTCAGCTTGTGGTTGCCGAATCTGCTGATCGCCAAGTGAGCTGTCCAGTCAACATCAGCTGTTCAATCAACATGAGCCGTTCCATCAACAAGAGGAGAGACCCATCATGACCATCTCACGCCGCGACTTCCTGCTGTCGGGCTCCGCATTGGGCGCTGCCGCGGCGCTGCCGGGCACCGCGACGGCGCAAGCCACGACGCTGCGCTACGGCAACGCCGGCAATGCGGCCACCATCTCCAACACTTTCAACGCGAAACTCGCCAAGGCGGTCGAGGATCGCACCAACGGCCAGCTCAAGACGCAGATCTTCGCCGGCACACTCGGCGGCGAGCAGAAGCTCATCGAAGGAATGGCGCTTGGTTCGCTCGAGCTCTACAACGGCGCCTACACCGGCACGCGCGAGTTCGACATCTTCTACAGCCCGTACTTTTTTCGCGACGGCACGCACGCCAAGCGCGTGATCAACGGTCCGCTCGGCCAGAAGGCGAGCGCGGTGCTGGAGAAGAAGTACCAGGCCAAGCTGGTGGGCATCGGGCGGCTCGGCCCATGGGTGCTGGCGACCAAGAAGCCGATCAAGTCGATCGACGAGATCAAAGGCATGAAGCTGCGCGCGCCGCAGATCGAGGGGCAGGTCGAGGCGCTCAAGTTTCTCGGCGCCAACCCCACGCCGATCGCGTTCAACGAGATCTACCTCGCGCTGCAAAGCGGGGCGGTCGATGGCTTCGTGTCGGCGCTCAACCCTTCCGTCGGCGGCAAGTTCTACGAGGTGTGCAAGTACGTGTGCGCGATCGACTTCGGTCTGGGTCTGGACAAGCAGTGCATCTCGCTGCGTGCCTGGAATCGGCTGAGTCAGGCACACAAGGATCTGTATATGAAGACGTTCGACGAGTTGGAGGAGTCCGACTACCACCAGGCCGGCCTGAACGCGGTCAAGGGCGATTTCGACAAGTGGCGCGGCTTCAACGGTGCCGATTCGGTGCTGACGCTCGATGCGAAGGCGGTCGCCACACGCATGGAACCCCTCAACCGCAAGCTGGCCGACGATGTGTACGGTGCCGGCTCGTGGGATGCGATTCAGAAGGCGTAGCCGGGATCGGCAGCCATCATGTCTCGCCCTGAGCTCAATCCGCGCGATCCGCTCGCCGACGATCCACTTGCCGACATCGCGCCGCAGCTGAAGCGCGCACTCGATCTGTCCGATGCCGACTTCGAGCGCATGGACCCCGCGGTGAAGCATCTGCTGAGCGCGCGCCGCCGGCTCGGTCATTCCTGGCTCGACGACTTCGAGGTGGTGGTCGAGATCGTGGCCAACGACGGTTGCGGCTGCGGTGTGGAGCCGGGCCAGCGCGTCGTGTTCGACATGCGCCACCGGATCAAACCGGAGCTGTCCGATGCGCCGCTGTGCATGCACATGCTCGCGCCGGTGCTGGCGATCTTCTACATGACGTTCGATCGCGCCGCCGAAGGACTCAATCCGCTGTCGCGGATCTGGCGGTTCTACGACTGCACGCGCACCGCTGAGGACAACGGCAAGACCAAGGCGCGCACGCGGGTGTATCTGCGCACCAGCGACACGCACGAAGTGATCGATGTCAATCCGATGCCGCCGCGCGAGGTGCTGCGATGACGCCGGCTGATCGTTTTCCCCGGCGTCTGCCTGCTGGTCTGAACGAGCGTCTGAGCGAGTGGATGGATCGCTTCGAGCTGGTGGCAGAGGTGACGCGCGCCGAGCATTGCGCCAACTTCATCAAGGTAGGGCAGTCGTTCGTGTTCGATCTGCGCGGCCGAATCGTGCCGGCGCGCAGTTCGGCGGCGCTGTGTCTGGGGATCCTGGCTCGCCTGGAGCCAGCGTTGCTCATCGCGCAGGACCGTGCCCAGTCGGGGCTGCATCCGATCAGCCCGTCGTTCCAGACGTTCGATTGCTTCGACACCGGGCTCGACCACGGCGGCATGGGCAAGGTATGCGTGCGTTTTCATCTGCGCGATCGGGCGAGTGGTCAGATGGTCGAGGACGCTGCGAAGGCGTAATTTGTCCGCTTGATCTACATGGTGTCTTGATCTACTCGAAGACCGCCGCGCAACCGGACGCTGTGGCGCGCAGTCTCATCCGACGCGCTACCTCACTGATCGGTGCGGATCATGTCCGCTGCCTTCTCCGCGATCATCATCGTCGCCGCATGCGTGTTGGTGCTGGGCAGCGTAGGCATCACCGAGGCGTCGACCACGCGCAGGCCTTCGAAGCCGCGCACGCGCAGGCGCTCGTCGACCACCGATTCACTGTCGGCGCCCATGCGGCAGGTGCCTACCGGGTGGAACACACTCTCGGCGGTGGCGCGTATCCAGGCGTCCAGCTCGGCATCGGATTGACGCGCCGGGCCCGGTGACAGCTCGGCGCCGCGATAGCGATCGAACGGTTGCTGCGCGAACAGCTCGCGCAGCAGGCGCACGCCGCGCCGCATGCGCGGCAGATCGTCGGCGTCGCTCAGATAGCGCGGATCGATGGCCGGCGCCGCAAGTGGATCGGCGCTCAGCAGCGCGATCGAGCCGACACTACGCGGCCGCATGACGTACACGTTGGCGAAGAAGCCGTGGCCGTCGTAGGCAGGGGTCGCGCTGCGCATGCCCGGCAGGCGGATGCTCGCGGTCGACAACGCCGCGCAGAAATGCGATTGGAGATCGGCGTCGGCGAGTGCGGGTTCCGATTTCAGGTACGCGCCGGCGAGCAGCGGAAAATTGGCCGCCGGCCCGCGCTTGCGAAACGTTTGCGTCGCCACCGCGCGCGCGAGCTGCATCGGCCGCAGCACGTCGTGCAGCGTCACCGGCTCGGTGCAGATGTGCTCGACGCGGGCGAGCAGGTGGTCGCGCAGGTTCTGGCCGACTTCGCGCCGGTTGGCTTGTACCTCGATGCCCAGTTTGCGCAGCGCCTCCGCCGGACCGATCCCTGAATGCATCAGCAGGGCCGGCGAGCCGATCACCCCGCTTGCCACGATGATCTCGCGCTCGGCGCGCAGATGGTCGCGTTGACCGTGCCGCACGAATTCGAGCGTGCGCGCGCGGCCGCGCTCGAACAGGATTTTGGCCGCGTGTGCCTGCGTGATGACGGTGAGATTGTTCGAGGCGAGCGGCAGGAAGGCGCGCGCGGCCGACCAGCGCTGGCCATCCTTGATCGTGAAGTCGTAGCGACCGACGCCGAACGGTGCGGCGACGTTGAAATCGGCCGCCTCGGGCAGTCCGAACGATTGGCCGGCGGCAACGAACGTGTCGAACAGCGGGCTCGTCGGTTCCGGGCGGGAGATTGGCACCGGCCCATCAGACCCGTGCACCGTCGCATCGAGCGCATGTCCCGTCGGCGCGAGGTACGTTTCGGATCGGCGAAAGTACGGTAGCACCTGCTCGTACGACCACTCCGCTAGGCCCATCGCTGCCCAACCATCGTAGTCGCTCGCCAGACCGCGCACGTAGACCATGCCGTTGATCGAGGACGAACCGCCGATCACCTTGCCGCGTGGCCAATACAACTCGCGGCCGCCGAGCTGCGACTGCGGGACGGTGTGGTAGCTCCAGTTGCCGCGCGGCCAGCGCAACAGGCTGCCCGCGGCGAGCGGAATGCGATAGAGCGGGTTGACGTCGCGCCCGCCCGCTTCGATCAGCACGACGCGCACATCACCGCGCTGCGCGAGCCTGGCGGCCACCACACAACCAGCCGAGCCGGCGCCGACAACGATGTAGTCGAAGGTTTGCGTGATCGCGTTCCGGGCGTTACGAGGGGGCCGTCTTGCGCAGAGCGGGCGGTAGGCCATCCGCAGCGGGGCGCAAGTATAAGCAGCGGGCCGCGACGCGACGCCGGATCGTGATGCGTCTGTGTCGGCGACTGTGCGCTTTTGCCGCGACCGACGGCGCATCGGGCGCGACGAACACCAGACGGCGCGAGGATCGATTCGGTAGCATGCGCCCGGCATGGCAGCCGGTAGCCGCGTTTGCTGCGCACTTCCGCCAAGGAGGAGTCGATCCTATAGCGGAACAATCGATCCGAGAGCGGGGCACCTTCCCGCAGAGTCGCTCGGTCCGCTATCCCTTCCGATGGCCCTTCCGGTAGCCCTCACACCTTGCCTTTTCCCATCATGAACCTGCTCACGCGTGCCGCCGTCGCTACGATCGCCCTGGCCTGCACTCCACTCGCCTGCGCCCGGGATTTGCCGCAGTGGGAAATCGGCGCGGGCATTGCACCGATGTATCTGCCCGACTATCGCGGCTCCGACGAGTACCGCGCTTATCTGCTGCCGCTGCCGTACATCATCTATCGCGGCGAGAAATTCCAGGTCGATCGGCGCGGCGCCACCGGCGTGTTGTTCGATACCGACCGCGTCGAGCTCGACGTCTCGGTCAACGCGTCCAACCCCGCTAGGAGCAGCAAGAACGTGGCGCGGTCAGGGATGCCCGATCTCGATCCTGCGCTCGAACTCGGGCCGCGGCTTCGATTCACGCTGCTGCAGAACGCCACGCGCAACAATCGCCTGACGCTCGAGTTGCCGGTGCGCTCGGTAGTAGCGCTCGATCTGCCGCGGCTGCACGGCGTAGGCTGGGTGGTCAATCCGTTGATCAATCTCGATCTGCGCGATCTGAACGGCACCGGCTGGAATCTCGGGATGCAGACCGGTCCGCTGTTCGCCGATCGCCGCTATCACAGCTACTACTACGGCGTCGATCCGCAATACGCGCGGCCCGATCGTCCGGCCTACGCAGCGCGCGGCGGCTACAGCGGCACGCACTTCACCATCGGCGCCTCGAAGCGATTCAACAAAATCTGGTTCGGCGCGTTCGTGCGCGCCTATTCGCTGCATGGTGCAGTGTTCGAGGACAGCCCGCTGGTCAAGTCGCGCACCGCGGTCTTCACCGGGCTGGGCGTGGCCTACGTTTTCTACGAATCCGACAAACGGGTGCAGGCCGCGGAGTAACCCGTCGGTCTGTGGGCGCCGCGGTGGGCCGGCTCGGGGCCCGGCAGCTCGACGAACGGCTGGTCGCGACGTTCGAAGCCGGACTCGGCGCAGCAAGAATCCCCGCGGCTTGGTGGGCAATGGCGGCCGGGAGGCGGAGGGCGCGCGCTATACTCCAACGCACTGCAGTGCGAGTCACCCGATGCGGTTCCTGCGCGTTCTAGCTGATCAGTCCGGGGTTGCGTCAGGCTTGCGCACCGAGTGTGAAGTCACGTACTGCCTTGCGACGCCACGCAGTGTCTTTTGAGATCGCCGGCCCGTTCAATGCCCATCCTCACCGATCATTCCCCCGACGAGATGGATGCTTCGTGGCGCCGGGTCGCGGCGGATGGCGCGATTTTCGCCATGGCGATCGGCGCCTTGACCGTGTTCGGACTGGTCAACACGTTTGCGCTCCTGCCGGCGCGCCTGCTCGTGCCGCGCGCGCCGCGTGCGCGCTGGGCCCAGCGGTTTATGAACGCGTTCTTCCGACGCTACTTCGACGCGATCAACGCAAGTGGGCGTGCCACGTTCGATCTGACCGCGATCGACGCGTTGCGCGACGAGCCGCCGATGGTGATCGTGGCCAACCACCCCGCGCTGCTCGACGCGATGATGTTCGCGGCGCGCCTGCCGCGCATGGTGTGCATCATGAAGGCCGACGTGCGCTTGAACCCGGTGTTCGGCGGTGCGGCGGCGCTGAGCGGCTACTGGCGCGCCGACCGGCCGCTCGAGATGCTGCACGCGATGAACGATGCGCTTGCCAACGGGCAGCACGTGCTGATCTTCCCCGAAAGCACCCGTACCACGCATTTCCCGATCAATCCGTTCAAGGGCAATTTCGCGCTGATCGCCAAGCGTGCGCGCGTACCGGTGCAAACCGTGTTCATCGACACCGACACGCCGTTCCTCGGCCGCGGTTGGTCGCTGCTGCGCAAGCCCCCATGCCCGTTCCGCTTCACGCTGCGGGTGGGCCGCCGGTTCGACCCTGATGCGAACCCGAAGCGTTTGCTCGGCGAAGTCGAAGCCTATTTCCGCAGTGAGCTTGGTGCGAGCCGCGCGCCGCGGTTGTGAGGAATCTTGAAGGTAGCCAGCACGCGCACCGCCGCTGATGATCGCGGCACCGACCGCATCGACACGCCCGATCGTGTCGGGCGTGCTATCGAGCCGCATCGCGCCAGCCCCGAAGAAGGCGCCGCGAGCGCGTTCGTCCGCGTGATCGATCATGCCCAGTGCGCCGCCTCGATCAGTCACGTGGTGATCATCCCCAGCTACAACACCGGGCCGAAGCTGCTCGAGACCGTGCGCGAGGCGAGGCGCCACTGGAATCCGGTGTGGGTGGTGATCGATGGCAGCACCGACGGCAGCGAGCGCGATGTCAAAGATCTGGCACGCGCCGACGCCGGGTTGCGCGTCATCGAGCAGCATCCCAATCAAGGCAAGGGCGCGGCGATCCTGCGCGGCCTGGTGGAGGCCGAGGCGGCGGGCTTCACGCACGTCATCACCATGGATGCCGACGGCCAGCATCCGGGCGAGTACATCCCGCGATTCGCGCAGTGCTCGGCACGGTCGCCCGCCGCGATGGTGCTCGGCGTGCCGGTATTCGACGCGAGCGCCCCGAAGCTGCGGGTGCGCGGCCGGCAGGTCTCCAACGGCTGGGCCAATCTCGAGACGCTCTGGGCCGGCGTCGGCGACTCGCTGTTCGGCATGCGCGCCTATCCGCTGACGCCGCTGTTGCGAATCATGCGCGCCACGCGCTGGATGCGACGCTACGATTTCGATGCCGAAGCGGCGGTGCGCATGGTGTGGTCGGGCGTCGCGCCGATCAACCTGCCCACCCCGGTGCGTTACTTCGCGCCCGAAGAAGGTGGCATCTCGCACTTCCGCTACGGTCGCGACAACGCCGTGCTGAGCTGGATGCACCTGCGCCTGCTGGGCGACTTCCTACTGCGGTTACCGGTGCTGCTCTGGCGGCGGCTGCGCCGCTGAGCGGTCTTGCTTGACGGGGCGTGCAAGATTTTTGGTGCAGCGTCGCGGCTTATAATCGCCGGATCTCCACATCGCTCGCCGACGCTTCGCGATCGACGCATCGCCCGTTGACGCAGCGCCTGTTGACGCAACATCTTGATAGTCGCAGCACCCACCGTTCCTTGCACGACCATGCACGCGGCTCCCTCCCAGACTGCTTCGCCGGATCGATCGGCAGCTGCTGCCGGCGCGTCCGACCCGTTCGACGTGATCGTCATCGGCGGCGGCCCGAGCGGCTCGACGATCTCGACGCTGCTCGCGCAGAAGGGCTGGCGCGTGGCGGTGCTCGACAAAGACCGCCACCCGCGCTTCCACATCGGCGAATCGCTGCTGCCGCACAACAATCCGCTGTTCGAGCAGCTGGGCGTGATGGACGAAGTGCGCGCGGTGAGCGTCATCAAGAACGGCGCCGAGTTCAACTCGATGTATCACGGCAAGTCGCAGACCTTCTATTTCTCCGAGGCGCTCGATCGCACCCTGCCTTCGGGGTTTCAGGTGCATCGTGCCGATCTCGATCTCATCCTGCTGCGCAACGCGGCGCGCAAGGGCGCGCACGTGTACGAGGAAACGCGCGCCACGCGCGTCGATTTCCGCGACGACGGCGTGACGGTGCATGCGCGAGGCGTGGGCGGCAATACGCAGGGTGAATCGCAGTGGCAGGCCCGGTTTCTGGTCGATGCATCGGGGCGCGACACGTTCCTGGGCAGCCTGCTCCGGCTCAAGGCGCCCAACCGCAAGCACGCCAGCGCGGCCCTGTTCGCCCACTACGAGAACGCCCACCGCTACGAAGGTGTAGACGAAGGCAACATCAGCATCTACTGGTTCGACCACGGCTGGATCTGGTTCATCCCGCTCGCACGCGGCATCACCAGCGTCGGTGCCGTGTGCTGGCCGTACTACCTGAAGACGCGCCAGGGATCGCTCGACGAGTTCTTCGATGCGACCCTCGATCAGGTTCCCGCATTGCGCGAGCGGTTGGCCGGCGCACGGCGTGTCGCTCCGGCTACCGCCACCGGCAACTACAGCTACGACGGCCGTCGCGCCTGCGGCAAGAACTACGTGATGGTCGGCGATGCCTTCGCGTTCGTCGATCCGATCTTCTCCTCTGGCGTTTATCTGGCGATGACCAGCGCGGTGGCCGCCGCCGATGCCGTCGACATGGCGCTGCGCGAGCCCGCCCGCGCGGCGCGGCTGATGCGCGCGCACGAGCGGCGCATGCGCCGCGGCATCGCCATCTTCAAGTGGTTCATCTACCGCATGACTTCGCCCTCGATGCGCGATCTGATCATGCATCCGCGCAACGTCTTCGGCGTGGTGCAGGGGATCATCTCGTTCCTCGCCGGGGATATCTTCAGGATGAACGGAGTGCGGGCGCGCGTACTGGTGTTCAAAGGTCTTTACTACAGCTTCAACGCGTTCTATCCGCGGCGCACCATCGCCGCGATCCGTCGCCGCAAGCTCAATATCCGGCCGGTCGAGTCCTGAGGGGTACCGTCGCGCCGCCTGGTGTCGGCGGGTAGAATGCCGGTGCGTTGAGTGTGGTCACCGGCCGGGCGAGCGCGCCAACCCTCTACGAGATCCCGCAGTCTCACCATTCGAAATGACAGCCAAGACGCCCTTCGAGCAAGAGTTGAGCGGCCTGATGGTCGAGGCCTTGAATCTGGACGTGAAGCCCGACGAGATCGCGCCCGAGATGCCGCTCTATGGCGACGGGCTGGGGCTCGATTCGATCGACATGCTCGAGATCTCGCTGGCCGTATCCAAACGCTACGGCGTGCAGCTGCGGGCCGATGATGCCGATAACGAGCGCATTTTTGCGTCGCTGCGCTCGCTCGCCACGCACATCGAAGAGCGCCGCACGCATTGATCCGACGGCCACCGATCCCACGTCACGTTGTGGCGAGTCTGCGCTGACGTTGCTGTCCTGGTAGCACATGCGAGTTCTCGTCACCGTCCTCGCCTGCGCCTGTCCACTGCTCCTGCACTGGGGCATCGTGTGGGAAAGCGACGTGCTGGTGCGCGCGTTCTTCCTGATCATCGCGCTCGGACTGGCGTACGCGGCGGTGCAGCAGCGCAAGCTGGTCCGTTACGGCGTGCCCGCCGTCGCGCTCACGGTCGCCACATTCTGGATCGACACGCAGTTCACGCGGGCGATCGCACCGATCTGGGCGGCGTTCGTGTACATCGGGCTGGTATGGTTGTTCGGGCGCACGCTGCGGCCTGGCGTGATGCCACTGGTCGAGCGGATCGCGCGCCTGGAACATCCCGACGGCGTCCCGCCCGATCTGCCGCCCTATGCGCGGCGGGTGAACTGGGTGTGGACCTCGTTCTTCGCCGCGATGGCTCTGGCGACCCTGCTGCTCGCCGCCGTGGCCACCACCGAGACGTTGTCGCTGTTCACCAACATCATCACCTGGGTGCTGATGGTGGTGCTGCATCTGGCGGAGCACTGCTATCGCATGTGGTGGCGCTTCCCCTCGCTCACGCACAAGAATCCGATCAAAGTGGTGGTCTCGATCGTACGCAGCGGTCCGCAACTGCTACGTTGACACCCATGCTCCGATCCCGTCGCGTCCTGTTCGTGTCATGCCCGCCTGTGCAACGTCCGCCGGTGCCCGGCCTGCGCGTGCCATCCCTGCTCGGACCATGCCGATGACCGGGCTCCCCATCGTCGGTCATCGCGATCCGCATGCCCCGATGGCGTGGCGCGCCGGGCAGCCGATCAGCGCACATCGATTCGTCTGCGATGCCATCGGCATGGCCGCACGGCTGCCGCCGGGGTTCGACATCATGAACCTGTGCCAGGACCGCTACCGATTTGCCGTGACGTTGTGCGCCACCCTGATCGCCGGGCGGGTCTGCCTGCTGCCGCAGAATCAGACTGCGCGCGCGCTCGAACAGATCGCCGAGGATCATCGCAATTGCGTGGCCGTGGTCGAAGAACCCCTGTCGAGCTGTCCGGTGCCGATGCATCGTTACGCCGAACTTGAACAGCTCGCCAGCGGCTTCAACGAGGTGCCGCGCATTGCACCCAATCACATTGCCGCGCTGGTATTCACTTCGGGCAGCACCGGCAGACCCAAAGCGAACTTCAAGGAATGGGGCAGGCTGGTTGCCGGGGCTCGCGCCGAGCACGCGGCGCTTGGTCTGCCGCTGCCCTTCAACGTCGTCGGCACGGTGCCGTCGCAGCACATGTACGGGTTCGAGTCGGTGGTGCTGTTGCCGCTGCTCACCGGCGGCGCATTCCATGTCGCCCGGCCGCTGTTCGCAAGCGACGTGCAGCGCGCGCTCGACGAAGTGCCCGCCCCGCGCGCGCTGGTGACCGCGCCGATCCACGTGCGGGCCTGCGTCGAAGATACGGTTGCGCTGCCGCCGTTGGAGGCGATCGTTTCGGCCTCGGCGCCGCTCGGTTCCGACATGGCGTTGCGCACCGAACAGCGCTTTGCCACGCGCGTGCTGGAGATCTACGGATTCACCGAAGCGGGCATGGTCGCGTCTCGACGCACCACCCAGACCGATGTGTGGCAGACGATGCGCGACATCCGCTTGGTGCGCGACGGGGAAGATTGGGCCTTCAGCGGCGGACACGTGCACGGCGTCAAGATCGCCACCGACATGCTGGCGCCGCTGGCGGCGAGCGAGTTCAGGCTGACGGGCCGGCGCGAGGATCTGATCAACGTCGCCGGCAAGCGCGCGTCGCTCGCCGACCTCAACCACAAGCTGCTGGAGATCGAGGGCGTGCGCGATGCCGCGTTTCATCTGCCGCAGGCCACCGAGCAGCCGGTCGCCCGACTGATGGCGTTCGTGGTCGCGCCTGATCTCACCGAAGCGCAGATCCTCGAGCAGTTGCGCCAGCGCATCGATGCCGCGTTCGTGCCGCGGCCGCTGGTGAAGCTCGACCAGCTGCCGCGCGCCGCGAGCGGCAAGTTGCCGTTGGAGGCCTTGCACGCGCTGGAAGTGCAGGCGCGGCAGGACGAGATCGGGGCGGCCGTGGTTCCTGCCGTGGCGTCGGCCGCGGGGACTCTCACCATCGCTGCCGACCATCCGGCGCTGGCCGGCCACTTCCCGGGCAATCCGATCGTCCCCGGCGTGGTCGTGCTCAGCCACGTCGTCGATGCGTTCGTTGCGCGACACGGCCCGGTCGAGCTGCGCGGTGCGCCGCAAGTCAAGTTTCTCGCGCCGCTGTTGCCGCAAACGCCGTGCGCCGTCGAGTTCGACAAGCTCAGCGCGCAGCGCGTCGAGTTCGTCTGCCGCGCCGGCGGCGTGGTCATCGCGCGCGGCACGCTCGCTTTCGAACGGCCCGCCAGCGTCGCGCCCAGAGCGTCGCAGTGACCGATCGCGTCGATCAGCCCGCATGGCGTGCCACGCCCGAGCGCGGCAACCTGCCCGCGGTGCGTTTCATGGTGTGGGCGACGCTGCGGCTGGGGCGTCCGGTGGCGCGCGCGATCCTGCCCATCGTCGCGACGTATTTCTATCTCACCTCGCCGCAGGTACGGCGTGCTTCGCGGACGTTTCTCGATCGCGTGCTGGGGCGCAAGGCCGGCGCCGGCGACGTATTTCGGCATATCCACACGTTCGCCTCCCTGGTGATGGACCGGGTGCACTTCTTCGCGGGGCGCGACACCCAGTTCGACATTCGCGTGCATGGCGTGGAGACGCTCGATGCCGCGTTGGAGCACGGCGGCTGCGTGGTGATGGGCGCGCATCTGGGCAGCTTCGAGTCGCTTCGGGCCGCCGCTAGGCAGGGCTCGCCGCACGAGGTCGTCATGCTCATGGACGAGGCGAACGCGCAGATGATCGGCCGCGTGCTGGCATCGCTCAATCCGGAAGCGGCCAAGGGCATCATAAACGTCGGCGATCCCGGTTCGATCCTCAAGGCCAAGGAGCGGCTCGATCGGGGCGCGCTGGTGGGCGTGCTCGGAGACCGGCTGCGTCCTGGCGACACGCCGATCGAGTGCGAGTTCTTCGGCGCGCCGGCACCGTTTCCGCACGGGCCATTTGCGGTGGCAGTGGCGATGCGCGCGCCGGTGTATCTCGGATTCGGTCTGTATCGCGGCGGCAATCGCTACGACGTCTATTTCGAGCAGTTGTCCGAGCGTATCGACTGCCCGCGATCGCAGCGGGCCCTGGTCATGGCACAACTGGCCGGCGCGTATGCTTCGCGCCTCGAGCACTACGCTCGCCTGGCGCCCTACAACTGGTTCAACTTCTATGACTTTTGGCATCGCGCTCGGCGCTAGTTCTGGCATAGCGGTCAGCACAGGAGTTGGGACGACACTCAGCGTCGGTGTTGGGACGACACTCAGCGTTGGTGTTGCAACGGTGCGTCGGGCTGGCGCCTGGATGCTGGGCCTGCTGCTGTGGCTGGCGGGCGGCCTCGGTGCAACCGCGATGGCGCAGGCGTTCTCGATCGACAGCCTGATGCAGGAGCTGGCCCGCGGTGCCGAGGCAACGGTGAAGTACCGCGAGACCAAGCATTCGGCGCTGCTCAAGCAGCCGCTGGAGATGAGCGGCGAGCTGCGCTACAAGCGGCCTTCGTTCCTGGAAAAGCGCGTCATCACCCCGCACGACGAGCGCTACACGATCGACGGCGACACCCTCACGGTCGAGCGCAAACGCGACGGGCGCGCGCACACCCTCGCACTGCAGAGTCAGCCGGTGTTGTGGGCGCTCGTCGAGGGCATCCGAGCGACCTTGCGCGGCGATGCGGCCACGCTTCGACGCTTCTACCGGCTCGAGCTCGAAGGCGATACCACGGCCTGGACGCTGCACCTGCTTCCCTCCGGTACCGACATGGCCGAGTTCGTGCGCGCGGTGCGTTTGCGCGGTGGCAACGGCCGGCTGCGCGCGATGGAAGTATTGGAAGTGAGCGGCGATCGCGCCGTGACGGAGTTCAGCGAGGCGGCGCGTTGAGCGCTCGATCGCGCGCCGTATCGAGTGCCGGCCTCGTCGTGGCATGGCTCGCAGTGCTGGGCACTGCGCTCTGGTTGCTGTTCGCGCGCACCACCTTCGTGGCCGATCTCACCGCGTTCCTGCCCAGGCCCGAAACGCCGGGCCAGGAGCTGCTGCTGGGTCAGCTCGCCGACGGCATCGCCTCGCGGCTGTTGCTGATCGGCATCGAGGGCGATGCCCCTGAGGCACTGGTCGCCACCAGCAAGGCGCTGGCGCAGACGCTGCGTGCAAGCGGTCGGTTCCGCTACGTCGCCAACGGCGCGGGCGAGTTGCCGCGCGCCGAGCGCGAGGCGCTGTTCGCGTTGCGCTATCACCTCAGTCCCACGGTACAGGCCGATCGCTTCTCCGTCGCGGGACTGCGCGCCGGCCTGGAGCAGATGCTCGATCAACTGGCCTCGCCGTTCGGTGCGATCGTGCGACCCATGCTCGCGCGCGACCCGACCGGGGAATTCCTGTCGCTGCTGCGCTCGCAACAGGACCGCGTGCGTCCGCCCTCGCGCGACGGTGTCTGGTTCGACGCCCAACACCAGCGCGCCTTGTTGATGGTCGAGTCCGCCACGCCGGGCTACGACGGCAAGGCGCAGCGTGCGCTGCAGGCGTTCATTCATGAGAGCTTCGCGCAGCAGCGGGCGGGGACGAAGGCGCGTCTGCTGATGACCGGACCGGCGGTGTTCGCTCAGCAGACGCAGGACGCGATCGAGCGCGATGCGCATCGTCTGACGCTGGTGGCAGCGGCGCTGGTCATCGCGATCCTGGCGGCGGCCTACCGCAGTCTGCGTCTGCCGCTGCTGGCGATCCTGCCGGTGTTCTCGGGGCTGGTGGTGGCGATCGCCTCGGTGGGGCTGGTGTTTGGGACATGCCACGTGATCACTATCGGCTTCGGTGCCACGCTGGTGGGCGAGGCGGTGGACTATCCGACGTTCCTGTTCGGCCAACGCCAGGCGCACGAGCGCACCGGCGACACGGCCAGGCGCATTGGTCGCACCCTGGCACTGGCGATACTCACCACGGTGCTCGGGGCGATCGCGATGGTCGCATCGAGCTTCGTCGGCATCGCGCAGCTGGGCCTGTTCACCCTGGTCGGTGTCGGCACGGCGGGCCTGGTGACGCGCTACGTCTTGCCGGTGCTCGCGCCGCAGCCGCCGCTGCTGGGAATCGCGGCGGGCGATCGTCTCGCACGCGCGCTCGAGGCGGGCATGGTCCGCGTGCGTCGGCTCGCGTGGCTGGTTCCCACGGCGTTGCTGCTCGGTATCGCCTATCTGGGCGCGCTTGCCGGTTCGGTGTGGGAGCGCAATCTGGAGAAGCTCAGTCCGATCGACGACGCGGACAAGCGCACCGATCAACAGCTGCGCGAGGCGTTGGGCGCGCCCGACGTGCGTTACCTCGTGGTGGTGCGCGCCGCGCAGCCCGACGAAGTGCTGGCGAAGTTCGAGTCGCTGCACCCGCGACTCGATGCATTGCGCGATACCGGCGTGATGGCCAACTACGATTCGCCCGCACGCTACCTCCCCAGCGCAGCGCTGCAGCGCGCGCGGCTGAGCGCCATCCCGGAAGCCACGGTGCTGCGCACGCGGATCGCGCAGGCACTCGAGGGCCTGCCGTTCCAGGACGGACTGTTCGAGCCGTTCATCGACGAGGCAAGCAAACTGCGCAACGCACCGCCGTTGACCGTGACGGATCTGGAGCGCATGGCCTGGGGCCTGGGGCTGCGCTCGCTGCTGTTCGAAAGCGGCGGGCGCTGGATCGGTCTGGCGCCGGTGGGCGTGGTACGAGAGCCCGCGCGCCTGGCGCAATCGGTCACCGAATGGCGTGATCCGCAGGTGTCGTTCTTCGATATCAAGATCGAGTCGGATACGATGGTCAGCGATCACGGCTGGCGTTCGCTGGTGCTGGGCGTGCTCGGACTCATCGTGATCGCCATCGTGCTCGGTGTGGGGCAGCGCAGCTGGCGACTGGTGGTGCGAACGCTGCTGCCGATCGTCGCGGCCATTGCGGTGACCGCGGCGCTGATCGTCCTGGCGGGCTCGCGCATTTCGTTCCTGCACGTCGTGTCGCTGGTGATGGTGCTGGGTGCGGGCGTCAACTACGCGCTGTTCTTCATCGATGCGCCCGACGCGATCGCGCAACGCAGCCAGACCACCCTCGCGGTGCTGGTGGCCAACAGCACCACGTTGAGTGGCTTCGGTGTGCTGATCTTCGCGGACACGCCGATCCTGCACACGATCGGACTCACGGTGGTGGTGGGCGCGGCGCTGTCGTTCCTGTTCGCGGCCGCCTGGGCCAGCCGCGGAACTGCACGCGCCGTGGCGTCGTGACGGTTCTTGCGACGCGCTGCTACACTCGACCGCCGTGCTTCCCCTCTATATCAACGCCTACACTGCGGTCAGCGCATTGGGTGCCGGTCGCGCCGCCACGCGCGACGCGCTGCTCGGCATGCGCTCGGCGCTTACGCCCAACGACTTCGCGCATGCCGAGTCGGTTGCAGGCTTCATCGGGCGCGTGTCCGGTGTCGAGGAGCCGCTGCTGCCGGCGCGGTTGAACGAGTACGACTGCCGCAATCAGCGCATCGCCTGGCGCGCACTGCAAGCCGATGGTTTCGACCAGGTCGTTGCCGCAGCCGCGAAACGCCACCGCGCCCATCGCGTCGGCGTGGTCGTGGGCACCAGTACCTCGGGTATTCTCAATGCCGAACTCGGCTATCGCGCGCGCGATCCGGTCACCGGCAACCTGCCAGCCTGGGTGCGCTACCGGACGACCCACAATTTCGGATCGCTGGCCGAGTTCGTCCGCGCCGCGTTGTCGGTGAGCGGCCCGGGCATCGCGATCTCGACGGCGTGTTCGTCGAGCGCCAAGGCCTTCGCCACGGCGGCGCGCTGGATCGCCGCGGGCGTCATCGACGCGGCCGTGGTGGGCGGTGTCGACAGCCTGTGCGGCACGACGCTGCATGGCTTCACTTCGCTGCAACTCGTGGCGCCGCGGCCGTGCCGTCCGTTCGATCTGCACCGCGATGGCATTTCGCTGGGTGAGGGCGGGGCGTTCGTGCTGCTCGAGCGCGGTTGCATCGACAATCCGCTCGGACTGGCGTTGCTCGGCTACGGCGAGAGCGCCGATGCCCACCACATGTCGGCCCCGCATCCGGACGGTCTGGGCGCGGAGCTGGCCATGCGTCAGGCGCTGCAGGGGCACGACACGACGGCCGCGAAGGTCGCCTTCGTGCATGCGCACGGCACGGCCACGCGCAACAACGACAACGTCGAATCCAAGGCGATCGCACGCGTGCTCGGGCCCGATACGCCGATCACGTCGACCAAGGGCTTCACCGGGCACACTCTCGGTGCCGCCGGGGCGCTCGGCGCGGTGATCAGTCTGGCGGCAATCGAATACGGCTTCATTCCCGGTACCGCCAACACCACCGAGATCGATCCGGATTGCGGATCGGCGATACAGCTCAAGAGTGCGCCGGGCAAAGTCGAGGCGGTGCTCGAGAACGCGTTCGGATTCGGCGGCAACAACGCCAGCCTGCTGTTCGGCAAGAGGCCGCAATCGTGAGCGGTGTGGCGCGTGTGCATGTGTGCGGCGTGGGCTTCGCGATCGATGGACTGCCGAGCTGGGCGGCGGCGCGCGCCGTGCTGCGTGGCGAGGCGCCCTATGTGCGCGCACCGTTCGCTCACGCGACTCCGGAGATCCTGCCGGCGGCGGAACGTCGCCGCGCTGGAGCGGTGATCCGCTTGTCGATCGCCGTCGCGAACGAGGCCGTGCAGGGCTCGGGCGTTCCGATTGCGGAGCTGGCCAACGTGTTCGCGTCATCGGACGGCGACGGTGAGAACATCCACAACATCTGTGCGGCGCTTGCGGAAGACCAGCCGGAGATCTCGCCTACGCGTTTCCACAATTCGGTGCAGAACGCGGCCAGCGGATACTGGAGCATCGCCACCCGCTCACACGCGGCCAGCAGCACCGTCAGCGGGTTCGACATGATCTGCGCCGCCGGGTTGCTGGAGTCGGCGGTGTTCGCCTGCACCGAGCAGCGTCCCGTGCTGTTGGTCAGCTATGACCTGCCGATGGTCGAGCCGATGCTGTCGCTGCGCCGACTCACCGCGAGTTGCGGTGTGGCGCTGGTGCTGAATCACCAGCCTGCACCCACCAGCCTGGCCAGCCTCGACATCGAAGTCGTTCCGCGGGAATCGGTGCGGCCGACGGTGCTGGCCGACGCCGGGCTGGAGAAGCTGCGCACCGAAAATCCTGCCGCACGCGCCCTGCCGCTGCTCGAAGCGCTCGCACGCGGCGTCGCGGCGGACGTGGTGCTCGAGCTGGACGCGAATCTGTGCCTGACGATCAAGGTAGCCCCGCCCGCGTGACCGGTCCTGCCGCGCAGCTCGATCGCACGGCTATCGCGTCGCTCATCCCGCACGCCGGGGCAATGTGCCTGCTGGACGAGGTCACCGAGTGGTCCGCTGCGCACATCGAATGCCGGGCACGGAATCATGGTGACGTCGATCATCCGTTGCGCGTGAACGATCGGCTGCCGATCTGGTGCGCGATCGAATATGGCGCCCAGGCGATGGCGGTGCACGGCGGACTGCTCGCGCAGGCGGCCGGCACACGCGCGGCGCCGGGCTATCTTGCCGCGGTGCGCGACGTCATCCTTCACGCCGAGCGGCTCGATCCCGTCGCGGGCGATCTCGTCGTGCGCGCCACGCGTCTGATGGGCGATGCACGCAGCTTGCTCTACGAGTTCACGGTGAGTGGCGCCGCAGGGATGCTGGCTCAGGGGCGGGCGATGGTGATGCTCAATCCTCCATATGCCGCGCCATGACACCAAGCGTGTCGCCAGCGACCCGCAATCATTGCATTGGCGGGCGACGATCGGAGTCAACCATGACCGACAACCAGAGCAAAGCGAGCACGCCGCGTCGCGCATTGATCACCGGCGGCAGCGGAGCGCTCGGCGCGGCGATCTGCGAGGTGCTGGGCGAAGCGGGCCTGCATGTGATCGTGCACGCCAACCGCGGCGTGGCGCTGGCGCAGGAGGTGGTTGCGCGGCTGGTTGCGACCGGGTGTTCGGCGCAAGCAGTGGCGTTCGATGTCACCGACGCGGCGGCCACGCAATCGGCGCTGCAAGGGTTGCTCGATGCCGGACCGATCCAGGTGCTCGTCAACAATGCCGGGATCCATCGCGATGCGGTCATGGCCGGCATGGACGCGGCCGCCTGGCACGACGTGATCGCGGTCTCGCTCGATGGCTTTTTCAACGTGACCCAGCCGCTGCTGCTGCCGATGCTGCGCACGCGCTGGGGACGGATCGTGAACATCTCGTCGGCGTCGGCGCTGCTCGGCAATCGCGGGCAGACGAACTACGCCGCCGCCAAGGCCGGACTGATCGGCGCCACGCGCTCGCTCGCGCTCGAATGCGCCTCGCGCGGCGTCACCGTCAACGCGGTCGCACCCGGCATCATCGCTTCACCGATGATCGAGCAGGCGTTCCCGCCCGAGCGGATCAAGGCGCTGGTGCCGATGCAGCGTGCCGGCACGGCGCGAGAAGTGGCCGATCTGGTGGCGTTCCTGGCTTCGGACCGGGCCAGCTATATCTCCGGACAAGTGATTTCGATCAATGGCGCCATGGCCTGATCGGCTACGCTTGCGCGAGAATGAAGCCTTTGCATCGAGACCGCTCGAACGAGGTAAGTAGGATCATGACCGTTCCGTTTTCCGTGCATCGCGTTGCCGGCGCGCTCGGCGCAGAGGTTCGCGGCATCGATCTTCGCCAGCCGCTTTCGGCGCAGGCCGCCGCCGCGTTGCGCCAGGCGTGGCTGGAGCATCTGGTGTTGTTCTTCCGCGATCAACCGCTCGATCCTGCGGAGTTTCTTGCTTTCGCGCGCTGTTTCGGCGAAGTGATCGAGTACCCGTTCGTCAAAGGGCTGCCGGAGCATCCGCACATCATTCCCGTGGTGAAGCTCGAGCACGAGCGGGTCAACTTCGGCGGTATCTGGCACTCCGACACCACCTACCTCGAAGAGCCGCCGATGGCATCGATGCTGGTGGCGCGCGAGATCCCGCCGTTCGGGGGCGATACCTTGTTCGCCAACATGTATCTGGCGTACGAGACGCTCTCGCCAGGCATGCGCACGATGATCGACGGCCTGGTCGCGATCAGCAGTTCCGCCAAGGCCGACGTCACCAAGACGCGCGAAGACCGCATGAAGACCGATGCGCGCGACGACGCCAGGCGTGAGTACCTGGCCGAGCATCCGGTGGTGCGCACGCATCCGGAGACAGGCCGCAAGGCGTTGTTCGTCAACGTGGCCCATACCGTGCGATTCAAGAACATGACCGAAGCGGAGAGTCGGCCGCTGCTGGAGTTCCTGTTCCAGCATCAGATCCTGCCCGAGTTCACCTGTCGCTTCGTGTGGCAGCCGGGGTCGATCGCGATGTGGGACAACCGCTGCGCCCAGCACAATCCTGTCAATGATTACCACGGCTATCGGCGCGTCATGCATCGGGTCACGCTCGCCGGTGATCGGCCGAGGTAGCGGCTTCGCAGTGCAGTTCGTGCTCGGTCAAACGCGTAGCCACAGTTGGATCTGCACGTCAAGAATTGAATGCCCGGCGATGTCATGCGATCGTGGCAGGTGCCCAGGTGCTGTGCTATCGTCTCGCCGCCTGCAATACACGGCCGTGTCGTGCGGCTGAAAACTGTGTCTGGGCCGCGGACCTCAATGCGGTGTCGTCGAGCGAAACGGGGGAGGTTGGAAGTTGGATCACTCTAGCTTGGCGCGGGTCTACGACTTTTACTCGCGCACTTACGACAAAACCTTCGGCAAGGTCTTCCGAGAATCGCGCGAGCATGCGATCCGCACGCTTTCGCCGCGGCCGGGTGATCGCCTGCTTGAGGTCGGCGTAGGGACCGGTGTCGGCTTGCCGCTTTATCCGCGCGATATCCGGATCGTGGGTATCGACTACTCGCGCGGCATGCTGGCCGAAGCGGAACGGCGCGTCGAAGACCTTGGTCTGCACCACGTGCAGTTGATGCACATGGACGCATGCCGCATGGCGTTTCCCGATTCGAGCTTCGACATCGTGGTGGCGGCCTATGTGCTGACCGCAGTGCCCGACCATCGCAGCGTCATGAACGAGATGATCCGCGTGTGCAAGCCCGGCGGACGCATCATCTTCCTGAACCATCTGGTCAACGGCAACAAGGTGCTCGCTTTCTTCGAGCGGCTGGTCTCGCCGGTCTGCGAGAAGATCGGTTTTCGTACCGACCTGGCGTTGCACCACATCGTCGACGGCATGCCGGTGAAGGTGCGCAGCGAAGAGCGCGTCAAGCCGCTCGGCATGTGGCATCTGGTCGAGTGCATCAACGAGAAGTCCTTCTCGGCCATCGGCGCCTGATGCGTCTGATGCGTTGAGGGTCGGCGCAGCTGCCGGCATCGCACAACGGCTGCGGCCATGTGCGAATTGCCGGCGCCGCACGCGATGCGACGTCCCTTGGCTCGACGCCCCGTTTTAGAGCCCGTCGCCCAGCGCTGATCATTAGACTGCGTCGCGGTTATCACTTCGCGATGCGCACTCGCGGTGTGTCGGCGGCCATCATTGGCATGCGCGTCACCGCAACGCTGCGCGCAGGGTCAGGTCCATGTTCGATTACGTGATCGTTGGCGGCGGATCGTCCGGGTGCGTTCTGGCCAATCGGCTGAGCGCAGACCCCGGCGTGAAGGTATGCCTGCTCGAAGCCGGCCCCGACGATCGTTCGCCCTTCATCCACGTACCGCTCGGGGCGGTCGTGTTCCTGCCGTTTCGCAACCGCCACAACTGGGCGTTCAAGACGGCGCCGCAGGCGGGGCTGAACGGACGGCGCGGCTACCAACCTCGCGGCCGAACGCTTGGTGGATCGAGTGCCATCAACGCGATGTGCTACGTCCGCGGCCAGGCCGAGGACTACGACGAGTGGGCTGCGCTCGGGTGCCGGGGCTGGTCGTGGTCGGAGGTACTGCCGTATTTCCTGCGCTCTGAGAATCAGTCGCGCGGCGCCGATCCGTATCACGGCACCGGCGGTCCGCTGGGCGTGTCCGACCTGCGATCCCCCAATCCGCTCGGTGCGGTGTTCCTCGATGCGGCGCGTGAAGTCGGTCTGGAAGCGAACCCCGACTTCAATGGTGCGCGACAGGAGGGGGTGGGTTACTACCAGGTCACGCAATCGGAAGGCGAGCGATGCAGCGCCGCGCGCGCGTTCCTCACGCCGGTACGCTCGCGTGCGAATCTCGAAGTCATGACTGATGCGCACGCCACCCGCGTCGTATTCGAAGGCCGGCGTGCCGTTGCCGTGCGTTACCGACGCGGCGGCGCCGAGCACGAGGTGCGTGCGGCGCGCGAGATCATCGTTGCAGCGGGCGCGCTGCAGTCGCCACAGTTGCTGATGCTCTCGGGCATCGGTCCTGCCGCAGCCTTGCAGGGGCACGGCGTCGAGGTCGTGCATGCGCTGCCCGGCGTGGGTCGCAACCTGCAGGACCATCCCGATTACATCCAGGCCTACCGCTCCGACGAACGTGCGCTGTTCGGTGTGTCGCTACGCGGCGCCGTCGATCTGTGGCGCGGCTGGAAGGCGTATCGCACCAGCCGTCGCGGGCCGTTCACGACGAACTTCGCCGAGGCGGGCGGGTTCGTGCGCAGCGATCCGAGCGTCGAGCGGCCGGACCTGCAGCTGTTCTTCGTCGTGGCGATGGTCGATGACCACGCGCGCAAGCTGCACCTCGGACATGGCTTCTCGTGTCACGTCTGCCTGCTGCGTCCCAGGAGCGTCGGCTCGGTGGAACTCGCGAGCGCTGATCCGTTGGCCGCGCCGCGCGTCGATCCGAATTTCCTCGCCGAGGATGAAGATCTCGAACGGCTGATGCGCGGCTTCAAGATCGTGCGCAGCATCCTGCGCGCGCCCGCGTTCGATCGCTATCGTGGTCGTGAGCTGTACACCGCTCGCGCGAACACCGATGACGAGATTCGTGCTGCGATCCGTGCTCGTGCCGACACGGTCTACCATCCGGTCGGCACCTGCAGGATGGGCGCCGACTCGATGGCCGTGGTCGATCCGCAATTGCGCGTGCATGGCGTGGAACGGTTGCGCGTGGTCGACTGCTCGGTCATGCCGCGGATCGTGAGCGGCAACACCAACGCGCCGGCGATCATGATCGGCGAGCGCGCGAGCGATTTTATCCTGCAGTCGGCGCGCGCCGCCTGAACGCAAGGAGCGCCCGACGGTGGCCGCGAAACGCTCGAAGAAAACCGCGAAGAGGCTCGCATCCGCGCCGGCGCAGGTGACGATCAAGCCGCGCAATCCGTTCGCTCAGGCGGCGGTCACGCGCAAAGGCGGCGCGCATCGCAAGACCGAGCAGGCGCTGCGCAAGCAGAGCAAGGATCAGCTCGTGCACTCCTTGCGCCGTCTGGGCAAGAGCGAGGAGTGACCGACCTCAGGCGGTGAGCGCGAGCGCCTGCGGCGTGACGATGCGAAAGCGCAGCCCATACCGGGCGCGCGCCAGCGTAAGCAGCGATTTGTCCTTGGTGATCAGATGGCTCGCGCCGGCGTCGTGCGCGAGCCGCAGGAACTTCTGATCGTCAGGATCGGCGCAACGCGGTAGCGGACGCGGGTCAGTCGCGCCGGCGAAGTGTCGGGCGCGCTGCCGGTACGCGTCGAGCGCATCGCTTTGCGCATCGGCAGATAGTCCGAATTGCGCGTAGGCGAGGACCCGGATCAGTTCGCCCTCGCATGCGCCATTGGTCCAGACGCCCGCCTCGCTACGCTCCAGCGCGGCAACGATCGGCGTGACGTGCCGATCGCGAAACACCAGCCAGTCGAGCACGACGTTGGTGTCGAGCACCCACTGCATCGTCACAGGTCGCGCAGCACCTGATGCAATCGATGCGCGCATGCCAGCGTCTGCGCGTCGGCGCCGATGCGCCCGACGATCTGTACGCCAAGCGGCAGTCCCTGCGGCCCGGTGGCCACCGGGATCGTGACGCACGGCGGGTGCAGCAGCGTCCAGACCCGGTTCATCACCGAGTCACCGGTCGAGTGCAAACCTTGCGGCGCCTCGCCCGGGCTGCTCGGGGCGATCAGCACGTCGACGTTGGCGAGCACGTCGGCGAATTGGCTGCGGCAGCGATCGGCCAGTCTGATCGCGGCGTCGTATTGCTCGTACGAAAGCTCCAGCCCCTTCTCCATCCGCTCGAGCAGCGTGCTGCTCAGCTTGTCGCGGTGATCGGCGTATTCGGCGTACAACTCCTGGGCGCAGTCGTACGCCATGATCGTCTGCTGGGCGTCGATTAGTCCCGCGAACGATGCGGGTAACTCGATTGGCGCGGCATGGATCGCCTTTGCTTCGAGACGTGCGCGCATACGATCGAACAGCGCGACGGTCTCGGCACCCGCCTGTGTCCACTGATGCGTCCGACAAATGCCAACGCGAGGTGAGGCGGAGGCGTTCTCGTCGACCAGAAGCGTGCGATTGCGCGACAGCGCCGCGGACAACAGCGCTACATCGGCGACCGAGCGGGCGAACCCGCCGACGGTGTCGAGCACATCGGAAGTCGGTTTGACACCCGCGCGCGGCAGCAACCCGTGCGACGGCTTGTAGCCGACGACGCCGCAGAATGACGCCGGACGGATGATCGAGCCGGCCGTCTGCGTGCCGAACGCGAGCGGCACCATGCCGTCGGCCACTGCGGCGGCCGAGCCGCTCGATGATCCCCCGGGTGTATGCGTTGGGTTATGCGGGTTGCGCGTCTTGTTCGCCTTGAACGTCGCGAACTCGGTGGTGACCGTCTTGCCCAGAACGATGCCGCCCGCGCTGCGCGTGAGCGCGACCGGTGCCGCATCCATCACCGGGCGATGGTTGACGTAGATCGGCGAGCCGTAGCGCGTCGGCATGTCGCGCGTGTCGAAGATGTCTT
Organism: uncultured beta proteobacterium; assembly: GCA_902826155.1. The sequence continues at coordinate 107,408 of CADEDU010000006.1, forward strand.
TGATGCCGACCGGCAGGCCGTGCAGCAAGCCCTGGACTGCGCCGTGATCGAGTTCGCGTGCGCGCTTCAGCGCACCCGACGCATCGACGTGCTCCCAGGCTTGTACGGTCTGCTCTCGTGCGTCGATGCGTTCGAGGCAGGCGCGTACCAGGTCTTCGGCGCGCAGCGAACGATCGGCGATGCGCCTGGCGGCTTCGGTGGCGGTCAATTTGTCGAGGGATTCGGCCATGAGTGGATGGGGGAGTGGATGGTGATCAGGAGCGGAGGGGTATCAGGTCGCGGAGGCGGGAAGCAGCCAGCGTTTCGGTACCAGCCGTCGTTTGCGGTCGTTGGTGCGGTTGACGCCGGGGTCGTCGAGGGCGACGCGGTCCCACAACTGGCAGGTGACCTGCTGGTGCTTCTGGTCGAGCGCCTCGCAGTAATTGGTGTATTCGCACACGATCACCTCCGCGCCATGCCCGGAGCGTGCCTTGAGGAACCAGTCCGGATCGGCGAGCGCCTGCCGTGCGAAGCCGACAACGTCGGCCTTGTCGTCGGCAAGCAGCGCCTCGGCAGTGACGAAATCGTAGATGCCGCCGGTGAGTACCACCGGCGTGCTCAGGCTCGCCGCACGAATTGCCGCGCGAATCCGCCGCCCTGGTTCGACGTTGCGGCCGAACGGGCCGCGTTCGTCGGACACGTACTGCGGCATGCATTCGTAGCCGCTCTGTCCGGTGTACGGATAGGCCGAGGCACCGACCGCGGGCTGCTTGGCGTCTTCGAATTTTCCGCCGCGCGAGAGCGACAGGAAATCCATCCCGGCGCGTGCGAACTCGACACCGAAATAGGCGGAGTCTTCCACCGTGTTTCCATCGGCAATGATCTCCTCGCTCAGGAAACGGCAGCCCACCGCGTAGTCGTTGCCGACTTCGGCACGCACGCGCTTGAACACCTCGAGCGGCAGGCGAACACGCTGAGTGCGATCGCCGCCGTAGCCGTCGGTGCGCGTGTTGCGCGCCGAGAGGAACGAGGCCATGGTGTAAGCGTGCGCATAGTGCAGCTCCACGCCGTCGAACCCGGCCTCGCGTGCGCGTCGTGCTGCATCGGCAAACAACCCCGGCAGTTGCTGGGGCAGGTCGCGGATATGCGGCAGGTGCGTGTCGGTGATCCGTTCGCGCGCACCGAAGCGCAGTGCTTCGAGTTCGCGTTCGTCGAGCACCTGGGCGAGATCCGCGTCGGACATCGCGGCGAGTTTCGTGCGGATCTCGTCGTCGCTTGCGGCCACGCTGCGCAACGCGTCGCGATGTCGATCGGTGATGCGCAGGAACTGCGCGAAGAAGCGCTCGGCCGTCGGCCGGCGCCGGATCGACAGGAAATCGATGAGCTGGATGAACAACTTGGTCTGTCCATCGCTTGCACGTCGCACTGCCTCGACCAGTTGCCGCAGCCCCGGCACGAACCGGTCATCGCCGATGCGCAACAACGGGCCGCTGGGCACATCGCGAATGCCGGTGGCTTCCAGCACGATCGCGCCCGGCTGTCCGTACGCGAAACGCTCGTACCACTCGATGTTCTGCGGCGTGACGAACCCCTCGTCGGTGGAGCGCCACGGCACCATCGCGGGCACCCAGGTGCGGCTCGACAGGCACAACCGGCCCACTTCGATCGGGCTGAACAGGCGCGAGCCGGCAGCCTGTTCAGCGGTGGGCCACGGGCCGGGTTTGGGATACCACTTGACGCGTTGAGGTGGACGCCACATGAAGTTCGATCTGCGCGATGAGACGGTTGCCGATTGTATGTCGAACGATCGACCTCTCCGCTGCATGCGGCGGGACGAAAGAACCTGTGCGACCGATAACGGCGCGCACCGACAGGTCACGGAACGATAGGACGGGAATCGATCAGGCGATGGTCGATAAGCCGATCCGCCGAGGCGATTCGTCTGTCGGGGCACGGTGCCGATGCTCCTATAATCGCCTGCACCGTTCGCGGTTCGCCAACCGTACGCGGTTCCATCGCCCGCAGTTCACCGTTGCGTTGCTTGCCCGTGTCCGCCCGACCGCCGTTGCGCACGCATTACGACAATCTGCATGTTACGCGCGACGCGCCGCCGGAAGTCGTGCGCGCGGCGTATCAGACGCTCGCCTCGAAGCTGCATCCGGATCGCAATCCGAACGACCCGCAGGCCGAAAGCGCGATGAAACTGGTCAACGCGGCCTACGAGGTGCTGGCCGATCCGGTGCGACGCGCGCAACACGATCGCTGGATCCGGCAGATGGAAACGGCACCGCCAGCCGGCGCGAGCCGCGACGCTCTGCCTGCTGCACGCGCCACCGCGGAGGACGCGATCGGCCCGGAGTCCGAGGAACCAGGCTCGATCGAAGCGGCGGCGCCGGGGTCTGATCGCGCGCGCCCGTCGCGTCGTCGGCACGGCTCGACCATTGCCTCGCTCGTCACGCTTGCTGCGCTGCTCGGCGCAGCGTTGATCGGCGGAGCGGTGTGGCTGATGGAGTCGGAGTCGCGATCGTCGAGCAGTTTAGCCACCGCCGCGGACATCGCGCGTGCCGCGCCATCGGTGCCGGCCTCGGGTGGATCGCCCGCTCGTGGCAACGATTACGCCCGTCCGGAGCGTGCGCCCGGCGGCGAGCCTTGGCCCGCGCAGTCGGCCTACCTGAGCGGCTTCAAGGTGTTGCTCAACGACGGCCAGTCCACGGTGACGCTGGACAACAGCGCGAACCCATCGGACGTGTACGCCAAGCTTTATGCCCATCGTGAGGCGCGGCCGTTCGCAGTGCGTTGGTTGGTCGTCAAGGCGCGCGATTCGTTCGTGGTCGGTGAACTGCGCCCCGGCCGCTACGAAGTTCGCTATCGCGATCTCGATAACGGCGTGGTGACGCGCAGCGAGCCGTTCGAGTTGCGCGAAGGAAGCGTCGCCGAGGGCACGCGCTTTACGGCGGCGCGCATCCCGATGCAGAAGGTTGCGCCGCGCGATGGCCAGTCGCTGTTCGATCCGGATTTCTGACGGCGATGAGCTCAGCCTCTCTTAATCTTCCGGCGCACTGGCGCGTACCCGCGCTTTGTCTGGCAGTGTCCATCGCACTGCATTGGATCTTGCTCGATGCGTGGTTTCGGGCGCCGACCGAGTTCGGGCTGACCGCGCCTGCTACCCCCCTGCGCATTGCGATGCCGAATCCGGACCGCAGGTCCGAGTC
>CADEDU010000006.1:110698-118499 GCA_902826155.1 uncultured beta proteobacterium
GCTCCAGAAACGCGCCCGCTTCATCAGGACGATCGCGGCATTCACACTTCCGAGCAGTACCGGCTCGCGCTGCTGTTCGAAGCGGGTCGGTTGCGCGCAAACATCGCGCAGAGCGGTGCAGGACGGGCCCGTGTTCGCCTGGAGTTCGCCGCGGGAGGGCTGCTGCAATCGACGCGCATCACGGCCTCGAGTGGTGACCCGACGCTCGATGATGCGGCGACCGAACTGCTTGGACGCGCGCACGCACGTGTGCCGGTGCCTGCGGTCTTGTGGCAGCGCCCGTTCGAGGTCGAGGCGACGGTCAGCTTCGAGCCGCGTTGAGTCGCGAGCAGAGTAACCAGTTCAGGACTGCTGCGGCGCGCGCACTGCGGGCAGCGGCTCGCCTTGCGGCGGATAGGCGACGATGTGATCGACGTTGAGGCGGATGCCGATGCGCTCGCCGATGGCGTGGTCGTGATGGCTGGGCACCAACGCGAGCACCTTGGCGCCGCTGTCCAGCCGCAGCGTGTACAGAAACTCCGCGCCACGGAACGCTTTCTGCACGACTTCGGCGCGCAGGGAACTCGCGTCGTCATGCACGATGTCGTCGGGCCGCAGCAGCACGTCGAGGTGGCAACCGCGGTTGCAGGTGTCGCAGCCGACCTCGCACGCGCGCGGGATGTCACCGTGCAGCACACCCAATTCGATCTCGACTTCGTGATTGGCGAGCACCCGGCCGGGCAGGAACGAGCCCTGGCCGACGAACTCGGCGATGAAGCGCGTGCCGGGCTGATGGTAGAGGTTGTACGCGGAGTCCCACTGCTGGATGCGCCCGTTGGTCATGATGCCGATCTCGTCGGCGATCGCGAACGCCTCGTGCTGATCGTGCGTCACCAGCACCGCGGTGGCGTTGGCGCGCTTGATGATCTCGCGCAATTCCTGGCCGAGCCGCTCGCGTAGTTCGACGTCGAGATTGGAGAACGGTTCGTCCAGCAACAGCAACGCCGGCTCGGTGGCCAGCGCTCGCGCGAGCGCCACGCGTTGCTGCTGGCCGCCGGAAAGTTCGTGCGGAAATTTCGTGCCCATCCCGCCTAGCCCCACCACCTCAAGCAATGCAGTGGCGCGTCGCTCGCGTTCCTGCCTGGGAAGACGGCTCAGGCCGAACGAGATGTTGGCGGCGACGTCGAGGTGCGGGAACAGCGCGTAGTCCTGGAACACCATGCCGATGCGGCGCGCTTCCGGCGGCACGGTGCGCCCCGGGGCGCTCGCCACGACGCCGTCGAGCACGATCGAACCGCCGGTGATCGTCTCGAAGCCGGCGAGGCAGCGCAGCAGGGTGGTCTTGCCGCATCCGCTCGGGCCGAGCACGCAACCGATGCGTCCGCGCGCGAGTTCGAATGACGCACCATTGAGCACCGCAAGGTCGCCGTACCGGTGGTGGACATCGCGCACCTGGAGCACGGGGGCGGTCGATGCAGCCGGATTTGCGCGGCGGTCGGCTAGAGTGGGGGCGGAAATCATCGTGGCGGCAGGAGCGTGTGGCCAATCATACGTGCCCTTGGCAGACGCAAACAAGAATCGTTCGCGTCGATACTTGCTATATTCGATCGATCCGACGAATCGAAGAGGATGCGGCTCTGCCTGGCGAACATACGATCGAGCGGAACGAGAGCAACGAGAGCAGCAGGGGGACCGGTGCCGAAATTTCCAGCCCCCGGTAAAGCGTTGAGCGTACTCGTTCCGGGAGCAAGGTATGCAGTTACCTTCTAGCTCGGACGGGTTCGCGCCGAACGCCGGCGTCGTTGGATCTCACCGTCGACTGAGCCGGCTCGGCGTGGGCGCGCTGTGCGTGGCGCTCCTGGTCGCCTTGCCGATCCTCTCGGTCGCGCTCACCGCCTTGCGTTCCAAAGGCGACACCTGGTCGCATCTGCTCGACACCGTCATCGTCGAATACGCCTGGACCACTGCGCTGCTCGCCGGGGGCGTAGCGATCGGCGTGGTGCTGCTTGGTGTGGGCGCGGCCTGGCTGGTGGCGAACTATCGATTTCCCGGCCACGGCTGGTTGCAGTGGGCGCTCATCCTGCCGCTTGCCATGCCAGCCTACGTGATCGCGTACGCGTACACCGACTGGCTGCAGTTCAGCGGGCCGGTGCAAAGCGCGCTGCGTGCATGGACCGGCTGGCGCGCCGGCGAATATTGGTTCCCCGATGCCCGATCACTGCCGGCAGCGATGGCCCTGTTCGCGTTCGTGCTGTACCCGTACGTGTATCTGCTGGTGCGCTCGGCGCTGATCGAGCAGTCGGCCAGCGCGGTGGAGGCGGCGCGCCTGATGGGGCTGCGGCCGTTCGCGGCGTTCACACGCGTCGCGCTGCCGCTTGCGCGCCCGGCGATCGCTGCCGGCGTGGCCCTGGCGTTGATGGAGACGCTGGCCGACTTCGGCGCCGTGTCTTACTTCGGCGTGCAGACCCTCACCGCCGGTATCTTTCGCGCCTGGCAAGCGTTCGGCGATCGTGGCGCGGCGGCACAGATCGCCATGCTGTTGCTGATCTTCGTAGCGGTGGTGATCGCGATCGAGCGGGCCGGACGAGGGCGGGCGCGGTTCCAGGCGGCGGCCACGCCGCGCAGGCTGATCCCGGCGCAGTTGTCGGGCTGGCCTGCGCTTGCCGCCACGGTGTTGTGTGCCGTGCCGTTCGCACTGGGCTTCGCGATCCCGGCGATGCTTCTGGCGCGACTTGCGTTGCAGGCCGAGGAGGCCGTTGCGCTGACTCGTGTATGGAGCGTGCTCGTCAATACGGTGTGGCTGGGCGCGCTCGCTGCATTGCTGGCGGTAGCCGCCGCGCTGCTGCTGGGTTATGCGGGGCGGCTTTCAAAACATCGCATGGTCGATGTCGCGAACCGACTGGCTGGCCTGGGCTACGCGATTCCCGGGGCGGTGATCGCGGTGGGTGTCCTGTTGCCGTTGGCCGCGTTGGACAATTTCGTCGCCGACTGGCTACGCGAAACGTTCGGCATCCGCGTCGGCCTGCTGCTCACCGGCAGCGTATTCGCGCTGCTCTTCGCATATCTGGTGCGCTTCCTGTCGATCGCGCTGCAGACGGTCGAAGCGGGGCTCACGCGGGTAACGCCATCGATGGACGATGCGGCACGCAGTCTGGGCTTGTCCGCTCGCGCCACACTTCGGCGGGTACACGTGCCGATCATGCGGGGCAGCGTGCTGACTGCGTCACTGCTGGTGTTCGTCGACGTGATGAAGGAGTTGCCCGCCACGTTCGCGCTGCGGCCGTTCAACTTCGACACGCTGGCGATCTCGATCTACAACCTTGCCAAGGACGAGCGCCTGGCCGAGGCGGCATTGCCCTCGCTGGTCATCGTGCTGGTCGGGCTGATCCCGTTGGTGCTGGTGTCGCGTCGCATGGCGCTCGCCGAGCGCGGCCGCTAGCGCTGTCTGCGTTATTTGAAGCCGACGCGATCAGCGATGCGCTGGGCGGCAAGCTGGTTGGCGCCGATCTTCGCGCTGGGCAGGGCGTCTTGTTTGAACGTACCCAGCGATGCGAGAGCCGGGTTGTCGAGCTTCGCGCCGGGCACCGTCGGCCATTCGTTGTTGCCGCTGGCAAACACCGCTTGCGCCTCGTCGCTCGCGAGGTACTCCAGAAACTTGATCGCCGCTTCACGATGCGGCGCATGCCGCAGCACTCCGCCGCCCGAGATGTTCATGTGCGTGCCGCGATTGCCCTGATTGGGCCAGATCACGCCGAGCTTGGTGACAGCAGCTTGATCGTCGGTGCGGTTCGAACGCATCAGACGCACCAGGTAGTACTGGTTGGTCACCGCGATCGCGCATTCGCCCGCGGCGGCGGCGCGGATCTGATCGGTGTCGCCGCCCTTGGGTGCGCGCGCGAGATTGCCGACCAGACCTTTCACCCATTCGGCGGTTTTCTCCTCGCCCAGATGCGCGACCATGCTCGCGGTGAGCGAGAGCATGTATGGGTGTGCGCCCGAGCGAGTGCAGATCAGCTTCTTCCAGCGCGGATCGGCGAGATCCTCGTAGTTGCTGATGTCGCCGGCCTTGAGGCGCGACTTGTCGTACACGATGATCCGCGCGCGCGCCGAAAAGCCGAACCACTTGCCGTCGGGATCGCGAAAGTGCGGGGCGATACGCGATTCCATGCTCGCCGACTTGACCGGTGCGAACAACCCGGCCTGTTCCGCCTGCCAGAGCCGGCCGACATCGGCGGTGATGAACACGTCGGCAGGGCTGTTCGCGCCCTCGGCACGAATGCGTTCGAACAGCGCGTCTTCACCGCCTTCGATGCGATTGACCTTGATCCCGGTCTGCTTGGTGAAGTTGACGTACAGCGCCTCGTCGGTTGAGTAATGACGGGCCGTGTACAGATTCAGCACCTGCTGTGCCTGGGCGTGTTGCGATACCAATCCCAGCGCACTCAATAGCGTCGCGGCGATCAGCGTACGACGCGTCAACGTCGCCAGGGTGGGAAGAGAGAGACGGTCAGGGCTGAGTGGCTCGTTCATGGTCCAAGTTCAGTTCGTAGTCGGGCGAAAGGTGATTTGCCCCTACTTTATCGTTAATGAGAATGATTCGCAATATCGGAATCACCTACTCGATCACGGCATTACCAATCTAGTGCTCGCGGGCGCCACCCGCTGCCACGAGCGCCTCGAAGGGGGAACCGCCAGCCTCAGGCGATCAGACGGCGTGCCCCATCGAACCGATCGGTCCAATAGGGCAGTTGCATGCGATCGATTTGCACCGTGCTGCCCGAGGTCGGCGCGTGAACGAAGCGGGAATTGCCGATGTAGATGCCGACGTGCGAGTAGGCGGGCCCAAGCGTGTTGAAGAACACGAGGTCCGCCGCACGCAACTCCTGAGGCTCGACCGGCCTGCTGCCGCGCGCCTGCGCAAACGTCGTACGCGGTAGCTTGAGCTGCAACGCCTGCTGGTAGACATAGACCACCAGTCCGCTGCAATCGAACCCGGTGAGCGGCGAATGACCGCCCCAGCGGTATGGCACGCCGAGCTGCGACAGCGCGATCAGCACCAGCTCGTTGCGCTTCGGATCGGGATCGCGGTTGAGGACATCGTCCAGCGTCTCGCCCGACGGCGGCGGCGCACTGCCGCGCGGCGGGCTGGGCGCAACGACGCGTCGCGACGGCGCCGAGGTGCACCCGGCGAGTGCCGCTAAAGCCATCAAAAACATTGCGTTGCGCCGATCCATTCGAGAACTTTATGAGCCAACAGCCGGTCTGTAAAGGGCCTGCGCGGCGCCTCGCGTGCGATTGCCGCGTATCGAGTCCCGCCGCGCGTGGGCCGCTTGCAGTCCAACGTGCCTCGACCCGCGCGGGTGGACGCGCGCCGATCAAGCGCAATCCAGGTACAAGGTCGCCGCGAGCCCGCGTCGTTCGTGCCATGGTGACGAGTTGGACGCACCGCCGTCCTGCTCGCGGCGCTCCGGGTGGAACCAAACCTGGAACCCGGTCCCGTAGACCAGCTTGACTCGATGTTGTGCCCGTCCCCGGCCAGGTCGGGTGATTCAAGGACGCCACGCCCATGCACCTGTCGAACACGAATCTGCAGACACGCGCACTGCTCATCGGTGCGTTCCTGTTGGGATTGGTCGCGAGCCACTTGGTCCAGGCCGACCAGGTCGAAATCGTTCCGCTACGGCACCGCACGGTTGAACAAGTGCTGCCGGTGCTGCGTCAGATCGTCGAACCGGGTGGAGCGGTCACCGGCATGGAAGGGCAGATCATCCTGCGCGCGAGTCCGGCGAATCTGATGCAACTCAAACAGGTGCTCGCTACGATCGACACGCCGCCGCGGCGTCTGATGATCTTCGTGAGCCAGGACCGCGACGCGAGCGTGGTCTACGACGGTGGCGGTGCCTCTGGATCGGTCGGCATCGACGATCGAGGCGTGCGTGGTCGCGTCGACATCGACGTGCAGTCCGGCCGCATGGATCGCGAGCGCGTCGTGACCCAGCAGGTGCAGGCGCTCGATGGCACGCGTGCCTTCATCCGCATCGGTCAGTCGGTGCCGATGCGTGCGCGGACGGTGACACCGACGCCGCACGGCCCGGTGGTTACCGAGTCAACCGTGATGCGCGAAGCGTCGACCGGTTTCACGGTGCTGCCGCGCGTGAGCGGGGAGCGCGTGACGCTGGAGATCAATCCGCGCATGGACGAACTCGAAGACCGCCGCGGGCCAAGCCGAACGATCAGCACGCAGTCGGTCAATGCAACGGTGAACGGACGGCTGGGCGAGTGGCTGGAACTCGCGCTCAGCGACGCGCAGACAACGCACAGTGACCGTGGAATACTGTCGGCCGGATCGGCCCAGCTGTCGGCCGGATCGGCCCAGCTCTCGGCCGGATCGGCCCAGCTCTCGGCCGGCGCGACCTCGCAGCTCGAGCGACGCCGCGTCTGGGTAAAGGTCGAAGAGATCCGTTGAGGGATCAGAGGGGCGGGAGTCGCCTGGCCCCTGGTTCAGATTGTTCAGAGCTTGCTGAAAGCCATCCTTGCACGACGCAACCGAAGGCACCGCGAGGAATAGCGACGCAGTGCGTCGCCAGACCATCGATGCGGTGTTCGGCACAGACGGACCACTCGCGCGCGCGATCGCCGGATACCGCGTCCGCGCGCAGCAGATCGAACTGGCCGGTGCGATCGCCGAAACCATCGCCGACGACGCAGTGCTGATCGCCGAGGCCGGCACCGGCACCGGCAAGACGATCGCCTATCTGGTGCCCGCGCTGCTCTACGGCGGCAAGACGCTCATCTCCACCGGCACCAAGACCCTGCAGGATCAACTCTTCCATCGCGATCTGCCCACGGTGCGGGATGCGCTGGGGCTGCCCTCGCAGATCGCGCTGCTCAAGGGCCGCGCCAACTACGTGTGCCACTACCACCTGGAGCGCAATCTCCACGATGGCCGGTTGCCGTCGCGCGAGGCGGTGGTCGATCTGCAGGCGATCGCGCGCTTTGCCAAGCGCACCCGCAGCGGCGATCGCAGCGAGCTCGCGGCCGTCCCCGAGAACGCCGCGGCCTGGGCGCTCGCGACCTCGACGCGCGAGAACTGCCTGGGCCAGCAGTGCAGCGAGTGGAACAACTGTTTCGTGATGCGTGCGCGGCGCGACGCGCTGGCGGCCGATGTCGTGGTGGTCAATCACCACCTGTTCTTTGCCGACGCGATGCTGCGCGACGAAGGCATGGCCGAGCTGCTGCCGACCTGCGACACCATCGTGCTCGATGAAGCGCATCAGCTGCCCGATGCGGCGACGCAGTTCTTTGGCGAGAGCGTGAGCACCGGACAAGTCGTCGATCTGTGTCGCGACGTTCAGGTCGCGCAGCGCACGAGCGCCGCCGATGCGCGCGATCTGGGCGATGCGGTCCGGCTCGCCGACAAAGCGGCGCGCGATCTGCGCCTGACGATCCCGCTGAAGGAAACCCGGGTGCCGCTGCAAGGCGTCGACCGGTTCGAGGAATTTGGTGGGGCGCTCGCAACCCTGCGCGAGCGGCTGGCGCAATTGGGTGCCGTGCTGGAGAAATATCGCGATCGGGCCGAACAGCTCGAGCACGCGTCGGAGCGCACGCGCGAGTTGCTCGAACGCGTGGAGCGCTGGCAGCAGGCCGACCACGATGCCGACGATACAGGCGCCGACGGTGAACCAGTGGTGCGATGGCTCGATGTGCGGATGCAATCGCTCGTGTTGCAAAGCTCGCCGCTGGAAGTTGCCACGGCATTCCGCAAACAGGTCGATGCCCGCCGACGCAGCTGGATTCTCACTTCGGCGACCTTGGCGGTCGG
>CADEDU010000006.1:118599-161798 GCA_902826155.1 uncultured beta proteobacterium
CTGGACTTCCTGCTGCTGGTGCAAGGCGAGGCCACCAAGACGAACCTGCTCGAACGGTTTCGCGCCAGCGGCAACGCCGTGCTGCTCGCCAGCGCGAGTTTCTGGGAGGGGGTCGACGTCAAAGGCGATGCATTGTCGGTCGTGGTGATCGACAAGCTGCCGTTCGCGCCCCCCGACGATCCGGTGCTCGCCGCGCGGCTGCAGTGGATGACGCGCGCCGGCCGCAACGCGTTTCTGGAGCATCAGGTGCCCGAGGCCGCGATCGCGCTCAAGCAGGGCGTGGGGCGGCTGATCCGCGACGAGGCCGATCGCGGCGTGCTGGTGATCTGCGACAAGCGGCTCACCACGCGGCCCTACGGCAAGCGCATCCTGGAGGCGCTGCCGCCGATGCCGCACACCTTCCAGCTCGACGATGTCGAAGCCTTCTTCACGCGGACTTGACCTGTCCGTCGCGCGGCGGTTAACTGCGCCGCAGTCTTGATTTCCTCAACACACAGATCGAGCGGGCGAGCGAACCATGAAGATCTTCATCACCGGCGGCGGCGGATTCCTGGGTCACAGACTGGCTCGCACGCTGCTCGATCGCGGATCGATCACCGGCCCGGACGACAAGACGCATGCGATCTCGCGCGTCACCGTGTTCGACACGGCATTCCCCGCGACGCGCGATCCCCGCCTGCAGTACGTGCAGGGCGACGTCGCATCGTCGGAGGCGCTCGTCGCCGCGCTCGATCGCGACACCGCACTCGTCTATCACCTGGCAGCGGTGGTGAGCGCCGGAGCCGAGGCTGACTTCGACCTGGGCATGCGCGTCAACATCGACGGCACGCGCGCGGTGCTGGAGGCGTGCCGCAAGCTGGCCGCGCCACCGCGGTTCATCTTCGCGAGCTCGGTGGCGGCGTTCGGCGGCGACATGCCCGACGTGCTCGATGACAACACCACGCCGATGCCGCAGTCGTCCTACGGTTCGCAGAAAGTCGTGGGCGAGTATTTGATTAACGATTGCTCGCGCAAGGGCTTCGTCGATGGCCGCTGTCTGCGCCTGCCGACGATCGTGGTGCGGCCGGGCAAACCCAATCTGGCGGCCTCGTCGTTTGCATCGAGCGTGTTGCGCGAGCCACTCAATGGCGAGGCTTCCAACTGCCCGGTACCGGATTCCACCGGAGTGTGGCTGCTTTCGCCACCGCGCGTGATCGAGGCGTTCCAGCATGCCGCGACGCTGCCGGCCGCGGTGTGGGGCAGCTATCGTGTCGTCAATCTTCCCGGGATCACCGCGACGGTGCGAGAGATGGTCGACGCGCTTGGACGCATCGCCGGCAAAGAGCGCGCCGCGCTCGTTCGCGACACCCCCGATGAGCGCATCCGTGCCATCGTGCGAACCTGGCCCACGCGATTCCGTACCCCGCGCTCGCTAGCGATGGGGTTTCGCGCCGACAGTGATATCGACGCCGTCATTCGGGCGCATATTGAAGAACAGAGCATCAAGCTCTGAGCGCACCCCAACGCGTCGAACGCGCTACTGCCAGAACTGCCACCACGACCCGCTGCCTTTGGTGGCGGGGATGTAGCGGCTTTTCGGGAAGTTCTTCTCCAGCACGCGCACCGCGTCGTCGCGCAATTCGTTGATGCCCATCGCGCTGTAGGCGCCGGCCATGATCGCGAGCGCCTCCTCCGACGCCGGTGTGTCCGGATACGTCTTCACCGTGAATTGCGCGCGATTCACCGCAGCGACATAGGCAGCGCGGCGCATGTACCAGCGCGCCACATGCACCTCGTGCTGGGCCAGCGCATTCACCAGGAATTTCATGCGCGCGGTGGCATCGGGCGCGTACTTGCTGTTGGGAAAGCGCGTGGTGAGTTCCTTGAACGCGTCGAACGATTCGCGCGCGCCCTTCGGATCGCGTTCTGCAGGGTCTTCGCGGGTCAGGCCCGCGAACAGGCCCTGATTCTCGTTGAAGTTGGCCAGGCCTTTGAGGTAGTAGGCGTAGTCGACCGTCGGATGATTGGGGTGAAGCTTGATGAACCGGTCGCACGCCGCAACGGCCTGGGCGGTCTCGCCTTCGCGGTAGTACGCGTAGGCGATTTCCATCTGCGCCTGCTGCGCGTAGCGACCGAACGGATAGCGCGCTTCGAGTTTCTCGAAGTACTTGATGGCCAGCGAATAGTTGCCGCTGTTGAGCGCGTCCTTGGCTTCGTCGTAGAGCTTGTTGGCGGACCAACCGATCGTCTCGTCGTATTCCTTGCCGCCGAAACCGCAGGCCGTCAAAACGGCCGCGAGCAGCAGGCACGACAGTACAGTTACACTACGCATGGTGCCCCTCTTGTTTGGTTTTACCCGCTTCGGTGGTCCAGCCTGAATCGAGTGAGCATCCGCCGTGCGGTCCACTTTGGCCGGGCGGCCCACCAAGTCTGCGATCCGCGTGTGCTGCACGCGGCGCCCCAAATCCCAAAGCAGCACAACCTCTGCGTCAATCGCGTGGCGATTATAGCGGCAGTGCCCTCCACCAAATCCGCATCGGCTGATCCGCTCGCGACGATCCTCGAGGCCACAGTTCCCGTCGATTACGCTGGAATGCGAGCCGACTCGGCGCTCGCGCGGCTGTTTCCGCAGCATTCGCGCCATCGCATTCAAGTGTGGGGGCGCGAGGGCCGGGTCACGCTGGACGGTCGCGCGATCGACCTCGACAGGAAGGTGTGGGGCGGCGAGCTTGCACGCATCGCACCGACCGAATCCCCTGAGCAGACGAGTTTTCGCGCTGAAGCGATTGCGCTCGATGTGCTGTACGAGGACGACGCGCTGCTCGTGATCGACAAGCCGGCGGGTCTGGTGGTGCATCCGGCGAGCGGTCACTGGCAGGGCACGATGCTCAACGCGCTGCTGCATCACGCGCCGCAGCTCGCCTCGATTCCACGTGCCGGGATCGTCCATCGCCTCGACAAGGACACCAGCGGACTGCTGGTGGTGGCCAAGACGCTGGAGGCGCAGACCGCGCTCGTGCGTCAGCTTCAACAGCGCACGGTGAAGCGCATCTATTGGGGGCTCGCGCATGGTGAACTCTCACGCGACGAGGTGATCGACGCCCCGATCGGCCGCGACCCGCAGGCGCGCACCCGGATGGCGGTGGTGAACAACGGCAAGGCCGCGCGTACTTTCGTGCGTGTGTTGAAGCGCTACGCCTGTGGCTTCACCCTGGTCGAATGCGCGCTGGATACCGGTCGCACCCATCAGATTCGCGTGCACCTGCGATCGATCGGTCATCCTCTCGTCGGCGATCCCACCTACGGCGCACGGCGCGGCCAGCTTCCGGGGGCCCTGCAGCATCTCTCGCGTCAGGCTCTGCACGCTTGGAAGCTCGCGCTGGTACACCCGAGCACCGGCAATTTGTTGTCCTGGGAAGCCCCGCTGCCGCCTGATCTTCGGTCCGCGATCGAGGCGCTCGAATGAACACCGCGACGCTCGAAGCCTTCGTCGCGCCGGACTGGCCCGCGCCGCAGTGCGTGCAAGCCGTGCTCACCACGCGCTGCGGCGGCATGAGCAGTGCTCCGTTCGATTCACTCAATCTCGCGCTGCATGTGGGTGACGATGCGGCGGTGGTTGCGCGCAACCGCGCTTTGCTGAGGAAGCATCTGCCCGCCGAACCGGTGTGGATGAACCAGGTGCACGGCACGGCAGTGATCGATGCTGCGAACGCTGCGCCCAACGCCACCGCCGATGCGGCGGTGACGACCACCTCCGGCGTGGTGTGCGCGGTGATGACCGCCGATTGCCTGCCGGTGCTGCTCGCAGCCGCCGACGGGCACGTGGTGGGCATCGCGCACGCGGGCTGGCGTGGTCTGGCCAACGGCGTAATCGAGGCGACCGTCTCGCGCATGCACACCGATCCCGGCGGCGTGCTTGCCTATCTCGGCCCGGCGATCGGCCCCGCGGCCTACGAAGTGGGGGCCGACGTCCGCGACGCGTTCTGCGCGGGCGACCCTGAAGCACAGGCTGGGTTCGCACCCAAGCCCGGCGGCAAATTCTGGTGCGATTTGTACACGCTCGCCCGGCAGCGTCTGGCGCGCGCCGGCGTGACTCGGATCCACGGCGGCACCGCGTGCACGTTTGCCGAGCGCGACCGCTTCTTCTCGTTTCGCCGCGATGGCCGGACCGGCCGCACGGCCAGTCTGATCTGGATCGCCTGATGAGCACGCTCGCGTGGATCGCGTTCGCCACCATCGCCGGTGGCGTGCTGTCGGCGCTGGCTGCCGCACTGGTGTCGCTCGCCGCGCGCAAGGAGTGGATCGGTGCGCTGGTGAGCTTTGCGGTCGGGGCAATGCTCGGCGCGGCGTTCCTGGAGATCCTGCCGCACGCGTTCGAGCGTTCCACCAACTTCCAGTCGCTCGCCGCCACGGTGCTTGCCGGCATCTGCGCGTTCTTCGTGCTCGAGAAGCTGGTGATCTGGCGCCATCATCATCATCATCCCAACGGCGAAGAGGGCATCGGAGACCGGGGCATCGGAGACGGGGGCAGCGGCGACAAAGGGCTCGCGCAACACGGCGGCCACCATCATCATCACGGCCACGCGCATCAGCATGACGGTGAGAGCTCGCGCAGCGGCGTGCTCATCGTGGTGGGCGACAGCTTCCACAACTTCGTCGACGGCGTGTTGATCGCCGCGGCGTTCATGGAGAACACCGCACTCGGGGTGGTCACTGCTACGGCGGTGATCGTGCACGAGATTCCGCAGGAGATCGGCGATTTCCTGATCCTGCTGCACGCCGGCTACAGTCGTACGCGTGCGCTGGTGCTCAATCTGGTGTCGAGCCTGGCGATGCTCGCCGGCGGCCTGCTCGGCTACTTCGCGCTGCAGCAGGTGTCCGATTGGATCAACTACATCCTCGCCGTTGCGGCGGCCAGCATGATCTACATCGCCGTCGCCGACCTGATCCCGGGTCTGCACCGGCGTCCGGAATTGCGCGCGACCGCCGTTCAGGTGCTACTGATCACGCTGGGCGTGGTGTTGATCTGGGCCGTCGGTGTGTTCACCCACGACCATTGACGTGCGCCGGCGTATTCGCCGCCGATGCGACGCGCCCGAAAGCCAGATGAGGAGCGCCAGCGGAATCGCGCCCAGCGCGACGAAGGTGAGCGCGCCGCGCACGAACGACCCGGCGGTGAACGCCATCAGCACCACGACGTACAGCCAGGCAATCGCGACGATGTACATCGCGCGAGCGTAGCGCGACCGCAATCCTGCGGCGATCGGTTTCCGCAGGCGTTGACAGCGCATTGGTGCAGTGCAACAATCGGCGCGCTTCGGATGTGCTCGAACACCCTTTCGCTGTGGCTCCTCAGACCGCTTCGCGGTGTACCTGAGACCGCTTCGCGGTGTGCCTGCGTCGTACCTACTTCTCCGAGCTTCCTATGGCTTCCCTGACCAGCCGGACGTCCCCACGCGGCGCGTCGAGTACGCGTGCACGGCGCTCTCCAAACGCTCCTGCGCCCGCATCTTCTGCGCCCGCATCTTCTGTGCGAGTGCGTCCGGCGTCATCTGCTCCTGCATCATTGCCACCGGTGGATCCGCCGTGGCAGCAATTCATCCAGTGGGCCACCACTTCGCCTCAGTACGCGCAGATGCTGATGCAGTACAACGGCAAGCTGGCGCAGTTGTGGCAGCGCGCGTTGCAGCCGGCCCATGCCTCTGCACCTGCGGAGCCGGCCAAGACCACCGACTGGCGCTTCAGCTCGCCCGAATGGAACACGACGCCCGCGGCACGCTTTGCACGCGACAGCTATCTGGCCACTGCTGAGTTCCTGAACGCTGCAGCCGAAGCGGCCGAGATCGCGCCGAAATCGAAGGGGCAGGTGCGATTTCTGGTGCGCCAGTACGTGGATGCGATCGCGCCCTCGAACTTCGCCGCGACCAACCCCGAAGTGATGAAGCTCGCGACCCAGTCGCAGGGCGAAACGCTCAAGCGCGGCGTAGCCAATCTGGTCGAAGATATGGCCAAGGGCTACATCTCCACCGTCGATGAGCACGCGTTCGAAGTCGGCAAGAACCTCGCGATCACCCCTGGCGCGGTCGTGTTCGAGAACGAGCTGATCCAGCTGATCCAGTACAAACCCGGCACCGAGACGGTGTTCGAACGGCCGCTGCTGATGGTGCCGCCGTGCATCAACAAGTTCTACGTGCTCGATCTGCAGCCGGAGAACTCGCTGATCCGCTATGCGGTCGAGCAGGGTCACACGGTGTTCGTGATTTCTTGGCGCAATCCCGGACCGGAACTCGGGCATCTGGGCTGGGACGACTACATCGAGAAAGGTCCGCTGACCGCCATCGAGGTCGTGCGCGCCATCAGCGGCCAGAAAAAAATCGACACCCTTGGCTTCTGTGTCGGCGGGACGATCCTGTCGACCGCGCTCGCCGTGCTCGCGGCGCGCGGCGACCATCCGGCAACGAGCATCACGCTGTTCGCCACGCTGCTCGATTTCAGCGACGCCGGAGAGATCGGCTGTTTCGTCGACGAGACCAATGTTGCCGCGCGCGAGGCTGCCCTAGCCGCGGGCGGACTGCTGTCCGGACGCGAGCTGGCGACGGTGTTCTCGGCGCTACGCGACAACGACCTGGTCTGGCCTTATGTCGTGAACAACTATCTCAAGGGCGGCAGGCCGGCAGCGTTCGACATCTTGTACTGGAACGCCGACTCCACCAATCTGCCCGGGCCGATGTTCACCTGGTACGTGCGCAACTTCTACCTCGAGAACGGGTTGCGCGAGCCGGGCGCAATTACCACATGCGGTGAGGCGGTCGACCTGCATCGCATCGGTACGCCGGCGTACATCGTGGCCACGCGCGAGGACCACATCGTGCCGTGGCGCACGGCCTACGCGACGACGCAGTTGCTCGATCATGCGCCGCGCTTCATCCTCGGCGCGAGCGGGCATATCGCGGGCATCATCAATCCGGCTGCGAAGAACAAACGCAGCTACTGGTCGGTCGATCGGGCGATGAAGGGGCTGCCGGCCGATCCTGATCAGTGGTACGCCGCGGCGGCGGAGCATCCGGGCAGCTGGTGGACCGACTGGATGGCGTGGCTCGCGAAACACTCGGGCAAGCGGATCCCGGCACCGAAGCAGGTCGGGTCGAGCCGGTACCGGCCGATCGAGAATGCACCGGGACGGTACGTGAAGCAGCGGCTGGCCTAGACGGCCGAACGCGAATTGGCGAACGAGTTGGCGAACGAACGAGTTGGCGAACAACAGGGAGAGTCGATGCGGGTTGCATTGGTGACCGGAGGGATGGGCGGTATCGGTACCGCCGTGTGCAAGCGTCTGGCACAAAATGGCATGCGGGTGATCGCCAATTGCCTGCCCGGATTCGCGCCGCGCGAGCAGTGGCTGGCGCAGATGCGCGCCGAAGGCTTCACTGACGTGCACGTCAGCGAATTCGATGTGACGAGTCTGGAGTCCTGCAATCAGGCGATCACCCAGGCCGCGGCCAAGTGGGGCGGGATCGACGTGCTGGTCAACAACGCCGGCATCACGCGCGATTCGACGTTCCGCAAACTGTCGGCTGAAGACTGGCACGCAGTGATCACCAGCAACCTCAGCTCGGTCTTCAACGTCACCAAGCAGGTGGTCGACGGCATGGCCGAGCGCGGCTGGGGACGCATCATCACGATGTCGTCGGTGAACGGCACGCGCGGCCAGTTCGGCCAGACCAACTACTCCGCGGCCAAGGCGGGCGTGTCGGGCTTCACCAAGGCGCTGGCGCAGGAGGTGGTGAAGAAGGGCGTGACGGTGAACTGCGTGTCGCCGGGATATGTCGATACGCCCATGGTCGGGGCGATTCGCGCCGACGTGAAGCAGGCGTTGATCGACAGCATTCCGATGGGGCGGCTGGCGCGGCCGGAGGAGATCGCGGCGGTGGTGGCGTTCCTCACTACCGAGGAAGCGGGATACATCACCGGGGCGAACATTCCGGTGAATGGGGGGATGCACATGTATGGTTAGTACGTCGGCGTTGCGACGTACTAACTGTGGTGCGGATTCGAGCGTCGCGGCTGAACCGCGCGACGCTCAATCCGCACCTGGGCGCCGGCGCTTCGCGGCGCCGCTCTTCGCATAGCGTGGTGGTTAGTGGGCGGCGCCGTTCTGAGCACTGTCTGGCGGATCGCCGAACATTTTCTGATCTTTTTCTGCGTGGCTATAATGGTGCGACGCATCAGCGTGCGTGTCGAGCACAGTACACTGACGTCACCATCCCGCGCGTAACCGTCCCGCGGCAGAGCATCGAGAGGACGGGCGCGACCACCGAAGGCCCGAGGAGATCCGAATGGCGAAGCAGATGCGTCTGATCAAGAAGTATCCCAATCGCCGTCTGTACGACACGCAGAGCTCCACCTACATCACCCTCGCCGATGTGAAGGAGCTGGTGGTCAAGCAGGAGGAGTTTCAGGTGGTCGACGCCAAGAGCGGCGAAGACCTGACCCGGTCGATCCTGCTGCAGATCATTCTGGAAGAAGAGAACGCAGGCCAGCCGCTGTTCACCCATGACGCGCTGACGCAGCTGATCCGCTCCTACAGCAGCACGATGCAGGGGCTGATGGGCAACTATCTCGAGAAGAACATCCAGGCGTTCATGGACATGCAGCGCAATTTCCAGGAGCAGTCGCGCCAGATGTTCGGGGAAGGCGGCAAGCCCAACCCGGACGCGTGGGCGCAGATGATGAGCGCGCAGGCGCCGGCGATGCAGAACATGATGAACGCCTATCTGGAGCAGTCCAGGCAGGTGCTGGCGCAGATGCAAAGCCAGTTCCAGAACCAGGCCCGTTCGATGTTTTCGGGCTTTCCGTTCCCGGGTTTTCCTGGCGCGCCGCCTGGCGACAAGCCGAACGACAAATAACGCCGGGCTCCGGCCCGCGCCGCTGATCCCGCACGCACTTCGCGCACGTACTTTGTGACTGCCAAGACCATCACCCGCAAACGAACTGTGCGTGCCGCGTCGGCGGAGACGCCGCGCGTGGGCTTCGTGTCACTGGGGTGCCCGAAGGCGTTGGTCGATTCCGAGCGGATCCTCACGCAGTTGCGCGCCGAGGGCTATCAGATTGCGCCGGACTACGCGAGCGCCGATCTGGTGGTGGTAAACACCTGCGGGTTCATCGACGACGCCGTGCACGAATCGCTCGATGCCATCGGCGAGGCGCTCGACGAGAACGGCAAGGTGATCGTCACCGGCTGTCTGGGCGCGAAGGGGTCGACGGTGCGCGATGCGCATCCGAACGTGCTGGCAGTGACCGGTCCGCATGCCACCGAAGAGGTGATGCGTGCGGTGCATGCGCATCTGCCCAAACCGCACGATCCTTTCGTCGACCTCGTTCCGCCGCAAGGGGTCAAGCTCACGCCGCGGCACTACGCGTACTTGAAGATCGCCGAGGGCTGCAACCATCGCTGCACCTTCTGCATTATTCCGTCGATGCGCGGTGATCTGGTGTCGCGACCGATCGGCGAGGTGATGACCGAGGCCGAGCATCTGGTGGGCGCCGGCGTGAAAGAGCTGCTGGTGATCTCGCAGGACACCAGCGCGTACGGCGTCGACGTGAAGTACCGCACCGGCTTCTGGAACGGTCGGCCGATCAAGACGCGCATGCTCGAGTTGGCCGGCGCACTGGGCTCGCTCGGTGCGTGGGTGCGCCTGCACTACGTGTATCCCTATCCGCACGTCGACGATGTCGTCGCGCTGATGGCCGAGGGAAAGGTGTTGCCCTACCTCGATGTGCCGTTTCAGCATGCCGCACCGCGCATTCTCAAGTTGATGAAGCGTCCCGCTTCAGGTGAGCAGAACATCGCGCGCATCCGCGCCTGGCGCGAGGTGTGTCCGGAGATCACGTTGCGCAGCACCTTCATCGTCGGGTTTCCCGGCGAGACCGAAGCGGAGTTTCAGGCGCTGCTGGATTTTCTCGACGAGGCGCAGCTCGATCGCGTCGGCTGCTTCGCCTATTCACCGGTCGAGGGGGCCGCGGCCAACACATTGCACGATCCGGTCCCGGCCGAAGTACAGGAGGAGCGGCGTGCCCGCTTCATGGAGAAGCAGGCGGCAATCAGCACCGCGCGGCTGGCGCGAAAGCGTGGCCAACGAATGCGTGTACTGATTGATGAAGTCGATGCCGGTAAAGGCACCGCGGTGGGTCGCTCCAGCGCGGATGCACCCGATATCGACGGGGTGGTGCATATCAAGAACGCCAAGAGAGCGAAGGCAGGAGACTGGTTGGAGGTCGAGGTGACCGATTCCGATACCCATGATCTGTGGGCGGTGCCGGTGCAGGTGTGACCGTTGCTGAGAGCGCGGCGGGCGCGCGTCTTAGTACCCTGGTAACCAGTTTTTTCGAGAGGAACAGCTATGGCACGAGAAGTGGTGGTGGTGAGCGCGGCACGGACCGCAGTGGGTGACTACGGCGGTTCGCTCAAGGACATGGCGCCGACGAAGCTGGGCGCCATCGCGATTCGCGAGGCGGTGGCGCGCGCGAAGATCGATCCGGCTACGGTCGGACACGTGGTGCTGGGCAGCGTGATCCACGGCGAGGCGCGCGACATGTACATCTCGCGCGTGGCCGCGGTGGACGCGGGTCTGCCGGTGGGGACACCGTGTCTGACGGTGAATCGGCTATGCGGCAGCGGGTTGCAGGCGATCGTCTCGGCCGCGCAGCACATCCTGTTGGGTGACACCGACGTCGTCGTGGGCGCGGGCGCCGAAAGCATGAGTCGGGCCGCGTATTTCCTGCCGGGCGCGCGCTGGGGCCAGCGCATGGGCGACGGCGCGATGATCGATGCGATGACCGCCGCGCTGCACGATCCGTTCGGTCACGGCCACATGGGCATCACCGCCGAGAACATCGCTGCCAAGTACGGCATCAGCCGCGAGGAGCAGGATGCCTTCTCGGTCGAATCGCACCGGCGTGCGTCGGCGGCGATCAAGGCGGGCCACTTCAAGGCCCAGATCGTGCCGGTCGAGATCAAGTCCAAGCAGGGCCCGGTTGCGTTCGACACCGACGAGCATGTGCGTCATGGCGCCAAGATCGAGGACATGGCCAAACTCAAGGCGGTGTTCAAGAAGGACGGTTCGGTGACCGCGGGCAACGCTTCAGGGATCAATGACGGCGGGTCGGCGATCGTGATGATGGAAGCGGCGGCCGCCGAGCGCGCCAAGGTGAAGCCGATGGCCCGGCTGGTCGGCTATGCGCATGCGGGGGTCGAGCCGCAGCTCATGGGCCTGGGGCCGATTCCCGCGGTGCGCCGCGTGTTCGAGAAGACCGGCCTCAAGCCCGCCGACATGGACGTCATCGAATCGAACGAGGCGTTCGCGGTGCAGGCGATGTCGGTGACGCGCGATCTCGGTCTGGATCCGGCGAAGGTCAATCCGAATGGCGGTGCGGTGGCGCTGGGTCATCCGATCGGTGCGACCGGTGCGATCCTCACCACCAAGGCGCTGTATGAGCTCGAGCGCGTCAAGAAGCGCTACGCACTGGTGACCATGTGCATCGGCGGCGGGCAGGGCATTGCCGCGATCTTCGAGCGCATCTGAGCGCCTCGCAGCGCAGGACGCAAACAACGGCGCCGCGAGGCGCCGTTTCAGTTTCAGCTTGCGGCGCTCGTCCCGCGTGCCTGTCGTGCGATCAGCAGCAGGCCGCTGCCGACGATGATGGTGATGCCGAACAGTCCCCATGCGTCGGGAAAGTCGCCGAACACGAACCAGCCCAGCGTGAGCGTGCCGACCAGTTGCGCGTAGACGAACGGTGCGAGCAGCGAAGCCGGCGCGCGCTCGTAGCCGCGGATCAGCAGGAAGTGGCCGATCCCGCCGAACACACCTAGCATGATGAAACCAAGCGTGTGCCAGAAGTTGTGCGGCCATTGCCACACGAACGGCAGTACCAACAGCAGCACCACCGTGCCGACGACGGCAGGGTAGAACAGTGTGGTGGTGGGTGGATCGATGCCGGCAATGCGTCGCGTCATCAGCTGATAGGCGGCCATCAGCAGCGCGGTGCAGATCGGCAGTACGGTCCACCATGAGAAGGCGTCGGTGCCGGGTCGAATGATGAACAGCATACCGACCAGCCCACCCGCGATCGCCACCCAGCTCGCGGCGGGCACACGCTCGTGCAGCACCGGGCCGGCGAGCACCGCTACGAACAGCGGCGCGAGGAAGGTGATCGCCGACACTTCCGCCAGCGGCAGGAACGGCAGGGTGCTGAAGAAGGTGAGCGAGGAGCCGGTGAGCACCAGCCCGCGCCAGAATTGGAAGCGTGGCCGTTTGCTGCGGATCAGTTCCATCCCGCGCCTGGGCGCCAGCAGGATGATCATGACGATCATCTGGAAGAAGTAGCGCGCCCACACGATGAGGAGCGGCGAATAGTCGCGGGTGAGCAATTTCGCCACCGCATCGGTGCACGCGAACACCGATACCGCCGCGATCATCATGCCGATGCCGGCGAGTCGGCGTTGGGCTTCGGTCTTGGCCATCGACGATGCTCTGCGCGATGCGTGCTCGGCCGGATCAGCCGAGTGCCAGCGCGATGACGCCTGCGCTCATCACGCCCGCGGCGATCAGACGCCGGCGCGCATCGGTCTCGCCCAGCAGCCGCGCCCCGAACCAGGCGCCGACGAGAATGCTGATCTCGCGTGCGGGTGCAACGTAGCTCACCGGGGTGAATGTCATCGCGGTAAGCACGAGGATGTAGGCGAGCGGCGACAGCACTGCCGCCGCGAATGCCGCAGTTCGATGACCGTGCCATGCCTCGCGCACCGATTGCTTGTTGCGCATCGCGATCGGCGAGAGCAGCAGCACGCGGCCGAAGTTCTCGCCCCAGTGCAGAAGCACCGGCGGCACCAGCGCAACGGTGACTGCCTGCTGGTCGCAGATCGTGTAGGCCGCTACGGTGCAACCGGTCAGGAACGCGAACAGCAGGCTGTTGCGCGTGGCACTGTGGGCGAGGGTGCGCACGGTGCCGGAGATGTAAAGTGCGCCACAGATGATCGCCAGTGCGCCCAGCAATGCGATCGGTCCGGGCCGTTCGCCGAGCACCGTGATGGCGACGATGATCGTGAGCAGCGGTCCGGTTGCGCGCGCCAGCGGATAGACCACCGACAGATCACCGAAGCGGTAGCCGCGATCGAGCATCAGGAAGTAGCCGGTGTGAATGATCGCGCTGGCGACGATGAAGCCAAGCGCCGTCCAGCCCAGCGTGAATCGCGCATTCCACAGCAGCGCGAGCGCGATCGGCGCATAGATGCACGTGGCGAGCGCCGCGAACAGCCACACGAACCCCACACCGCCGCCGGTGCGCTTGAGGAGCAGGTTCCAGCCGGCGTGGGCGAACGCCGCGATCAACACCAACACGAGCGCGAGGAGCGTCACTCCGGCCGCATCTGCGGGAACAGGATGACGTCGCGAATCGACGGTGAATCGGTGAGCAGCATGACCAGCCGGTCGATGCCGATGCCTTCACCCGCGGTCGGTGGCAGACCGTATTCGAGCGCCCGGATGTAGTCGGCGTCGTAGAACATCGCCTCTTCGTCGCCCGCGGCTTTCGCTTTGGCCTGATCGGCGAAGCGCGCGGCTTGATCTTCCGGATCGTTCAGCTCGGAGAACCCGTTGGCCATCTCGCGGCCGGTGATGAACAGTTCGAACCGATCGGTGATGTCGGGGTTGCTGTCATTGCGCCGAGCCAACGGTGACACCTCGGCCGGGTAGTCGATGATGAAGGTCGGCTGGATCAGCTGGCTCTCGGTGGTTTCTTCGAAGTACACCAGTTGCAGCGTGCCGATGCCGGCCTGCTTGTCGACTTTCGCATTGCGCTTGGCCAGTTCGGCGAGCAGCCAGGCGCGGTCGCCGAGCTGCGCATCGGTGGTCTGCGGATGGTATTTGCGCACCGCTTGCGCCACGGTGAGCCGATCGAACGGCTTGGCCAGGTCGATCGTGTGCTCGCCGTAACGCACCTGCTGCGTCCCGAGCACGTTTTGCGCGACGGTCCGCAGCATCTCCTCGGTGAAGCTCATCAGGTAGCGATAGTCCCGATACGCCTCGTAGAACTCCATCATCGTGAATTCGGGGTTGTGGCGCGTCGAGATGCCCTCGTTGCGGAAGTTGCGGTTGATCTCGAACACCTTCTCCAGGCCACCCACGACCAGACGCTTGAGGTACAGCTCCGGCGCGATGCGCAGATAGAGCTGCATGTCGAGTGCGTTGTGATGCGTGATGAACGGCTTGGCCGCCGCGCCGCCGGGAATCGGCTGCATCATCGGCGTTTCCACTTCCAGGTAGCCGCGCGCCACCATGAACGCGCGGATCTCCTGCACGATCCGGCTGCGCAACTGGAAGGTGCGGCGCGCCTCTTCACTGGTGATCAGATCGACGTAGCGCTGGCGATAGCGCTGTTCCTGGTCGGCCAGACCGTGAAACTTTTCCGGTAGTGGCCGTAGCGCCTTGCTCAGCAACTGGACGCTGGTCACGCGCACCGACAACTCGCCGGTCTTGGTCTTGAACAGCGTGCCCTCGGCGCCGAGGATGTCGCCGAGATCCCAGTGCTTGAACGCCGCATGGGCGGCCGCGCCGGTGGCATCGTCGGTCAGGTAAAGCTGAATGCGCCCGGACATGTCCTGGATCGTGGCGAAGCTCGCCTTGCCCATCACGCGCTTGAGCATCAGGCGACCGGCCACCGCGACGGTGGTGGGATCGGTGTCGAACGCTTCCTTGGCGCGCTCGCCGTGGGCGGCGTGCAGATCGGCAGCGAGATCGTGCCGATCGAAGTCGTTCGGGAACGCGTTGCCGAGTTTGCGCAACTCGGTGAGCTTGGCGCGGCGCTCGGCTTGGATCTGGCTTTCGTCGGCCGCTGTGTCTTGTGCCGGCTGCCTGGCTGCGTCGTTCATGATTGCCCCTCGGCTTCGAGACCTACGCCCTGCTTCAGGCTCGCGCTGATGAAATCATCGAGATCACCATCGAGCACGGCCTGGGTATTGCCGATTTCGATATTGGTGCGCAGATCCTTGATGCGAGATTGATCGAGCACGTAGGAGCGGATCTGATGGCCCCACGCGATGTCGGTCTTGGCATCCTCGAGCGCCTGTTTGGCCTGCGTGCGTTTGCGCAGTTCGAGTTCGTACAGCCGCGACTTCAGCATTGCCATCGCCTCGGCGCGGTTGCGATGCTGCGATCGATCGCTCTGGCATTGCACGACGATGTTGGTCGGCAGATGCGTGATGCGCACGGCGGAGTCGGTGCGGTTGACGTGCTGACCGCCGGCACCGGACGCGCGGTACGTGTCGATGCGCAGGTCGGCGGGGTTTATGTCGACCTCGATCGAGTCATCCACTTCCGGGTATACGAACACGCTGGCGAACGAGGTGTGCCGCCGGGCGTTGGAATCGAACGGCGATTTGCGCACCAGCCGGTGCACGCCGCTTTCGGTGCGCAGATGGCCATATGCATACTCGCCCGTCACCTTGATCGACGCGCTCTTGATGCCGGCCACCTCACCGTCGGACTGCTCGAGCACCTCGACCTGGAAGCCCTTGCGCTCGCTGTAGCGCAGGTACATGCGCATCAGGATCTGCGCCCAGTCCTGTGCTTCGGTGCCCCCCGATCCGGCCTGCAGGTCGATGAAACACGAGTTCGGATCGAGCGGATCGGCGAACATGCGCCGGAACTCCATGTCTTCGACCGTCTTGCGGACCGCGCCGACGTCTTTCTCCACCGCAATCAGCGTGGCGTCGTCGCCTTCTTCGCGGGCGAGGGCAAACAGCTCGCTGGTGTCCTGATGATCCTGGTTGAGTTGCGTGAGGCCTTCGACGACCAGGTCCAGGGATTTCTTCTCGCGCCCGAGATCCTGCGCGCGTTTGGTGTCGTTCCAGACGGCGGGGTCTTCGAGTTCCTTGCTGACGGTGGCTAGCCGCGTCTGTTTGGTATCGAAGTCAAAGATACCTCCGCAATTCGGCGATGCGCGCACCCAGGTCGTCGATCGATGCGGCGATTGCGTTGAGACGTTCGGCTTCCATGGAGTAGGCGATCGCTAAGGGAGAAGAATCGAAAATTATACCTCGCAGCCGCAGCGCCAAGACGTGATCGGATGAGGCGACGCGAGGGTGTATGGCATCAGGTCGTGCCGGCGCCGCCACGGGTTCGAGCCTGACTCGGACGGTTGCGACGGGCAAGCGGGCGAGACCCGTTTGCTATCATCGTTCGATGCGACCCGACCCGCTGCGAACCACTGTTTTTTCGTCCGATCTCGCGTTGCGACGCGCGCATCGGTGGTTTCTGGCGCTGTTCGCCGGATGTGTGCTGATCCTGGCTGCGGTGCTCTATCTCCAGCATCAGCTCAATCTCGATCCGTGCCCGTGGTGCGTGGCGCAGCGGATCGTGATGGTGGTCCTCGCCATCGTTGCGTTAGGCGCGGCGTTGCACCGACCGCGACGAAACGGCGCGCGCACCTACTGGGGCGTGCTGGCGGTGCTTGCGGCGTGCGGCGTCGCGGCGGCGGGTTATCACATCTATCTGCAAAGCGATTCCGAGCGCGCGATGAAATGCGCCGGATCGATGATCGAGCGCCTGCTCGATCAGTCGCGGCTGGGCAACCTGGCGCCGTGGCTGTTCCAGTACGACGGCCCGTGCACCCTCAAGCCGTGGTCCTTCCTCGGCCTGTCGATCCCGGAGCTTGCCGCGGTGGCGTTCGTGCTCATCTTTGCAATTGCCGTCCGCGGCCTGCGATCGCTTAACAAACGCGATTTCCTTTGAATTCATTGCGTTGCCCGCCGGATCTTGTTGACCTGGACGTTCTGGCTGGTCGATTTTGTGAACTATTGCAACACGTTGTTGCGCTATTCACGGCGGTGATGGCGCTCTGCGTGGCGTTCTGCCACTCGGCCACTACACTTCTTTGCAACCGTAGCGCAGTGATAACGAAGTCACTGGCAGCAGCAGCGAATCAGCAGCACCGAGGCAGTACCGCAGTAGTACCGAATTGGCAGATGTTGGTGGGCGCGGCGAAGGTCAACACGGTCCAAAGCGCAACACCGGCATCACACCTACCAGTCCGCAGACGCAGCAAGCGTTAGGTCGTTCCCCGCGACCGTTGGACGGGGCCGGAAATCCGGCCCCGTTTTTGTTTTCTGGCCCCGGACTGCTGCTCAATATGGTTTATCGCCCGCGACCGTGACCCGATTGCCGCTGCGCGTGTGCGGCCAGTAGTCCCACATCGCGCGGTGCTGCGCGCAACGGTTGTCCCAGAACGCGATCGAGTTCGCGCGCCAGCGGAACCGGCATTGGAAGATCGGGTTCTCCATGTGCTCGTACAGGTAGTTGAGCACGGCCGTGCTCTCGTCGGCCGGCACCCCGATCAGCCGGGTCGTAAAGCCGCGATTGACGTACAGCGCCTTCTTTCCGGTGACGGGATGGGTCCGCACCACCGGATGTTCCGCGCTCGGATACTGCGGCTTGTCTTCCACGCCGTAATTGGCGTACATGCCGCGATAGACGTGGTCGCTCTCGTGCTTCGCAGTCATGCCGGCGAGGTAGGTCTTCATCCGATCGGATAGCGCCTCGTACGCGGCGTACATGCTCGCGAACAGGGTGTCACCACCATGGGGCGGGCAGGTGCGGATGTACAAGATGCTGCCCATCGGCGGCTCCGGATCGCAGCTCACGTCGGTGTGCCAGCCTTCGCCGTTGGCGCGCGGCGAATCGCGATCGGCATGAATGATCATCAGCTCGGGCAGGCCGGGCTCGCTCGGTGCGGCGGGGTGCACGTGCAGATCGCCGAACAGGCGTCCGAACGCCAGGTGCTGCGTCTTGGCGATGTGCTGGTCGCGAAAGAAGATCACGAGATTCTCGGCCAGAGCGCGCTGGATCTCTTCGAGCTGCCTCGGTGAAAGCGGCTTCGAAAGATCGATGCCCGACACTTCGGCACCGATGATCGGCGTGAGCTTGTCGAGCTGCAGCGTTTCATACGGCGCAGCCACTTCGCTCAGATGCCGATAGCGCGGACCGTTGTTGCCCTTGAGCTGTTGACCGGTTTGCATGGCGAGGCTCCTGTCGAGACTGTCGGTTGAATCGGGTGGCGAACTGTCGATCTTGATCGATCGGTTCAGTCGAGCTTGAGTTTGGCACCACGGATGATCTTGCCCCAACGTTCGATCTCCGCGTGCGTGAACTTGCCGAATTCCTCGGGCGTCATCGTGACCGGCCGCCCGCCCAAGCCATCGAAGCGTGCTTGCACCTGCGGGTCGTTGCACGCGGCGATGATGTCGCGATGGATGCGCTGCACGATCTCGCGCGGCGTGCCCTTGGGCACGTAGAAGCCGTTCCACGTCCAGATCTGAAAATCGGGCAGCCCGGCTTCCACCGAGGTCGGCACCTGCGCGAGATTGGCGTCACGCTGCTTCGTGGTGATCGCCAGCGCGCGCATCTTGCCGCCGTCGACCTGCAGGCGGCCGTTGGTGATGTCGATCGTCATGAACGTCAGCCGTCCCGAGTACATGTCGGGAAACGCCTGCGGGTTGCTCTTGTAGCCCACGTGTACCGCGTCGATGCCCGCCAGCTGCCGATACATTTCGCTGGCGATCCGCGCCGGCAGCGACCCGGAGCCGAAGTTGTGCTTGCCCGGTTCGGATTTGAGCAGCGTGGTCAACTCGGCGAGCGTCTTGATCGGCGAATCGGTTCGCACCAGCACCACGAACGGCTGCTGCGTCAGTGAGGTGACCGGCTCGAAATCGTCGATCGGGTGATACGGCAGCTTGGCGTAGAGCGACGGATTGACCGCGTGCGTCATCGCCGAGGTCAGGAAGATCGTCAGCCCATCGGGTTTGGCACGCGCTGCAGCTTCCGCTGCGGGCAGGCCATTGCCGCCGCCCTTGTTGTCGATCGTGACCGGCTGACCCCAGGTTTGCGCCAGCTTCTCGGCGATGATGCGACCGGAAATGTCGGTCGCAGCGCCCGCGGGGAACGGGATGATCACATTGACCCGACTCGGTGGCCAACTCTGCGCCTGCGGGGATCCAGGCATCGCAAGCATCAGCAATGGCAGCAGCGCCGCGATGCGCGTGATGACGCGCCATCCCGTGCGTGGCTGAATCTGCTTCACGTGTCGATTCACGCGTGCTCCTCGGTCAGTGCGCTGATCGACGCAAGGATAACGCCGCACGGCGGGCATGACATACCCCAAAGAGGCCTGCGCACAGGCTAATTCGGCCCGCCATCGCGACGCCGAGCCTTGCCGCACCAAGCTGCGGGCGCCATCGCAGCCCGCGAGATATTTCGCGCGGACGTCACGAACCTCGATGCTGCTTGCTTGGTCGCGACGCGTAGATGGACTCGTTGTATGACCCGCGACGGCGCCGTCGGTGACGCGCTCGGCGCGCACGGCGATGGTGAGCGTCAGCCCGGCCGGACTGCCGCCGACGATCACAACGTCGGTCGTCTCGATCGCGGATGTCGGACCCGATGGAGACGATCGACGCATGTTATGCCCGCGCGACGCGAGCTCGCAGGCCGGCCGCGCCACATTCGAAGGTGGCGTGCCCCGCGTCCCCGAGGGGCCACCATCGCGCGACGAGGCAGGTGTGTCAGGAAGCGAGCGGCATCCCACTAGAATGCGGAGCATGCACGCGGGCCGGTATGCGAAAGCCCATGCGCAATCTTCACCATGAGGATCTCCATGCTTCACCGACGTGGCATGACCATCCGCGCACTCGCCGCGCTGCTGATGGCAAGCGTTGCATCGATCACCGCGGCACAGAACTTCCCCGCGAAGCCGGTGCGCATCATCGTCACGACGCCACCAGGATCGGGCGGTGACATCGTCTCGCGCACGATCGCTCAAGGATTGTCGGAGCGCTACGGGCAACAGGTCGTGGTGGAGAACCGGCCGGGTGCCGGCGGGCTGATCGGTGCGCAGGTCATCCAACAGGCGGCGCCCGACGGCTACACCATCGGCCTCGCCTCGACCGCGCACGTGGTGTCGCCGATGTTGCAAGCCAAGCCGCCCTATCGTCCGATCGAGGACTTCACGCCGATCATCAAGGTCGGCGAGATCACCAACATCGTCATTGTCGGGCCGGCGGTCGGCGCTCGTTCGCTCGCGGAGTTCATCGCGCAGGCCAAAGCCAAGCCGGGCACCTTCAACTTCCTCTCGCTCGGCGATGGCACCGCCGCGCACCTTGCCGCGGTGATCTTCAATCGCGCCGCGGGCATCGACGTGGTCCACGTTCCGTTCAAGACGGTCGCAGATGCCAATACGGCGATCCTCAATGGCGAGGTGCACTATGGCGTATTCCTGGTGCCGCCTTCGATCCAGTTGATCCGCACCGGCAAGATCCGCGGTCTGGCGGTGACCAATGACAAGCGGCTGGTCTCGCATCCGGATATCCCCACGGTTCATGAATTGGGACTGCCCGCGGGGGACTCGAGCGCGATGTTGGGTTACGTCGGCCCGGCAGGCATGTCACGCGATCTGGTGAACAAGTTCCACGCCGACATGGTCGCGGTCATGCAGCGACCCGAGGTACGCGAGCGACTACTGGGCCAGTCGGTGATCCTGGCCGAGCAGACCGATCCCGAGCACTACGGGCGGGCGCTGCGGTCGGAATTCGAGCGCTACGGCAAGTTGATCGAGCAAGCGGGGCTGAAGCGACCATGAGCGAACTATCGATGCGCGTCGAGAAGAACGTTGCGGTGCCGGTGGCCGATGGCACGGTGCTCAGGGCGAACGTCTACCGACCCGATGTGAGCGGGCGATATCCGGTGGTGATGGCACATGGCGTGTACGGCAAGGATGTTCATTTCGCCGATGCGTTCAGTGCGCAATGGGCGAAGCTGAACGAGATTTATCCCGGCATCACGAAGGATGGCTCGAGCGGTCGCTATCTGCGGTGGGAAACCGTCGACCCGGAACGCTGGGTGCCCGACGGTTACGTCGTGATCCAGGTGGATGCGCGCGGTTCGGGCATGTCGCCGGGCTATCTCGATCCGTTCTCGCCGACCGAGATCCGCGATTACTACGATGCGATCGAATGGGCAGCGCGCCAGCCTTGGTCGAACGGCAAGGTCGGATTGGCCGGCGTCTCGTACTACGCGATGACGCAGTGGCAGGTCGCGGCGCTGCAACCGCCGTCGCTCGCTGCGATCCTGCCGTGGGAGGGCGCGGCGGATCACTATCGCGACGCCAACTATCACGGCGGGATTCTTTCCAGTGCGTTCTTCAGCGCGTGGTGGCCGCGGCAGATTCTGCCCAATCAGCACGGCAACGGCGCGAGTGCGCATCGCGATCGCGAGACCGGCGAGCGCACGACCGGGCCTGCCCTCTCCGAATCGCTGCTCGTCGGCAATCGTTCGCTCTATCCCGAAGACGTGCCGCGGCATCCGCTCGATGACGCTTGGCATCGCGCACGCACGCCCGACGTGTCGCGGATCAACGTGCCGTTGCTCTCGGCGGCGAACTGGGGCGGCCCTGGGTTGCATCTGCGCGGCAACATCGAGGGCTTTCTCGGTGCCGGCTCGCGCGACAAGTGGTTGTCGCTGCACATCGGTACGCATTATGAGAGTTTCTATCTGCCGCGCTATGTCGCGATGCAGAAGCGCTTCTTCGCCCGGTACCTGAAGGACGAGCGCAACGGTTGGGAGAACGAGCCGCGCGTACAGATGGCGGTGCGGCGAGTCGATGGAGCGGAACAGCGGGCGGAGCATGAATTTCCGCTCAACCGCACGCGTTGGACCAAACTCCACCTCGATGCGGCGAGGCTTTCGCTGCGCTCGCAGCCGGGTGATTCCGCTCGATTGCGCTACGCGACGATGGGCGAGGGCGTGAACTTCACGACAGCCTCGTTCGAATCGGAAGTCGAGTACACCGGCCCGTTGTTGCTTCGCCTGCAAGCGGCCTCATCCAGCACCGATCTGGATGTGTTCGTCACGCTGCGGCTCATCGATCCGGCGGGCAAGGAGGTGTTCTTTGTCGGTGCGCACGAGCCGGTGCCCGTGGCGCGCGGCTGGTTGCGGGCCTCACATCGCAAGATCGATCCGGTGCGCTCGACCCCGCATCGCCCCTATCGTTTGCACGACACGATCGAAAGACTCGTGCCCGGTCAGGTCTACGCCTTGGACGTGGAGATCTGGCCCACCTCGATCGTCGTGCCGCGCGGTTATCGCCTGATGCTTACCGTCGCCGGGCGTGACTTCGAAGTGCCAGGCCATCCGGGTCGGCTTCTGCACAACGATCCGAACGATCGCGGCGCGGAGTTCGACGGTGAAGGAACGTTGTTCACCGGCGGGCAGCACGAGTCGTATCTGCTGGTGCCGTCGATTCCACGGTAGCTGACTCGCTGACGGCTAGGCGTTCCGATCACGCGACCGGCGCGATCGAGCGGCAGGCCCAAGGATCTGCCGAGCGGCCCGGACGCGTTGTCCGTTCAGCCTCTTGCATCGAGCACCAGTTGCGTCTGCGTGACCACCGACAACAGCCTGCCTTCGGTGGTGCGGATCGAGGTCTGCCACACCATCGTTGAGCGGCCGCGATGCAGGGCAATGCTCTCGCCGACGACGGTAGAGCCTACTTTCGCGCCGCCGATGAACTTGGTGCTCGAGTCGGTCGTCGTGGTGCGCTTTCCCTGCGGCAGGTTGATGACCGTTCCGAGCGCGCCCAGCGTGTCGGCAAACGCCATATGCGCGCCGCCGTGCAGGATGCCGCCGGCGGTGCACAGATCGGGGCGCACGAGCATGTGCGCAACGACGCGCTCCGGCGCGGCTTCGGTCATCCGGATGCCCATCGTGCCCGGAAAGATCGACTCCATCATCTGCTGCAGGGTGGCCAGATCGTGCATCGGGTTCTCCGTGGAAAGTAGTCGGTGGCGGGTGATGCGAAGCGCGCGACGGCGGGTTCGCCCGCGGTGGCTCGCGCGGGGCATCGACGCGTGAAGTGTATCGGCCGGCCGCGTGCGACGGTATGCTCTGCGTGTACGCGCTGCGCAGTGACACGGATCGATCGCGGCATCGCGTCGGCATCCAGATACATCGGCTAATTTCGCGAAGGGCTCGACATCGATGGACACGTATCTCGGCCAGGGGCAGTACCGCTATCGCGTCATTGCCGACTGGGCCAAGCTGCCCGAAGGCTGGTCATTGCAGGACGTCGCCGCGGTGGCGGTGGATGCGAACGATCAGGTGTACGCATTCACGCGCGGCGAGCATCCGGTATGCGTATTCGATCGCGAGGGCAATCTGCTGCGCACCTGGGGCGAAGGAGTGTTCAAGCGTGCACACGGTCTGGACATCGGCGCCGACGGGGCGATCTATTGCACCGACGACGGCGATCACACCGTGCGCAAGTGCGACCCGAACGGCAAGGTGCTCCTCACGCTCGGCGTTCCGGGTCGCCCCAGCACGATGATGGGCGGCGAGCCGTTCAATCGCTGTACGCACACTACGCTGTCGCCCACGGGCGAGATCTACGTGTCCGATGGCTACGGCAATGCGCGGGTCCACAAGTACTCGCCCGATGGCAAGCTGCTCAAGTCGTGGGGCTCGGTCGGTTCAGGTCTGGGTGAGTTCAATTTGCCGCACAACCTGGTGTGCGACGCGCAGGGCACGGTGTACGTGGCCGATCGCGAGAACCATCGTGTGCAGTTGTTCGACGGTGACGGTCGGTACCTCTCGCATTGGGCCACGCTGCATCGGCCGTGCGCGCTGTGCATGAGCCGTCGCGCCAAGGACCCGGTGTTCTACGTCGGTGAACTCGGGCCGGTGATCGACATCAATCGCTACTACGGCAATCTCGGCCCGCGCGTGAGCATCGTCAACGCCAAGGGCGAAGTGCTGGCGCGGCTCGGTGCGCAGTTGGCCGGCACCACGCCCGACGCGTTCATCGCGCCGCACGGCATCGCGGTCGATTCGCGCGGCGACATCTACGTGGGCGAGGTGTCGTACACGTATTGGGCACCGAACTTCCCAAGCGAGCCCAAGCCGGCCTGGATCCGCACGCTGCGCAAACTGGTGCACGCGCCGCAGTAGCGGCCAGGCGCGACTCACTCCGGCTTGATGCCGCCACAAAAGCCGTCCGCGCTACTTCGCCTTACCCCAGAGCTGCTCCAGCCGCGCATCGCGACCGCAGCCGTTGCGGTAGTACTTGTAGCGGACCGGGTTCTTCTTGTAGTAGTCCTGGTGGTAGTCCTCGGCGGCGTAGAACACCGTCGCGTCGGTGATCGGCACGGCGATGTCGGCCTTGAACGGCTTGGACTTGATGATCGCCGCCATCGAGGCCTCGGCGATCTTGCGCTGCTCGGCGTCGTGCACGAACAGCTCGGGGCGATACTGCGAACCGCGATCGCAGAACTGTCCGCCTTTGTCGGTCGGATCGATGTTGCGCCAGAACACATCCAGCAGCTTCTCGAACGAGACCTTCTTCGGGTCGTAGACGATCTCGACGGCTTCGGTGTGTCCGGTGGTGCCGGCCGACACTTCTTTGTACGTGGGATTCTTGGTCTTGCCGCCGATGTAGCCCGAGGTGGTGGAGATCACGCCATCGAGCACGTCGAACGGCGGTTCCATGCACCAGAAACAGCCGCCGGCGAGCGTTGCTTTCGCCAGCCCGGCCGGCGCGGGGCCGGTGGGCTGCTGCGCGTGGGCACTATCGCGCGGCGTGGTGAGCAGCAGTCCGGCGAACAAGGCAACAATGGCACTGAGCAGAAGGCGCACGGCGAGTCTCCGCGGGATCATGGCGAACAGTCGATAAGAACGGTCGATACGGTGGGCGATACGAGCGAACCAGTCTAGTGGATTCGCCCCATTCAACGGGGGCGTGCCCTGTTCCTCGTATCGCCCGCGGTATCGCGACTACGGCCGCACGCCCGGCACGTTCAACCGAATCCGATACAAGCCGCTGAGCGCAGTGAGATACAGCGTCTTGCCGTCGTCATCGCCCCAGGCGAGGTTGTGCGCGAGTTCCGGTCCACGCAGCAGTCCGAGCTGCTTGCCTTCGGGCGAGAGGATCCACAGGCCGCCGGGGCCCGACACGTACAGGTTGCCGCGTTGATCGACCTTGATGCCGTCGAGCGCGTCATCGCCCGGCGCCTCGGTCATGTCGAAGAACACCATGCCGTTCTCCAGCGTCGCCTGCGGCGTGACTTCGTAGCGCATCACCACTTTCCGCTGATCGTCCCAGTTGGTGACGTAGAGGAAATTCTCGTCCGGCGAGAACGCGAGGCCGTTCGGTCCACGCAGTTCGGTGCTCAGCAGTTGCAACTTGCCTTCGTAGAGCGAGTACACGCCGCTGAATGGCAGCTCCTTGCGCGGATCGTCGTACACCTTGGGCAGGCCGAACGGCGGATCGGTGAAGAACAGCGTGCCATCGGAGCGGTACACCACATCGTTCGGGCTGTTGAGCCGCTTGCCTTGATAGCTGTCGGCGAGCACGGTGAGCGTGCCGTTCTTCTCGATACGGCTCACGCGCCGGTTGCCGTGTTCGTTGATGATCAGCCGGCCTTCCTTGTCGAGCGTGAGGCCATTGGAGCCGGGCTGGTGATACTCGCCGATGTCCACGCCCGCATAACCGCTCTTGGTGCGGAACACCGAGACCTGACCTTCAGGATTCCAGCGATAGATCGTGTTCTCGTTCGGATCGCTGAACAGCAGGTAGCCGCCGTCGCGCACCCACACCGGCCCTTCGGTGAACTGGAACCCGCTGGCGAGCTTCTCGATCTGCGCGCCTTTGGGGATGATCTCCTCCAGCCGCGCATCGGTCTTGATGATGGTCGTGGGCACTTGCGTGATCCTGCCGACCTTGCCCGGGGCGTAGAAATCCAGCGTGGCCGAGCGGATGAAGATGAAGTTCGGCGGTGGATTGGAGATCGGACCATTGATGCCGAACACCGCGAGCTGGATCGTCTGCCCGGGCTTCACGTCGCGCGCCGCCACCACGCGATTCGGCGTGTTCCAGCCGCGAATCGCCGCGCCACCGCTTTGACCGAAGGCGAGCGGCAGCTTGCCGTCGACCCAGACCTCGGCGTAGTCGTCGACCACGATCTCGAACACTGCGGTCGAGCCGGTCGGGTCGAAGTTGCCGACCTTGTGCGGAACCGTGATGTTGATGCGGTACCAGTTGAACGCGAGCTTGCCGCTGGAGCGACGTGCTTCGAGCGTGGTCGGGTCGAGGGTTTCCCAGCGTGTATCGTCGAAACGCGTTGCGTGGGCGTGCGGGGCTATATCGAACGTCTTGTTCGGCGGACCGCTCGGTCGCAGGTCGGGCCCGGGGCTGTTGAAGGCGGTCTCGACGATGCGCGCGTCGCTGTACCGCCACGCTCCGTTGACCATCTTCACGCCTTCGTGCGTGCCCAGGTTGATGATCGCGTCGGGCTTGCCCGCCGGAACGTCCTGCGTGGGTTGTGCCGTTGCTGCAAGCGGCGCGAGCGCCACGATCGCACCGACGAGAAGTGTTCGCAAATGCATGGGCATGGGATGTCCTTTATCGATTGAGCGCACGCGCACCGGCGAGCGCGATGTCCTCGTCCTGCTGCGGATTGGCGCCCGAAACGTTGTCCAACTTCGCCTTGCCGGTGGCCGCGCGGGCGCACTCCACGCACGCTCGGATGGCTCGATGACGATTACTTCTTGCGCGGGCTGGGGTCGAACACCCGCACGACACGGGCGCCGCTGATCTTGCTGCACAGTCCTTTGGGCACGTAGACCCACGCCTCGGGATGGTTGTCGACCTTCACGTGCCCGTGGCATTCGTTCATGCTGGTGGCGCAGTCGTTCTGTCCGGCCTTGATGACCCCGGCGCATTGCTCGTCGTTGGGGCGATCGGCTTCGGCGCCGGTGCCTGGCACGCGCTGCGCGAAGGCGATCGAAGAAGTGAGCAAGAGGGCGCTGGCGATGGCCGAGCGGATGAGCGTGTCGCGCTTGTGCATGGATCTTCCTTTCGTGAAAGCAATGAGGTCAGTAGGGCAAGCGCCCGGGTTGGCGCGCTGCACGAGTAAGCATCGCGTGCGCCGATCACGCCGCGATCACGCGCGGCAGGCGTTTCGATGAACGATGGCGGGCGCCGCGACTCCGGGAGTGGTGCGGGCGTTATCATCGAATGCCGTGAGCTATCGATCCTCTGCCGCGATTCGCCTCTTCCCGCATCCCAACTTTCGCCTTCCTTCAGGACTCACCGATGCTCGTCAAACAGATCTGGACTGCCAACGCCTATCGCAACTTCAACTACCTGGTCGCCTGCTCACAGACCGGTGAGGCACTCGCCATCGATCCGCTCGATCACGAGAAGTGCTACGCGGCGGCGAAGGAGGCGGGTTGGGAGATCACGCTGATCCTGAACACGCACGAGCATCGCGACCACACCGGCGGCAACGATGCGCTGGTGGCACGCACCGGCGCCAAGGTGCTGGCGCACGTCAATGCCAAAGACAAGATTCCCGGCATGGCGCGCGGATTGAGCGCGGGCGACGTGATCCGCGTGGGCAAGACGGTGGAACTGGAAGCGCTCGATACGCCCGGCCACACCATGTGCCATATCTGCCTGCGCTCGCATACCGATCAGCCGGCGCTGTTCTGCGGCGATACGCTCTTCAACGCCGGGGCGGGTAACTGCCACAACGGTGGCCACCCCGATGAGCTGTACAAGACCTTCAGCGAGCAACTCGATCGGCTACCGCCCAACACGCTGGTCTATCCGGGCCACGACTACATCGAGAACAATCTGCGCTTCACGCTCAACCGAGAGCCCGACAACAAGGCCGCGGGTCCGATGCTCGACAAACTCGCCGGTCAGGATCCGAGCAAGGCGTACGTGTCGACGCTCGCGACCGAACGCGAGATCAACACCTTCTTTCGTCTCACCAGCCCGAGCGTGATCGCCGCGCTGCGCGAAGCGTTTCCCGATCTGCCGGCGCAGCCCGAGCCGCGGTTGGTGTTCCTGAAGCTGCGCGAGTTGCGCAACAAGTGGTAGGCACCGCTCGATTTGCGTAGTCGGCGACGTGCCTTGGCCGTTCGACGCGGGGTCTACGCGGTAAGGCCGAGCGTCGCGCGCGTTACCGAAGCGTCGTCGCGATCGACTTCAAGCGTGAAGCCGAGGTTCTGCGCCAGGCGCAACATCGATTGATTGATCGACAGGATCTCGCCGATCATCGTCACGTAGCCGTTTGCGCGCGCGACCGCGATCAGCCGCTGCATCAACAGCGTGCCCAGCCCCTTGTTCTGCCAGCGATCGCCCACGGTCACCGCGAACTCGCAGGTTTCGCTGTCGGGTAACGCGGCGTAGCGCGTCACGCCGATGATTTCATCGTTCGGAACCGCGCTGCGCACCGCAACCAGCGCGATCTCTTTTTCGTAGTCGACCTGCGTGAGGCGCGCGAGCATGCGCGGGGAGAGCGAGCGGGCGCTGGTGAAAAAACGCAGATAGCGGGACTGATCGGACAGCCTCTCGACGAACGCCAGCTCCATGCGCGCATCCTCGGGGCGGATCGGCCGCACGGCAAGGGTGGTACCGTCGCGTAGCACTTCCTGACGGGCAAGCCGCGCCGGATACGGATGGATCGCCATGTGCGAGTAGCGCGCATCAAGCCTGGCGTGCGCGGGATCGATCACCACGCGCGCGTCGAGCGCCACCGCGCCCTGATCGTCGACGAGTAGCGGATTGATATCGAGTTCCGCCAGCCACGGGCAGTTGACGACCATGTCCGAGACGCGCAGCAGCACGTCGACGATCGCGGTGCGCCGGGCTGCGGGAATATGACGATAGGAATCGAGCAGGCGTGCGATGCGCGTGCGGTCGATCAATTCCTCGGCGAGTTGTTCGGAGAGCGGCGGCAGTGCCACGGCGTTGTCGGCCATCAGTTCGATCGCCACGCCACCGGCACCGAAACTGATCACCGGACCGAACACCGGATCGCGGGCGATGCCCACCGCCAGTTCGCGGCCGAAGCGTTTCTCGATCATCGGCTGTACCGCGATGCCGTCGATGCGCGCGTCGGGCCGCAACCTGCGCACACCGCTCATCAGCGATTCGTACTGGCTCTCCACCGCGGCGGGCACGCGCACGTTGAGCCGCACCCCTTGCACGTCGGACTTGTGGCTGATGTCGGGCGACAGGATCTTGAGCGCGACCGGAAAGCCGACCGTTTGCGCGGCCGTCTGCGCCTCATCAAGCGAGCGGGCGATGATGGTGCGCGGTACCGGAATGCCGAAGTACCCCAGCAACTGCTTGGACTCGGGCTCGGTCATCATGGTCCGGCCGTTCATGCTCACCTTGTTGAACAAGGCGTTCGCGGCGTCGCAATCAGCAGCCTGCGTCGCGGCAAGCGGACTGGGCACTTCCATAAGAATCTGCTGCGCGCGCTGGTACTCGGCCAGTCCGCCCAGTGCGAGCACGCTGCTCTCCGGCGTCGCGAACGCCGGCATGCCGGCTGCCTCGACCATCTCTCGCGCGGCGCGCACTTCATGCTCGCCCAACCAGACGGTCAGGACGGGCTTCGTCGTGGCGCGGATCTTCGGAAGCAGCGCGGCGGCCGCGTCGGTTGCCGGCAGTACCGATTGCGGACAGAAGAGGGTGATCACGCCGTCGACGTCCGGATCTTCGAGCACGGCCTGCAACGCACCGGCGAAACGCTCGGCGGTGGCGTCGCCGATGATGTCCACCGGATTGGCGTGCGACCAGTGCGCCGGTAGCAGCGTGCCGAGTTTTGTAATCGTTGCAGGACTCAGCGTCGCCAGGGTGAGGCGGCAATCGCCGGCGGTGTCGGCGGCCATGACGCCTGGACCGCCGCCGTTGGTGACGATGCCGAGTCGATCGCCGGCCGGGAGTCGGTCGGTCGCCAGCAATCGGGCGAGAGCGAACAACTCATTGTAGGTGCGCGCGCGCACCGCGCCGCAGCGCCGGATCACTGCGTCGAACACCGCATCGTTGCCGACCATCGCGCCGGTATGCGAACGCGCGGCACGCTGCCCCGATTCGCGCCGGCCGGTTTTCATGACGACGATCGGTTTGCTGCGCGCGACCGCACGCAGCGCGCTCACGAAGCGTCGCGCGTCGCGCACGCCTTCCAGATACAGCAGGATGCTGCGCGTGGCGGCATCGTGCAGGCAGAAATCGAGGATCTCGCCGGCATCGAGATCGACGGCGGCACCGGTGGACACGACGCTGGAGAAACCGAATCCCGCTGACCATGCCCAGTCCACCAGCGCGGTGCACACCGCCCCCGATTGCGCCACCAGGGCAATGGCGCCAGGGCGGGCGCCGGTGCGTGCGAACGTGGCGTTCAGCCCGATGTCCGGGCGCATGATGCCGACGCAGTTCGGTCCGATGATGCGGATGCCGGCGCGCCTGGCGATGCGCGCGACGCGGTCCTGCAGTGCCTGGCCTTCCGCGCCGGTTTCACCGAACCCGCCGGCCAGCACCACGGCGCTGTGCACGCCGGCCTTGGCGCAGTCCTCCAGCACTTCGGGCACCGCGCGTGCCGGCGTGATCACCACCGCGCAGTCGGGCGGGCTCGACATGCTTGCCACGCTGCGTGCACAGGCGTGGCCCAGCACCCGCGCGTGCTTCGGATTCACCGGCGTGAGCGCGCCTTTGAATCCGCCGGCGAGCAGGTTCTCGAACACCGCGCGGCCAAGCGAACCCGGCCGTTCACTGGCGCCGACCACCGCGACCGAGCGCGGCGTGAGCAGGCGCGACAAGTAGTGCTGCGACACGAGGCGCTGCGGCTATCTGCCGATCGGCGGATCGAAGTAGAACACCTTGCCGTACGCATCGCGCACGTCTTTGCCGAACTCGCGCTCGATGCGATCGGCGATCGAGTTGGGCATCGACACGTCGTCGCGGCCGTCCTGCAGACCGGTCAGCACCGTGAGTTGCACCGCATCGGTGGTGCCGACGTTGCGAAAGCCGCGGTACACCTTCGGTGGGCATGAAAAGCAATCCCATTTGTTGAGCGTGATGCGATGCGCGATCGGCTCGCCGATGTGGTACTCGATGGTGCCGTCGAGCACCCAGAAGGTCTCGTAGGTGTCATTGTGCGAATGCAGGCACGGACCCTGGCCCGGCGGCAGGATCGAGATAAACATCGTGGTGCGTGCCGCGCCGAAGATCGGCGCTTCGTCGCCGAACGGATTCTTGGTGTCATCCAGGATCACCGGCATCAGCTTGCGCGCGAAGATCACGTCCATCGCCGCTTGCGGCGTCCAGGCGAGATCGCGGGCGGTGGACATCGGCTGCAGCTTGTCGAAGCGTGCGACGCGCTTCTCGAGTTCTTCTCGGGTCGGAGTGTGGATCTGGTTCATCGTCGTATTCGCTGTGTGTCGCCACGACCATGCACCTCGCTTGACGTGGCACGGGCGGGCTGATAGAAGCCGGGTGAATCGTGGAGCGGGCGAGGCGCAGACATTATGCGCTTGCGCATCGTCCAGATTAGAGAGGATCCGCGGCGTGTGGTTCGTGCAAGTTCGGCACACCCGCATGCAGGTGCGAGTCCGCGCGATGGTCCCGGAAAAGCCCCGAAGGAGGAGACAACCCATGCAGTTCGATCGTGCTATTCGCGTTGCCAGCACCAGTGCCGCATGCGTAGCGGCCGCGCTCGCCGCCATATCGCCGGTAATGGCGCAGGCCCCGGCCGACATCCCGTCGATCACGCTCAAGGTGGCCGATTCGTTCCCGCCGGTTGGCTTCGTGCCGGACATGAAGAAAGCCTGGGCCGAGAACATCACCAAGAAGACCGACGGCAAGGTCAAGTTCCAGTTCTTCTGGTCCGAGTCGCTCTTCAAGCAGGCCGATGCCGCACCCAACCTGGCCGCGGGCGTCGCCGACTTCTCGAACGTTGCCTCCACTTACGATCCGGCCAAGACCGGTCTGTGGATGACGCTCGACATGCCGTTCAACACGCGCGACATCTATTGCGGCATCAACTCGTCGGTGAAGACGCAGCAGGAAGAGCCGAACCTCAAAAAGACGTTCGAGCAACTCGGTTTCATGCCGATCGTGGGCTATGCGAGCGGGCACTTCTACTTCCTGTCGAAGACCCCGATCGAGAAACTCGCCGACCTGCAGAAGAAACGCATCCGCAGCTACGGCGGCGCGCGCATCAAGATGTATGAGCCGCTGGGCATCGCGCCGATCTTCATGCCCTACGGCCAGATCTACGAAGCGGTCGAACGCGGCGTGGTCGACGGCGCCGAAGGCACCACACTGCTCACCGATTCGTTCAAGCACTACGAAGTGGTCAAGAACATGACCGAGACCGGCTCGGGCATGGCGCTCGCCGCGCCGCTGTCGGTGAGTCTGAAGCGCTGGAACAGCTTTCCGGCGAGCCTGAAGAAGATCTTCCTCGAAGCCGGCGTCGAGCACGATCAACTGTACTCCCGGCGCATGATCGAGCAGGAAGAGGTCAAGCGTAAGGAGTTCGTCGAGAAGCGTGGCATGCGCAT
Organism: uncultured beta proteobacterium; assembly: GCA_902826155.1. Next base: position 151,029 of record CADEDU010000006.1, read on the forward strand.
CATCAAGCTGTCGGCCGCGGACCAGGCTGCGATGGAGAAGGCCGGCAAGGATGCGCAGGATCACTGGATCGCCGACATGGAGAAGAAAGGCATCCCGGCGCGTGCGACCTGGGCCTATTTCCAGAACCTGCAGACGACCTGCCACAAGGACATCGCCACCAAGGGCTATCCCTGGGCGAAGAAATAACAAAAAGCGCGAACGTGCGGGCATCGGAGTCGACCGCGGTGGCGACCACGGTTCCCACCGTGTGCGCCGTCGAATCGAGCGAATGACCTGGCGAAGGGGGCAGCCTGAGTGAAGCGGGCCAATCAGAGGCTGGAAGTGCTGGCGGAGTGGATGGCGCTGATCGGCGGCTTCGTCGTGTTCCTGCTGATGTTCATGGTCGCCATCGACGCGATCGGCCGCAAGCTGTGGACGGCGCTGCCCGGCGCGCTCGAATTCAGCGAGGCGTTGATGGTGCCGGCGGTATTCCTGCCGCTGATGTTCATCCAGATGAAGCGCGAACACGTGTTCGTGAGCGCCGCCACGACGCAGTTGCCGATCCGCAAGCAGGCGTTGCTCGACGGCATCGCAGCGCTGGTCGGCGTGGTGGTATTCGGGCTGCTCACCTGGCTGGCACTCGATAAGGCCTACCAGGCGTGGGTGGTCGGTGAATATCGCGTCGCGCTGATCTCGGTGCCGATCTGGCCGTTCCGCTGGCTGATTCCGCTGGGCACGGGGTTGATGGTGTTTCAGTTGCTGCTCACGGCCATCGAAGAGTTCCAGCGCGCCTTCGGCGACGAGGAACCCAGCGGGCGAGTGATCTAGCGGCTATGGAAAGCTATCACTACGGATTGCTCGGGTTCCTGATCCTGCTCGGACTGATCGCGGTGCGCATTCCGATCGCGTTCGCGCTCGCGTTGGTCGGGCTTGGCGGCATGTTGTGGCTGAGCGGGCCGGATGCGACCTTCGCACTCATGGCCAGCCAGATGTATTCGTCGGTGGCCAACAACACGCTCACTGCGGTGCCGCTGTTCCTGCTGATGGGGTATTTCGCCTATCACGCCGGATTGACGCGTGCCTGTTTCGACACCGCACGCCTGTGGCTGGCGCGGCTGCCCGGCGGACTGGCGATCGCAACCGTGGCAGGCTGCGCGCTGTTCGGTGCGTGCGCAGGGTCGGGTGTGGCGGCAGCGGGGGCGATGGGGCGCGTGTCGATTCCGGAGATGCTGCGCTACGGTTACGACCGCAAACTCGCTACGGGTTCGGTTGCTGCGGCAGCAACGCTGGCGGTGCTGATCCCGCCCAGCATCGTGATGGTGGTCTACGCGATCCTCACCGAAGTCTCGATCGGCCGGCTGCTGATGGCGGGCTATCTGCCTGGCGTGCTATCGGCGCTGGTGCTGATGGCGATGATCTGGGTTCGCGTGAAGCGCGATCCGAAGCTCGCGCCGGACGTGCCCTTCGAGATCACCTGGTCGCAGCGAATCGCGTCGCTCAAGGACGTGTGGGGCATCACCATCCTCATCCTTCTGGTCCTGGGGGGCATCTATTCAGGCTTCGTCACGGCTTCGGAAGCCGCGGCCATTGGCGCAATCGGGGCATTCGTGCTGATGATCGCCGCCAAGCAGCTGAACAGGGCCACGTTCAAGGACTCGATGCTCGAGACCGCGCGCACCACCGGCATGATCTTCCTGCTGCTGGTGGGTGCCTCGATCTTCACCGGCTTCATGGCGATCAGCGGCGTGCCGCAGAAGCTCGCCGAGATCATCGTCGAGGGCAAGTTGTCGGTGGGAATGGTGCTGCTGATCGTGTGCATCGCCTACGTGTTCCTGGGGATGTTCCTCGATTCGATCTCGATGATGCTGCTCACGCTGCCGGTGCTGCTGCCGGTGCTCAAGCAACTCGACATCAATCTCATCTGGTTCGGCATCATCGTGGTGAAGCTGGTGGAGATCGGCTGCATCACCCCGCCGTTCGGCATCACCGTCTACGTCGTCAAGGGCGTTGTGGGCAACACCGTGCCGCTCGAGGACGTGTTCCGTGGCATCTGGTGGTTCCTCGCCATGGAGATCCTGACGCTGCTCATCCTGATCTTCTTCCCGCAGATTTCGTTGATCTTGCCCGACACGATGCTCGGCAAGGGTTGACGCATCGGCGCATAGCCGGCGCTCTTGCCGGCGGCTGTACCCCGCGACCTGCGGTATTTCAATTGATACGCTGCGCATCCGCTGCCGACGCGGCCGCGTACAGGTGGTGCTCCATCATCGCGCGCCATCATGCTCCCCTCTCGCTTCCGTTCGCCGCCTTCGCAGCCTCGTTCGTTTCTGCGCTTCGCGCTCCGCCTGCTGTGGGCGCTTGCCACGCTGCTGCTGGTGGGGAGTATCGGCGTGTACTGGTCGAGTCAGTCCCGCATCGGTCGCCTGTACGACGTGGTGCCCGACAGGTTGTTCGCCGAGCCTGATTCGGTCTCGATCGATCGCGGGCGGCATGTCGCCACGATTCGTGGCTGCGTCGAATGCCACGGTACGAACTTGGGCGGACGCATATTCCTCGACGACCCGATGATCGGCCGCTTCGTCGCGGGCAATCTGACGGCAGGACGCGGTGGCATTGGAGCGCTGTACTCGGAATCCGATTGGATCCGCGCGATTCGCCACGGAGTGCGTCCGAACGGGCGCGGGTTGCTGGTGATGCCCTCCGACGAGTACTACCACCTGTCCGATGCCGATCTCGCCTCGCTCGTCGAGTATCTGAAGGGCGTGCCCGCAGTGAACAATGAACTGCCGGCGAGTCATGTTTCACCAGTCGGCAGGGCGCTGATCACCATCGATCGCGAAATTGCGATCCTGCCGGCGGAGCGCATCGATCATGTCGGGCCGCGTCCGGTAGCGCCCGCGGTGGGTGCCAGCATCGAGTACGGGCGTTATCTGGCAACGAGTTGCATCGGATGCCACGGCGCAGGGCTGGCCGGGGGTCGCATCCCCGGCGTGCCGCCCGACTGGCCCGCCGCGAGCAATCTGACGCCGCTTGCAGGCACTGCGCTCGCGCGCTGGAGTCAGGCCGAGTTCGTGCGTGCGCTGCGTAGCGGCGCAACCCCCGAAGGCCGCAAGCTCGATCAGCGCTACATGCCCTGGCAGGTTCTCGGGCAGATGACCGACGACGAGATGCAGGCGCTGTGGATGTACCTGCGATCCTTGCCCGGCAAACCGACCGGAACGCGATAGGTCGGCCATGAACAAGGTGTCTTCGACCGCCAGCGCTTCGCGGCAAGGCATCGGGCCTCGCCATTGCCTTGGACGCGGGGAACAGATAGCTCGCGGGCGCGCCGCAGCCCCACGGCCCGCATCGTGGCCGGGCAAGTCCGCGGTGATCGCCGCGCTCGGCGCGGTGGCGCTCGGGGCCTTGCTCCCCGATGCCTATGTGCTGGGCGATGCGCATTCCAAGCCGCTCGCATCGACGCTGGAGCGCAGGTGCGTGGGGGTGTCGAGCGCGACGCGGTTTCAGCGCACCGAGCTGTATCTGGGCCTGACGCGCATCGACGGCAGTGCGATCTCCGATCCGCAGTTCCAGCACTTCGTCGATACCGAAATCACGCCGCGATTCAGTGCGGGATTCACGGTGATCGCGGCCAACGGCCAGTTCAAGAACGATCGCGGGCTGATCGTGCGCGAGCCTTCGCGCGTGCTGGTGCTGTTGTATCCGGCGGACGCGCCTGGTGCGCATGCGGGGATCGAAGCGATCCGCTCGGCGTACAAACTGCGCTTCCAGCAGCAGTCGGTCCTGCGTGTCGACGACGAATCGTGCGTGTCGTTCTAGGGCTGTGGCCCTACGATTGAGCAGTCAGCGCGCGCATCACGCCCGCGAACGCGCACCACACCGCGCTCGCACTACGCCCGCCGTGACGAGGCCGTAAAATCGCTCGGCACCTGCAATCGATGAACTGCCCGCCGATGATCGAATACCGCCACAACTATCCGCTCGATCCGGTCGAAGTCGCGCGTGTATTTGACGCTTCCGGTATTCGCCGTCCCACGAAGGACTTGCCTCGCATCGCGCACATGTTCGCGACTTCGAACCTGGTGTTGTCGGCGTGGGACGATGGTCGGCTGATCGGCGTTGCGCGTGGGCTCACCGACCACAGCTATTGCTGCTATCTCTCCGATCTGGCGGTGGACCGCGCGTACCAGAAGCAGGGCGTCGGCCGCGCGTTGCTCGACAAGGTGCGCGCGATATTGGGCGAAGAGGTGTCGCTGATCCTGCTCTCGGCGCCGGAAGCGATGGAGTACTACCCGAAGGTCGGCTTTGCCAGGATCGACAACGGCTACGTCATCCGACGCAGCCGTTGAGTTCGCGCGGCGATCAGACGGCTTCGAACTTCTTGTCCTTGAGCGAACCGGCGAAGCCGTAGAAGACCTCGTTCACCTTCGCCCAGTTCGGCATTGCCTTCATGCGGGTGAACCACCGATTCACGTTCGGAAACTGCGAATAGTCGACGCGCAGGATCTCGCCAAGGCCCACGAACGACGATGCGAAGTAGTCCGCGATCGTGAGCGAGTTGCCGCACAGATGGGTGTTGTTGGCGCCGAGGATCTTCTCGTCGAGCACCTTGAACCAGTTGCGCACGTTGTCCTTGGCCCACGCGAGCGTGGCCTGCTGTGCTTCGTCGCTGCGCCGCTGATGCGTCGGGAAGATCTGCGGATACACCAGCCCGTAAGCCATGTCGCGGCACAGCTGGGTGTTGGTCCAGTCCATCATCTCGTTGACCTTGGCGCGCGCCTGCAGGTCTCTCGGATAGGTCGGCGAATTGGTCTTGTCGGCCAGGTACTTGAGGATCGCCGAGCTTTCGCTCAGACGGAAGTTGCCTTCTTCCAGCAGCGGCACCAAGCCGGTGGGATTCTTGCCAAGAAACGCGGGCTGCTTGTGCTCGCCGGTCATCAGATCGACCACGGCGAACTCCGTATCGATCTTGTTCTCCAGGCAGAACAGCATGACGGGGCGGCTCGTAGTGGAAACCGGGTGGTAGTAGATCTTCATTGGGACGGGGCTCCTTGGGAGGGTTTCGCGCACGCGCACAACGCCTGGGAACAGCAGGCGTGGCGATTGTATCCGTGTGCATTGCTCCGCACTCAAGTCAGGCCGGCGCCAGGATTCACGCGGCATCTGTGGGATGCGGCATCAGGCGAAATGCGGGCATCTGCGCGCTCTTCGGCGCGATCGCACAGCCGGACCCGACGTCCATGCGGAATTCCCTTGAGGCCTCGCGGCGCCGAAGCGATAAAGCCGGACCGTGTCCCGTACCGCGCTGCGGCAAATGCCCGACACCAACACCAATGATCTGCGTACCGCCGGGGGCGTCGCTGTGAGTGCGCCCGCGGGTGCGGCTGCGCGCCATGCGCAGTTGGCGCCCGGCAGCGAGCGGGAAGGTGCCGAGGGCACCATGCTCGTGGTGGACGACGATGGAACCTCGCGCGTGATTCTCAGCGCCGTGGCGCGCCAAGCGGGCTATCGCGTGGTGCAGGCCACCGATGGCGTCGAGGCACTGCAGGCGTTCGGCCAGCATCATCCCGATGTCGTACTGCTGGATGTGAACATGCCGCGCATGGACGGATTCGAGACCTGCCAGCAGATTCGACGCATGGCGATCGGACAACACGTGCCGATCATCATGGTCACCGGGATGGATGACCTCGGTTCGATCAATCACGCCTACGAGTCGGGTGCCACCGACTTCGTGTCCAAGCCGATCAAGGCCGAACTGCTGCGCCATCGGGTGCGCTACGTCCACCGTTCCAGCAAGACGACCAAAGGCCTGCTGCGCGCGCAGACCCGTCATCGCGCCATCGTCGCCGCGATGCCCGATGCGATGCTGCGGATGGATGCGACCGGGCGCATCATCGAGTTCGAGAACGAATGGGTCGCCGAGCGGCTCGGGCTGTCGCGGCTGCGATTGGGTCGCCGCGTGCATGACGTACTGAGTGAGCCGCAGGCGCAGGAGTTCGTGCAAGCGATCGAACGCGCGTTGCGCACCGAGGCGTTGCATCACGCTGAGTTTCGTCTGAGCGGCCCGCGGCAACATTGGGACTACGAGGCCCGCATTGCGATGAGCGGTCCGGACGAGGTTTTCGTCATCGTGCGCGACATCACCGAGCGCAAAGCGAGTGAGGCGGCGATGCAGCGCCTCGCCTATCAGGATCCGCTCACCGGCGCGGCCAACCGACAGTCCTTCATGGAAGTGCTGGCGCGCGAGATGGATCGTGCCACCGCCACTGCCACGACGCTGGCCGTGCTGTTCCTCGACCTGGACGGCTTCAAGGGGGTCAACGACCGCCATGGACATGCCGTGGGCGACCGCGTATTGCGCGGGGCGGTCGAGCGCATCAGGCAGGCAGTACGGGCCGTCGATCTGGTGGCGCGCCTGGGCGGCGACGAGTTCACCGTGCTGCTGACTGATGCGCATGACCTGCAGCAGGTGCAGACGGTGGCCACGCGCATCATCGACGCGGTCGGCGCTCCGTTTGCCGTTGATGGATTCCGCTTGAATATCTCGGTCAGTGTCGGCGTCGCCTTGTTTCCTGGAGGCGGCGCCAACGACCCCGCTGGCCTCTTGGCCTGCGCCGACGAGGCGATGTACCAGGCCAAGCAGGACGGCAAGAACCGCTATTGGGTGCATCGGCCGCCGGGAGTCCGGTAGGCCGGCACCGGAACAGTTCCACAGATCGGCGCGCCATCCCGCGGATTCGATGGCGAACTGGGCACCGCTGTGGTGCCGACCATTGCGTTTGTTGATCGATCCGGCCGATATCGACTGTGCGGCTTCGAGCGACGCTCGCCCGCGCATTGTCAGCACTCCCCCGATTCGTGATGGACGCCACATCGAGCCTGTTCCGCTTCGTGACCGACACGCTGCCCGACGCCGGGTTGCCGTCGACGTACGACCCGGTGCTCGTGGCGCTCTCGTACGCGATCGCGTGCATCGCAGCCTTCACCGCGCTCGATCTAGCCGAGCGGGTGCGCGAATCGCGTGCGTCGAACGAGGCGAGTGCAGGCTGGCTCGCAAGCGGTGCGTTCGCGATGGGTGTGGGCATCTGGGCGATGCATTTCGTGGGCATGCTCGCGTACCAGTTGCCCATCGCGGTGACCTACGAGCTGTGGACCACCGTGGGATCGCTGCTACTGGCCGTGGCCACCAGCGGGTTCGCGTTGTGGACGGTCACCCGCGGAACGCTGACGAGTGCACGACTGCTGCTGAGCGGAGCGGTGATGGGTGTGGGCATCGGTGCGATGCACTACACCGGCATGGCCGCAATGCGGATGGCCGCGCAGATCGTGTACTGGCCCGGACCGTTCGTGCTGTCGCTCATCAACGCAGTGGTGTGCTCGACGCTGGCGTTGTGGCTGGTGTTTCGGCTGGGCCAGGCGCGGTTCGGCGATCGCCTGATCTCGGCGCTGGTCATGGGTGGCGCGATCGTCGGCATGCATTACCTGGGGATGTATGCGGCCGCGTGCGTGGCGACCGGATCGGCGCCGGCGCCCGGCGTGGCGCTGGACTCCACCGTGCTCGCGGTGAGCATCGCCACCGTCACGATCGCGCTCATGTTCCTCATGCTCACGTTGTCGATGCGCAGCCACGGTGCATCGGCAAGATTGCGAAGTCAGAACCAGGCTTTGCTGGAGGAAGTCAATCGACGCAGCGAAGCCGAAGCCAGGCTGAAGGCCGTGGCCAAGGATCTGGCACAGGCCCATGACGCGCTCGAGCAAAGCGAAGCCAGGTTCCGCGATTTCGCCAGCGCGTCGGGGGACTGGTTCTGGGAGACCGACGCCGAGGGGCGGTTCACCTGGATGTCGGAGGCAGCCGGGCAGGTGATGGGCGTGCCGGTAGCGTGGCACTACGGCAAGACGCGCCGTGAACTCGCCGCGCGGACCGAGGACCTCACGGCGGAGCCGTGGAAGTCCCACTTCGAAGCGCTCGACCGACGCGAACCGTTTCGCGATTTCGTCTATCTGCGTCTTGGGCCCAACGGTGAGCAATGGCACCGCACCAGCGGCATGCCGCGATTCGACGACTACGGTGCGTTCCTGGGTTATCGAGGCGTCGGCGCGGACGTTACCGCCACGGTGTTGAACGAGCGGCGCGCACAGCAAGCCGATCAGCGCCTGCGCGCGGCGATCGAGAATTTGAGAGAGTCGGTGACGTTGTTCGACGCCGAGGACCGTCTGGTGCTCAGCAATCGGCGCATGCGTGAGGCCAATCACGGCAAATTCCATCCGGGTATCCACTATGTGGAGTTTCTGCGCGCGCAACTCGCGGCGGGCCTCTATCCGGAAGCGGTTGGTCGCGAAGAGCAATGGATCGACGAGCGCCTCGAACAGCGCCGCAATCCGCGCGGCCCAGTGGAACTGCGCCGCCGCGACGGCTGGCTGTCGTTGACCGATCAGCGCCTGCCCGACGGCGGCCTCATTACCGTGACGCTGGACATCACCGAGCGTAAACGCACTGAGCAGGCGTTGCAGGCGTCCAAAGAGTTCCTCGATCACCTGCTCAACGCGTTGCCCGATCCGATCTTCGTCAAGGACCGGGCACAGCGCTTCATGATGGTCAACGACGCGTACTGCGAGTTCGCCGGTCGCAGCCGCGCGGAGCTGATCGGTAGTTCGGAGCAGGATCTTCAGGCCGCCGAGTACGCTGACGTCGCCGTGGCGCAAGACGAACATCCGCAGGATCTCGATCAGGAGCAGGCGATCGAGGAAGCAATGACCGACGCTGGCGGCGTGCTGCGCTTCGTGTCGACCAAGCGGCGTGCGCTGGAGATGCCCGACGGGAGCCGGATGACGATCGGGCTGGTGCGCGACATCACCCAGCTCAAGCAGCAGCAGGCCTCGCTGCGCGACAGCGAGCGCCGGCTCAGGCTGCTCATGGATCATCTGCCGGTCGCGATCGCGAAGGTCGACCCCGACCTGCGCTATGCGTTGGCGAATCAGGCGTTCGCGCGATGGATGGATCGCGAGCCGGGGGAGATGATCGGCCACTCGGTTGAGGAGGTGATCGGCCAGGCCAATTACCGCGACGTGCAGCCGTCGGTGCGGCGCGCGTTGCGCGGGGAGATCGTGCGCTACGAGCGCGAGTACGTCAGCCCGCTGGGCCGCAGCAGTCACTACGCGATGCAACTGCTGCCCGAGCCGATGGATGACGGCACCGGCAACGGCTATCTGGTGATCGGCTACGACATCACCGATCGCAAACGCGCCGAGGAAGCCATGCGCCTGGCCAAGGAAGAGGCCGAGGCGGCAAGCCGCGCCAAGTCACAGTTCCTCGCCAACATGAGCCACGAGATCCGCACGCCCATGAACGGCGTGCTGGGCATGTCGGAACTGCTGCTGGGTACCGATCTGGACGAGCGGCAGCGCAAGTTCGCACACGCGATTCACAGCTCGGGCGCGGCGCTGCTACGGCTCATCAACGACATCCTCGACTTCTCCAAGATCGAGGCGGGGCGCCTGGAGCTCGAGTCGGCCCGGTTCGATCCGCGCGAACTCGCCGGCGAGGTCGTCGAGTTGATGGGAGAGGTCGCCAAGGGCAAGGGTTTGATCCTGGGGTGCGAGGTGGATCCCGCGATTCCCGGCCGGCTCGAAGGCGACCCGCTGCGGCTGCGGCAGATTCTGACCAACCTCATCGGCAACGCGATCAAATTCACCGCGCAGGGCGGCGTTCAGATTCAGGTCTCGCTCGCCCGGGAGGATCAATTGCAGCCGCTCGCGACCGAGCATGATCCGGCGCACGACCCGGCACAGCGCGTCGGCCTTCACTTCAAGGTCAATGACACCGGGATCGGCATCGGACCAGCCAGCATCCAAAGGCTGTTCCAGGTGTTCACGCAGGCCGACGGCTCCACCACGCGACGCTTCGGTGGGACCGGGCTTGGGCTGGCGATCAGCAAGCAACTGGCCGAGATGATGGGCGGCACGATCGGCGCCGAGAGCGTGGTGGGCGAAGGCTCGACGTTCTGGTTCACCGTCCGCATGCGACGGGAACAACTGACTGCGGGCGAGCGCGGGGACCCGGCAACGAACATCGCCGGCCGTGGCGTCGAGGCCATCCACACCGGCTCACTCCCGGCGCCAACGCGACGACTGCGCGTGCTGCTCGCCGAGGACAATCCCATTAATCGCGAGATCGCCAAGGCGATGCTTTCGAGCCTGAACTGCGAAGTGCTGATCGCGGAGAACGGCAAGGAGGCGCTGGAGCGGACGCTGACACAGCGCATCGATCTGATCCTGATGGACTGCCAGATGCCTGAGATGGACGGCTTCGAGGCGACCAGCGCCATTCGTCAAGCCGAGCGTCAAGCCGAGGGCTACGCCGAACGCGGCGGCGAGTTGTCGAAGGACGCAACCCAGGTGCAACGGGTACCGATCATCGCGCTCACCGCCAACGCCATGCAGGGCGATCGCGAGCGTTGCCTGGCCGCCGGCATGGACGACTACCTGTCCAAGCCGTTCAGCAAAGCCCAACTGCGACAAACCCTGGCGCGCTGGAGCGCGGAAGTGGCGGCCACGGCGTAGATCGCGCCGGCACTGCTTCGCGCAGACGCGCTAAGCTCGCTTGCATGCGTGCGCTGAAGTGGCGGCGCGCGCCGACCCGGATCATCCTCCCGCGAGTCGCCCATTCTGGCGGCTGCGTCCGATGGAGTGCGCTCGTTGGAAAGTGTCGATAGTCGCGCTGTACCGTCCCGCCATGCCGTGGGGCAGCCGCTGCAGCGCAAGGAAGATCACCGTCTGCTGCTCGGACA
>CADEDU010000007.1:0-23990 GCA_902826155.1 uncultured beta proteobacterium
CGCGCGTGCGATCAAATTCAAGGTCACGCCCAACTGGTGGATCGGCACCGACATCGTACTGATGAACGCGCAGGCCTTCGACGCGCTGGCGCCGGAGATGAAGAAACTCCTGGTCGACACCATGCGCGACATCGAGCGTGAAACGCCCGCCTACTTCGAAGCCAAGGAGAAGGCCGAAGATGCGCTGCTCGCCAAAGCCAACGTCAAGAACATCGAGCTGTCGGGCGCGGATCTGGAGCGCATCAAGAAGCTCCACTGGGAGGAAGGCACCAAGGCCTTCCTGCTCTCGCGCTCGCCCAAGTACGGGCAGCAGCTGAAGGACCTGATGGCGAAGTTCGCGCCGAAGTAGTGTGAAGGCAGCGCGATGAATGCCGCCCCAACCCCGTCTCTCTCCCACGGGGGACGATCGGGCTGGGCGCGTACGGGCCGCGCGCTCGATGCGCTGGTCACCGCGCTCGCAACGCTTGCCGCCGCGATGGTCGTGGCCATGGTGCTCGCGGTGCTCTACGAAGTACTGATGCGCTATCTGTTCAGCAAGCCGACGCGCTGGGTAATCGAATTCTGCGAGTACGCGCTGGTGTACGTCGCCTATCTGGCCGGTGCCTGGGTGCTCAAGGAAGAAGGACACGTCAAGGTCGAGTTCGTGGTCGAGACCTTGCCGGCCGGCATCCAGCGTGCGCTCCACGTGATCACGTCGCTCGTCGGCGCGGCGGTCTGCGGCACGATCGCCTGGGTGGGTACGACCTACGTGTGGGATCTCTTCAACAGCGGCGAGTTGCTGTTCCGCTCGGTGCAGGTGCCCAAGTGGACGATCCTCGCCGTGGTGCCCTTCGGCATGGGGCTGCTCGCCGTCCAGTTCCTGCGCCGATCGTTCCGTAGCGCGCCAGTAGGCCCCGGCGGCGGGTTCTGAACCATGGAATGGTGGGGCTACCTCTCGATCATCCTGGTGCTGCTGACGCTGTTCTTCGTGTCGGGGCTGCCGGTCGCGTTCTCGTTCACGCTGTTCAACCTGATCGCCGCCTACTTGTGGATGGGCGGCACCGGTTCGTTTTCGCTGCTTGCGCTCTCGGCGTTCTCGAGCCTCGCGTCATTCCCGCTGGTTGCGGTGCCGCTGTTCATCCTCATGGGCGAGTTGCTGTTCCTGTCGGGCGTGGTGGGCGTGGTGCTCGACGCCGCCACCAAGTGGGTCGGACGTCTGCGCGGCAACCTGTCGATCGTGGCCGTCGCTGCAGGCACGATGTTCGGCACGATGAGCGGGTCGGCTGTATCCGGCGTCGCGGTGCTCGGTTCGACGCTCGCGCCCGAAATGCGCCGGCGCGGCTACGCGAAAGAGATGGCGCTCGGGCCGATTCTGGGCAGCGGTTGTCTGGCGATGATCATTCCGCCGAGCGTGCTCGCCGTGCTGCTCGGATCGCTCGGGCAGATTCCCGTGGGCGATCTGTTGATCGCCGGCATCTTTCCAGGTCTGCTGCTCGCATCGCTCTATGTGGGCTACATCCTGCTGCGTGTGCGACTGAACCCCGCGCTCGCGCCCGACAGCGCGGCCGACCGCCCCGCGCCGGGCGAGCGCATGCGCGCACTGCTGTCGGTGCTGCCGGTGCTGATCATCACGATGAGCGTTTGGGGGGTGATGCTGTTCGGCATCGCCACGCCGTCGGAGGCCGCAGCGATCGGCGTGATCGGTTCGCTGGTGGTAATGGCGATCTATCGCCGCATGAGTTGGAAAACGATCCGCGCGGCACTGATGGGAACGGTGAAGATCACCTCGATGGTGTTCCTGATCATCGCCAACGCGGCGGCGTTCGGGCAGATCCTCGCGTTCACCGGCACCTCGGCCAAGCTGGTGAGCTTCGTCACCGAGTCGGGGCTGTCACCACAGATGGTGTTGATCGGCATGATGCTCACGGCGATCGTGCTGGGCACGTTCCTGGACGAGTTGGCGCTGCTGATGATCAGCATCCCGATCTACATGCCGATCGTGAAAGCACTCGCGTTCGATCCGGTGTGGTTCGGCCTGCTGATGCTGCTGACGATCGAGGTGGCGACCATCTCGCCTCCGTACGGTCTGGCCTTGTTCGTGTTGAAAGGCGTGGTGCCCGACGCCTCGATGACCGATGTGTGGAAGGCGAGCATCGCCTACATGACCCTGAGCATCTTCGCGATGGTGCTGATTTTCGTGTTCCCGCCGCTTGCCACCTGGCTGCCGAGCGTGATGCGTTGACAACAGTGGAAGGAGAAATCCCATGGCCGTGCTGCTGATCGGTGCCGGACTCGTCGGTTCGCAGATTGCGCGCATTCTGGTCGAGCGCGGCGAGCGGCCGGTGCTGATGGATCGGGCCCCGCAACCGGCCGCGCTCGGCGACATCGTCGATCTGAACAAGGTGCGCCTGGTTGAAGGCGACGTGCTGCGGCCGTTCTCGCTCACGCAGATCATCCGCGACGAGAATATCGACGAGATCATCCACATGGCCGCCAACCCGATGCTCACCATCGGCGCGCAGCGCGACCCGTATGCCGCGATCAACCTGAACATCATGGGCACGACCAACGTGCTCGAAGCGGCGCGCGTGCACAAAGTCAAGCGCGTGGTGGTCGCCAGCTCCAACGTGCTCAATCACCACATCGCCGGCGGCGAAGGCCAGGGCAATCCGGCGCACGAGGAGGCGTTCCCGCGACCGATCAGTTTCTACTCGGCGTGCAAGCAAGCGGTCGAGAACATCGGCCTCAACTACGCGCGCTGGTGCGGCGTGGAGTTCGCAGGCGTTCGCTACGGCGCGGTGGCCGGACCTTGGAGCGGCGCCGGCGGTGGTGGGCCGAGCAACGTTTTTCTCAGCCTGATCGGCAACGCACTGAAGGGCGAGGAAGGCGTCGTGCCCGCCGCGACGATGGAGTGGGTGTACTCGAAGGATGCGGCGCACGGCACGGTGCTGGCGCTGCGCACGCCGCAACTCAGTCGGCGCATCTTCAACTTGACGATGGGACGGCTGACCACCCCCGACGATCTCGTCGCAACGGTGAAAGCGGTGATCCCCAACGCGCGGCTGCGCATCGATCAGCCCAACAACGCTACGCCGGCGCTGCAGAACATGACCTATCACTCCGATCTGAGCACGGCGAAATCGGTGCTCGGCTTCGAACCGAGATTCCAGATGACCGATGCGGTGCGCGACATGGTGGAGTGGTTTCGCGGACGGGCATCGTCCAGGTATAGCGGGTCTAAGTAAACAGGAGCTCACCATGACCACACGCCCCAACCGCATTCTCGACGCCGACGGCCACGTGATCGAGCGCGACAGCGAGATCTTCGAGTACCTGGAAGCGCCCTATCGCAACACCACCGTGCTCGGCTATCCGTTCTTCCCGACGCTCGACGGCTACAACCGCGGCGCGCTACTGGCACGCCTGGGTCTGTACCAGTCCTACGAGATCACGCCGCAGGTGTGGATCGACGCGCTCGACAAGGCGAATCTCGAATCGACCGTGCTCTATCCCACCGCGGGCCTGTCGTTCAACATGATCCAGGATTCGCAGTGGGCGATTGCACTCGCCCGCGCCTACAACAACTGGTTCACCGACCGCTATCACAAGAAAGACAAGCGGTTGCGCGGCATGGCGCTGTTGCCATTGCAGGACGTGCCGGCAGCTGTGAAGGAGTTGCGCCGCGCCGTAACCGAACTTGGCATGGTCGGCGTGTGCCTGCCTGCGAACAGCGCCGAGATCGGTGTGCGCCGCGCACTCGGCCATCCGGAGTTCTGGCCGATCTACGAAGAGGCCGAACGCCTGAACGTGCCGATTGCCACGCACGGTGCGCCGTCAATGAACCTTGGCATCAACTCGTTCAGTCACTTCGCGATGACCGGCGCGCTGGAACATCCGATCGCGCAGATGATCCAGATCACCAGCTTCGTGTTCGAAGGCGTGTTCGACCGTTTCAAGGAACTGCGCGTCGGTTTTCTCGAGGCGGGCACCGGCTGGGTGCCGTACATGATCGACCGGCTCGATCGCTACTTCGGCATGGCCAAGAACGGCTATCGCGAATACTCCGAGCACATGAAAACCAAGCCGAGCGAGGTGTTCGCCTCAGGCCGGCTCTACTTCAGCTGCGAAGGCGGCGAGCCCTCGCTGCGCAACCTGGTCGATCGCATCGGCCACAAGGGCCTGTTGTTCGCGTCCGACTATCCGCACGAGTCGAACATCGAACACGCCATGCGCGACGTCGAAGAAATGCTCGAGCGCGATGACATTTCGGAAGAAGCCAAGCAAGGCATCTTCTGCGACAACGTGGAGCGGTTCTACGCTCGGTAGCCGCGCCGCGGTCAGCCCGAGCGCCAGCCCAGCACGCGAGCAAACACGGCGTCCGCTGCTTGCGCGCCGTCGATCGAATCGCCGCGCCAGGCGACATGCTGATCCGGCCGCACCAGTACGAGCGCGCGTTCATACATAGCAGCCAGCCGCGCTTCTTCGATACGCAGCACCGTAAGCGGCACACGTCGCTTGCGTGCCGCCTCCTCGAACGCGCTCGTTTGCGCATTGCCAAAAGCAAGCAGCGTGAACCCGTCGCCGAGTGCATCGAACAGCAAGCGCCCGTCGGCCAGATGCACGCTCGGCAGCCGCGTGCCCGGCGTAGTGCTGGGTGTGTAATGCAACGGATCGTCTTGCCATGCGCCGTCGTCGTGGCAGATCACCGGCGAGTCGCGGTAGCAGTAGCCCCATTCGATGCCCCAGCTCTCGTTTTCCGCATTCCCCAGTTGCGCGATCGCAGCGCCCACCTCGGCCCGCGCCGCGTCGCCACGCGGGCTCGGATCGAACAGCCGCTCCTCATTGGCCCGGTACAGTGCCCCGACCTTCTGTCGAACGCCGGTGTGACGCTTCGATCCCTGCAGATTGCGCGCGCCGATCGGGCGCCGCTCCGCGTCGTAGCTGGCGAGCAGGTTCGGGCCAGCGAAACCGTGATGGACCATCGCGAGCTTCCAGGCGATATCCATCGCATCGCCGATGCCGGTGTTCATGCCGTACCCCCCGGTGGGGTTGTACTGATGCGCAGCGTCGCCGGCAAGAAACACGCGGCCGCGACCATACGATTCGGCCAGCAGCAGATGCGGCGTCCACGCGCTGGTGAACAGGATCTCGTAATCGAAGTCGCGCCCTGCCAGTCGGCGCATCAGGAAGTGCGGATCGACTTGCGGGTCGGTCATCTCCAGGAACCCCGGAATGCCCGTCTGCAGCGTCCAGGTGTCGTGGTCGTCCTGCGCGATGATCGTGCCGTGCAGCGACTGACTGTGCCAGGTGACGCCGCGGTGCTGCAGCACATCGAGCGCGCGCGAGCGGAAGTGCACCATGAAGCGATGGCCGATGCGCGGCGTGCCTTCGAGCCGGATGTCGAGCGCGCTACGGGTAGTACTGGCGCCACCATCGCAGCCCACGAGATACCCTGCATGCACCTCTTCGAGCGCCCCGCTCGCCTCGTCGCGCACCACGGCGGTCACGCCCTCGGCGTCCTGACTGAACGATTCCAGCGCGAAGCCGAATCGGGTGGTGACTCCAGGAGTTGCCAGCAACCGACGCTTGAGCTCCGGCTCGATCACCACCTGCGACACGCGCATCGCCGGCTCGGCCGGTTGTGAGCCATCGTTCTGCTCGCGACTTCTCTGCCGCCACTGCGCAGCGCTGGGGTAGCGGAAGCGATGCAACTCGTGGCCGACAAGCGTCGTCACCCATGCCACGTCAAAGCAGTTCGCTTCGGGCACCGCCACGCGTCGCAGTGCATCGCTCACGCCCAGCCGCCGAAACAGCTCCATGCTGCGCGCGTTGGTGATGTCCATCTTCGGAAATTTCGTGGTTTCGGTGGCGCGCTCGATCAGCATGCACTTCACCCCGCGCCGCGCGAGTTCCAGGCCCAACGTGAGCCCGACCGGACCACCGCCAGCAATCAGAACGGGAACCATCGGAATCTGCTCCAGCAGATGCAATGCCGCCGATTCTGCTTGAGGACCGAGGCAGATGCAGAAGAACGAGGCTCGCTGCACAGCCCGGTTGTGCGGGCGACACTCCTGAGCGTTCGTACGCCGCCAGACGCGCACTTGGCGATTACAGCCACCGCCGGCACACTTCGCGCCACGCACCCACCACCAACGGAGCACACCATGACCGGCACGAGTGCCGCGGCCCGCAGCGAAGTGCGCGACGGCATGCAGATCGACTGGGACGTCGCCATCGCGATGGACGACGGCGTTGCCATGCGTGCCGACGTGTTCCGGCCGGCGAAGTCCGGCAAGTTTCCGGTCATCATCAGCTACGGCCCGTACGCCAAGAATCTCGCATTCCAGACCGGCTACAAGAGTCAGTGGGTGCGGGTCGTCGCGGCCGTCCCCGAGATCGAGCAAGGCTCGACCAACAAGTACCAGAACTGGGAGCTCGTCGATCCCGAGCGCTGGGTGCCCGATGGGTACGCGATCGTGCGCGTCGACAGCCGCGGGACCGGCTGCTCCCCCGGCTATGTCGATCCGTGGAGTCAGCGCGAGACGCAGGACTTCGCGCAATGCATCGAGTGGGCAGGCTCGCAGCCGTGGTCCAACGGCAAGGTCGGCATCAACGGCATTTCCTACTACGCGATGAACCAGTGGCAGGTCGCGGCGCTCAGACCAAAGCATCTCGCCGCGCTATGCATCTGGGAGGGTTCGTTCGATCACTACCGCGAGGTCGCACGACACGGCGGCATCCTGAGCACGTTCATCGAGAGCTGGTACCGCCGACAGGTGGCGAGCGTGCAGCACGGGCTGGGCGAGCAAGGCGGCCGTAGTCCGGTGCACGGGGGTCTGGTCACCGGCCCCGATACGCTGAGCCCTGAGCAGCTGGCGAAGAACCAGCGCGACATCGTCGCCGAGGTGCGCACCCGCCAACTGCTCGACGACTATTACCTCGATCACAGCGGCAAGCCCGAGCAGATCGAGGTGCCGACGCTATCTGCCGGCAACTGGGGCGGCCAGGGCCTGCATCCGCACGGCAACATCGAGGGCTATCTCGCTTGCGGCGCGAAACAGAAATGGCTCGAGATGCACGGCGATACGCACTTCACGCTGTTCTACGCCAGACACGGCGAAGACATGCAGCGACGCTTCTTCGGCCACTTCCTCAAAGGCGAGCAG
The DNA here is from genome assembly GCA_902826155.1 of uncultured beta proteobacterium. Next base: position 7,146 of record CADEDU010000007.1, read on the forward strand.
ACCGGTTGGGAGAACCAGCCGCCGGTCGAGTTGCAGATCCGCTACCCGGGCGAGAAGTTCGTGCGCCGCGCCGAGAAGGAGTGGCCGCTCGCGCGCACCGCGTGGACGAAGTTCTATCTTGATCCGGCGACCAAGGGCTGGGGCCCGACCGAACCCAAAACAACGGCAACGACGCTCACCTACGATACGGATGGCGACGGCCTCACGTTCTCGATGTCCGCGATGACCGAGCCGATGGAGATCACCGGGCCTATAGCGGCGAAGCTGTGGATCTCCTCGGCGACGACGGATGCCGACTTCATCCTCGCGCTGCGGCTGATCGACCCGGGTGGCAAGGAGGTCACGTTCATCGGCTCCAACGATCCCCGCACGCCGATCGCGCTCGGTTGGCTCAGGGCCTCGCACCGGAAACTCGATCCGAAAAAGTCGAAACCGTACCGCCCGTGGCACACGCACGACGAGAAGCAGCGGCTCGTACCGGGCGAAATCTACGAAATCGACGTCGAGGTCTGGCCGACCTGCATCGTCATCCCGCCGGGCTATCGCCTCGCACTCAACGTGCGCGGCAAAGACTACGAAGTGGACGGCACGGTCGCGCATGTGCCGTTCTCGCCTTATCCGATGAAGGGCGTCGGCCCGTTCCGCCACGACGACCCGAACGACCGCCCGGACTCCATCTTCAAGACCAGAAACACGCTGCACTTCGCGCCAGGAAAGATGCCGTACGTGCTGATGCCGGTGATTCCAGGCGCGCGGATGCCCTGAGTCGTCCGTGCGTGGCGATGCGACGCGCCGGGACACTGACTCAGCGACCCGCGGTTACCGCGTCATCGCGTAACTGCGTCTCTGCGTCACTGTCTCACCGCCAGGATCCCATCGCCGCTCAGCCGCGCCTCGAACCCGGCACGGCGCAAGCGCTTCAACACCTCCTGCGGCACATCGCGACCGGAGGTGAGCTTGTTCGGCGTGCCGGTGTAGTGGAACAGCCGACCTTTTCGCCTGAGCACCCGCGCGAGTTGGTCGTAGAACGCTTGCGCGTACAGCGCCCCGGCGATGCCGAAGCGCGGCGGATCATGCAGGATCGCATCGACCGAACCGCGCGGCAGCTCGAGGATGTGCTCGGTGATATCGCCGTGAGTCAGCGTCAATGCATCGCCTGGCATCGGTGACCACGGATTGAGACTGCGCAGCCAGATCACATCCGCGTTCAGTTCGTACGAAAGCACGCGACTCGCTCCGCCCTGCACGCACCAGGCAGCGAAGTAGCCCAGCCCGCCGCAGGTATCGAGAATCTCTTTGCCGTGCGGCTGGATCAGCGCGACCTTGCGTTCGGCATCAGCGTAAGGCGAAACGTGCGCAGTCGGCAGCATCTTGATACCGTCGATCTCGAACGTAGGCGGCCCCCACTGCGTCGGCACCAGCTTGATGAGCGATGTGCCGAATCGTGCGATCGGCTCGAACGCATCACCGGTCCAGTGGTAGATCGTGCGGTCCTTGCACGCTTCGACAAACGGAAAGCGCACGCCCTGCCAGCGCCACTCGTGCGGACTCAGTTCTACGCTCGTGATCGAGCGGTCGAGATCGAGCGAGCACTCGATCGATGCACGGCCGGCACGCACGGCCGCGACCAGAGCATCGTGCACATTGCGGGTCAATAACGGGAACAGCGGCGGGGACGGCGGCGGGGTCAACAGCGGACTCGATCGTGGTGTGAACGTCACTGTAGCGCCGGATGCATGCGGGCGGTGTCGTTGCCCGGCGAGGACTAAGGCGTGCAGAATGCGCCGTCGAGTTCACATCCGGATGAGCGATATGGGCGCGCACACCGAAGTCGTCATCGTAGGCGGCGGCATCGCCGGGCTGTTCGCCGCCAATGCGCTGCTCGCGCACGGGCTACGTGTTGCAGTGTACGAGCAGGCACCCGCGCTCGGCGAAGTCGGTGCGGGCGTGTTCGTCACACCGAATGCCGTACGCAATCTGCAACGCGTGGGCCTGGGGAGCGCCGTGGAGAAGTTCGGTTCGCTGGTCGGTCCGGGCTCCAGCTACTTTCGTCACGACGGCGCGCCGATCGCGCCGGTGCAGGTGACCGATGCGTCCGGCTGGAATGCCACGTACGGCATGCATCGCGCCGACTACGTCGAGCTGCTCGCCGCGAATCTTCCCGCGGGCATTGTGCATACCGGCCACCGCGCGATCGGCTTCGAGCAGAACGCCGAACGTGCGCGCGTTCGGTTCGACAACGGCGCAATGGCCGAAGCCGATGTCGTGGTGGGTGCCGACGGCATCCATTCGGAGATGCGGCCCCATGTGTTTCCGCCGTCGACGCCGGTGTTCCACGGCACGATTTCCTACCGTGGCCTGGTCGCACGCGAACGCATCCCCGAGTGGCCGATGGATCGCTGGCAGATGTGGGCCGGGCCGTCGAAGCACTTCCTGGTGTTTCCGGTCCGCCACGGCACCATGGTCAACTACGTCGGGTTCGTGCCGACCGATGAGCAGATGAAGGAGTCGTGGACCGCTCCGGGCGATCCGGCGGCCTTGCGTCGCGAGTTCGAAGGTTGGGACCCGCGCATCGGCAACGTGCTCGCGCAGGTCGATCACACCTTCCGCTGGGCGCTCTACGATCGTGAGCCGTTGCCCACCTGGAGCAAGGGCCGATTGACGTTACTCGGCGACGCAGCGCATCCGATGCTGCCGCATCTCGGCCAAGGCGCCAACCAGGGCATTGAAGACGGCATGGCGCTCGCGACCATTCTGGCGCAGACCGATCGAGCGAATGTGCCGGCCGCACTCCTTGCCTACGAGCGCCTGCGTCGCGAGCGTGTAGCCGACGTGCAGCGCGGCGCGCGTCAGCAGGGTCTGCGTGTCGACTCCGCATCGGGCGACTTGAGCACGCGCGACGCCGAACTCGCGGCGCACGCCGAGTTCCGCAAACACCTCTACGCCTACGACGTGGTGCCGCATGCGCGCGCAGTGGCGAGCGCGCTGACGCCTTAGTTCGCGTATCGCACCGGCACGATGCGTCCTATCTGCGCAGGCCGGTACTTTTCGCCATCGTCCTCACGCGATCAAGCTCATCGCGAATCTCGGCCGCTTGCTGATCGGGCGAGGCGTAGCCAAGAAGGATGCCCAGCGGGGCCAGCTTCGCGGCGATGGCCGGCGCCTTGACCGCCTGTTCGATCGTATCGACGAGCACCTTGCGCGCTTCCTCGGGAATGCCCGCCGGCGCGAGAAAGCCGAACCAGATGCCGAAGAGTTCTTCGCGATAGCCCAGCGCCTTCATCGTGGGAATCGCGCCCATCTCCGGAATCCGGTTCGAGCTGACCAGTGCACGGAAGGTTCCCGCCTTGATGTGCCCGCTCAAGGCGCCCAGCGCCAGCACCACGCCCTCGATGTGTTCACCGCGCAACGCAGTGATTGCCGGTGCGGCCCCGGCATGCGGCACCAGCGCCACGCCGGTCAGCGCGTTGATCAACTGCACGCATAGATCGCCGACCGAGCCCGCGCCCGGGTGACCGATGCGGACCTTGTCGGGGTTGTTCTTCGCGTAGTCGATCAGCTCGGCGAAGGTCTTGTACGGCGCGTCGCTACGCACCACCAGCACGCTCGGCGTACGGGAGGCGATGCCAAGCGGCACGAGATCGCGCAGCGCGTCGTAGGTGGTTGCCTGCGGATCGAGCACGGCGCGGATCGTGAGCGGCGCGTTCGGCGCATACAGGATGGTGTGCCCGTCTTTCTTCGCCTGCACCACGCTTTGAGTGCCGATCGCGCTGCCACCCCCCGGTCGATTGATGGCGATCACCGCAGTGTTCAGTCGCCTGGCCATTTCCTCGCCCAGGGTACGCGCCGAGACATCCGCGGCGTCACCCGGCGCGAGCGGCACGACCAGACTCACCGGCCCTGCGGGAAATGGCTGCGCTGCGGGAAATGGCTGCGCCGCGGGAAACGGCTGCGCCATGCCTGGAGTCGATACTGCAGCGAGCGTCAGCGAGAGTACGGCGCCACCGATCAACAGACTGTTCATGCGCAAGCCTTCCGTAAGGATTGGTCCGTTTCGTGATTCATGCGAGCATCCGGCCCCATGTCCGCATCGACGCAACACGCCGCGCGCACACCATTCGCCGCGCTGCGCAACCCGCACTACCGCCGGTTCTTCTTCTTCACCGCCCTGGCGATGATGGCCGACAACATCGAGCACGTCATCAGCTACTGGGTGATCTTTCAGAAGTTCCAGTCGCCCGTGCTCGGCGGCGTTGCCGTGATCACGCATTGGGTGCCGTTCCTCTTGTTCGCGGTGATATCGGGCGCCGCCGCCGATCGCTTCGGTCCGCGTCGCATGATCCAGCTTGCGCAGGCGCTGTTTCTCGCGGTGTCGCTGGCGTGGGGCGTCCTGTTCATCACCGATACGCTGCAGGTGTGGCATGCAGTGGTACTGCTCACGCTTCACGGTATTGCCGGCGTGCTATGGAATCCGGCGATGCAGATTCTGCTCTACGACCTCGTCGGCCGTGACCATCTACAAAGCGCGATCCGGCTCAACGCCACGGCGTTGACGCTCGGCATCCTGCTGGGTCCGGCGGTGGGCGGCACCTTGATGAGCCTGCTCGGACCGGAGCGCGCGATCATGCTGAACGCGCTGTTCTATCTGCCGCTCATCCTGTGGCTGTTTCGCGCACCTGGCCGTCGCGCCGACACGCCAGCGCCGCAGCGCAGCCGAGGGTTCGCCGACATCGCGCTGGCGCTGCGCGACGCGCTCGGCAACCGCGTCATCCTCACCATGACGTTGCTGGCCGGCGCGACATCGTTCTTCGTCGGCAACGCCTATCAGGCGCAGATGCCGGAATTCGCGCACGATCTGGACGCCGAACACACCGAACTGTCGTACAACATGCTGCTCACCGCTGCCGCGCTGGGCGCACTGGTGGGCGGAGTGGTGCTCGAAGCACGCAGCCTGATGCAGGCGCGCATGAAGACGGCGATCGTGCTCGCGATCGTGTGGTGCGTGGTACTCACCGCGTTTGCGGTGACGACGAGCTATCCGCTCGCCCTGGTGCTCTTGTTCGCCGTCGGCTTTCTCAACCTCACTTTCAGCGCCATGGCGCAAACGCTGGTGCAGTTGAACACGCCCACCGAAGTGCGCGGCCGCGTGATCGGCCTGTTCAACATGGCGTTCCTCGGATTGCGCGCGTTCAGCGGGATCACGGTCGGCTTCGTCGGCAGCCTGATCGGCATCCACTGGTCGCTCGCCCTCGCCTGCCTGGTGTTGCTCGCGGCGATGCTCGCGTTGCTGGCGTTTGCGATGCGCGGGATGCGGGTGGCCTGAGGCCCGCGGGCAGACGCCGCCACCCCGGGCGATCGGCTTGCCGCCGATCGGTAGGCAGCGCAAAATCGATCGCAAGGCGGCGGGATTGCGCACATGCCAAGCGCGACACGCCGCCATCCCACGATTCCCGCTACCCAAGGAGGACGCCGCCATGCCCGCCCACTTCGATCGCCGCCGCTTCCTGCAAGCCGGCGCTGCCGCCAGCGCGCCGCTGTGGCTGCCGCAAGGCGCGATGGCGCAAGCCAAGAGCACGCTCAACTTTCACGCTTGGTCGGCCGCGGTCGATCAGGTGAAGAGCCATGTGAGCGCGTTCGAGGCCAAGACCGGTATCAAAGTCGCGTACTCCAACTCGCCGTGGGCGCAGTATCGCGAAGGCATGATCACCAAGCTGGTGGGCAAGGCACCGATCGACGTGATGTGGGTGTCCGATACCTGGCTACCCGAATGGGCCGACGCCGGCTGGCTCGCGCCGATCGACAAGTACACGCAGCTCACGCAATACAACAACGCCAAGGAGATCGACGAATTCTGCATCCGCTCGGTCACCTACAAGGGCAAGCAGTGGGGCCTCACCTACTACTCCGACTACATGGGCTTCATCTACGACGAGGAGAAGCTGAAGAAGGCCGGCTACTCCACGCCCCCCAAGACCTGGGACGAGGTGTTGGAGCAATCGCTCAAGATGAAGCAGCAGGGGATCGCGGAATTCCCGTTGATGATGTGCCTGGCGCAGGAATCGTGGCAGATCGAGTACCTCACGGCACTCGTGTACTCGTTCGGCGGCAAGTTCGTGAACGACAACGGCACCGCGGCGATGGGCGATCCGAAAGGCGGCGCGCTGCGCGCGATGCAATGGCTGGTCGACGCGGTGAACAAGCACAAGATCGTCTCGCCAGGCTGCGTGGAGCTGGGGGAATTGAACGGACTGAAAGCGTTCACGACCGGCAATCACGTGTTCGCACTGATGCCCAATTACCGCATGCGCACGATCAATGATCCGAAGCAGTCGCAGGTCGCAGGCAAGATCAAGCCGGCCCTGATGCCGGTCGGCGGACCGAACGGCTCGAGCGCGACCGTCGGCTGGATGCGCTTCTACGGCATGACGCCGCAGGCAGCAGCGAACAAAGAGCGGCTCGATGCGTCGGTCAAGTTCATGGAGTGGTTCGGCGGCAAGGCAGAGGGCGAGTACAAGTTCCAGAAGCTGGTGTTCCTCGACATCGGCGCCGGCTTCGGCATCAAGTCGCTGTACGACGATGCCGCGGTGAAGGCCGCGTATCAGAAGTTTCATGACCCGGCGGTAGTCCAGCGCCAGAACGCGCTCGCGAAGAAGAAAGACATCATCGCGCCGTGGTTCGGCGAATGGAATGAGATCCATGCACCCGGCTGGCAGGCGGCCGTACTGAACAAGGCGGCGCCGCAGTCGGTGCTGCAGCGATCCGCAGAGGTGTGGAACAAGTTGCAGCGCAGGGCATAGTGAGCTAGCAGCTTGAACCGGCCGAATGGCCACTCTTGCACATCCTGCGACGCGCCTGTGGCTCGGCTACGACCAGCGTAACGCCTGGCTGTTTCTCGCGCCGCTGATTGCGGTGCTGCTGGCGGTCGCGGTCTTCCCGATCGTCTATTCGCTCTGGATCAGCCTCTACGATCTCAAGCTCACGCGACCGCATCGCGTGCCGTTCGTGGGGCTGGAGAACTATCTGGAGGTTCTCCAGGATTCACTGTTCTGGGAGTCGGTCGGCCGTACCGTCTACTTCAGCATCCTCTCGGTGGCCGCGATCATGGCGATCGCGCTCGGCATCGCCGTTCTGCTCAATGAGGAGTTTCGCGGCCGGCGTGCGCTGTCGGCCATCCTGCTGATCCCCTGGGCGATCCCGTCGGTGGCCAACGGCCTGATGTGGAAGTGGATCTACGACTCGGGCTACGGCGCACTGAACGGGCTGTTGCTGCAACTCGATTTCATCGACAAATACATGATCTGGCTCGGCGACGAGCGCAAGACCATTCCCCTCATCGCCAACGCGTTCGTGTGGAAGGAGGTGCCGCTCGCGGTGATCCTGCTGCTGGTGACGATGAAATCGATCCCGGAGGATCTCTACAAGGCGGCAAAGGTCGACGGCGCAGGCGTGATGCAGCGCTTCTGGCACATCACGCTGCCTGCGCTCAAACCCGGATTCATGCTGGTGCTGGTGTACGAGACGATGATGGCGGTGCGCCACTTCGATCTGTTCTTCCTGCTCACCGAGGGCGGACCGGCGAACGCCTCGCACGTGCTTGCCTGGCAGGTGTACGTCGAGACCTTCCGCAAGCTCTCGTTCGGCACCGGCGCGGCGCTCGCCTACATCCTCGCCATCGCCACGTTCGTGCTGGCGTTCTTCATCATCCGCTGGCTCGGTCGCAAGCTCTAGCGCTCATTGAAGCGCTCGTTTAAGCGATCCGCGACGCCGGCGCCATCACTCGCCCATGATCCCGGCCGCGCGCAATACCTTGCGCATGCGTGGCGTCTCGGTCGCGATGATTTGCTTGAGTTCTTCGGGCGTACCGGCCACGAGTTGCACGCCGAGCGTGTCGAGCCGGCTGCGTACGTCCGCCTCGTGCATCGCCGCGCGCATGTCGGCATTCACGCGCGCGATGACCGGTGCGGGCGTTCCGGCGGGCGCGTAGAGACCGAACCACGCATTGGCATCGAATCCGGGTAGCCCCTGCTCGGCGACGGTCGGCACATCCGACAGTGCTGGGAACCTCGCAGTAGATGAGACGGCCAGCGCGCGCAGTGTGCCTTCGCGCACCTTCGGCACCGCGTTCACGCTGTTCTGCAGCGACATGGTGACGCGGCTGCTTTGCAGGTCCGACGACAGCGCGCCCACGTCGTTATACGCGACCGCCGTGAGCGACACGCCGGCCATCTGGGCCAGCATCTCGCCGCCAAGGTGCTGCGACGTTCCCTGGCCGGAATGCGCGAACGTGATGCTCTTCGGCTGCGCCCGCGCCGCCACGATCAGATCAGCGAGAGTGCGGAACGGTGTCTGGCTCGACACCACCAGCACGTTCGTGGTGCGTCCGACGAGCATGATGGGCGCGAGATCCCGCTCCGGGTCATACGGTAGCCGCGGGCTCATACTCACGCGCACCACGATCGCGGCATCCCCCGGCAGCACCAACGTGTAGCCGTCGGGCGCCGCGCGCACCACGCGCTCGACGCCGATGGTCCCCGCGGACCCGGGTGCGTTCTGAACGAGCACCGACTTGCCCAGGCGTGTGCTGAGATGCGGGGCGGCAAGGCGCGCCATTACGTCGGGTGCCGAGCCCGGACCGAACGGGACGACGATGGTCACCGGCCGCTCAGGCCAGGTGGCTTGCGCGACGGCGTGGCCGGCGTGGATCGCCGCCGCGAGCACTCCGACGGCGGCAAGAAGGGATCGACGATTCATTGGATTCTCCTGTTCCTCTCTGTGATTGAGGATGGCGACTGGCGCCAACCTGCTTGCGTCGCGGATCTCTATTGGCGACCGAAATGTCGAGCGGCCACCCATCGGCCGACCTTCTTGCCGAGCTCCTCGCCGGCAGCGACCGAATGCTTGAAGTGCATGCCGCCGTGAATGCGGGCCATGCCGGCTTCGGCATTGAACTCATCGATACCGGCGTAGGTGCGCGTCGTCTTGGTCACCGCGCTATCCCAGGTGAACGTGACATTGGACGTGCCGTAGTAGTGGCGCAAAGCCTCGCCCAGGCTTCCTGAGGTGCAGGAGTGCGCGGCCGGGTACTCGGGATGGTTGGGCGTAGGCAGCACCGGCGTCCACTTCGCATCCGCCTGAGTGGCGTCGTTGCCATCGGCATCGGCCATGTTGATGGCGCTCACCGGACGCCAGGTACCGTAGTGGTACTTGGCCTCGAAGCAGGCGGCGATGGCGTCGACGTAGCTGACGTAGATGATTGCCATCAGCCGCGCCGCGTCACCGACGTTCGCCGTGCTCGATGCAAAGCGACCCAGATTGCGCGTGATCGCAGGAGGCGGCGGTTCGGTGTGAAAGCGCGCGACCTCGAGTTGCTCGGGTGTACGTGCGGCACTGACCGAGCCGCCAAGCGCGCGTGTTTCGTTGAGCACGGCGGCATATGCGGTGCTGCCGAGCGCTGGGGGCGCAGCGGGCCGGAACTGATCGAGTCGATCGAGCGAGAACGGCTTGATCGCCGGAAAGTGTCGAAAGACGGGATTCGGGTTGGCGCTGCGAAACTGCCCCGGAGCCGAGCCGGACACATAGGGCGCGAGCGCGACGGTGCGCCCATCGTTGGCGCGCAGGCGAACCACTTCGGCCGCGACTTCACTGCCGAGCGTAATGCCCGAGGCCTTGGCCGGACCATCCGAGATCGCAGCGAGGCGCTGCTCGTAGGCGGTTTGGTACTGCGCACCGCGATTCGGAAACAGCGCCTTCAGCACGCCGTAGGCAGCGGCGCTCACGGCGGCCTCGGTTGAGGCGCCTGCGGCCGGCGCCTTGGGCTTGACCGCAAAGGGTTTGTAGCGGCCTTCGATGGCGACCACGGCGTCGTAGATGGCCACGTGCACGCTCGCCACATCGAAGAAGAACGTCGGACGCTGCTCTTCGGGCGTGGTATTGACAGCCGATTGCGCGAGCACCGTCTTGTTGGCGATGTCGTTCCAGAACGACACCACGTTCGGATGATTCGCGACGACCGTCACGGGCGGCGCCGATCCGCCAGTGACCGCGCACGCCGACAAGGCGAGAGCAAGGGGAATGAGCAGGAGGCGGCGCAAGTGGTGCCGCCGATCGAGGCGTTCGGTCATATGGACTCCCTGTGATTTCGTCAGTCGAGTGGTTCGTGCTTCGCGTCATGGGCCGGGTGCTTGCGCAGCGGCCGGTGCCGTCGCACAGCGGCGGGCGCGATCCTCGCCAAGCACAAGCTCAGCGCCAATACGACGCGCTAAAGGGCGCTAAATCCGGACGCTGAATCGCCGGCCTGCCGCGACGAACTCATTCATGCCCCTGGCCTCATACCGGATCGCCCTCCTTGCGATCGCCGGCGACGAACTTCGGTTTGTAGCGATCGGGCTCCTCGAAGAACTCGATGATCTTGGTGCCCGCGACGAGCCGCGCGCTGTGGACGGCGCCTGCCGGCACGTAGTACGAGCTTCCCGTTGTATGCACTCGGGTCGATCCGCTCACCGTGAGCTCGACCGTGCCTTCGAGAACCGTGCCCCACTGGCCTTTGTGGCTGTGGGCGGGTAGCTCCACATCCCTGAGAACCTGGAAGAAGACGAGTTGCCCGTGCTCGGACTGCAGCAGGCTGGTGCGCACGGTCGTCGAGGGAACCGGCAGCTCGACCTCCGGCAATCGGGTGATGATGTCCGGCAGTTCCATGCGCATGTTCCCTTCGACGTTCGAATCGCCTACGACTCGAGACCCTCGATGCAGACGAGCCTCGCGGAGCTGCATTGGTCGCGAATGCCTTTCAGGCCCTGATAGGTCGCGCCGTTGTAGAAAGTCTGCCAGGCGGCCACCGACGGAAACTCGAGCAGGACGATGCGTCGCGGCGACCAGTCGCCCTCGTGGACCGTGTGCGCGCCGCCGCGTGACAGATAGCGGGCGCCGGCCGCGTCCAGGGCGGGTTTGACCCCATTCATGAATTCCTGGTAGCGGGTCATGTCGCGAATCTCGACGTCGAAGATGACGTACGCGCTCATGTATCAGAACCCATGCGGAGCCGAAGATGGTGGCGATCTTCGCGCTGCACGTGGCCGGCGCACACACGGCACGCTAAAGGAAACTAAATCGCCCGTCCGCTAGCGCAGCGCGTCGGCCGCCTCCGGCGGCGCCAACCCCGCGGCGACGCGCAGGAAGGTATGTGCGCGGGTCTGGTAGTCGGGGTTGGTCGAGAGCCAGCGCCCCGCCAGCCGCTGCGCCGCGAGCGCCGGCGCGGTGGCGTTGAGCCGCGCGAAGGTTGCGGCGGCCGCCTCCAGGTCGCACGCGCCAACCTGGGCGATCGCACCCAGTACGAGCGGCGGGGCGGCGTTCATCATGCCTAGCCGCGCCGCGTGCGCCGAAGCGGCCGCGCCCACGTAGTTGCGCACGGCGAACTGTGTGAAGCCGAGCGCGCAGAGCATCTCGCCGCGTGCGGGATCGCGCGGACTGAGCCGCAGCGCGGATTCCACCAGCGGTACGCCGCAGCCCGGGTCACCGTGCAGGGCCTCATTCATGCCGAGCCAGGCTCGGGTCACCGCGCAGTTCGGATTCAGTTCGTGCGCGTGCCGCAGCGCCACCAGACCCGTCGTCTGGTCCTGCGCCATGAAGGCGAGGAGCCCCTTTTGCCGCCACGCATGATGATCCTGCGCGTCGAGCGCGATCGCCGCGTCGGCCGCTTCCAGTCCGGCGGCGACGGTCGCGGGAAAATCACCGATGGTGCCGTGATAAGCGTGCCACCACTGCACCGCGGCAAGCACCCGATGCGCAAGACCGCAGGACGAGTCGGCGGCGAGCGCCTGGCGCGCCAGCGCAGCAGCCCGGTCGCGCGGCGTGGTGTCGAACGCCATCTCGCCGACCGACACCACCGCCCAGGCCGCCTGTGCGAGACCGAAGGCGTCAAGGTCCGCTGGTGGTGCGCGCCGCGCCCGCGGCGCCCCCGCCGCGTCGATGTGCGGCGCGAGAGCGGGCGCGATTCCAGCAACGATGTGTGCCTGCGCAGCGAACGGATCCTCGATCGGCCCGTCGATGTTCTCCGCCCAGACGTGACCGCCCGAGGTGGCGTCGATGAGCTGCGCTGTGGCGCGCACGCGACCCGCCGCGACACGCACGCTGCCCTCGACGACGTACCGTACTCCCAGCGCGCGGGCGATGGTGCGCACGTCGCGCGCTTCTCCGCGCCAGGCGAACGCCGAGTTGCGCGCCACCACGAAGAGATCCCGAAAACGAGACAGCTCGGTGGTGACGTCCTCGACGACGCAGTCCGCCAACCAAGCCCAATTGGCATCAGCGCCCACATCGGCGAATGGCAGCACGACCACCGACGGCCGATCGGGCAACTCGAGGGTCTCCTCGACTTCCGATTCGACGCGCACGGCATGACCGAACCGCAGGCCGTGACCGGGAACGGTCAGCACTGCCTCACGGCCCAGCATCTGGCGCAGCGTCGCGACCTGCACGTTCAGATTGTTGTCGCCGACGACGGCATCCTGCCCCCAGACAGCGAGCATCAGTTCGTCGCGGCTGACGACTCGGCCGGCGTTGACGACCAGATGCACCAGCAGGTCGTACGCGCGCGCGCCCAGCGGCAGAGGCTTGCCGCCCCGGCTCAGCTGACGAACCGACGGCCGCAGGATGCAATCGAGGAACCGGAATGTCTCTGCGCTCACCGACGCTATGCCTCTGTTCAGCGGAGGACCCCGCGCGCATGGCGGCCTCCCCTGCCTTTCGTTGTGGCTACAATCGTTATGGCTACCATCTTAAAGTCGCAGACGATTTTGAGGGATACCTCCCTCAAACCCGCTATCCATGGCGCCTGAGGGCAATGCTGTCAGGGAGCCTTCGCATGGCCAGCCCGCGATGGCACTGGTCGATGCCCAATACGTGGTTCTGTCAGGCGCCCAATCCCATGCGGAAAGTCCTCATCTACCTGTTCGCACTGGTCGTAGCCGCCTACGTGCTGGCGCCGGTGTACTGGCTCGCGGCCTCGTCATTCCAATCCGAGCGCGAGATCGTGTCGGTGCCGCCGCATTGGATTCCGCACGAGCCCACGCTGATGAACTACGCGGCGATCTTTCGCGACGGCGATACCAAGGTCACCTACGAAACGCGCAAGGAGCGCGACCCGGCCTCTGGCGGCTACATTCCGAGCACGGCGCGCGATCTGATCCCCGGCATGATGAACAGCCTGATCGTGTCGGTCGCCGTGGTACTGCTCAATCTGCTGGTTGGCATCCCGGCTGCCTATGCGCTGGCGATGATCCGCTTCCGCGGCCGCATGACCTCGATCTATTTCATGCTCACCACGCGCGTCATTCCCGACATCGCGCTGGTGGTGCCGTTTTTTCTGTTCATCCAAAAACTGGGACTGATGGATACGCTGTGGTCGCTGATCATCACCTACCTCGCGATCACCGTGCCGTTCACCGTGTTCATCCTGACCAGCTACTTCGAGTCGGTGCCCGACGAACTCGACAAGGCGGCGCGCGTTGATGGCTGCACCCGCTTCCAGACGATGATGCGCGTGTACCTGCCGCTGGCCTGGCCGGCGATCGTCGCGGCGGTGCTCTTCACCTTCCTCACGAGCTGGAACGAATTCCTGCTCGCGCTGTTGTTCACCCAGACGATCGCCTCGCAGACGATGCCGATGGTGGTGGCATCGTTCACGTCGGACTTCACGATCTCCTACGCCTTCATCAATGCGGCAGGGGTGCTGGCGGTGATCCCGCCGGTGATCCTCGCGATCGTGTTCGAGCGATACATCGTTTCCGGCCTGACCGCCGGCGCCGTCAAAGGATGAGGCATGGCTAGCATCCGCTTCGACCAGGTCACGAAGCGCTTCGACAGCGGCGTCGTTGCGGTCGACAAGCTCTCACTGGACATCGCCGACCGCGAGTTCGTCGTGCTTCTGGGGCCCTCGGGCTGTGGCAAATCGACCACGCTCAACATGATCGCGGGCCTGGAAGACGTGTCCGAAGGCCACCTCTACCTCGGCGACACGCAGGTCGATCACGTGCCGCCGCACGCACGCGACGTGGCGATGGTGTTCCAGAGCTACGCGCTGTATCCGCACAAGTCGGTGTACGAGAACATCGCGTTCGGACTTCGCATGCGCAAGTTCGCGCAGGAGGAGATCGACCGGCGGGTCAAGGATGCCGCGCGCCGCCTGGAGATCAACGAATTGCTCGATCGCAAACCGAGCCAGCTCTCCGGCGGACAGCGTCAACGCGTAGCGCTCGGCCGCGCGATCGTGCGCCAGCCGGCGGTGTTCCTGATGGACGAGCCGCTGTCCAACCTCGATGCCGCACTGCGCATCTCGATGCGCGCGGAGATCAAGGCATTGCATCAGACGATGCGGACCACCTTCGTGTACGTGACGCACGACCAGGCCGAAGCGCTGACGCTCGCCGACCGGATCGTGGTGATGAAAGATGGCCTGGTGCAACAGGTCGGCACGCCCGATGCGATCTACGAGCGGCCCCGCAACGTGTTCGTCGCGTCGTTCCTGGGCAACCCGCCGATCAATCTGCTTCCCGGCCATCTGGATCGCGCAGCAGACGGTCTTGTGTTTCGGCAAGGCGAGGTCGTAGTGCCCCTTGGGCGCGCCTCCAGCGAAAAACTGGCCGGCGATGCGAATCGCCCGATCGTGCTCGGCGTGCGCCCCGAAGATGTTCATCTTGATCCGAGCGGGCCATTGCGCGGCGCGATCCAGTCGGTGCTGCCGGTTGGATCGGATCAGTACCTGGGCATCGAGTGCGCGCAGCAGCAGGTATTCTTTCGCGTCGCCAAGGGTCAATCGTTCCGCGCCGGTGACCGCGTCGCGTTCACGGCGCAGCCCGATCGTTTGCACCTGTTCGACCAGTCATCCAGTACCAATCTGCTGCACGCGCCGTGATGCGATGAAGCCCGCCGCATTCCACTATCACGCTCCCCGCTCGGTCGCCGAGGCGCTCGAAATATTGGCCCTGCATGGCGACGAGTCCAAGCTACTCGCCGGCGGCCAAAGTCTGGTGCCCATGATGAACATGCGCATCGCGCGGCCCGCGCATGTGGTCGACATCAATCGGATCGCAGAGCTCGATTTCATTCGCGAAGATCGCCAAGCGATCGAGATCGGTGCGCTTACCCGGCACGCGACGATCGAGCGCTCGGCGCTGCTGCGAGATCGGCTGCCGGTACTGCCGGTCGCGGCGGGCACCATCGCCCACTACGCAATCCGCACGCAGGGAACGATCGGCGGCTCGATTGCGCATGCCGATCCGGCAGCACAGTGGCCCCTGCTGGCGATTGCGCTCGGCGCCACCATGCGCGTGCAAAGCACACGCGGACAACGCGATATTGCGGCCAGTGTTTTCTTCGTCTCGACGATGACGACCGCGCTCGGCGCCGACGAGATGCTGCTGTCTTCGAGTTGGCCGCTGCTGTCTGCGCGAACCGGTTGGGGTTTCGAGGTGTTTACCCGCCGGCGCGGCGATTTCGCGCTGTGCGCGGTCTGTGCAACGGTCGATCTCGCGCAGGGTCGCGTGCAACAGTTGCGTGTGGTCGTAGGGGGCGCGACGCCAACGCCAACAGATGTGTCCGAATCCATGGCCTCGCTTGCCGGAGCACGCGCCGATGATTCGCTCGCTGTGCGCGCCGGGCGCATCGCAGCGGACCAGATCAAGCCGCACGACGATCCGAAAGTCGCCACCTGGTATCGCACCGAGCTCGTGCAGGTGCTGGTCGAACGCGCGGTGACGCAAGCGCTACAGCGCGCCGGGAACTGAGTATGGACAGGGTCGCGTTGAAGCTGCAGGTCAACGGAGATGTGTACGAAGTGCTCGTCGCCCCACGCAAGCTGCTGGCCGACGTGCTGCGCGAGGATTGCGGACTCACCGGCACGCATGTCGGGTGCGAGCACGGCGTGTGCGGTGCGTGCACGGTGCTCGTCGATGGCGTGCCTTTGCGTTCATGCCTGGCTTTCGGGGTGCAAATGCACGGGCGCCGGATCGAGACCGTCGAATCGTTGGCAGCGGAAGGCAAGCTCCATCCGCTCCAACAGGCGTTTCGCGATCATCACGGACTGCAATGCGGCTACTGCACCCCAGGCATCCTGATGACTTTCGCGGCCTACCTCAAACAAAACCCGGACCCGTCGGATGACGAGATCCGCGACGTGCTCGCCGGCAATCTGTGCCGCTGCACCGGCTACCACAACATCGTCATCGCGATCCGTGCGGCGGCGCAAGCGATGCGCACCGTATGAACGCGCCGGTTACACCAGGACTGGACACCGAGGGCTTCACCCAGATCGGCCAGTCGCTGCCGCGCATGGAAGACGATCGACTGCTCACCGGGCACGCGCGCTACGGAGACGACCTGCAGGTGGTCGGCGCGTTGCACGCGCATTTCATACGGTCGCCCCACGCACATGCGCGCATCCGATCGATCGATGCAAGCGCTGCGTTGCGCGCGCCTGGCGTGGTGGCGGTCGTGACCGGCAGCGAGTTGGCGCAATGGACGGCGCCCTTGCGCATGGCACCGCCGATCGAAGGGCTGCTGCCGTGCGAGGCGGAGACGCTACCCACGTCCAAAGTGCGTTTTCAGGGCGATCCGGTCGCGTGCGTGGTGGCGCGCGACCGCTATCTCGCCGAGGACGCCGCCGAACTGGTCGAAGTGCAGTACGAGCCGCTGCCGGCGGTGACGACGATGACCGACGCGCTCGCCCCCGGCGCTGCGCTCGTCGACGAAGCGCTCGGCACCAATCGCATTTCGCGCCAGGCGTTCTCCAAGGGCGATGTTGCGGGCGCCATGCGCAACGCCCACCGCGTTGTCGAAGCCTCGTTCTCGCAA